>JBAZZQ010000005.1:0-93062 GCA_041658725.1 Phycisphaerae bacterium | reverse complement strand
CAGGGTTCGCTGCATGAGGATGTTCGAACCTATCTGGACGACGCGATCGAAAACGGATTTTCCGATCCGCACGATATATATGAATGCACGGAAAAAGGTCATGGGCGGATCGAAGTGCGCCGCTCTTGGACCAGCGGCCAGGTCGAATGGTTAAAGCAACGTCATGAGTTTCCGGGCCTGGCCAGCATCACCGCGATTGAATGCCGGCGAACGATCAAAGGTAAAACCAGCGTGGAACGGCGGTATTTTCTGAGCAGCCATTCCGGCCGGTGCGCGCAAAAGCTCGCCTGCCTGGTTCGAAACCACTGGAAAATTGAAAATCAGGTGCACTGGCTGCTGGATGTATGCTTCAACGAAGACTCCTGCCGGGTTCGCGCGGGGTACGCGGCGGAAAACCTGGCCCGTTTGCGGCGGGTGGGTCTGATGTTGCTCAAGAACGAAAAAAGTTGTAAGCTCGGGATTAAAACAAAACGGCGAAAGGCCGGCTACCAGAGGGACTACCTGCTCAAAGTCCTCGGATTCAACCCGAAGGAATAACGTGAAATATTTTCATGCGATTGCCCTGCGAAGACGACAACAAATGCCCACTGCCCGAACCTGGCTTCGATAGTCCGAAAAAAATATTTGCTTTTTTGTAGCACCCTGACGATAGTGATCATGCGATCATTCTCCGGTCAATTTGAGAATTGAAGGAAAATAATATGAGCATGAAAAAGACAGACGTTCAGCCCCAGGCCTCGACCCTTTATTTTCTTCCTATTAATACGCGTATGCCGTTGAAGTTCGGAACTGAGACGGTGACCTTTATCACCTGCGCCCGCGTCAGCATGACGGTGCGGAACGCCGCGGGTCAAACCGCCGAAGGCTGGGGGGAGACACCGCTCAGCGTGACCTGGGTCTGGCCGAGTTCCCTGAGCTATGAGGAACGCCACGAGGCGATGAAAGCCTTCTCGGTCCATCTCGCCGGCGCCTGGGCCAAATTCAAGTTTTACGGCCACCCGATGGAGATCGGGAACCTCTTCATGGAAACGGAACTTAAAAAGCTCCTCGCCGAGTTCAACCAGTCCAGGGGTGATTCTGAACCGATGCCCTGGCTGGGAGCTCTGGTCTGCTGCTCCGCGTTCGATCTGGCCCTTCACGACGCGTATGGGGTGCTGAATAAGATTCCCGTCTACCAGACCTACAACGCCAAATACATGAACGCCGACCTCGCCCATTACATGACAGGCGAGGAAGGCACGAATATTTCTTTCGCCGGAAAGTATCCCGAAGATTTCTTCGTCAAGCCCCCTCGTGAATTACCCGCCTGGCATCTTGTAGGCGGCAAGGACCCGATCGATCCGTCGGAACTGACCGGGTCGGAACCCAGGGACGGCTATCCCGTCCTTCTTCGCGATTGGGTCAAGCGCGACGGCCTGACGTGCCTGAAGGTCAAGCTTCGGGGAAACGATTTAGCCTGGGATTACGACCGTCTGGTCAAGGTCGGACAGATCGCTATCGAGGAGGGAGTCGAGTGGCTCACCGCGGACTTTAACTGCACCGTCACGGATGTAACCTATGTCAACGATATCCTCGACCACCTGGTGGTCGAGCATGCGCGGATCGCCGCGATGATCCTCTACGTCGAACAGCCGTTCCCCTACGACCTCGAAACCAATCAGATCGACGTCCACAGCGTCTCGGCTCGTAAGCCGCTCTTCATGGACGAAAGCTGCCACGACTGGCATCTGATCCGGCTCGGACGAAAACTCGGCTGGACGGGCGTGGCGTTAAAGACCTGCAAAACCCAGACAGGCGCGTTGCTCAGTCTATGCTGGGCCAAAGCACACGGAATGACACTAATGGTGCAAGACTTGACCAATCCAATGCTCGCCCAGGTTCCGCACTGCCTGCTCGCCGCCAACGCCGGAACGATCATGGGCGTGGAGACCAACGCCATGCAGTTTTATCCGGAAGCTTCGGTCACGGAAGCCGACGTCCATCCCGGCCTGTATACCCGGAGAAAGGGCAAATTGGATTTGTCCACCATCCGGGGCCCCGGTTTCGGCTATCGCACAAACGAGATTAAAAGAACGTTGCCCACTCCCACCGCAACGATCAAGGGTTGATCGACTTATACTGATACGGATTAATTAATGCGCTCGGCGTATGGTTTGCACGGCATAACGATCGAACGACGTTCACATCGAGGTCGGCCTTCTGCCAGGCAGCAATGGAAGCCGGACCGCAGCCAAACAAAGGTTTCCAACACGTCATGCGATAAGGATCGTCCATCTTTTTTCATAATGGACAAGGATACCTCAGGCAATATCCCCTGTCAAAAAAACAATAACTATTCTACGTTACCTACTATGCCTTCTCGGTTTGCTATGGGTGGCATAGTACCGATCATCAGGCGACGGCATCCGGGACAAGCCGACAATGGGTTTGCGGAGTCTGTCCGATACATAACGAGCGGGTCTACCTTTGGGATATTCTCGGTTCAAATGACATAGCCTGGAACTCCTTTGTTGAAGCCCCAGGCTATTGTATTAAATTTCGGATTAAATTTCAAATCTTTATTATTTGAAAAATAACCCACTGGAGACGAGGGGAGTCGAACCCCCATTTCAGCCTTGCGAAGGCTGCGTGCTCCCATTACACCACGTCCCCAAATTCATTATACCTTACAAACCGATTTTTGCCACTGGCTACTTTCTATACTCCCGCTTCCTGTCGCAGGATTTTCGCTTTGTCGGTTTTTTCCCAGGTGAAATTGGGCAGTTCGCGTCCGAAATGACCATTGCTGGCCGTTTCCGTATAAATCGGTCGAAGGAGCTTCAGATGTTCGATAATTCCCGCAGGTTTCAACGGGAAAATTTTCCGGACAAGTTTGGCCAGTTTTCCGTCATCGATTTTTCCGGTGTTCTGGGTATCGACCAGAACGCTGACCGGATTAGCCACTCCGATGGCGTAGGCGAGCTGCACTTCGCAGAGGTCCGCCAATCCAGCGGCCACGATATTCTTGGCGATGTATCGGGCCATGTAACTTGCGGAACGGTCTACCTTTGAAGGATCTTTTCCGCTAAAGGCCCCGCCGCCGTGGCAGCCCCGACCGCCGTAGGTATCGACGATAATCTTTCGACCAGTCAACCCGCAATCACCGTGAGGCCCGCCGACGACGAATCGACCGGTCGGATTGATGTGATAGTTGACATTTCCTTTCAGATATTTTTTCGGCACTACGGGGAGGATGACCTTTTCGATAAGGACCTTTCGCCCTTTTTCGGTCATGCAGCCGTCTTTATCAATCCATCCGAACTTAAAAAAGTCCTTCGCGTCGGAATATTGCGTGGAACAGACAATGGTATCGATCCGAACCGGCTTATTTCCTTCATATTCCACCGTGACCTGAGCCTTTCCATCGGGTCGGACCCAGGGTAGAATCCCTTTTTGACGAACCATAGCCAGCCGTTCGCAAATCTGATGGGCCAGGTAAATCGGCAGAGGCATCAAAACCGGCGTTTCATTGCAGGCAAAACCGAACATCAGTCCCTGGTCGCCCGCGCCCTGCTCTCGCTTCTCACCGGCGGTTACACCGCGGGAAATATCCGGCGATTGTTTTTCCAGGCATACCATTACGGTGCAGGTATCCGCATCGAGGCCGATTTCCGCGCTGGTATAACCAATATTTTTAACGGTTTTGCGAACGACGTCGGGAATATTGACCACGGCCCTGGTTGTGATTTCCCCGGCCACCATGATCATACTATTTTTACACAGCGTCTCGCAGGCGACCCGCGAATATTTATCCTGGGCCAGCATGGCGTCGAGTACGGCATCTGAAACCTGATCAGACACTTTATCCGGATGACCCATCGTTACTGATTCACTGGTGAACAAATGAGGTTCGCCATCATTCGAGCGATTCAAACAAACAGCCATTGTTACTCCTTTTGCACTTAGCGTTTAAAACAGGAAACACAGTAGTTAATAATAAGCGGAAAAGCATCTGGGTTTCAAGAACATATTTTACAACCCTGATTCTTTTTTTGGTTTCGTGGTGGTGACACTTTCCTGATTGGCGAGGCGATCAATCGGCTCGGTGGGCAGGGATTTAATCCAATCCACCAATTGCCGATACCGCGGATCGCTTTTCGATTTGATCAGAGGGCGTATCTCATGTTCATGGGTCAGATTATTCGAAGCCAGGATTGGAGGCAGCAGATAGTTCAGGAGCAACGATTGGTTCGGATTTTCATGGTCGATTATCGTACCCCTTTCCGACCGATGAGTGTCGAGGGAGTAAAAATTGGCGTAAATTTCCGGTGGGGTGGCCGCCCTGGGCGCCAGTTTTAGGGGGTTATGTCCACTACCATGACAGTTAATGCTGGAACAGCCGCGAGTGACGATCGGCTGCACAATCCGCTTAAATTCCAACATCACGGTCGGCTCTTTTCCGATGTTAATATCCGGTTGATAGGTATTTCCGGTTTCTTGTTTGATAATCTGGGCCTGTTCGGTGGGAGGTTTTCGGCTAAACTCCCGCTGCGCGTCCTTCGTCCCATATTTTCCTTCTTTACCTTCTTTTTCAAAGAAACGTTTCACCACGTTATTTTTGAAGGTGATCAGCATATTTTCTGCCGGTTTTCCCAGTGGCGGGATGAGGGCAAACCGTACCTTCTGAACGTCCTGCATCGTCCAATCCGATCCGGGACCGGCCGAGGGACCGGTTTTGATGGCATCGAGTTGTTCTCTGGCCCATTTCAAATTTTCCTCCGCGATCGGGTCCGGATTGGATGGGTTCAACTGGATGTTTTTTTGTGCGTACTCTTCCACCTGCTCGTAAAGATTGTGGTTCTTGGCCCAACTGATAATCTTGGAATTACGCTCAATATCCTTCAGGTCCTGCGTCATAATGCTTTGCCGGACTCTTTTAAATTCCTGGTTCATTTGAGACAGAGTGTAGGTCTTATCTTTTTTGGTCAACTCCACCGATTCGCCTTTGGCATCGACAAAGGTACTTTTACCTTTGTCTTTTTTGAGCCATCCGCGGGCAAAGGTCCCGTCAGATTTTTCGACAACCACCTGCTGCGTCCCCGCAGGACCGCGTCCCGCGCGTTGGGAAAACCCGACCAAAGCGAAAACCGCCACCAGACCGACCGTCATTATCCCGATCATTTTTTTCGACACGACCAACTTCCTCCTTAAAGCCCGGCCATGACCGGGAATTCCGATTTTAAACAATCATATAGTTTTTGAAATTCCTTGTGATGCTTGTCGTAAAGCCTGACCAGTTTTGGATTGGGTTTCAGCCCGTCGATCCCCCTGATCATTTTTCCGCAGGCGAGAGGGACGGATTTGAATTGCCCGGTTCCGACGGCGGCCAGGATCGCCGCTCCCAATGCGGATCCTTCGGTTACATTGACGGTAACCACGGGAACATTATACACATCGGATTGGAGTTGCCGCCAGAATCTGCTGTTGGCTCCTCCGCCTGAAGCGCGAACCTGATCGATTTTGATTCCCATCCGGTGTAAAATTTGAATTTGGTCTTTCATTCCGAAGGTTACTCCTTCGATGACCGAGCGAATGAGCGCCGGCCGATCTGTACGGGCGGTCATTCCGATAAAGCAGGCTCGGGCTCTGGGGTCCGGATGCGGACATCGCTCTCCGGTCAGATACGGTAGAAAGAAAAGTCCTTCACATCCGGGAGGGGCCTTTTTGGCTTCATCTATCAGAAGATCATACGGGTCCAGGGCTCGGCCTTTGGCCTGTTCCATCTCCTGTCGGCCCAGAGTATTTTTAAACCATTGGAACGATCCTCCCGCCGCGAGCATACAACCGAAAACGCACCACTTTCCGGGAACGGCATGGCACATGGTATGGACCCGGCCCTCCGGGTCGAATTGCGGTGTGTCGGAATACGCGAACACGACGCCCGAAGTTCCCAGTGTGGCAGAGACAATTCCTTTACTGACGATCCCGCTTCCCACCGCTCCGCATGCCTGGTCGCCGCCGCCGCCAACCACGGGCACGCCCACGGGCAAACCGGTAAGCTTGGCGGCAAAGGCATTCATATAGCCTGTAACCTGGGGCGATTCGTAAGACTTCGCAAACCACTCCGGTTTGAGACGTAATTTCTTTATAAGCTCCAAGTGCCATTTTCGTTTGCGGACATCGAACAGCAACGTTCCGGAGGCATCGGAAACATCCGTGGCATAATCACCGGTCAGACACAAACGAAGATAATCTTTCGGCAAGAGGATATGTTTGACTTTGTTGTAGATGTTCGGCTCATGGTCCCTGAGCCAGAGGATTTTTGGCGCGGTAAATCCGGTCAGGGCGGGATTGCCCACCATTTGAATCAATTTTTTTCGACCACCCACGATTTTTTCGATATGTTCGCATTGATCGGATGTTCGCTGATCGTTCCACAAAATGGCCCGGCGAAGGGGCTTTAAATTTAAATCATCGGCCAGGAAAACCGATCCGTGCATCTGCCCCGACAATCCGATCCCTCCGATACCGGCAGGATCGACACGAGTCTCTTTCATCGCCAGACGGATGCCCTTGACCGCCGCCTCCCACCAGTCCTGGGGGTCCTGCTCGGACCACAAGGGTTTGGGGCAATAGACAGGATAATTCTGCGTATTGCTCGTGACGACTTTTCCGCTACGGTCGATCAGAACGGTTTTAAGTCCCGATGTTCCGGCATCCAAACCAAAATAAAATTTGCTCATGTGCAGCGTTCCTTCAACAGAGGATTATTTTTTTGCCGGCGACGTCTGTGTCGCAGGCACTTTAAACTTGAACTGTTTTTTACTAATCGGAGCATCTACCACAATATTTCGATGGGTTTCAATGATCGACCCCTTCACGCTGGTCGAGAGCATATTAGCCAATTCCATATTCGTTTTCATTCGTTCGACCGCCTGGGTCGTCGGCTCCTGGCCCATGGCCTTTAGGGTCTTTTTCACACTTTCCGGTGTAATCGGGGTCTTCTTTATAGCGGATTCGCCTCCAAAGAGAAAACGCTTCTGACGGATCAGCAAGGTCTTTTTGGATATCCACAAAAACGTCTTATGACCTCCGGCACGCCCGGAAATGACATAACACAAGTCGCCATCGAGCCGTTCTTCCTTCTCCATGGCCAGGCTTTTCATAGTCACAAGGGGCATGGACGTTTCATTAAAGAAAATAAAAGGTATGGTCATGGTCGCCCTTCCGGAAACATTGCCAGCATTCCTCAACGCACTGAACCGATCCTTCATTTTCCTCGGTGCGCTTTGAGATCTCGTCTGGACAAAATCACCTTCTCCGGCTGACCATACCGCACCATCAAGAGGTACAATATTCCCCCCCATCGTCTGCTTCCATTCAATCAGGTAACAATCAGGCCGGCCCAATTTCATGGAAAAGTCATAAACCTTTTTTTTAGCATTTTTTAAGAGGGAAGATTCCTCTATCATTTTTTGTTTCCGCGTCGTCAGATTCGGAATTTTTTTAAAATCCACTTTTGAAAGATCTATATCAGAAACGGCTTGCCCTTCATCCGAATAAGTCTTCATTACCGCGTATTTGGCCTGGACTTTCTGCAGGAGTTTTACCGCCTGTGGAGAACTTTCCGGAGCGGTCACCGGCTGAGTGGTCGGCCTGGAAGTGGCGGCTGCCGATTTTGTCCTGGCCATCAGGCCAATGATGACAACAAAACAAATTAAACCCCGAACGCTGAACTTAAAACTACCCTCGCGCATGGACACACTCCTTCTATAAAGTAATACATCCGTGATTATAATCCCGATGCCCCCGAAACACAACGAGCTTTGAAAACCAAACGACAAATAAATCGTAACCGTTCAAACCCCGATCCTCTCCCTTGTCATCGTCCGGCTTGACCGGACGATCCAGTCCGCACCCCTGGATCATCCGGTCAAGCCGGATGATGACAAGGATGGGTGGTCGGTTACAACAAATCTTTATCTCCCCAGCCTAGCCGTGGGAACGGTCCACATCTCAGCTCGCTCCTTTTCCAGGATCAAGCGGCGTCGTCAGATAGCTCGCCGACTATGGTCCCGAACTGGTCCATCGTACTGCGGTCGCCGGATTTGATCAGTTGGCAGTTGGAAATAATTCTGGAAGCGGTTGTGGTAATGAACCGTTGGGCAACAGCTTTTTTGCGGTCGCTGTGCCTGGCTTGTTGAAGGAACAGGTATCCGAGGTAGAGATCGCAGGCGACATCGACGATTTTTTTGCCGTAAAGGTCCATGTACTCGACGCCCTTTTCCTTGACGACCACCATCGACTGGGCAAGGTTCTCACTGCCCTGTTTGAGAAGGGCAAGCAGGTCGGCAAATTCGGTCGGCCAGGATTGGCCGGCGAATTCGTCAAGAGCCTTGCCGGCTGTTCCGCTGGCGACCCCGCGAACGGCGGAGACAACCTGCAGCTGCGAGGTCCCTTCGTAAATATTGGTAATGCGCGCATCGCGGAAGTGCCGCTCGCTGGCGTAATCCTTCATGTATCCGCTGCCGCCGAGAACCTGTATCGAATCGTAAGCCACTTTGTTGGCCATCTCCGAACTGTAATATTTGCACATCGGGGTCAGCATGGCGGCGAGTCGCTTAAATTTGCGGGACTCGTCTTTCATTCGCTTTAGCTCATCCTTATCGGTAACGCTGCCCTGGCCCGATTCGGTCTGCCAGAGATAATAGCGTTCGTATTCCACAACGCGGGAGCATTCATACGTCAACGCACGTGCCGCTTCCGTATAAATTTTCATTTCCATCAGCAGGTCGCGGACGGCGGGGAGTTTTTCGATGGCCACGCCGAATTGCTTTCGGGAATGGGCATAATCGCGAGCGACCGCATAGGCGGCTTCGGCGATACCGAGCGATTGGGCGGCGATCCCGACACGTGCGCCGTTCATCAGACTCATCACGTAAGGAACCAGTCCTCTTCGCCGCTCACCGATCAGATAACACGGGGTGTCATCGAAGAAAATTTCGCAGGTCGGCGAACCGTGAATGCCAAGCTTTTCCTCAAGCCGGCGAATTTTAACCGTCGGTCCTTTTTCACAAAGGAGCAAACTCAAACCGGACCCGTCGTTGCGATCCTCTTCCGTTCGCGCCAGGACCAGCAGCACATCTCCACAGCCGTTGGTAATAAACCGTTTGACCCCGTTAAGATACCAATTCCCATTGGCGTCCTGGTAGGCCCGCGTCTTGACCGCTTGAAGGTCGGACCCGGCGTCGGGTTCAGTCAGGACCATCGCCCCGGTGATTTTACCCGCTGAGAATGGGGGCAAAAATCGCTGTTTGAGTTCTTCGGTGGCAAAGGCATTGATTGTCTCGGCGATTCCCTGCAGACCGAAAATATTCATCAGCGACGCGTCGGCCCGGGAAACCATTTCAATCGCCATCGTATAAATCAGGTTCGGGCAATTCAATCCGCCGAAACGATACGGCAGCGTGAAACCCATCACCTGGGCCTTGGCGAGCATATCCAAATCTTTGGTAATGCCCTCGGAATATTTGACCATCCCGCTTTCCAGCAGGTGGTTCCCTTCCTTATCGACCCCTTCCGCCTGTTCGGCGATAAACTCGGCGCTCAACTGTCCGAGCATTTTCAAAATCCGCCGATAGTTGTCAATCGCGTCCTCGGCGTTTTCCGGGGCGTAATCGAAGGTCTGGGTAAACTTGTACCCTTCCTCGGTAATCTTCGCCAGGGCAGCGAGGTCCATCGTGTTGAAATTGAAAACAATATCTTCATTTTCGGTAAAAAAATTCGGCATATCTATTAAACCTCATTAACTAACTGTGCAATTGGTTGTGCTTACGACCGTTCCTTTAACGCTTTAATCATTTTCGGAATAACCACGTTCATATCTCCTACGATCCCGTAATGTGCGAGCTGTAAAATCGGGGCGTTCGGATCACTATTGATGGCGACGATCTTGGCTGATTCCTGCATGCCCGCACGGTGCTGAACGGTTCCGGAAATCCCGCAGGCAATATACAAAGCCGGACGAACGGTAGTCCCCGTCTGACCGACCTGATGATCACGATCGCAGAAACCCAAATCGACCGCAGCACGGGAAGCCCCCACCGCCGCGCCCAACGCGTTCGCCAGGTCCCAGACCAATTTGAAATTATCCTTACTCCCAACCCCCGCCCCGCCGGCCACGATAATTCGAGCCGCCTTTAAATTCACCTTCTTGGCCTGGCGATGCTTTTCCAGAATCGTTACCGCCAGGTCTTCCGGAGAAATATTGACTTTTTCATTGACGATTTTACCCTTGTGCGAAGTATTCGGTTCGGGCATTCGCATCACCCCTTCCCGAACTGTTGCCATCTGAGGCCAGCGGTCGTAATTGATAATCGTGGCGATAATGTTCCCGCCAAAGGCAGGCCGGATTTGAAAGAGCAAATTCTTATGAACCGTGCCGTCTTTTTCCTCGTGATCGCCGATCTGCAGATCGGTGCAGTCTGCGGTCAGACCCGCCTTCATTTCCGAAGCGATACGCGGAGCAAGGTCTCGCCCCATCGCCGTCGCGCCATAGAGAACGATTTGCGGCTCATATTTTTGAATCAGGTCACAAATCACCCGTGCGTAGCTGGTCGTCTGGTAATCCTTGAGCAGCGGATGCTCGACGCAAATGACGTCATCCGCACCGTAAGCCGTCAGCTTACCGGCCAGTTCACCAATACCCTGACCGAGCAGAAAAGTTCCCAGCCGAACGCCAAGCTTATCCGCCAGTTCCCGGCCTTTGCTTAAAAGCTCCAGTGGAACATCCGAAAGCTGTCCCAGCTCCTGTTCGGCGAAAATCCATACTGAACCTTCACGATTGACACGTATCATGTTTACACCTCGATGGACAATAAATCATTTTAACTATTGTAATTATCAACTAGTTTTTAAGAACCCCCTGTTGCCACAGGGGGCTAGTCGTTACCCAAGCGTCCGTTCCTCGATGAGATTGTGGATAAGGTCCTTCATACCCTCTTGCGTTGGGGCAAATTGCTTATGTCCGGTCCCCTTGAGAACGACGGACTGAATACGATGGACCTTGGTCGGCGAACCATCGCGCCCGCACCATTGCAGATCGGCTTTGATATCGTCCAGGTTCCACTGTTCGATCAGCAGACATTTCTGTTTCAATTCTTTAATCCGTTGATCGATTTGTGCCTTCAAGGCCGGATCGTTCGGGTCTTTCTCGCCAGCGATTTCCCGGACGACTTCCACCGCCCCTCGGACTTTTTTATATTTCATCATTAATTTCGCGGCAGGCGGACGGGGAATATTGGCTGAATCGACCACCGTCATAAGCACAGGCAGTTTTGAACGAACCATTTCCCAGCCGTTGCCGAGATTCCGCTTGGCGACCACATGTTTATTTGTCATTTCCATCAGTTTTTCAAGATAGGTTACCTGGGGCAGTCCCAACTTTTCCGCCAACTGCGGACCGACCTGAGCGGTGTCCCCGTCGATGGCCTGACGACCGCACAGGACCACATCCACATGTGGCAGGTTGCGAGCGGCGCAACCTAAAATGTACGAAGTCGCGAGGGTGTCGCTGGCGGCGGCTCGGCGATCGGAAATCAAAATAACGCGATCCGCTCCGCGATACAGCGACTCGCGAAGAATTTCACACGCGTTGGGCGGACCCATCGTAATCGCAGTAACCGTCCCGCCGTACTGATCCTTGATCTCCAATGCCGTTTCGAGGGCGTTTAAATCTTCCGGATTGAAAATCGCCGGCAATGCCGCGCGATTGACCGTTCCGTCCTCTTTCATCGCTTTGGCCGTCACCGCCTTGGTGTCCGGCACTTGCTTAATCATCACTACGCAATCATATCCCACGGTTCAATGCTCCTGATTACTTTAAGTTATTGCGCCCAGCTGATCATCTCTGGGGCTAAAACAAACAAAAATAGCTTTCAGACCCTTCCAAGTCAAGCTAATTTGGTCCTTTGATGAGATAGGCGGGAGTATCAAAAATCACGGGCTACCAAGCCGGAGGCACCGATTCGTTTCAGACCCGACTCCCGTTGACCGGAAAGAATTTCCACATATCCCAACAGCAGCATCAGTTGCCGGTCGTTATTTTTTTCCACTATCGTTTGCAACTGACGGCGGCGGCGATCAAGGATGATTTTACCGCCGAGAAGACGTGGACCATCAAAGGAGAGGCGAAGGAACTTCGGGAATTTTTTTAAGGCCTGCTGTAAATGATCTGCCGCGGTTCGCAGGTCACCGGCGCCAAGAAAAGCGTTGGTTTGCCCGAAAATAGGAAGCGGATCGTCGAGGTTGATCGAAAGGGCTTGGGAATACTGCTGGACCGCGTCGTAAAATCGACCCTGGTTAAGAGATTTTTGGGCCGCCCGCATGATCCGGGAAAATGGATCGTTTCTTTTTCCAAACAGTTCGGAAACCAGCGGTAACGCTTTAGCGGCAGCAGGTCTTTCCCGCACAGGCGGTTTGGGGGGATTCGGGGTGAATTTTCCTTCGACAGCCAGACGTTTGGCGATTTCGGAATATTCCGGTTGCGGGCCGGCGACAATATTGGGTTTCTCCGCCTTTTCCGCCTGGAGTTCCAAAAAGGTCGCAAAGTCCTGCTGCGGCTGTTCATTGACGGGGGGTTGTTCCGTGGGAGGCTGTTCGAGCGATGGTTGCTCGGGTACGGCGACTTCTTTCGGTGGAATCTTTTCTACAGGAGACGGTAAAAGAGGCGACGTTATTTCCATCTGGTTCTGTGTGTCCCGGGGGACGAGAATGCCGGGTACAAGGATATCCGTCGGTTTGAGATTTTTAGGCAGCGTGGCAATCGTTTCCGTGGACGGCAGCGGCAGAGCGATGGCGGCCCGTAATCCGTAGCTTTCAGAAAACGGCTGTGCCTGTAATCTGGGCATGGAGCTTCCAGGCGTATTCAATCCCTGCCGCACGGCGGAGAGAGGAAGGATGGTCGAACTTCTATTATAATAAGGCAAGGTTTGACGGTTTGAGTATCCTTGTTGAACTCTTTGAAGGTCGATGGCATCGCGTTGAAACGCGCCCAAGGCGCTACTGCCCAACCTCCCTTGAAATTGCGTGGGATCGGAATACGGGACAAATCCTCGAAATGATTTTCCTCCCGAAACATTCCCGGTGATATAAAGGTTTCCGAAACCTCCGCTATTATAATTATAGTTATAAAGTCGGACAGGAGCATTGTATCCCCCGCTGCCGATTTGGGGAGAGGCGTCGAGTGCGTTAGGACGAACGGCGGGAGCATATTGAGCTAAAGCGACAGTGTAAAAACCGAAAAGAGCAACTATTATCATATATCGCATTTAAATCGCCCCTTTCTCTTAAAAAGCGTCATTTACCACGGTTTAAGCAGCTTTCTCAGCTTTTCAATTATATGCGGTTGGCGAACTCCTGACAAGGAAATGTCCGGATTGGTGAAGATGGCCGAGGAGAGCTTTCCGGACGATTGATCGTCGTCATGTGGATTAAGTGTGATCCCGCTTAAAATATCCTCCGCCTGCTGCCGAGCCAGGGTCATGGTGGGGGTGCGATATTCGCGATATCCTCGAACCTGGTCCACGGCGGTAATGGCCGATAAATATTGCTGATACTCGCGGTCGCTGCGATAGGTAAATCCATCCAGCAACTGTTTGTACCAGTTCAGAAATCGACGATCCTCGATATGATAGAATGGCAGGAATCGGCGGACGAATTTCATCTGCTTTAAGACCTGCATGGACCAGTGCGGCATGGGGATTGAGAATTTTTTACCTAAGATACGCGGATGGAAGACACGTTGATATTTGATACGGTCGCCATTGGCGGGGTTGACGTTGTACCGGTGCGCGTCGCGCCGCTGTTTTTCATAACCGGTAAGGACGGATGCGACGTAGAATTCATCCTTGATCAGCATCAGTTTGTAGAGATTGCGGACCACGGATTTGGTAACGGCGAAATCGAATTCAAGCCGGTCCCGGCGATAGATGGCCTTGATGCGATCCATATACTGCTGGGCGTAAGAGAGATTTTCGAATTTGATTAAATCGTAAAGGCGCAGGGCGATTTCCATCATGGTGGATTTATCGAGTTCACGGCAGGCACGGAGGTTCGAATAGGTCAGATATTTGTATTGCCGGGCGACGGCCGGTCCGCCCAGCCGGGTTCGCTTGAGAATATTGGCCTTTTCGCGGACCACCCGGGCAATGGTCTTGGGCGCGGGTTTTTCCGCGAAAAGCGCCGGATGTGCCGCCAATTTCCGACCGAGGTTAAAGGCTCGCATGTTCTTCTTGAAATCAACACGGATGCTCTCACGAATAGCCCATTCCAAACTTTCCAGCGAGACGGGGATTAATCCTTGTTGATAGGCCAGACCCAGCATGGTGATATTGGCGTAAAGTTTCGTTCCGAAAAGCCGTTCGCAGATGGAGGTAATGTTATGGGCAAAATATCCGTCGTTTCGCGTCCGATGGCGGATCATTTTTTCCAGCTCTGCCGGATCGAAATCATCCGTTCGGCAAAGGGTCATGATCGTGGGTGCTTTGTCGATATTGAGAACGGCGGTGGTTTTATCCGGCGAGGCGACGCGGAATAAACCCTTAGGATCGACCGCCCGAGCCGCTTCCAGAATATCCAGACCGATTAATAAATCCGCGGACCCGTATGGGATGGATTGTGAATACGAGGCGCGATCTTTAAAGAAAATAATCTGGCTGAAAACGCCCCCGTTTCGGATCGCCAATCCCTTTTTGTCGGCGAATAGGACGTTATATCCTTCATGGTCGCCGGCCCGAACAAGAATGGCGGCGGCGACTCCGATTCCCATTCCTCCGATCCCGGCGATGTGGACCCGCCAGGGCGACCCGGAAAATTGCGTTTTCGGTTCAGGCAATTTTTCGAGCTTGATCTGATGCCCGCGCGGCCGCGGAGGCTGGCGGCGAAGGACGACGACCTGTTCAAAACTGGGACAGGCATCGAGTTTGGCGCAGGCCCCGTCGTTGACGCACCAGGAAAGATCGGTCACGATTTTCGGACCGTACAGAGTTGGTTCGATATTGAGTCCCGGGCATCCTGTCATGGTCGCGCATTCCAGGCAAAACTCGCAAAGTTCGGGCGTGATATTCATAAACATCTCGCGGGCGACGAATCCGCTATGCCGCTGTTCCGCCCGCTGCTGTTTTAATTTTCGGCGATTGGCGACGATCCCGCATTCCTTGTCCGCGATGATTACTTTAACCCCGTCCCGAAGGATCGTTCGCTCAAGAAGCTTTTTATAGGATTTTCGGTCGGCGGGATTGGCCCGGACCACCTTACATCCGCCGGAGGCGGTGATGGCTTGTACGATCTGGTCGATACTTTGTCCCGGCGTTTGGTCACCGAGCAGATCGACATCGAGGCCCGGTGTCGGCTGATGGCCCGTCATGGCGGTGGTGCGGTTGTCGAGAATGATGTAGGTGATGTCCTGCTGAGACTTGATCGAATTGCTGATGGCGATCTGCCCGGAGTGAAAAAATGTGGAATCGCCCATGAATACGACCTGCTTGTTGGTGATGAAGGGGTCAATCCCCGCTCCGGTGGCCCCGCCGAGTCCCATTCCGCTATAGTTGTGCATCAGGGGCGAGTTGGGCGGAAACATCAGCATGGTATAACAACCGGTATCACCGTGAAAAACCAGGTCCGCGGGTTTCCGCCGATGGACTTTTCGCATGTACGCGGTGTCTTTAAATTGCTCGCCGATTTCGAGCAGAACGTTCGCCGAGTCCCGATGCGGGCAGCCGGGGCAAAAAGTCGGAGTACGCGGCGAAATATTCAGTTCGCCGTTGCCAGTACGCCGAATCCGCGTTAGCTGTTCTTCAAACCGCTGGGCAAAACGCGAATAAAAAGGCTGATCGACCAGACGAAGAAGTTTAACGACTTTGTCGATGACAATTGACGAATTCAATCCGAGAACCGCGGGGAACCCATCGTGTTGGGAGGGGAATTTCTTTCCCCAGACGGATGCGAATTTCAAACCCGGATTTAACTGCCGGGCCCGCAGGATGATCTCGGCGATCTGAACTTCGAGAAACATCCGGCGTTCCTCGATGACGACCAGATGCTCCACAAGAGAGGCGAACTCGGCAATCTTCTGATCGTCCAGGGGATAAGTCATCCCCATTTTCAGAATAGGCAATCGGTCGGCGATCCCCAGTTCTTCCATCGCGGCGGTCAGATATTGAAACGCCGCTCCGCAGGCGATAAATCCGATTTTAGTTCGACCGACCGGACCGATGATTTTATTTATGCCGATAGTCCTGGCTTCGGCCAGCAGGCGGGCAACCCGCTCGGGCATCTGGACTTCTTTTCTTCCGGTCTTGGGCGGCAGCAAGACGGTATTTTCCAAATCCAGTTGATTGGTGACAATCGTGCCCGGATTGTTCATTGATTGTTCGGGCCAGTAATTTTTCCCTACCGCAACCGCCCCCCCGCCGTCGGCGAGAAGAGTTGTCAGGATATAACCCATGTAGAGTCCGGAGGCATGGCTTAGACGAAAGGCCATCGGAATAAAATCTTTGACATCCTGCGGAGTGGAAGGTTCAAGAACAGGGATGCGCAAGTGCTGGCAAAGGAATCGGCTATCCGCGGGAACCTGGGTGGATTCGGACCACGGATCGTCCCCGAAAATAATAACAGCCCCTCCTCCGGGATGCGAGCCGACGAGATTCCCCAACGCCAGGGCATCAGAAGCGACGTGTCCGCCGACACTTTTGAACGCCGTCATAGCACGCAACGGCATCATCTGAGAACCATTAACCATCGCCACGCTGATGGCTTCGTTATTGGCGATCCGGGCACAAACTCCCTTGTCCTTCAGCAGACTGGAGAGTTTGCCCAGAGTGTCGAAAAAGGTGGCGATGGGCGAACCGGGATACCCGGTTAAAAGATGAACTCCGCCGGGAGTTTCAAATGCTCCCTTAATCAGCAATTCATTGCCGTTATAAAGCTGATGGCCGCTCTCGGCCAGAAATCTGTCTTTAAGTGATTCCGTCATCTTCAATCCAAAACTTGTCCCCGACTTGATCGGGGATCTAAAATTTATTTGTAGTTCGGCCCAAGTCCCCAGTGTAACTTGGTTTGAAGAGTATTCCAACGACTATATTTCTGATTTTGGACCAGCAGGAAAGGATGGCCGAACGGACGGATATTGATCCGAGCCCCAGAGGCAAGCGGTTTTGAGACCTGGCCGTCGATAATGACGGCGCTGCCGGGATTGACTCGAATCGCTGTGATGCAAATTTCCGCCGCACCGGACAAAACCAAAGGGCGGTGGGTCAGAGAGTGAACGTTCAGGGGAGTTAAGACCACGGCGTTAATGGAAGGATCGACCACCGGTCCGCCCGCCGAAAGATTATGACCGGTTGATCCGGTGGCAGTGGCGACGATGACACCATCGCCCTCGATTGTCGTCAGGTCCTGCTGATCTATACAGAGGTTTAATTCTATCATTCGAAATGGAGGACCGGCCTGAACGACGATGTCATTTATGGCCAAAGTGGAAAATGAAGTTTTTCCATCGCAAATTTCCGTCGAAAGCATCAGCCGGTGCGAAATGTTCAAGTGGTCCCGGCGAATGTCATCCAGGAGCAGATCGATATCGTCCGGACTGAATTCGGCGAGATATCCCAATTTGCCCAGATTGACGCCTAGAATAGGAACCTGATTTTTCCCGAGCGATCGGGCCACGCTCAAAATAGTTCCATCTCCGCCCAGGACAATGACCAGGTCGCCGCGGGAACTTTTGGGCACCGGGCCAGTGGCAAGATCGATCGATTTGACGTCGGCAAGGGTCGAGAGTCGCCGGGTCAGGGTGTTGAAGACAGGGGCCACTCCCGGACGAGTCAAATCACCTAATACCAGGATGGTCCGTTTCTTTTTTGTCATAGCTTTTTATTTTGCTAAACGCAAATTCACTAAAGATAACGTATGTTGACTTTAGGCCGGGGTCAGACGAATGTTCGTATTTTTTTGCGCCATCGCGTCTTTGACCGCTCGGACGATTCCAGCGTCATCAAGTCCCACTTCCTGCAGTTGCCGGTCTCTGCTGGCGTGGGCAACGAGCTGATCGGCGGGCAGTCCCATGTGAACGACGTTGTCGATGGGCAAACCTCTGGTTTGCGCCAATTCAAAAATGGCGCTGCCGAACCCGCCGGTTTTGCTGTGATCCTCAATTATTATGACAGGTTTTCCGCTTTGGAGCAAACCGGAAATTAATTCTTCATCAAGCGGTTTGGCGAATCTCGCGGAGACGATGGCGATCTCAATTCCTTCCACCGAGAGCATTTTGGCTGCGGAAAAGGCCTGGTTCATCAAAGCGCCATAGACAACGATGGCGGCATCGGAGCCTTCCCGGACAATTCGGCCTTTGCCCAATTCGTAGAGCAAGGTGGGAATAATGGGTTCCGAAACGATGTCCCGCGGGTAACGAATGGCGACGGCCTTGCCGATCTTAAAGGCGAAAGTTAATGCCTCACGAAGTTCCAATTCGTCCGCCGGAGCGCAGCAGATCATATTCGGTAGCGCGCGAAGGAAGCTGATATCGCAAAATCCGTGATGAACCGCGCCATCGGAGCCGACCAGGCCGGCTCGATCTATGCAGAAAATCACGGGCAGATTCTGCAAAATGACTTCCTGCCAGATTTGATCGAACGCTCGCTGGAGGAAGGTGGAATAGATGGCCACAACCGGTTTAAATCCGCTTCGGGCGAGGCCCGCCGCGATGTCCACTGCGGCGCTTTCGCAGATTCCGACGTCGAAGTATCGGTCGGGAAATTTTTGTCGAAAGTCCACAAGACCCGTTCCGTCCGGCATTGCGGCGGTGAGGGCGACGATTTTTTCATCCTTTTGGGCCAGTTCGACAAGGCACTCTCCGAAGGCAGCGGTATAACTTTTTTTACCGGGTTTGACGACGGCTTCATCCCCGTTGATTTCATAACCGCTTGGGCTGTGAAATTTGCACGGATCGGAGGAAGCGAATCCATAACCCTGCCCCTTTTGTGTTTGCACGTGCAGTAGAATCGGGTACGGCGCGTCGCGCACGACCGTCAGGGCCCGGATGAGCATATTCAAATCGTGCCCATCGAGCGGACCAAGATAAGTGATCCCCATTTGCTCGAAAATTTGGCCAGGGCTTAATGCCGATTTCAAACTCTGCTTGAAGTGATGAAGGCTGTCCTTCATGGATTTTCCGAGCGGCAGATGCTCCAACATGCTCTCGGCCCGACGTTTGAAGTCCTCGTAGATATGGGTGAACCGCAAACGGTTTAAATATTTGGCGAAGGCTCCCTGGGTCACGTCGATGGCCATTTCGTTGTCGTTTAAAACCACGAGAAACTGGCGTTTAAGAAGTCCCGCGTTGTTGAGTCCTTCGAAGGACAACCCGTTGACGATACTGGCATCGCCGACCAGGGCGACGACGCGATTATTTCGTTTGGCCAAATGGTCACCGTGTGCCACTCCGGCGGCGGTGGCGATGGCGGTTCCCGCGTGTCCGACGGAAAATAGATCATACGGACTTTCATGAATATCGGGAAACCCGCTTAGCCCGCCGGCCTGACGAAGCGTGGAAAAACGGTCCTGCCGACCCGTGATTAACTTATGAACATAGCTTTGATGACCAACGTCCCAGAGCAACCGATCTTCGGGAAAATCAAAACAATAATGAAGCGCCAGCGTCAACTCGACCACACCAAGATTACTCGCCAAGTGTCCGCCCGTCTGCGAGACGGTGTGCGCGATCACCTGCCGAATTTCTTCGGCCAAGCTGGTGAGCTGGTCCAAGCTCATTTTCTTTATATCGGCTGGACTGTTAACGGTTTCTAATAGTCCCATATTTATATTCTTTCCATGGCCAATAGCTTATTTAGCTATAAATTTGGCGTGTTAAGTCAGTTTACCAGGAAATAATAATAAATACTAGGTTTGGTTTCCGGTAGTTAAATGATTTTTCTTATTTTGTAACCGTTCAGACCACGGTCCTATCCTGTCACGATTATCCCGCTTTCGTCATCGTCCGGCTTGACCGGACGATCCAGTCCGCACCTCTGGATCATCAGTTCAAGCCGGATGATGACAATGAGAGTGGGCTGAACGGTTACCTTATTTTTTAAAATTTAAAGGTGGATTGTGGAAGAATGGAATTCTATAATACACACATGAAACGTACAAATCTTGTGTTAAATGAAAAATTGCTGGAAGAGGCCGGACGGGTGCTGGAGGCCAAGACGTATTCGGCCACGGTGAACCGAGCGTTGGAAGAGGCCATCCGGGTGGTTAGGATACGGGGTATTCGGCAGTTCATCGGTTCCGGTCTGTGGCAGGGGGATTTATCCGAGATGCGCGAGGATAAATCCCACCGGCGGCGGAGACGGCCGTGACATCGCTCATCCTCGTGGATACCTCCTTCTGGATCGAACTGCTCGGCCCAACGGGTAAATACTGGGTCAGCGATGAGAACCTGCTTTGTTTCGCCACTTGTCCACCGGTGGTGCAGGAAGTTTTCCAGGGATTGAAGGGCGACCCTCACAGCGGCCAATTTCGTGTGAGCTTTCTGGCATTGCCCTGCCTGACGAACCCGGTTCCCTTGAGTTGCTTTATAGAGGCCGCCGATATCTATGCCACGGGTCGTCGAAAGGGCTACACGATCCGTTCCTCGGTAGATTGTTTGATCGCGGCGATCGCCCTTCAAAATGGCGTTCCGATCCTGCACCATGACCGGGATTTTTCTGCCATCGCAAGTTTTACGGGACTGCGCGAGATGACCCGGCTGCCGAGATGAAGTTGGAAACAGCGATTGCGCATTTTTATGATTTTCTCGTCAGCACCATCTGGGCTAATTCGATCAGGGGTCTGGCTGTGGGACCAAAAGATTTTAACGCTTCCCTGGCTTGTTCGATCAATTCTTCAGCACGTTGCCGGGCGGCAGCGGTTCCAGATAGGACGGCGTAATTGGGTTTATTGGCGTCGGCGTCCTTGCCGGTTTTTTTACCGAGTTCGGTCTGCGTGGAGGTCTGGTCCAGGTAGTCGTCGATCAGTTGAAACGCCAAGCCGATTTTCTGGCCATAGTCGCTGACCGAGTCGAGATTTGTCGCTCCGGCGCTGATCGCTCCGAGTCGGCAGGCGCATCGGATCAGGGCGGCGGTTTTCAAACGATGAATTTCCTCGACCGTCGCCAATCCGTCTTGGCGGTCAAAAGTCATATCCAGCACCTGCCCACCGGTCATTCCCGCCGGTCCTGTGGCTTCGGCGAGTTCTTTGACGAGAGCGGCAGCTTGGTCGGCCGGTCCCGGAAAATGTTTGGCGATAAGCTCAAAAGCAAACGCGAGCAATCCGTCGCCGGCCAGAATGGCCATCGCCTCACCGAAGGCTTTGTGGCAGGTGGGTCGTCCCCGACGAAAATCATCGTTGTCCATCGCGGGTAAATCGTCGTGAATAAGTGAAAAGGTATGGACCATCTCGATGGCCGCGGCGGGGAACATCGCGGTTTCCATCTGACCGCCGTAAAGGTCGCTGCTCAAAAGCACAAGCACGGGCCGAATTCGCTTTCCGCCAGCCTCCAGGCTGTACCGCATGGCTTGAACCAATTGAGGCGGACCGGAAAGAAATCGGTCGCAATATTCCCTAATGCTCTGGTCAACCTTTCCAGCCAATTCGGAGAGTAACGCTCCGATATTTATTTTTGTTACGTCTGCCTTCATGTTATATAAATGTATCATTTCTATACAATAAATACCAGATTGACACAACCCGAAGAGAAAATATAATGGCACTTTACTTAGGGACCATTTTTTCTGTCACTCCCGCGAAGGCGGGAGTCCAGTGGCTTTCAAAAAACTGGATTCCCGCCTGCGCGAGAATGACAAGAAGAGGTAATACAAAAGGAAAAATCAAATGAACAAACCGATAGAAATCACCATCGTGGGCGGCGGAATGATCACGAATGATCTGTTGTTACCCTCGATTTATCATTTACAGCGGACAGGAGTGGTTAAAAGCATAAACATTTGTGCCTTGAATAATCCGCCGTTAAAGGCCTTGAAGGAAAACAAGGAATTCCAGGAGGCATTTCCCGGCCAGGATTTTACGGCCTACCCATTGTTATCTGAGGACCCGAAAAAGAATTTTCCGACCCTTTACAAAGAAGTGATCGCCAAGATGCCTCCACGCCAGGCCGTCGTGGTGGCCATGCCCGACCAGTTTCATTATGACGTGGTCATGGAGTCGTTGAAAAATAATCAGCACGTGCTTTGCGTCAAGCCGCTCGTTTTGAAATACGATCAGACGGTGGAAATCGAACGTCTGGCTTTGGAAAAGGGACTGTTCATCGGCGTGGAATATCACAAGCGGTTTGACCGGCGATCTTTGGTGGCCAAATGCGAATACGCCCTCGGGCATTTCGGGGAATTCGTCATGGGCGAGGCGAAATTGATCGAGCCGTATTATTATCGCTTTTCAAATTTCCAGAACTGGTTCACCACGGACAAAACCGATCCGTTCGTATATGTCGGATGCCACTACGTGGACCTGGTGTATTTCATCACCGGCTTAAAACCGGTGGAGGTGAGCGTTTCGGGAGTAAAGGGAAAATTTCCCAACGGTAATGTTGGGTTCCTCTGGGCCAATGGCCGCATACGATACGAAAACGGCGCGCTTTTGTCGGTCAGCGACGGACTGGGTTATCCCGACGCGGCGGCGGGAAGTAACGACCAGGGTTTGGTGATGTACTGCGAAGGAAATGGAAAGACCGGAATGATTCGGCATGACGATCAGTACCGCGGGGTCAGCTACAGCTACCTGGAAGGAATCGGATGCGGCGGGTCGCATTTTAATTATGTCAGTCCTGATTTTTATCGCCTGGTCCCCTGGGAAGGGGCGGGATTCAAACCGGTCGGATATGGTTACGATTCGGTGGCAGCAATTCTGGAAACCATTTATCGAATAGAAAATTCTGAATCCAATTCCATCGAGGCAAGACGTCAGATGATCAAAGACACGGATCAAAAGGGATTGATCGCCACGCCCGCCAACAGTTTTATAAACGAATTGGTAGTCGAAGCCGCCCGCATGTCCATCCTGGAGGACGGCCAGCCGGTAAAAATCCTCTACGGAAACCATCCACATGCCGAACTGAGAAGTAAATTTTAAAGAGACGCGACCGTGAGGGAGCGGGGTTCTTCAATTTTTTCTTCCTTCGACATTGGACATTCAGCGTTTGACATTCGACATTTTTTTCTTCCTTCCAACTACTTTTTTTAACCGCAAAGACCGCCAAGTGAAAACAAGGGATTTATTTCAAAGCTTGTCCCCGGCCTGAACGGGGATGCAAATTGCAAATATCAAATTGCAAAATTAAAAGAGACGCGACCGTGAGGGAGCGGGGGTTCTTCTCCGATCTGCGGCTTTTACGGGGGAAATTGAGAAAAATGGTGGATATCAGAATATCCACCCTACCCGGCTTTATCAAACCGAATTGGTATCGGCATTATAGCATTACCATACAAAACCAAATATCCACCAGTTGTGTAAGGATAGGCCTATGTTGCGTAAGGATCGCTGGATTTTAAAACCCAACTTATCAAACCAGCTTTCCTCAGTTTCCCGACGGTACTTTTCCTGCCAGGCCTTGATGTAGCTCTCACCGCATTTGGGGCATTTGTCGTTAATTGAGTCCTGGCCCGAATTCATGATAATAGCAAATACATTTTCGCATTTGAGGCAAATGACTGCCTGCGTCAGGGTGTGCTTCTTGCACTTCGGACAATCCAGCACCAGCGAGCCTTTCATTGAGGCCAACTGTTTCGGAGGCACCTTCGCTTGAAGTTCCCGGATGCTGTAACTCGCCACCGCACCGCAGGAAGTGCATTTGAAAAGAGGCGATCGACATACGTCATAATCCGTCTCCGAATGGTACACCGTCGTGTCGTATACCGTCATCGCCGCCATGGTAAGCACTAGGATAGCCAGCAGTTTCAGGGGAAATGGAATGCGGCCTGAGCCTACTTGACGAGAGGAATCCGTACCGAACGCAAAGGCTGTCTTCATCATCGCCCGTTCCTTTCCTGTTCGACTGAATCAATTATACCCGGCTTTAGACGTCAGCTCAAGCCTGTAGGGCGAGTGGTTCCGGTACTCCGGGTTCACCAGCCATTTCTTTCGACCAACGTTTCCAATCGGCGGGTCAACCTGCGAAGCGTCAGAACGACCCGCCCTACGCAACTAATGTAGTTTCCGGTTCCAGCCGGGTTCGGTGGGATGAAGCGATTTAATATCCGTGATCAGGGATATGCCGTTTTCTTTGAGCATTTGTTTAAAATTAAGGCCGGACAATGAATCAAAACAGTCAACGGTAATGCGATAACGGGCGTTACGACTCGCGTCACCATTCAAACCAGCCGCTTCGGAAAGCTCTGCCGATTTTTGGTTAATATTTTTAAAAAAGTCGGACCAGAAATTCGGGCCGTATTTCTTTTCGCATTTCCAAAGCAAGTAAGCATGAATCCGATCAACCAGATTCGGGGCGATATCCGGCGGAAATGTCCGAACAAGGGACATATATCGGCGATAAGTTTTGACCTGTTCGCTGCGGGTTTCTTGTACCTGACGATTGTAAATAGGATTTGGGGCAACGAGGCTGCAGACTTTCACGCCCAGCGACCAACCGATCATTTCCCAACCGAACTGGGCTTTTGTCCGCGAAACAAAATTATGGGCCATCTCCTCAATATAACCGCTGACATGTGGAATTTTATATCGCCGCCATTCCTCATGATTGTTTAGCCGGAGGTTTGAATCGTCGTATCCAATTTCGCAATTGCTCGTTCCTCCCCAGCCTTCGCGGTTTCCCTTGGGAAAATTATACACCACGATGATGTATTCCGTGTGTACCCCGACGATCCGATATAGAGCGTTATACGCCTTAACCAAATATGGAAAAACAATTTTCGCCTGAGCCTCAAAGGCCTTGGGGGCAAAAAAATAAACATGTTCGCTTTTGAGAACACAGGCGGGTTGGCCGATCCCTCTCTGAAAACTTTCCAAATCGGGATATTTGAGCGATGGCTTTAACGTTTGTTGAGACGATGAAGTTTTTACAACCGGTTTTATCGTTACAGGTTTCGAGGTCTTTCCACCTGCTTCACGAATCGCGACCGCAGTGCCTTCATGTCCACCCGCCAAGGCGTAATCCAGAGCAGTATGACCCTCGTTATCACGAATGTTCGCGTCGAACCCCTTTTGCAGCAGGAATTGAACCGTACCCAGATGTCCACCTTCCGCGGCATAATGCAGGACCGTTCTTCCCTGCTGGTCTTTGGCGTTGATATTTGCGCCTTCTTTTACAAGACGTTCGATAGTCGCCAATTGACCTTGTTGACCGGCTTGGTGAAGGGAAAGACTGATATCAGCCAGGGCAGGAACACAAATACAAAAGAGTAGAAAAGAAACATAACCAGGAATTTTGCATCGTATCGTTATCATCTGTTGCCTCCAAATAAATTTTCCAATTCTCATTTATATCTGGTCAATCGCCGACAATCAAGTTATTGGATGAATTCGTCCAAAAGTGCAAAAATGGTGCAATTTTGGTTTCCTATGCTTTGCGTGGCTGTAAAATTTGACCGAAATTGTACTGTTTTTAGGCCGAAATGAAAAATCCGGCTTTAGCCTTTGGGCTTTTGGCTTTAGCCAAAGTCTGGAGCCTAACGCCTATTTTAAAGAGCCGGCGGGAGATTTGCTGTGCGCCTACACGAGGACACGGCATGGCGTGTCCATACTTAAACATAACACATTTTTCGGGAAAAGCAAATTTTGGGAGAGAATATTTTTTACCGCTAAGGCGTCAGAGGATCAAAGACACGGATCAAAAAGGTTTGATTGCCACCCCCGCCAACAGTTTTATCAACGAATTGGTAGTCGAAGCCGCCCGCATGTCCATCCTGAAGGACGGCCAGCCGGTAAAAATCCTCTACGGAAACCATCCCCATGCTGAATTACGAAGTTAAAAACAAAGGCCCTGGTACGGTATCGCTCAGAACGCTGCCATATTAGAGCATTTCAACATTATGTTCCCGGTAAATATGCTACAGTCTCCATTAAAATGGCTCTTTCGTAAAATGTCCGCGGGTTCGAATCCCACTGTGGCCTTTCTTTTGTTATTCTTGATCGGTTTGTCCCGCGGCGGCGATTTTGGAGGCATCGATTTGGGTGGTGGAGCGTCGGATATCGACATACTGACGGTTGAAATCGATATGTCCACATTGCTTGTATATCCCGGCCAGCAGGGCCAGTTTTTGTGCGGCGGTGGTTTCCAGCCCGTGTTCTTCCCCGACCGGTTTACCCCAGTGGATAGTGGTGTTGCGATCTGTGAGCAGTACGAGCCAGGGGGCGGCATTATCATTCCTGCCTCGGAAATTGGAAACATCGACGGCCTTTATCAGGCTTTTGAAAGGGACCGTCGAAATCAGTTTGACCAGTTTTAATCCGGCTTGCAGGTCGTCACTGGACCATAATTTTCCAGTGGCGGGAACTTGAGCGTTCACTCCATCGATCTCGATCATCCCGCAATTGGTGAGGGTATCATATTTATATTTTCCCGGCAGAAGATATCCGGCGTTGTCGATCAAATAACACCATTTGTCCAGATTGACCAGCGCCGTCGGTTCTCGAAAATCGCAGTTGATCACAAACCGCCCGCCGAAGCTTCTCCAAATCCTATGAACATGGCTGACCCATGCGTTATTTCTCAACTGCCCGGTCAGCACCCGTGTCAGGTCCTTGTCTTTTCCGTCCTGATGGATCTGTACCAGTTGATTATGAATGGGTTTGAAGCTTTCGGTAAGAATTTCCCTGGCCAGAGAATCCGACATCCACGCCGGTTGATTGTACAGACAAACGCTTACTTCGCTGGTTGTAAATACCGGTAAACGCTCTACATATTTTTCCATGTAGATCAGCCCGAAGATTACGCCGCCGACGACACCAACGGCGATCAAGGCCGCCAGCACACCGCTTAGCGCACGGTTGAATCTATTCGATTTACCAAACCACCTGGAGACCTTCTCCATTGATTCGCTTAACGACGACCTGGATTTAAACTTTTTCGCCATAGATGCTATACCTGAAATATAGTTTCGGGTTTCGAGTTTCGGGTCTCGGGTTGGGGATTTGACCCGAAACCCGAAACTCGAAACCCGAAACTTTTTCTCTGTAATGCCATTTCCACAATCGTTTTGCAGAAATTAACCATATCATAACCTGCCATTGCCGCTGCCTTGGGCAACAGCGAATGGTCCGTAAATCCCGGGATCGCATTGACCTCCAGGAAAAACGGCCTGTCGTTCGCGTCAAGCCGCCAGTCGACGCGGCAGAAGTCGCGTAATCCCAATCCTTTCGCCGCACGCACCGATAGCTCTTGCACCTCTATATATAGTTCTTTCGGCAAATCCTTGATAAAAGTATATTCCGTTTTCGGATCGTTATACTTAGCCTGGTAGTCATAAAATTGACGATTAGATCGTATCTCCAGGATCGGCAAGGCGTTATCGGCAAAAATTCCTACGGTCAGCTCTCTGCCGTCGATAAATTCTTCGATCATCACCACCCCGAACTGCTCAAGGGTTTGACCGATCACTTTTTCCAAATCTTCCGCGCGCTGGACGATGGTTATCCCCAAACTGCTGCCTTCCTCCACCGGTTTAACGACGACGGGGATCGACCAGCAGCATTTGGCTTTGCGGATATCCTCTATTTTTTCAACGATATCAAATTTCGGTGTGGGAATTCCCAATTCCAGCATCTTGAGCTTGCTGTGGTGTTTATTCATCGCAAGCCGGCAGGCTTGGGGACCGCTGCCGCAATAGGTAAGTCCTCTTTCCTCTAAAATTTCCTGTAACCGGCCATCTTCGCCAAATTGACCATGAAGAACCGGAAAAATCACATCCCCTGGAATATCCAGTGCTGCAAGATCATCGGGTAAGATATCGGCCAGGGTTACTTTAAATCCTGCCGTCTTCAGTGCGTCCGCTACCGCTTTACCGGACACCTGCGATACCGGCCGTTCACGACTCGGTCCGCCCGCCAACACTGTAACACGCGTATCTTCCGCCGTCTTTATGATCTTCTTTACCACCGCAGGGCACTCCTTTGCCGATGACTTATAAAATTCTTTATGATTCTCTTTCCAGAGATTTTAAATTTATATAAAGCCTGACTAAACGACTCTGAAATATATATTCCCCTCGTTCTTTTCCCGATTTAAGCACATTAAGTTTTTTCATTCGTTGTAGAAAATTATTAAATTTCTTTTTTTCATTTTCCGATAAATCTTTTTCCAATTCGCCTTTTTTGAAAGATAAATCAGGTGCTTTACCAAGTTTTTTAAGGACAGAGTGATAATCTTTACTTTTTAATGCATTGTAAACTTGTTGATCTATAAATTTCCGTCCCACTTCTCCTGCGGCAAGCAAAATTCCTTCCACGGCATCATTGGTGTCAACAACGTTATCCTTATCTATCCAGAATATGGCATCACCGATTACATGCATAATCTTTGGGAACCCGGCAGAATACCAACACATTGAAAACATAGCAGCATCTTCGATCTGCATTCCCACTGACTTGAAGGTCGTATTGAAAAAATCCTTCATTTCATTTTCATTCATGGATTTGATTTCGACAATATCAAAAATTCTTTCTACTGGTTGATGTTTTTGAATCATTTCTTTTCTACGATCTTCAACACCACAAAGCATTAGTAACAAGGGTAGGGGTTCTTGACTTAAAGCGTTTTCATCTACCAAGGATTTAATGAAATGAGCAAACTTTGGATTACTCGTAATTCCATTAATTTCATCAAGGATTAACATAATCCCTTTGATGCCGTTATCCTTAACTCGGTTGAGCAGCTCACGTAAAAAAGGCAGAAAACCATGTGAAATTGTGGGGCTATCCGTTTTTAAGGCTTCAAGGTTTAAGCTGATTCCGAACAATTCCTGCCCGCTGATGTACTTGGATAGAAAGTTTTGGATTTTCCCCGTTGTCGAGGGTTCATAGACTTGTGTTCTAATAACCGCCTCCACGGTTTTTGTCGCAACGTCCTCCAGTGTTTCCGCCCCGCCAAGAAGGACATGAATTCCCAGAATATGATTATATGTCTCTGCCGAATGTCGCATAAGACCCGCCAGGGAACTTTTTCCAATACCATACTCACCGGTAAGAAAAATGGCCTGTGGTTTACCTAATTCCACCTGCTTTATGGCGCGGGTAATTTTTTGGATTTCCGCAGCTCTTCCAGCAAAAAATTGAACGGGTACCGGTTGGCCTGGATAAAACGGACTTTTACCTTTGTTTATGCTTTCCATAATTATTTTCCATCCTGCCAAAGCTCGATTTCCAGTTCCAGGTCGATCCCATATCGATCAGAAATGGTTTTTCGGACCAGATTGATAAGGGCGAAGATATCCTCGAAGGTTGCGGTATCCTGGTTAATAATGAAATTCGCGTGCTGCTCGGAAACCATCGCTCCACCGATTGCTTTTCCCTTCAGGCCTGCCTTGTCGATCAACAGGCCGGCGGGCTCGCTGGCTGCGGGATTCTTAAAAACACATCCCGCCGAGCGCAAACTTAAAGGTTGGGACGTTTTTTTGAGGATCCATGTCTCTTTCATTCGAGATAAAATTCGTTGCGGATCGTCGGACATGAGTTCAAGTTCGGCCGCGACGACGATCTGATCGTGGATGTTCGCATTGCGGTATTCGAAATTCAGCTCCGGTTTTTCCCGCCAGAAACAGGTGCCCGATTTATCGACCACCTTAATCCGCGAAACCAGGGTTCCGATATCCCCGAACCGTCCGCCGGCGTTCATCTTTACCGCCCCGCCGACGCTTCCAGGAATCCCTACAAGAACCTCCATTCCGGATAATCCTTTTTTGATGGATTCCTGAATCACTAAGCTCAATGAAGCCCCGCCGCCAGCCGTAACGGTGCTTTTCGCGATTTCGATTTCTTTAAACGCGATATGATCCAGTTTAATCACCACCGCGTTTAACCCCTTGCTGTCGATCAGCAAATTCGCTCCCTGTCCGAGAATCTTCCAGGGATAGTTTTCATTCCGACAGCGTTCGATGACGGTGGAAAGCTCCTCCTGCGAGCGCGGGCGCACCAAGTACCTCGCCGGACCGCCGATCTTCAGCCAGGTATATTTCCCTAACGGTTCGTTTTCAGCTACGATCTCTTCCAAGCCAGTGAACAAGTTCATCTGCAATCTTCCATATATCTCCGGCACCCATAGTAATGACTAAATCGCCCGCCGCCAACTGCGATTTTAAATATTGTAGAATTTGATCGAAGCGGGGTAAATAGCAGGCAGTCCCGCCGTTCTGAGCAATCCGGGCTACCAGATCGCCGGAATTTACCAATTGGCATTCCGTTTCACTGTCCCGCACGAAATAAATTTCCGGGACCACCACGACATCCGCGGCTGTAAAACTTTTGGCGAAATCATTGAGCAAAAATCGCGTCCTGCTGTGCTGATGCGGTTGAAAAATGCACCAGAGTCGGCGTGGATTATAACATTCTCTTGCCGCCTGAAGGCTGGCTTGAATTTCCGTCGGATGATGGGCATAATCATCCAAAATCGTAATCTGGTCCAGGCTTCCTTTTAGCGTCATTCGTCGATAGGCCCCCTGGAACCGTCCCAGGGCTTGGAAAATGTCCTGGGGTTTTAATCCGCAGTGATGCGCCAAGGCCGTTGCGGCCAGGGCGTTATAAATATTGTGTTTGCCAGGTAGTTGTAACTGGCAATTCCCCAAGGAGTTATGTCCGTAATGGACGTCAAATGAGTAACAGCCATTATTGATCGTGGGATTTTCCGCACGCCAGTCGCAATCGCTCGTCAGTCCAAACGTTTCAATGTGAATACCGGATAGTTCTTTTAGAATCTTTGCGATATTCTCATCTTCCCCGTTGACCACCAGCGTCCCGCCGGTCCGCAAGTTTAAGGCAAACTGCTTAAATGCCCCCAGAATCTCCTCCAGGCCGCTGTAATAATCAAGATGATCTTCTTCGATATTCAAGATGGCTGACAGAAAGGGACGCAGATTCAAAAAAGACCGGTCAAATTCGCACGATTCAGCCACGAAATATTTACCCGCCCCGACTCCGCTTCCGCCAGAGAGTTGATCCACGTTCGCACCAATCACAAAACTCGGGTCCAGCCCGCTTTCGCGAAGGACAAACGCCGTCATCGCCGTGGTCGTGCTCTTGCCGTGCGTTCCGCTGACCGCCACCCCCAAATACTGGTCCATGAGCAAACCGAGCATCTGGGCGTATTTTACAATCCGGCAGTTCATCGACCGCAGTTTGACCAGTTCCGGGTTATCGTCTTTTACCGCCGCCGAGATCACGACATAATCCGCCGGTTCGGTAATTTTTTCCGCGCTATGGCCAACCCAGCAGTTCGCCCCCTGCTTGTTGAACATTTGAAGGTATCCGGACTCGCTGGCGTCCGAGCCGCTGATGATCGCACCATGCTTCAGTAACGCGGACGCCAACGCCCGCATCCCGCATCCGCCGACCCCGATAAAATGTATCTTCTTGCCGGCGAATGTGGATACATTCGACTGGCACAGGTTCGTCATCGTGATATTAGGACTTTCGCACAATTCTTTCATCTTTTCCCACTCACAACAAATTCTCTGTAGTAAATTACTTTCCCGCCGGAAATAAATCAATCATTAACCCGGTAATATTCTTCGGCAAGGAGAGCCTGAATGGTCCAACAATTTAACTTGCATTTTAAGGTAGCGTCAATTGGACTTTAATTTGTTCGTAATTCCGTGGCACAGGTAATGGGTTTAGCTGATACCGGCGAGATAACCTGTCGAAAGAGCGGCTTGGATGTTGTATCCGCCGCAACTGGCGGCCAGGTCCAGCACTTCACCGGCGAAATGAATTCCCTTTACCAGCAGGCTTTCCAGGGTTCTTGGATTAACCTGATTCAACGCCACCCCGCCTACCGTGACCATCCCCTGGTCCCAGGAACCTGTGTTGGCAACCGTTAGTTTCATGCTTTTGAGCATTTGAAAAAGTTGCTGACGCTGGGGGCGGGAAATCTGGATTGGTTTTTTAGCGGTGTCTACACCCACGTGTATCAGAAACATTTCTTTTAGCCGATGGGGGAACTTTTCCAGTGTATCAAGTTCGTTGAGTGCTCCGGCTGGGACAAAATTGATTTTCAGATAAACTGATTTATTTTTTTGCAAACCCCGTGCGATGCTCAGGCTGGCATCGAGTATGGCGGGACCGGAAATGCCGTGGTGCGTGATTAAAAATCCACCGGTGAATTTCCCCTCGCGTTTGTCGTCGATAAAGACTTCGATGGTTACTCTGGGAAGACTTATTCCGGCCAGGCCTGTAAAAATATTTTCAGAGAGGTGAATAGGACCCATAGCGGGGACCAGCGGTGTGATTTCATGGCCTAGCTGCCGGGCGAGGGTAAAGCCGTCACCGGTCGAACCCGTTGCGGGGTAAGATCTTCCGCCGGTGGTGATGATCACTTTGCCCGACGATGTGAAACTGCCGGTTTTTGTAACGGCGTCAAATTTACCATCGCTTAGTATGTGAATCGCCGTTACCTGTTGATGGTAGAAAACTTTTACACCCCGGCGGTTCAGAAATTCGGCCAGACCCTCGACCAGCTTTCTACCACCCCCAGCCACAAATAAATTTGTATCTTCCTCAATCAGTGAAATGCCCAGATCGGCAAGAAAAGTTTTAAGTTCATCCGGCCCGAAGGTGGAAAGAGCCTGTCGAAGAAACTGCCCCGACCGGCCAAAGGCGTTTAAGAAATCCCGAATACCGACCAGATTCCCGATGTTGCATCGTCCACCGCCGGTTAATTGGAGTTTACGGCCGATGACTTCATTTCGTTCCAATATCGCGGTTTTCTGTCCCCGACCAGCCGACATCCCCGCCGCCATAATCCCCGCCGGTCCCGCACCAATCACTATGCAATCAAAGTTTTTATCCATTTACCGAAAATTATCCACGAACCTTAATTTCCGGCAAGAAAAATTAAAATTAAAATATTACTGTCATGTTAGTTACTTTATGCTATACTTTATACATCTTCGTCGGGTGACGACAAGACGACAACCCGTGTGGCGTTTCCGTTTTCCATCCCTGTACGATTTAATTTAGAAGAAAGAGAAAGTAGAAGAATGACATTTGATCAATTTGATTTGGACCCGCGCTGCCTGACTTTGCTTCACCAGCAGGGTATTGTGAAACCCACCCCCGTTCAGAAACAGGCCATCCCCATTGTTTCCTCAGGCCATGACCTTATCGCCACGGCCCAGACGGGAACGGGTAAGACCCTCGGGTTTGCCCTGCCGACCCTCACCTTGTTGGCGGCGAGGAAACCGGAAAATAACGTCATGCTTGTTTTGGTTCCCACCCGAGAGCTGGCTGTGCAGGTTCACTCCGTGATCCGATCCCTCTGCCAGGTATTAAAGATGCGCAGTGTCGCCATTTACGGCGGTGTCGGTTTCGGATCGCAGAACGACGCTCTTCGACGCGGATGTTCCGTCATCGTGGCTACTCCCGGACGGCTTTTGGATCACATGAGTCAGGGAACGGTCCGATTTCACAATTTGCAGATTCTCATCCTGGACGAGGCCGACCGAATGCTGGACATGGGTTTCTTACCCGACATCAAACGGATCGTGTCGAAACTTCCCAAAAAACGCCAGACCTTAATGTTCTCGGCCACATTTCCGCCGGAAATCGATTATATGGCTCGTGAGATGCTTAAAGACCCACAGCGGGTAACCGTCGGGCAGATGTCCAAGCCCGTGGAGACGGTGCGGCAATTAATTTATACCTGCCAGCAGGAAGACAAGATGGATCTGCTCCTTCGAATCATTAAGGATGAAAATCCAGGGTCCACTCTCATCTTTTTACGCACGAAACATCGGACTGATCGGATCGGACGAATGCTGAAAAAGGCAGGGTTCAATGCCGCGATTATCCACGGTGACCGAACGCAGGGACAAAGGCAAGATGCCCTGGACGGTTTTAAAAAAGGAACCTATCAAATTCTCGTCGCCACCGACGTGGCGGCTCGTGGAATTGACGTCGAAGGGATCAGCCATGTCATCAATTTTGATATTCCCGAAACCGCCGATGCCTATATCCATCGCGTCGGACGAACGGGACGCAACCAGGCCGAAGGCGATGCCATTACCCTGGTCACCCCCGATGACCGTGATAGTCTAAGAACCATCGAGAAAAAACTTGGCCACAATCTCCCTCGAAAAGAATGGGAAAAATCCCCGCAAATGCGTTTGACCTTTGAAGACCCCCAAGCCAGGCCGATTTCCCGAACCAGCAAGTCCCCGCCCCGCGGTCGGCGAGGAAGAAAAAGACCAATGATGGCCCATTAAGAAATTAAAAATAAATATCCAATATCCGACACTCAACACCCAACATACAAGGAAAGGGAACACGATGCGCCGATTCTTTGTTCTTCTCTTTACTTGAGTGTTGGATGTCGAGTGTTGAATGTTGGATATTAAATTGAATTTCCTATACGATGAAATTACTCCGGATCATCGTGCTCTTCGATTCCGCTTTCTTCCTGATTCTGTTGGTTTTTGCGTCTGGCTTGTCTGTGCCGGATTGATCGGATTATCCCCGTAGTGCACAGGCCCCCGCCGATCAGGATACCCATTGTGGGAACATAGGGGACCATAATTTGTGTGCAAACAAATAGAATGAGCAGACCCAAAGCCACCAGGAAACTGCCTCGCAGCTTGACGCGGATAGTCGGACACTCGGGACATCGAAGAAGCTCGCCCTGTTCGATGCAGGCCGATGCATCGAAACTCCCCCCGCATTTCGGGCAATAGTACATATTCATTTTACATGCAAAGGTCGGCCTTACCAGCGCAGCCGAGGATTTCCACCTTATGGGCCACAAGCATTTTGACGGCATCGCGTCCGGGTCCGAGGTAATTGCGGGGGTCGAATTCCGACGGTTTTTCCGCAAAGACTTTTCGGATGGCGGCCGTCAAGGCCAGACGAAGGTCGGTATCGATGTTGATTTTGCAAACGCCCATCTTGCCGGCTTTGGTTAATGCCTCTTCCGGCACACCCATCGCGTTGGGCATCTTTCCACCGTACTGGTTAATCATCTTAATAAGTTCCTGGGGAACGGAACTGCTGCCGTGCATAACGAGCGGAAATCCCGGCATGCGTCTGGATATGTCTTCGAGCAGATCGAAGGCTAGTTTGGGAGCGGTTTTGAATTTGTACGCACCATGGCTGGTTCCGCAGGCAACAGCCAGGCTATCGCAACCGGTGCGTTTTACAAAATCCTCGGCCTGATTCGGATCGGTCAGGAATTTATGCAAATCTTCTTCTTTAACCCCAACCACTTCTTCCTCGATTCCACCCAGACGACCCAGTTCGGCTTCCACGGAAACATACGGTTTATGATTGTGAGCGTAATCGCAGACCTTTTTGGTCTGGGCGACGTTTTCCTCATACGGAAAATGAGAGCCATCGATCATTACGGAGGTAAAACCCTCGTCGATACATTGCTTGCAAAGTTCGAAGGTATCGCCGTGATCGAGATGGATTACCACGGGCAGCCCGCTTTCAGCGACGGCGACATCGATCAAGGCCCGCAAATACCTCATATTCGCGTATTTTCTCGCACCCTTTGAAATTTGGAGAATCAGCGGAGACTTTTTCTCCTGGCAGGCCTCAATGATACCCTGCAAAAGTTCCATATTGTTGACATTAAACGCGCCGACGGCAAAGCCGTGCTTATTGGCGGCGGAGAACATTTTTTTTGTATCGACTAACGGCATCTGAAACTCCTTAAGTAATTGGATTCCATTGGTTTTGGCAACACCAGAACAGCATTATAGCTATTGGACATCGAGTGTCAATCGTTCGTATCAACGATTATTAAAATCCTTTAGAAGAAACGGAGAGGCCGGGATTCGAACCCGGGGAGCAGTTTATTAACCGCTCAACGGTTTAGCAAACCGTCGCTTTCAGCCACTCAGCCACCTCTCCAACTTATTATTTTGTAAGGACTTATATAGGATTTACTATTTTAAAAAAAAGTCAACGACAACCTTGACGACAACCGAGACCCATGTTATACTGGTTTCCAGCTAAAGAACTGTCAGTATGTGTGAGGTATGTTGTCATGAATAAAATAAAACCTAACAAACCTTATCCAACTTTTCCTTTGACTGCCCATCCAAATGGTCAGTGGTGCAAAAAAATTCGGGGCAAAATCTATTTCTTTGGCGTATGGGCTGACCCCGAAGCCGCCCACCAAAAATATTTAGCCGAAGCTGCCGACCTTCACGCCGGTCGACAACCACGAATGTCAATCGTATCAGGAGAAGGTTTGACAGTCAAGGAAATCTGCAATGAGTTCTTAAATTGGCAGAAGGGAAAGATGGACACTGGAGAAATTGGCCCCCGATGGTTTGAAGATTGCCGAACCATCATAACCCAATTCGCAGAAGCAGTGGGGAAGGGAAGGCTGGTGAGCGACCTTCGCCCCGATGATTTTAACACCTATCGGCTGAGGCTGGCGGGCCGATTGGGGGCCCATGCACTGACCCGGAATATTGTGACGGTCCGGGGCATGTTCAAATATACGTATGAAGTGGATTTGTTGGACAAGGCCATTAAATTCGGAACGGGCTTTTCTACCCCATCTGCCGTTCAAAAGCGGAAGGAAAAAAGCAAACGCGTAATGGAGAATGGCAAAAATCTTTTCACAAAGGACGAACTGATCCGTGTCTTAGACAAAGGCAATCACTTCTTAAAAGCAGCAACCCTACTGGGGATTAACGGGGGCTTTGGAAATACGGATTGCGCCACACTTCCGATCTCAACTATCAACTTGGACAAAGGAATCATTGAATATGATCGCCCGAAAACAGGAGTACAACGTGTAGTGCCCCTTTGGCCAGAGACGGTCGAAGCGATTCGCATCGTTTTGAATGACCAACATCCAAGACCTGAGAACGAAATCGCAGAGCGATTGGTTTTTCTCACGCCTCGCGGCAAACCCATTATCCGCCAAATCATCCATGCTGAACTCGAAGGGAAGATCACGAAGATCAGTAATAGTGACTATTTGAATGTGGTTTTTGGAGATTTACTGGAAGAACTTAAGATACATCGTCTTGGTATTGGTTTTTACACCCTTCGCCATACCTTTCGCACTTGGGCCGATGAGACACACGACCAACACGCTATTCACCGGATTATGGGCCATGCGATTCCGGGCATGAGTGGAATCTATATCGAGGAAATTGAATTGGATCGTCTGCGGGCTGTAACCGATCATGTTCGCAATAAACTGTTTGGCAAACCTCACGGTGAGTCCACCAATGGGTAGGGTAGAAATTTATGGCCCCGGTCCACAATTACCCTCGCGGAATGGGACGAGTGGGAAGCGATGCAAGTAAAGCTATTTTGATTTTGAAATCATTTCGATTTCTCCTGACTTGTTTACTCTATCAACTATCATCGTTGGAACCGGTGCGATGTACATCCACCAAGGTTTGGGCGCACCGTGGTTTTAAGGACTTTGCCCGGGGACGCTTTGGAAGCGGCGGGGACAACCTCTACGTCAACGCCAAAGGGGTCATCGAGACGATCCACCGCACGGACGTCAACAACGATGGCTATGTGGATATCATCTTGCCCAACTCGCATGGTTATATCGAGCGCGGTCCGACCTGGATATACGCGCAGGCCGGACGGGATGGAAAGGATTGGCCTCGGCTGGAACTGCCGAATGACAGCAGTTGGATGAGCCGGGTTGTCGATGTGGACGGCGACGGATATAACGACTTAATCGTGGTAAACGGAGAGAACGGAGTAACATCGGAGCTGAAATCATACCTCTACTGGGGTGGACCGGGCGGACTTACCGGCGAGAGAACGGAGTTTCCGACCGCCGGGGCTTACGATGTCGCCATTTGCGACATCACCGGTAACGGGTTACCTGATTTAATCTTTCCTTCCGCATGGGTGGACCACCACAACCCTGGCCGTCCAAGGCAAATCCAAGTGTTCGAGCAGGTAGAGCCCAGGAAGTTCGTCGATGCATCGGAACGATATGGGCTGATTGGAATAGCCGCCACATCGGTCCTCTGCGAGGACTTGAACGGGGACGGCCGCCCGGAACTGGTCGTTGCCAACTACCGCAAGGAATTTGAATACGACACAGACTCCTTCCTCTACTGGGGAACGGCACAAGGATTCAATGCCAAATCGCCTCTTCGCCTGCCTTCCCATAATGCGATGCAGGTAACCGCAGGCGACCTGAACGGCAACGGGTGGAAGGATATCGTCTTTACCGGCGGAAACAAGATATATATACTGGAACGACCACGGTCATTTCTCCCGTGACAGGGTAACTATTCTGGATGCGGCAGGAATGAGCACCATGTTCTGCATCGGGGCCATCCGCGTTGACATAGTCGACGTGGATGGCGACGGAAGAAACGAGTTACTGGTGGCTACCGTCAACGGTGTGGAGATCCGCGCCCAGGATGACCTTAATAAAGTCCAGTCATTATTGCCTATGGAATACTGCACCTGGGTCACAGCCGTTGATTTGGACGGGGACGGTCGTCCGGACATTGTTACTTCCAGATATCAGGACGGCCGCTTTTATGAATCCTCGTCTGCTGTCTTCTGGAATGGACCGGATGGGTTCTCACCGGGCCGCTCGACCTGGCTTGCAACGACTGGCGCAATGGGATGCACTGCAGGCAACCTCGATGGGGATGGGAGGCCGGAGATCATCGTCAACAATACCATGCGAGGCTGGTCGCAGTTCAATCCCGACTTTCCCATGTATGTCTACATGGGCAATGAGAAACACGAATACGGTCCGGAGCGGCGACTGGAGCTTCCGACGGGGGGGTCAACCAACACCTATGTCCTTGCGGACACTGACCTGGACGGCTATCCCGAACTTATTATCCCGACGATGCTGCAAGGTGTCCGGATATTCCCCGGTGGGCCCGACGGCCTGAAACCCGATCGCTATGTGGACTTGCCTCATTTGGGCAATCCGTTCTTCTACATCATGGTGGCGGACCTAAACCGGGACGGCTGGTTGGACATAGTGGCAGGAGCCGGGACTTATGACTCCAAACCGGAAACGATGTCAAAGTCGTCTGTCATTTACTGGGGCGGTCCGGAGGGCTTCTCAGTTGAACGTTCAAGTGTACTACCGACCTACATGTGCGGGGATTTCTTCGTTGCGGATGTGAACAAAGACGGCTGGCTTGACATCATCTACGGGGACAAACGGGGGTTCATTGGGATATTCCTCGGTGGACCGGACGGGTATTCTCCCGACAGGATGGTCAAGATTCCGCTCGAGGGAATGGGGGAACCAATGATCGGAACACCCAACTGTGTGGATATAAACGGCGACGGATGGCTTGACATCATCTTTGCGGTGATGGGGCACTACAATCGGAGCCAGAGTGGTTTTTATATTCTTTATGGTGGGCCGAACGGTTTCTCACCCGACAGAATGGATTTCCACCCCACGGAGGCATCAAGCGGATTGATCTCTGTTGCGGATGTAAACAACGACGGCAAATTGGATCTGTTGGTGCCTGCTTACTCCACTCAGTTCCGGCGTGATCTGCAGGCCTTCATCTATTGGGGGAACGATGAGTTATTCGATTTCGATCATCCTTTCGTGATGCAGTGCGATGCCTGCATCGCTTATATGGCGATAGATATCACCGGGAACGGATACCGCGATGTTCTGGCAGTGTGCCACCGGGATGATCTGGGTCATCAGGTGGACTCACTGCTCTTCTGGAACGGCCCGGAAGGGCTTTCCCCCGACAGAGTGACGAGGTTGCCGGGTCTTGGGCCGCATCTTTCCTGTCCCAGGGATTTCGGCAACACCTACACAAGAGAGCCGATGGAGTACTTCGTCTCACCCCCCGAGAACCTCGACGGAATGACACCGGGGCGGATAATCTGGGATGCCGACGTTCCCAAGAAGACCAATCTGAAGTTTCAGTTGAGGTGGGCGAGGACCGAGCAGGGGCTCGAGTCGGCACCGTGGCACGGACCAGACGGTGAAGGGTCTTCCTACGATCACCCCGGCCAGGAGATCCGCATGGTAGATTCCGTAGCGAACTGGATGCAGTATAAGGCCGTGTTCTTCTCACTGAATGGCTGCCGCTCACCCAAGCTGAGGGAAGTCAGAATTGAACCTGATTGCAAAACATTACCGAAGAAAAATTTATGAACCGGAACACTTGCAGAGCCGAAGTATCGGACACTCCTGACCTTGCTGAAAAGACGATGTCCGCGACAGGCGCTTCCTTCAGAAACGCGCCGCCAGCCAGCTCCCGTGCGTATTCTGCCTGTGCCATCGCAGCGCTTGGCGCGTTCCTGTTCGGGTATGACGGGGGGACCTTTGGCGGAGCTCAGATCTTTGTACGACAGTATTTCCAGATGATCCCGCTGGTATTCGGGATGGTGACATCGGCGTTCCTGTTCGGTTGTCTCCTGGCGACAACCGGAGGTGTCTGGATACAGGAACACCTGGGTGCCCGCAAGTGTCTCGGCATAGCGACGGCATTGTTCATCGTTGGCTCCCTCGGAGCGGCGCTGGCCTCAAGTGTCATGGTGTTGGTTTTGTTTCGGCTGGTGTCGGGGGTGGCAACAGGAATCATTTCGATTGCCGCGCCGATGTATATCACCGAAATGGCACCTCCCACACGGCGGGGCCAGTTCGGGTTGCTCTATCAGTTGGTATTGACGATAGGCGCGCTGCTGGGCGTGGCGATGGGGTGGCTCCTGGCTACCACCCTGCCGCCAGATATCATCTGGCGTTGGCTGCTGGGTTCGACTGCCGTTCCGAGCGTCGTGCTGCTACTGTTGCTGACGAAAATCCCCGATAGTCCCCACTGGTTGCTGACGCATCGGCGAGAAACGGAAACGATGGCCGTGATGCAAGCGATCCGCGACTCCGGACAGATCGCGGGCGAACTCGACGTCATCCGCGCCGGTGACGGAAGGATGAGCGGCTCGTATCGCGACCTGCTTCGCCCTGGAATCCGCTGGGCACTGCTCACGGGGATATTGTTGGGCGTGTTCAACAACTGGACCGGCGGCACCGGGGTGATTTCGTATCTGCCGACTCTATTTCAACAGGGCGGGTTTCCGGTGGCGGGCGATGCACTAGCCGTCGTGCTGCTGGTGTCGTGCGCGAACGTGGGGTTCACCGTGCTCTCGATCTGGCTGGTGGACCACGTGGGGCGGCGCGCAATCTGGATGAGCTCCGCGGGAGGGATGACGGTATGCATTGCGTTGCTGGGGTGGGCCTACCACGTCGGTATGACCGGGCCGGCGATCATCGGGTTGACGCTCTTGGTGGTCATGTGCCACGCGCTCGGGCTCGGGCCTCTACCGTGGTTGATGATCTCCGAACTCTACTCCGGGCCGTTGCGAGTGCGCGCAGTCAGCGTCTGTACTACCGTGCTGTGGCTGTCCGGTTTCACCAGCGTGCTGGTGTTTCCGCTGCTTGCGGCGTGGTCACAACGGCAGATTGGCTCAGCGGCGGGAGCGTTTTGGGTGTTCGCCGGGATGAGTCTACTGGCATTACTCTTCGGCTGGCGTCTGTTGCCTGAAACCAAGGGCAAGACTCTGGAGGAAATTGATCAACCCTGGCGGATGTAAAATAGTGGCAAAAGACGGATGGAGAATTACCTCAAGTCGGTATTAACTTAGCTCAGGCATTAATATGTTAGGTTTTTGAAATGGAATTGCTTTGTTGAAAACATATTTACTCAACTTGAGAGCCTGTTGCATAATCAATCGCAAATCCAACCATTGAATCTACGAGCGGGGAGGCGGGATGGCTTTGTTTTCCCGTTCTCTCCGAGCAATGATCTGGTTTTATCCCGTTTTCAATACTTCTTTCATCAACCTTCTCATTTCATCGTATCGGCAGGTGATTTTGTTGGTCGATACGGTCCTTGTGGGTCTTTCTCAGACCCAAGCCGCCTGGCCGCTGCGCCACAGCTTTAAAATATTGTGTGTGGTGCAGATGAACAACCATTCGCCACGCGCAGCCTCGAGCCCGCGACGCACAAAACGCACGATACCGCGACAACTTTTTATCTGACCGAACACCGGCTCAACCGTCTGACCTCGCAGCTTGTACAACGCACGCCCTCGCTGGGTCAGAAGCTTCTGTTCCATCGATTCGGTCGCGGACAATGCCGCCGTCATCGGCGCTGGCCGCGGAGGCTCTTTCAGGGCCTGCCGTTGCTTCCAATCCTTCTTCGTCGCCACCAGCAACTCAACATCGCCGGACGGTTTCGTCGTCAAATTCTCATCGCTGCAATAGCCCGCATCCGCCAACGCGACCCCCAGCTTTTCCTCAATAGCCGTCGCCCGTCGATTCGATTCGGCCTGCTCAAGCATCGGATGCAACTGCTTCTGATCGTTCTCCTGCGATGTCACATCGGCGGCGAGGATGATCTGTTCCTTCGTCACCACGGTCTGCGCGTTATACCCCTGCTCATACCCTTTGCGCGTCTTGACGATCCGGCTTTCGGGGTCGGTCACATTCGCTTTCGCGGTTTCATCGGACACCTCATCAGGCGACTTGGGCTTGCGGCCTCGCGGAGTTTTGCCCGTTTCCTTTTCCTTATTTTCGCGTTCGTTGATCTTCTCCCGCTGAGCCTCGCGGGCTTGCTCCTGTTCACGCTCAAGCCTTTCCTGGCAGGCCTTCATCTTCGTGCCGTCCAGCGAGACCACGCCGAGCTTCACCAGGCCGGCCTCCGCGCATAACCGCAAAATCGCGAGAAACAGCCCCTTGAGATGTCGCTCGTTGTCCTTGCGAAAACGACTCAGGGTGGTATGGTCGGGAACCTGATTAGCCGCGACCACACGATAGGCGACGTCGCTCTCGCAGGAACGTTCGATGCGGCGGCTGGAACGCTCGCCCGTGCAATAGGCATAAATCAGCAAAGCCACCATCATCGTCGGATTGAACGCCGTGTTGCCGATGCCGTCGCTGCGATATCGGGCATAAAGCGGCTGAAGGTCGAGTTGTTCGACCGCGTCCAGGACGAACCATGCCAGATGGCCGTCGGGCAGCCAGTCCCTCAAAGACGGCGGCAACAGATACGCTTGATTACGGTCGCAGGGCAGAAAATTGTAAGCCATGGGGCATCCTTTCCAATTCGATCAAAACTCTGTTCGCCCCATTATAACAGGCCGAAAAAACTATTCACTTGTCAACTCCGAATTATGCAACAGGCTCCAGTACATTTCCTTTGTGGAACTGGGGAATATCTTCCTGGATTTTGAGGATTGGCCGGAAAGATACCGGCAACTGCTGGACAAAGCGGGCGACTTGCTGACGGAGCGACTATTAAAAGTACCATCTCCGTATTGCCTGCTTTGTGCGGAGAAGAATCCGGAGCAATGCCACCGCAAGCTTATCTCCGATTATCTGGTTCAGAAAGACTATCCGTGGAAACATATCCAATAGGCGGCTCAGGGGAAATTTGGTCCGACCGGATTACTGGATCGTGGCCGGAGAGGCGGCGATTCGAAAGGAGAAATTGAAACTGCTTGAGGCCGTATCGGCACCGGGTTTTGGGGTGATAATTCCGGAACATATGGAGAACTCCGGATTCGCGGCATCGGCCCGCGGGGAACATACGGTCGGGGAATTCTCAGAAGAACAGGATAGGGAACTGAGACCGAGGACATGTGAAGGTTTGGGTACGGCACCATTATCGGCGATAATACGGGGTTCATCGTCCGGCGAAATGGATCGGGTGTCACAGGATATTCCGGCCAAGGGTCCCAAGGCGAGATTCCTATCTCATAAGGGGAAGAAGCATATTGCGTGCGGTAAGGATCTGGAATGATAGGGGCCGGTCCATAGCCCATTGCCCCTGTCTTATGTGCCACAGTGACGAATAGAACAATCAGGATTATTACGATCATTGGATTGAGTTTGCCCATGGAATTAATCCTCCTCCATAGTTCTCTGGGGAGGGGATTGCTTATAAATGTTTCGCCGGGCATCCAGGAGTTGGAGCAGGAGGGCTTCTTTATCCTTGGAACTTTTCGAGACATCTTTTAAATCCGTAATTTTTTTTGCCAGCAGGTTCAGGCCACTCTCAAACCGACTCGACAACATCCAGCCTTCCTGACCGCCATGCCTTGAACTGAACCGGCTGACGTGTTCAATCAGTCCCACTCGGGTCAGTTTGGCCCGCGTTCGCTCCATGACCCGCCGGGAAATCTGATACTTGTCCTCCAGATAGGAAAGATTAGGTACGATCGAATCGGCCCATTTGAGTTCAAACAAAATTGCACCGGCTGCGTGCTGCTGATTGCGATTGCTGGGGAACAGCATTTCCGCTAGTTCGGTAAAATCGGTCAACTGGCTGATCCGCCGGTGGCGGAATTCAATTTTGGTGGATTCGTTCATGTTTGGTATCTCCGGGTATAATTCCCTTGGCCTCGTATGGAGGGTCAAGGGAATGGAAGGAAAGGAACGAAAGAGGAGCGGGGGTTCAAGTATTTAAGGGTAACTGTGGGCTGAAATTCCTTGGCCGGAGTGAGGGCTTAGAAAGCCCCTACTCCGGGCTAAATCCACTTTAAAAGACTTTGACAGAGCTTTTTCGTGAAGACAGAATCGGCCCAAACAAGCAACACACACGAAACCCACTCGATGCCCATCCCAGATCAACTCAGCATGCCGTATGAGTGCCATATCAGTGACAATTGAATGGGGATACGTCAATTCCTCAGAAGAAACATCCGTGGTTACGAGGCTGAGTCGGTTGATCTCCATTTCTGTACAAGGCCATTATGTCAAATGTAGCGTAATGATCTGCTTGGGACTCAGAATGATCGTGAAAGAACCATTTTTAATTGGGATGGGCTCGACCCGCGACTGATTTTCGAAATTAACAGAAAGGACCCGAGAGAATTTCATCAAAGGACTTACATGGACGGTGGTTGTGATTTTTTTCTGCGTTGGGTTAAACATTCTGATCTCCAGGCGTGAATCCTCTTGCCGGACGCAGGAAACCACCGCATCGCCTTCCACCTGCAGAAAACACTGTTGTCTGGGTAACGCGACTTTAGGCTGATAGATCGCTAAATCTTCCGGAAAGAGTTGGACCGTTTTAATGCCAGCCGCAAGTTGCAGTCCCAAGTTGGTCAGAATGGAAGGATGAGGTTTTTCCGAGAGGGGAACAATCCAGTACCGGAATTTCCATTGTCCCTGGTTTTGGCCATTGGGTTCACCATCGGTAAAAACAGTGCGTCGGGTGGCGCGAAGCAGGGTCAGAGCAATTGGTCGCTCCGGTAAATCGCAAACAGCGCTTTCATTTAAGCCGGTACTAATGATGGCCAACCCTCGTTGACCATCAAAGACCGCCGTCCAGCTTTGTTGCGGTTTGGTTTCGACTTCAAGCTCACGATACAGGTGATTGTCGGCACGCAGGGCAATCGAACGTTCCACAACGTCGAAGGGACTATCGGCGAGGTACGTTTGGGCTTTGGACCCGCTAGGAAAGAGAACCCGCAGACGATGATCTTTAGCGGGATTGACGATGGTTGTGGTTACCTCAAGGTAAGGGCAATCGGGGCGAAGACTAAGGAGAGTATCAATTATTAGTTCAACCCTTCGTTCACTTCGGACCATAGTATCAAAGCAAAATTCATCGGGAACAGAAAAAGGTGTCCGACACTGAAACGTGCAGAGATACGGTCCGTTGTGGACCAGGGCCACCTCGCTACGGCAGGCGGTCGACACACAGGCACGGTCATTGACGGCCACCCCATGATACCAGCCATCGCCAATATCGGCGACATCTTCAAACGTGAGCAATCGTGAATAGATTTGTTTTGTTCGCTTATCCGTCAAGGTGACGCTCCCATTGGTTTCAATAGTTACGTCCAGAAACTTGTTGGCCATGGATCTCTCGCTTGTCACAAGACTCGGTACCTCTGCATAACGAGTCGGGGATTTGGTTATTTCATCGCCCTCCAATTCCAAACGTTCCCCCGCTTTAATCGTAATGGTTATATAACCCATCGGGGGAATTTTTACGGGTAAAGCTACTGTTACATCATGCGTTCTAAAGGATTCGGGAAATTTGGTTTCGTGGATTCGAACCTTGATGCGATTATTTCTTTGTGAGATGCGTTGGTAGGGGATTTCTTTTCCATGGTCGTCATAAAGTTTAAAGGCCGGTTTACCCTCAAAGCCAAAGAATTCGTTAAAGGAGGGCCAGGAAGTCGGAATTTGGAGAGTCATCTCGATTGTTTGATCTATCGGCAAAGTCAGTGGATTGAAAACAACCACCCGAGCCTCATCGTCACCGATGGAACCTTCAATTGACGCCGCCAGCCATTTGGAAGCCTCCGTCATCAGTCGATCGGCAATAGAGCGTGTTTGACTGAATCGATACTTCATGTCCTCATGAATCTGGTCGATACCACAACCACATATCGAATCGTGTGGATGATTCTGTATCAACCATTTCCAGGCGGAGTCGACGAATCCTTTGGGATACTCACATCCCAAAGTGAGTGCCGCGAAAGTACAGAATGGCTCGACCCATTGACAAAGAAGCGTCTGACATTCCGCGTTCATCTGTTTGATCCAAACGCGACTGGACAATACTCCCGGAATTAACCACTGCTTATTTAAATCAGAGGGATAAAAGGCCGGCTCGCGAAGTTCGCCTTCAAGCAGCATATCAATAGAGTCTCGGTGCGGTAAAAGTTCGTTCAGATACGAGTCCAAAGACTCATGGACAATTTTGTACGGTGTTTGCTCTTTGTCCATTTCCTCAGTAAGTATTTTATAAATGCACGTATCCCATCCCTGGTGGTCCCCCCCGTCAAAGGCCAGAATCGGAAGGTTCGGGTGCAATTTTTCCTCTTCATGAATGTATTCCCGGAAGTCTTCCAAGATTTTCCCCCTTCCCCTCTGATCATCTTTCGCCCAGCATCGTCGAACTTTAAATGCAAAATCACTGTATCCCGATTTCCCGAAAACATAGGCCAGAACGTCTGTTCCATCGGCGCCTCGCCACTTGACAATTCGTTTGTCTAATAGATTAATTCCTCTCCAGAGAAAAGCCACTTTGATTCCAAATCCATCAAGAATCTGCGGCAATTGGCTGTTATGGCCGAAAATATCACAGACAAATCCGGCGTCTGAGGGTTTTCCGCCAAGACCGCGAACAATCTTTCGGCCCAATTGTAAATTTCGAACCAAAGCTTCGCCGGAAACGAGAAATTCATCCGGCTGCACATACCACGGACCTGCCACTAGTTTTCCGGTTCGAAGATAATCAACTATCTCTTGCCTTCTCTCAGGCCGAATCTCCAGGTAATCTTCCAAGAGAATAGCTTGACCATCCATTTGAAATGGTCCTTTCAAATCCCCGCTCCCAAGACCATCCATAATCTTATCGAACACCTTAATCAGTCGATATCGAAAATCCTGAAAACTTTGGTACCATTCCCTGTCCCAGTGAGTACTTAAGACATAAAAAACATTCTTTCTATCCATTGAACTCCGGTTCCTTTCAGTTCTGCATTTTCAGGAATATAAAATCAATTAAAGATTTTATTTATATCCATAAATAGTTCAATAGTACAATGGTTTCCTACCAGGGCAAACGCATCTAAATTGCTAAAAAAGTACTAGCGACATTGAAAAAGCGGTTGGCCGCGTTTTCCAAAACAAATTATTTTTTCTGAAACCTGCTTTTAACGTTCAAAAGACCCTGTTTAAAATTAGATGCAATTGCCCTGGGTTTCCTACTTGGAGCTGGCAATCGCACGAAATAGTTTGTAATTCTAAGTCCAGTACGATGTTTATGAAGGTATGAAAAAAAGTCAAGGACGAATTGAAGTCCTTCGCTTCTGGACGATCGGTGCGGTCGAGTGGCTAAAGGCCCGCCATAAGTTTCCGAGGTTGGTCGTTTGCAATAATTACTTCGCGGCTCCCTGAAGGTAATTCCGCAAGTTGAAATAAGAAAAAGCCATTCCCATATTCCGAAAAAAACCGCCAATCGCATTTCGGCTCAAGCCACATACTTTCGCCTCTTCTTCGAGGATCCAACGGTGGGCTTTTTGTGATTCAAAATTGCAAAACATCTTATCGAAAGTTAGTTGAAGACATAAATTTCTCCCATTTAAACGCGGTCCCATTCTTCATAAATGGCAAAGGCATTGCCAATGTTTGCGCCAGGGCCCAACTCAAACTGGGCAATAATCCCCCCCCGCGGATCATAGAGATTTTCCGCGATTTGCCGTACCGCCAGTCGAGCGGCCATTGTATCCTCAGCAGGCATAACATGCTGACGGTCAATCTCGCCCCAAAAGGTAATCTTCCCTCGCGCGAACTTCGCCAGCTTTACCATGTCCATCACAAACAACTGTGAGTTGATCGCATCGACACCGATTTCGATCAAATCTTCGTAAATTTCACTGATGCACCCATCGCTATGCATAAAGATAAATTTGTTGTGCGAATGCGCAAGATCGCAATACGCCTTATACATCGGTTTAAATAGCTTTCGCCAGATTGTCGGCGAGATCAACAGCGAATTTTGAGAGCCCCAATCGTCCATGAAAAAAAGTGCGTCAACCTCGGTGCCAGCCCAGAATTCCAATTCGCGAAGATAATATGCATGAATTTTGTCTAAAAGTTTCTTCGCCTCATCCTCGGAGCAGATCACATCCATCATGGCGTTTTCCGTTCCGCGAAGAAACTGCATCCGCTCCCATGGCCGGGGAGCAGCACCCGCCAGAACAAACTTATCGGTCTGCCGGCAAAAGTCATTGACCTGCGCCTTCGCGGCGGCAACATCTTGGGGCAATCTCTCATAAGGTGGTCGACAGGTATCGAGATTCTCGATGTCCATAACGATCGGATTTTTGACCTCGCCGATTACTCCAGCCATAATGTTTTCAAAAACGCAGCCCCAGTCGTCGACACTGATCCCCTTGGCGTAAGGGTCTCCCTGTGCCCATGAACTTGGCAGATACGGTGCCGGTGCCGAGGTAATATCGTCTGGATACTTTCGCCGTAACTCTGCCAGCTTCGATGAGAATTTCTTTTCCGCCCAAGGCAGAACCCAGGTTTGCCTGGGCAGACGTTCAGGTGACTGAAATTTTAATGCACGATAAACGATTTCTCGTGATGTCTGAGTCATATCCATTCTCCATCATTTTCATACTGACGATCATGCTAGCACAAATTCAAGCACTTGTCTTACAACCATGTATTGCAGTACAATATATGTATATTGGCTGGGTTCCAGAAACTCAGCAGTCCGAACCCGCCAGGATTCCAGGGGAAATGTAGAAGTGTTTGCGATCTCCTGTAAAAGCTGCAGTTTCTTTTGAATAATTCGATTATCCATAAAGTATTCCTTTTTCATCGGATTTTAAAAAGATTATCCGACAATATCCCCTTTTTGATGTCTTCTCCTGTTAGAATAAAGTCATCGACTATCGCGGTCAGACCGCAACTTTTTCGGGACCAAGCAATAATTTCCACTTGGCATGGGGGTAATTTTATCGCCATGGAGTCGCTGGAATTAAAACTGTCCACGTGCCAAGTCACCTTGTCGGGGTTCCAGTCCAACCCCAGTTCGCCGGACTGACCCCAGTTGAACCAGCCGATGATCTTGCTCTGCTCCGCCTGCTCGCCATTTCTCCATCGGAGACGAAAACCGTTAGGATATTGACGATTTTCTCCTGGTTTTGGTTCCCATTTCGCCGGTTGACTTGTTACCCGCTCCACCAGAACCCAATGTTTCTCATCGGCATAAAGCCGTAACCCCACTCCCGCCGGGTAGTCCGTTCCCTTCGGCTGATAGCCTTCCAGACTTAGGCGAACACTGCCGCGAGTGAATTTTTGGCGGTTAAAACCGACTACTACCTGCTGGTCACCAGCAGGGCTTCCGCGTAACGTGATAAAAAGCCTTCCATTGGCGGTTCTGCACAGAGCCCCGTCCTTTGGCTTGGCCGTGATCGTCCACCAGGAACCCAGTGGACCGGTAAAATCATCCGCCACCCCCGTCAACTCTTTGGGAGTTATTATATTGTTATTGGCATCCTCCGGCCCGGCCGGCCGATGGGCTCGAACAAGGTATTTTGCATTATTTTCTGTCTCGGAAAATCGCGAATGCAACAGAGGAGTCTGGGTAACAGGCGCCGGGTTTCCCTGTGGGTCAACCCGGTAGACTTTGTATTGCGTGGCTTTTCTCAGACGTCGATGGGAGTTGGCATAGGCCTGCCACGTCGAAGTAAACCAAGGCCAAGCTTGGTTATACACCCAGATCACCGGGAGATTTTTCTTTTCATAGACCAAAAGCTGATTAGCATAATCCCCCGGATTTATTCTAACTTCCAGGGGACCTTCTTCATCACCAAGATAATCTCCCAGCGGCCATACCCCGGGAGTCAATCGAATACGACTCTGAGCATAATCTTTATGGACGGGAAATACTGAACTTAAATTCTGTTTAATCCGAGTCTCCAATTCATTCGCATGACTGGTGATATTCGAGACCGTCATTGGCCTTATCGGTCCGTAGGTTCCCTCGCTTCCCAAGAACAGCCCTCCCGGGCCTTTTTCAGATTGACGTGTCGCTAATACGTCTGCGATCCCCTGGATAAAAGGAGTGGCTAATTCTCGTTTCTCGCCATATCCCCCCCCGAAAAGGTAATAGGCCGGTATCACCAGAATCTCGGCGTTGGGAAGCTTGTTCAGAATAAGGGTCGCACATTGTCGGCCACGTTCAAAAGCCTTTTCCTTGATGTCCGGGTGATTTTTATTCATGGGTGATTCCATATTCAAGCAGGTATCGCCATAACTTTCGATATCGAAAAAGATACCTCTTGCCCGCAAGGCCTTGGCGAAATCCAGGGTCGCGTTTAAATTTTTAAAAACCCACTGCCAGTTGGCTTCATCATACCAGTCGGAGATCCTCTCGTTATGAACCTCCGGATTACGGGGATTCCAAGTCCCATTTCTGTCCCCGAAAAACCAGATGGGATAAATATCTCTTAAACCCTTGGCCCGCGCTCGTTCAATCGCCTTTTGCCAGGGGAGCGTCTTGGCCTGTATGGTCTTAATCGGATCGTACCAGGTGGTGCACATGCCCACGAGACCGGAAAATCCCTGCTCCGCCAAATGCCGGGCCACCGAATCGGTCAAAATCTTTGCATCATCGGCCGTCCGCAGATCACACCAAACCGGAAGGGCCGGTCCCATGCCCGAAGGATCACCAGCGTCCCATTCAATACTTATGAGCCTTCCTCCCCCCAGGAGTGGTACAGCCTTGGCCTGATTCGCTCCGGAAAATTTCACCACCAAACAATCCTGCGATTTCGCACTCCCAGCTACAAGGAGGATTACAACAAGTGAATAAATCCATCTCCATAAGATCCTTACCATAAGATTGTTCTTCCTTTCATACGACATGGTTTAGAGCTTTTCACATAATGAACCCATGAGAATTTTATGAGAAGCCTTTTTTAGTACGTAATCCAACATTCCATCAAATAATAATGCTTGTCGATTGTGGAACTATTTCGTCTAAGTTAGAGCCGTCCTTGACCATTCCATCGTCAAGGACATTTCTTTTGGTCTGAGCCAGCCTTTGGAATAATTTTTTTAAGTCCGCGATCGTTCCGAAGGTAAACCAGATGGTAGTCACCACCCCGACAACCAGAGTAATCGGAAGTGCGTAATAAACGTTGTAATAAATCCACCATGCGTTCGGCCATCGGTAAAGAAAAACATTAAAAATGGCAATTCCGATAAAAAGGGCAAAGTTATACATTGTCCAATAGAAAACCGAATATGACAATATTCGGTCACCGCGGGTAAATTTCTCGTCAATGCCTAAATAAATCTTAAGCCTCCCAGGTGCCTTGGAATTTACTGACTTTTCTTCTGCCGGAGTCTCCACAGCGTAACGGCCTCGGTGAAGCATCTTATCCATGTTGAAATCTTCCTTGCACGTGATCAGCGAGACAATAATATAGACACTTACCGAAAAGACCATGGCAAAGAACCACAGCCACTGACCGTTGATGGGAAATTTCTCCGCATGGGCAGTCAGGTATGCGGCATACTGCGGAAATTGTTCGATTAAGTAAGGGACTAGCTTTTTCCAGAACAGTTGGAGCAAAATTCCCAGGACCGCCAGTCCCGATCCCGTAATCATGGCAGACCAGGCGGCGGGCGTAGTACCTTTCTTCCAATACAACCCTCCGGCAATGACAGAACCCGCTCCGCCGAGGTAAATCGCCGCAGTAATGGCGAAAAACATCAGTATATAGTCGGTCTGCTTGAAAAGCATGCTGAACCAGAACCCGAACATTGCCACTCCGGCAATAGAAAATCGCAATAGCCAGAGGTGCTGACGAGGCGTAAAGGGTTTCTTTCGGAATGGTAAAATACAGTCTTGAATAACAATGGCGCCCCACGAGTGAAGATAAGAGGTATCGGTGGTAATCATGTGGAAGAACATGATGGCAGCGAAGACGCCCTTCAGACCTACGGGCAGCATGTGGCTGATGGCCACGGGAACGAGCATCTGCTCACGGATTTGAGAATTGGAGATCGTACCTAAGGTCGCATTAATACCGGAGGCTTGGGTGATATAGTGGCTATTATGCATGAAGACATAGGCGCACATGGCCAAAAGTGCGATCATAAGACCTTGGCACCCGTCGCGCCAACTAGACAAAATTCTCCCCATTTTGGCCTCGTGAGGACTGGCCGCCGAGCAGTTAAAGCCTTGGTTACCCTGCCATGCCATCATCGAATACACACCCCCAATGATACTGATGATGATAAACGCAAGATTAAAATCTTCGAGTTTAAAGGTATCGAAAGGGTTGAGCAGAGACTTACCTGGTTCGGTATGGCTCAGAGATTGATAGATGTTCATAGGTCCGAAATGATACAATAGGAATGTCGCCACCACCACGACCATCAGATAATTGAATAAACCCTGAACGGCATCGGTCACCATGGCCGTCAGTTGCCCACCCAACAGGGTGATTGAAAGGGCGATAGACAAAAAGACCCCCATCAGAATACCCAGCATGGGAACATGACAACCCACGATGGATACATGATTCGGAAAACCACAGTAGTAGATAAAAAACCGACCAGCAACAGCGGGAAAGATTCCGTAGTTGACGATCCCGGAGACGGCAGCCAGTATGCCGGCAAAGATACGAAATCGCTTGGAGTAGCGAACTTCAAAGAACTGAGCCATGGTTAGTACCCTGGTCTCGCGGTAGCGGTAGATCAAGTACCCGGAAAGGTTCAAAAAGAGAAATATCGGCGTGGCAATCGCTCCCCACCAGCCAACGGCATAACCCGATTTGTAATACAATTCAAAGACGGCGACAATGCTGATGAGACCCGTACCAGCCATGGAACTGGCCGAACAGACCAGAAACCGACCCGCCGCCCGCCCGGCCGCCAGAAAGTCAGAAACCCCTTGCACGTACTTTTGGACCTTCAGACCAACTATCAGCACGACTGTCATGGAAAATATAATTATCGACCAATCAATCCAATGCATTTGAATCTCCGGTGTGGGCTCTCCAGGAATTTACCGCCTCCGCCATAGTCCGTATATTTTCCTCCGGGACTTGAAAAAACAGATAATCGCTGGCGGCAACCATGTGCTTCCGGCCTTGAGTGGCTTCCATAATATTTTGAGTTTCTTCTTTCACGGCTTCGGTGGTACCGTTCAACAAAATATCAAGTCCAAGGTTTCCCCTTGTACAAATCCCTGGATCGATCTTATTCATTGCATCTTTCAATGAAATAATATTTCCCACCGGCGATGGGCTTAAGGTTTCAAAAAGATCAATGCCCATACGATTATAAAATCCCATACTCAGAAAAGGTTCGATAGGGGAACATATGTGCGAATAAACCTTTAACCCGTGATAATGAGCCTTTGCTGATACTTGTTGTGAATAAGGGATAATATAATCATCATAATACGTTGGAGAAATCATTTCTACGCCTGGAGCGCCAAGAAATATAAAATCCGCTCCGCCCCGGGCCACGGCGTCGAATAGTTTTTCATCCAGAATGACAATCTTATCCATCAGCTTACGAAACAGAGACGGGCAATCTTGAGCCAACATGACCGTATCCACGGTATTGGGAAAACATAAAAGTTCATATGGCTGAACTGCCCACTGGACACACAAGGCCCCCGTCTGACCAATCCTTTCGGAAACATCTTTAGTAAATTCAGTCACGACGGAAAAATCGCATTCTTTTGCACCATCGAGGTAATACTCAAACGCGCGTAAATCATCCGCGGTCTGCACAGAATATTTCACGCTGAAGGGCGGTGAGAATTTTTCCTCAATACTTTTTTTAAAAAGCATTCCCTGCGGTGTTGACAGCCGATACTCTCGTTCAATCCGCCCATTTTGTTGCAGGATAGTTTCTTCCCACTTGAGACTTGGATTGCATTCACCTAAATCGCAAAGCCCAATGTTGATCAATGGAACAATATCAAATTGCCTGACAACCCCGAGAGTATCCTCAAGAGTTGTCTCAGAAATCCACTCTTTACCGACCAGCCTGGTATCAAACCCTGCACCGCCCCCGATCTGCGGGGAACAAATCGGCTTGCCGCCATAAGCCACGTAACGCATAAAATTATCGCGTTTACCCATACAATGGTCCTTAAAATCATTGAAACTCACACATCACAAATAGCTGTTTTCGTACTTATTATTTCAGATTAATTTGACGGTACACATGCACGTCCAGAGGTTCATAATGATCGCTAAACTTACCGTTCTTAAGTTCAATGTTACGATTTTCCCCCACCACTTCCAGTACTCCGTCCTTAAATCCTCTTGTCTGCCATTGAACATTGCTAGCCTTTGTACGCAGAGAATTTACCGCCAACATATAGGCGATTTTATCATGCTGTATAAGCCGGGTAAGTATCTGAGGCTGGGACTGCTTAACTTCAAGTTTGCCAGACGTATTGACCAGAATTGGCGCTAGCACCCGCATCTCAGTGGCCAATCGTTTCATTTCCTTCCAATGTTCGGGATGAGCAGTTTTCATAGGTCCGTTATAGCTGTAGGAGAAAAATAGGATGCCTCGTGCTTCCTTCACTAAGGCCAAGTATGTCTGGCAACGAATCTCCGCGGGCGTCGGCAACAGTCCCTTTGGATTACCAATCGGTTCACCAAACGCCTGTATGACAACAATGACCGGCTTACGTCCACGCACGGCACGATGTGCTTCTTCCGTATAGGTAGATACCCTTGATAAAATTCCGCCGGGAAAACCGGGATATGGATCGATGGCAAGAATATCCGTTATTTTTCCAAAATGTTCATAGAGCATCGCGGTCCATAGGGTAACAAGTGTCGGGTGTCGGGGATCGTTACGGGCGACTAATTTCGCCCATTTTTGAACCAATTCGAGAGTAGAGACCCCAGGTTCATCATAGACATACCATGCGATAAGATTGGTAGGACAACTGTCGGCGACCGATTTTACGATGGCCTCGACTCGTTCATTAATTTTGTTTTCCGGTGTATGACCGTCATTTCGCATACTCGATAAATTTATTTCATTCTGAACACTGGCAATCTGGTTTATTCCTTTTTGTTCCCAGTCTTTCATTTCACGGACATACATTCCGGAATCCACCCACTCCTCGATTATGGTATTAAACCCCGCGTCTGCAAACTCGGTCAACAGACTCTTGTCTTTCCCTGCATATTCACGAAAGTAATAGAGGCCGATAGGAAAGAACGGCGTCTCATCTTTATACAATACTCCGCGATCATCGTAGGAGATCGTCCCCGGCAGAGGGGCTAATTTCTTGAGCGTACAGATCAGGGGTTTATGGTTTTCAAGCACGACCGAGACCGTGTATTGACCCACCGTCAGATTGTCGATTGGCAGGTTGATCTTAGCCAATGAGTTCTTATTGAATCCGGCCATCGGAATGTTTACGATTTTATTTCCATTGGCATTTTGCATAATCACCTTGCAGGCCTTAACGGTCGAATCCGGGTAATTTGACTTAATCGTTAATGTTGCCTCCTTTTGGTGAATATACAGCGACCGGTCCAACCAAGCCTCGAGGGCCGGAGGTCCTTCAACCGTCAACCAGCGTTCCGCGACAATTTGTTTTGTCTTTGGATTTTTCAAGGTTACCGTAAATTCATATCTCCCCTCCCGGTTCACCTTAAACGGAAATTTAAAAAAGGTATCCATCCCCTCCATCAGCCTCAGAGAATGGTTCTGGGAGATCATTCCACCATCCGGGGACCTCAACAGTCCAACCAGTTCGCATGTGATAGATTGGGCCGCCTTAACGTGCGTGCAAAATTGAAGTTCTCCTCTTTCGTCCGGGTTGACGACGGGAGTTAGAAGATATTGGAAATTTTCCCATTTCCCGTTTTTAAGAATCAATTTTCCAAACAGATCTGGACAATGAAAATTGCCAAAAGCGGGAGACCAGGTTAAGTACTCCGTCTTACCGGCCAGGACCACCCCGCACGTTAGATTCATTCGCCACGGTGTCTGAGGTCTACTCCATAAATCCAAAGTTGCATAGGGAATGGCAATCTCCACCTGCCAGTATGATTGGTCCGGTGCGATAAAAACCGCACTATCCCATCGGCCGTTCCAGCTTTCGATGAAATCTTTTTCGTCATGCCGGGTATTGGCGGAATTAAGTGTAAATGTGTAGTAACTGGAACTGTTACTGGGTTGAAGAAATATTTGAACATGTGGGCCGCCCCATACATCCACATCTCGAACTTTGGATCCTTTTCCGAGACCTGAAGTGTTATCGGCTTTTATTTTGTAGGAAATATAGATATTGTCATCATCATACGCCACCCTTGCCCAAGCAACATTAGTACGCTTCGCAGAACCATCGACCAACCAGAAAGTATTAACGGGTGTGCCTTCTTGCCAACAGGGATCATCCAACCGACCATCAATCTTTGGCTTTTCGGCGGCCCATCGACCTTCGAAGACAGGGATAAAAGATTCGGCCATACTGACAGGCACCCTCATAAAGAGGATAAACAACAATGCAAATCCCAAGATAGCTACAACCGTTTTGCTCATAGCCAGCGTTCCTTTCATTTTTAAGAAATTTAAAACCTATTTGTATTTTAGACTCATCGGCTGCATGCAAGAATGCCTACGGAAAGTATACCCAGACAACATCCGGCCAAAGTTGTTTTGGTTAAATATTCCCTATATAGGAAATGACCCATCAGCAGCATAAGAATCATCGGAGTGGTCACAGTGATCGGGAACACGACTTCTACGCTAAATTGTTTAAGAGCGGCGAAGGTTAACGGGAGCAAAAAACCATTAATAATTCCCATGAAGATTCCCACCCATCGTTCCGATCTACGATGAAAGAAATCAGGAAGGGCCAATACCAGAGGTAACAGAATCAAAGTCGAAACAGCAAATCCGGAAGCAACAAATATAAAACTTTGATCGGGGTAGCGTATACCCACGTAGGTTTGCGCCATAAATGAAAAACCTGAAAACGCTCCTCCGACTAAAACTAATTTTAACCATGATCGGTTGATTCTACGTACACTATCGGGCGAAGATGATTTATGGCCTATAAAGACTAAGGCCAAAACCGTGCCGGCGATCCCGACGAATGTAAGACTGTTCGGAATATGGGGCTTAAGCCACACCATGCCATAAAGCACACCGCAAATCATGGCCAAGTTGTTTATGGTTACGGTAGGACCCACGGGGCCGATCTTCAGACAGTACATGATCAAAACGCAGAATCCGACAGAATAAGCGATCCCGAATAATGTGCCAGCCGCTAAAACCTGCCAGGTCCAGAAGTGTTGCCCCGTCAGAATCACAAATGTAAAACCGATAAGGGTACTGATTAAGGAAATCCAAAATCCTAGAACCTGCGCATTCCCATCCTTTCTCATCGCCCATCGACCGAGAGGCCAGACTAGGGTTGCTCCTAGAATTACCAAGATTAAATACCACCAGCCCACTTGTGTATTCCTTTCACCAATATTGTTGTAACATCAGAATCATTGTTCACCTTGAAACCCTGACCTTGACCCCGGAGATATTCCAGAGGTTCTCGCGATAGCCTCCGCCTCCCGCAATGGTTATAAAAGCCCCTTTCTCCACGCACACGGGAGAAGAATTGAAAAAACCGGTGATATCCACGGTATCCATCACCTTTGCATTGAGGGTCCAGAACAAAGTATTGGCATCGTCGGCAAGGCCAAGCCCCCAACGATATCCACAGGGCACGTCATTTACGAACGGACGGCTGACGGCCAGGCTAACGGAATTTCCGGGTTTGGTCATAAATGGACAGACCGGAATTTCGCCTCGTTTAAGGATCCGTCCCTCGCGCTCCCGAGCGAAATAAGGATACTTTTCTTCATCACCGGAAACGATATTACGGTTGAGAGTGAACCAGAGTCCCAATTTGGAATACCAATCAAAGTGAATCTGAACCACTCGTCCCGCCGATCCGTTGCTCTTTCCCACGAGTTCCGGCATGGAGCCGATGGCCAGACAAAACCCCATCAGATAATGTCCGCTCAAGGGATCGTCTTGGTCTCTTGCCGCTCCGTCAAGGGTCAAATACCGACAGAGAAACTCCTCCCCGTGGTTGTATTCCTCAAAAGTCAATTCTAAGAGGTTCGTTCCCGCCAAATTCGCGTTGAAGTGCCGATTTTGCGTTTTCATAAAGCAGTAGGTCATTACTCCCGGCCCAGGGGGTTCCGAGGTTTTGGCGGACATAAGAATAGACTGATTTTCCACCTGGATATTTTCGCCGGTAAAATCATCCACATTCTGGTCGAGGAGGTTATTTGATTCGAGCATCTTGCATACTCCCTTTACCAGTTCACCAGTTTTGGGGCCACATACCGGCTCACCGTCTTCATCGGCGCCTTATTTTGCCGATAATGTTCTCTCTGATAAACTGGATAGCCAGTCACATTTTCAGCATTGAGCATCAGGAATCCCTCGACAAACTTTTCCCGATTAGGAAACTCCGCCTTTACGCAAGTATTTCCTTTGAAATGAAGAATGTATTTCGGAAGTGCGTCTTTTACTCGATACCAAGGCTCTTCAAGCGTCCAGGAAGTTAGATAGTAGGTCTCCTGAGTTTCTACCATAGGAAATTCTATGGTAATAACCTCTGTTCCTTTAAGACCAGCAAGCGACATATAATTGCCGACCCAGAAAAAGGATGCCTTTTCTCCATGGACCTTGCATGTGATTTTCCCCCTGTCCACCCAGCAGGGAATTCGGATGGATATATTTTTCGCGGTCTTGTTTCGAATCACCACTTTTCCTTCATACGGAAGGTAGCTGTCCACGTCAAGCCAGGGCGATGCCCGGTTCAAAAGCAGATTGATTTGCGCGCTGTTATCCTTACATCGAACGATGCTCTCCCAGATAAAATAAAAGGGCTCCAGATACGGCCCAGCCGCAGCCACACCGTTTTGCGTCGGGTCCAGCGTTCCCTTGCGGTCACACATACCTGCCCACCGCAGAGAACCCAGGAAGCGGTCGATGGATAGATTTTCCAAAGTGATGGGCTTTTCCAGGGTACATGGGGGAGGAAAATTAAGATACCGGTCGATGGTCTTGGATTTAACTTCTGTCGGATAACCTCGATCCCGACTGAGCTTTTTGAGAGCTTCCGCATCGATGAACTGATCTTCCACCATGGCATTTCGAACATATTGGTCAACATCCTCCCAATAATCGCCCAAACCCGCGTCGCACAATTTAATGGCGATCATCGGCATCATATTATTGGCGATGTTCTCACCCCACATGCCTAATCGCGCCAAGCCGAGGTTTCGCATATATTCATATGCCTGCCTCACCCATTCCTTTACATAGGTATCACCGGCCGCTATCCCGTACTCAATAAGCCCTTGGAACGCATAGACCATTCCGGACTGGTGACCCTTGAAAAGGGCGGCAGGCTTACGTTGCAAACCACCGTGTCCCGAAACCAAGTCCTGATTGAATCCTTTTGCCCAAGAATCAAGGTTGCCTATCCAAAATTCCGGTTTAAGCATGTACTTGACCAGTTTTCGGGCAAGTTCCAATGCTTTTTCATCCCGAATTAACTCATACCAACGGCACAGAGCATGGACAAAAATACCCATGTACGCAAGGACCGTTCCTTCCGGACTGTCGGTCTCACTTCCTGCTTCTTTCGTGTCCGACCAGCCGGATTTCTTGAAATAGGCACACTCTAATCCCGCGTCGCAGGTCATGGGATAATAAGCGTAATCATCCTTGTGGATGGCAATCTTAATCAGAGTATTCGCTGTCTTGCGAGCCATCTCCAGTATCGCAGGATCGCCCTCTTTTTCATATTTTGCCAACAGCATCAGAAGATAGACCGCACTACCGCCTACACCGGACACCTCCTCGTCCTTACGCCACTTTGTGGTTCGCTCGGTCCCCCGGCCACCGCCCCGCCAAATCGCATCCTCACGATACGGTGCGTTGTAGAGCAAACCATCCTCACCGGTTCGCGATTTAAGAGATTCAAACATGGCTTGCTCGGTATCGAATTTATAATCACTACCAGTCATCGTACGCATCAACGCCAACCCCCAACCAGCCCGGGGATTTGAATCAAACCAGGTGGCCGGATGATAAACAACAGACAGCGGGGCAAAGCTGACCCACCACATGTATTCATAGTCCCGCTTCTCATCCAGCATTCCCGTCATTGCGTTGATCGCGTATTCCGCTCGTTCCGCCAGATCAAGGGTGTCGGGAACGGTCGTTTCATACCGTACTTCCTTTAATGCTTCTTTTTTTGAATGAGGGTCTGTTGTCATTAGGTATTCTCCTGGAAAAGTTATTTCTAATCTGAAAAGCTTGGTTTAAGGCGGTTATGGTTTTGGCACGTTCGGCAAGAAGTAGCTGAAAACTCCAAGCGCGCGAGCTACCAATCGTTCGCGGGGAAACCAATCGACGTGGAGGTCATTAAACAGCACGTTGGTCCCGACAACAACGTTCGCCGCACCCCAGCCGATATGGTTGCTATAGCACCGCAAATCCATGGGGTAGTCCGTCCGGTAAAAGGCCATATCCATCATCAAAGGCAGATTTGGGGGATCGTCCGGCCTCGTAATCATTTTATCCCAAATATTAAGGGGGCTGACGGCGTAAGAAGAAAACGGAAAATAGGCATAACAACAGTAATCGGCGTTACTGCCGTCTGTTGCGCTAACAACACTGGCCGGCGGAGTTCCAACAGCAGATTTTCCAGCAGAGGTATACGTTGGGCATCCCCAGAATAACTGCCAGTTTAGGAAGTATTTGGTTTCGTAAAGCGATTTCAGCACCCGGAAAACCACATTCAAATGATCGTTGTTGGAGGAGGACGGAGGATTAGAATTCCACCCGGTAATTCCCCCGACCGGATATACCTGCCTCGGATCCGCCTGCGCATATTGAGACAAAGCCAAGCCTATTTGTCGGGGAATATTCGCACACACGGCTCGTCGTGCGCTTTCCCGGGCTGCGCTCAGCGCGGGCAAAAGTATGGCCACCAGCACCGCAATGATCGCCACCACCACGAGCAGCTCAATCAGAGTAAAACATTTTTGATTTCGCATATTACATCCTTCCGAGCGGTTGCTCCATGCCCACCATCTTCTCTTTATCTACTCATTTATCTACTCATTTATCTACTTGTCTACGTCTTTTCATTGCGGCGGTCCACGATGGGGCGGACCGCCGCGATTGTGAGGAGGACACGGCATGCCGTGCCCCTATCATGCTTTAATTCATGCCAGCCAGGACGATCGACAAGTCGGTCGAGGTGACCTCACCGTCGCCGTCCACGTCCGCTAGCGGGCTGTAGCTTGGGTCTCCGACCTTGGAGTCCATGGCCGCCAGCACCCTTGCCAAGTCAACGGTGGAATAGGGCGGCGCATTGTCCGCGTTTCCGATGGCCAGGGCAACGGTGTAGTACCCTTGTCCGTCCACTACATACTCCGTGGAAACCCTTGTCGAATCCCAACTGGCGCCATTCCACGTCAAGCCGTCGACGATCCAGTAGGCTGTCGGGTAACCCCAGGAGATCAGTACTTCATTTACATTGTCGTTATCCGGGTCGCCTACAGCCACCGACAGCACTTTGTAACCGGATTCCCGACTGAATATGGTATCGCCCCAGGAGAAGGTCATGCCGTCCCAGTGGGACTTGTAGATTGTGACCGGCCCATCCGGAACACCCCAGGCGAGGACCACGTCATTTACCCCATCATTATCGGCATCGCCTACGGATACGCCATAGCACCGGGAACCATCGCTGGTGGAATAAAGCGTACCTTTGTAGCCGAGGTTCGTGCCGTCCCAGGTATAGGCGACCACCTGCTCCACGTTTCCGGCTCGCTGGGCCCAGATCAGTTCTTGGATCCCGTCATTGTCGGCGTCTCCGATGGCAATTCCACGAGTATCGTAATTGGCCGGATCCAAGCTGACCCAGACGTTCCGTCCGTTGGTCAGAGCGCCCGTGCCCCGCACGTAGTCATTCTCGGATAGAACAATGGAGCCGGTTGTTTTGGTCGATTGCCAGACCTTGTTGGTTCCTGAATTCTCCAGGCCACCCGTTGCCAGACCCTGGGTCGCATAGACGCCTTCCACGGTGGCATAAATCCGTTCTCGATAAGTGGTTCCGTCAAAAGGCAGGTTGTTGAAGACATCAAAATAAGTCTGGCCGGGGATCGCCACGCCCCACGGTCCGTAGGAGAAACCCCGGAGGGTCTCCTGGCCGGCAGCAAGGGGCAGAGCCGGGTTTCTTCCCTGGGTCACCGTAACATCCTTCGGACTTCCGGTGGCACCCGGGGCCGCCACGCGAATTGTGCCGGTCCTCGGACTATTGGCGGTGTTGGCCGTGAAACTTACGGTGATGGTTCCGTTATCAGTCCCGCTGCCGCCTGAAGGGATCGACAGCCAACCGCTACCCTCCACGACGGCCGCCGTCCAGCCCATGCTCCCGCCATCCGCGTTTTGAACGCTAAACGTCGTGCTTCCGGCCGATGAGGTTACGGTCCGGTAACCGGGAGTTACCTGAAGGGTCCCGTTGTCCCCGCCGACTGAGGCTGATGGGAGCACGGCCAGCCCGGAGATGTAGGTACCCATTCCATTGTCTCCCTCCCAAAGCTGCGTAGGCCGAGCATCTGTCCAATCCCAGCTCGAGCCGTTCCAACTCAGGCTTTTCACTTGCCAGTAGGCCCCCGGCACGCCCATGGAAAGCAGAACCTCGTTCTGACCGTCGCCGTTGGCGTCCCCGACCGTTAAGGCCGTGATGTTATAGACATTCGGTTCAAGCGTGGTCCAAAGTCTGCTTTGATACGCCAGGGTGCTCCCATCCCACCGATAGCGGTCGATCACTGTGTATGAGTCGGTCGCACCCCACGCCAGCAGAATATCATTTTGTCCGCTGTTCGTCGCGTCGCCTACCGCCACGGCGTAGTACACGTAGGGCGAACCCGTGGGTCCCGCCAAAATCCGCTGATTGGACAAGCTGGTGCCATTCCAGTCGTCGGCAAAAAGATAGGTGTTCCCCTCATCCTGCCGAAGCCAGAGAAGCTCCTGCGTCCCGTCAGGACTGTTGTCGGCGTTGCCCACCGCGATCCCGCGGGTCTTGTACACCGAAGGCTCCAGGGTCAAAAACATCTGCTTCGCATTGCTCAACGTACCGGAACCCGGAACATAGTCCCATTCGTTGATCGTCGCGTACCCGCTGCACGACTTGGCGGTATAGACGTTCCTGGTCCCATCGTTGCTCGCATCGCCGATCGCCAGTCCCTGAACTTGCCAAATACCGTCGGCGTTGAATTCCACACGCTCCCGATAATTAGGGCTAGTCAGGGGAACCCCGTTCCAGACATCATTGTAGTAATACGCCGGATTCGCCCCCCAGTTTCCGTAGCTGGATGTGGTAATAATCGTAGAACTCGCGGAAAATTCTCCTAGTGTATAAAGGATTACTTCATGATTACCCAGGGTATCGGTAAAGCGGTAACTTCCCCCCCCCAAATCCGTAACCGCAATGGTTTCCCCCGTCTTGGAAACCAGTGCATTCAGGCTGGGAATCCCCACGGGAAGATTCGACACGGTTACGGTTACGTCTTTCGTATCGGAGCCATTGTTGGTGACGATCAGGTAGTACTGATTTTTCTCATCGTCGTATAACAACAATTGGGAAATTCGATTGTAAGTTTCGCTCCATCCCGGTTCACTCCAGGCCAAGTTGACCGTTCCCACGTTGTATCCGGTCTCCATCGCGTGTTTGATGCCGGCCAATTCCTGGAATACCGGCTTGACGATGTTATCTCGGAAATTGGGAAACGCACTGGGATCGGAATACCAGCCGTCAGAGTTGCCATAGGTAAAATTCAGGATTTCACGGGCCCCGGCCGAGGCCAGCGGGGCAAAGACGCTCCAGCGGTATTCTGCGGCGGTGGGGAACCGAAGGCTGGACAGGACGCCCAGATCGGGCCCGATGCCTTGAGTCACCTGGACATAGGGGTAGCCCTGCGCTACGGCCGTTGCCACAAACTGCTGAACCTTAGTCAGGTACGTTCCGCAACCGCCAAATTCCGGCGTCCAGTCATAGGCATTGTATAGGTCCATACCCAAAACGTTGGTCCCGTTCATATAGTTGAGCACAGTTCCCTGAGAACTATTCGAAGAAAAGTTCTGGAAAACTTGATGGTTCGGGTCCAGGGCGTGAATCACCTGGGCGGTATCGATCACGTCCTGCAGGGGCACCTCCGAATATAGCTCGTTCTCGTCTCCGATCATCCAGCCGAGAAGGGCGGGGTGGTTCTTGAGCAGGTTCACTAGGGCCGAGAGCGGCTGATACGTTGAAGGATCGCTCGGGTTTACCCCGATCAGCAAGCCGGATGCCCGTTGGGTCGCCACCACAATTTTCAACCCCAGGCTCTGGGCCTGATCGAACTTGGCCACCAGGGCCGGCTCCATCCCTCTCGGATCGGGAACCTCGCTCAGAAGAATCATTTGGGAGCCGCTGGTCGCTATTTCTGTCATCTCGCTGGTCCCGAAGGTCAGCCCGATGTTGTACCAGCCGAAACCGAAGTAGGACGTTTGGATCCCGCTCGCCGGATTGTAATACCGGATGGGGTTGGTCCCGACCGAATGATCAATCGCCGAGGCAATGGGGGTCGCGGCCATCAGGAATAACCCGGCTAGAACCAAGAGAACATAAAATCTACGACAGGATTTGGAGTTCATAATACTTCCCTTTCCTTTAAACATTTAAACATTTCTTCCAGGCCCGGTCCGGCGGCTCCGAACCGGGCCTGCAAAAAAACTACACGAAATTCGCCGTTTATTATTTATACTGCTCGACCACGACGTACGACAAAGCCGGTCAACACGCTCAGGAACAGCAGCACAGTCGTCGGTTCCGGAACTGGCGTAATGGCCAATCCGGAGACGTAGGTACCCATTCCATTGTCTCCTTCCCAAAGCTGCGTAGGCCGAGCATCTGCCCAATCCCAGCTCGAACTTGAACCATTCCAGCTCAAGCTTTTCACTTGCCAGTAGGCACCCGGCACGCCCATGGAAAGCAGAACCTCGTTCTGGCCGTCGCCGTTGGCGTCCCCGACCGTTAAGGCCTGGATTTTATAGGTGTCCGGCTCGAGTGTTTGATAGAGTCTATCTTGACCCACCAGGGTGCCTCCAATCCATCGAAATCGGTCCACGACCATGACCGATGACGAACCATAAGCCACCAGGACGTCGTTTTGTCCGCTGTTCTTCGAGTCTCCTACAGCTACTCCGTAGATGCTGTAGTCGGAGTTCGGTCCCCACAAAATCCGCTGGTTGGATAAGGCAGTGCCGTTCCAGTCGTCGGCGAAAATATAGGTGTTCCCGCCATCCTGCCGGGCCCAGATCAACTCCTGCCTCCCATCGGGGCTGTTGTCGGCGTTGCCCACCGCGATCCCGCGGGTTTTGTAAACCGAGGGCTCCAGGGTCAAAAACATCTGATGCGGATTGCTCAACGTACCGGACCCCGGGGCATAGTCCCATTCATTGATCTGCGCGTACCCGCTGTACGATTTGGCGGTATAGACGTTCCTGGTCCCATCGTTGCTCGCATCGCCGATCGCCAGTCCCTGAACTTGCCAAATACCGTCGGCGTTGAATTCTACGCGTTCCCGATAATTGGGTCCGGTCAGGGGAACCCCATTCCAGACATCATTGTAGTAATACGACGGATTCGCCCCCCAGTTTCCGTAACTGGATGTGGTAATAATCTCCGACGAGGTGGCCAACGTCAGATTGCTCAGACCCAATAACACCACAAAAACACCCAAAATCATCTTTTGCGTCTTCATACCTTTTCTCCTTAAAAAAATAAAAGGTAAATTCCTGAGCAAAATGTGCAACGCACGTTACTTTTTCATTTTGCTCATTCCAACTTTTCAATCCTCTCCTCTCTTCCTTCCATCTGGACTTTTAATAATGATGAAACCGCTATTGAATTTTTCCCGTACAGGATTCCCTCACTTTCAAGCTAACTGGTAAAACTTTATGTATGGGCCCGGAAAGATTATTATTCAGTTCCCCATAAAGAAGCTTTGCTCCCTCGAAACCGATTTGTTCAATGGGTTGATAGACGCTGCTGAGCGGTGGATCCAACCGTTTACAGAACGGAAGATCGTCGAAACCCACCATAAACACATTGCGGCCCACGGTCATTCCACATTCCTGAGCCGCCCTGTAAACACCCTCGGCCAAGACGTCATTGACCACAAAGAAGCAGAACTTATCCTCCGATTTTGACTGGAATACTCGCTTGCTCAACTTGTATCCTTCTTCCCAACTGGTTTGAGGATACTCGGACGATTTATATTCCTCGATCTTGATGTCCAACAAATATTCGTTCCAATTTCGGAACCCGTGGGTCTCCATAGCTTCAATCCAACCCAGGTAACGGTCATGAGCCGAACTCGGTTGATCCGTGAAACCGATGTGATACACAGGCAGATTATGGGTATTGATCAAATGATCCGTCACTTGATAGGCCCCGGAAAAGTTGTCTGCCGTTACGCTGCTAATAAAATCGAAGGAAGGTAGAATACGGTCCAGGAAAATGATCTTAAGACCCTGCTGATTGGCTTTATTGACCGCTTCCTCATAACTTGGGTGATTGAAGGCCATCAGAAGCAAACCTTTAACCCCCTCAGGAGGATGATAAATGGCATCAAGAAATCGCTGGTGAGAACATCGGGCATCCACCAAAACCGGCTGATCTTCATACTGCTGGGCCATTTGCAAAATGCCTTTGGCCAGACAAGTTTCCAGTCGGTAATTACTCCATCGAATAAACATGAGGGCATGTTTGGTGGAAGTTCTTTTCAGTAATTTATTCGCCTGATCGGTAACAACCGCCCCTTGCCGTGGTAATCTTTTAATCAGACCATCCTGCTCCAGTATTGCCAGCGTTTTTCGGATGGTTTTTCTGGAAACTCGATACTTCAAACACAGGTCACGTTCTGATTCCAAATCACTCGTTGGCGGATATATCCCTGAAGAAATATGTTCTTTGATCTGTTGTGCAATCTTTTTTCCAAGCGTGGCTACCATATTGTTCCTTTCTGGTATTCTTTTAGTCTAGCAAAAGGAAACCGCCTTGTCAATATTTATTTTTTACAGAAAGAGCTTTTTTAGAAATAAAAATCTAAGTCAACAATTCTTATTCATTACATGTATAGCAAATAAATTGGGGCGTTATTTGGCTTTTGTATACCTGAAAAGATTTTAAAAGATTTTTGTTGACATCACTTTTTCAACGATTAAATTAAGTGTCTCATCAAAGGATACCAGCAAGACACTTATAGGATACCATGCGAAGATTATTCAGATACCAAAAACGACCGTTTTGAAAGGAATAGGGTGGAAGAAAGGAGGTGGTATGACACCAAAATAGAATTTCAGCGACTTTTGGGATGAGTTTATACAGGCAGAAAATTTTATTTGTTAGAAAGGAAGATGTAAAATGTTTAGAAAGAACAAAACGCAGATGGTTATTACGGGTGTCTTAGTAAGTGCAGTTCAAATCGCATTCTGTGCCAACATCGTCGTCGATAACTCAACGAAAGCGAATCTTCCTGCCGCAGGAACCCTTGGCCGCCTCCTTTGCGTTACGGACGACGCAAAAGGCATTTGGCTTGATGACGGATCCAACTGGGTTCCCATCAACGGACAATCTATTGTTGTTTCGGCGAAGACGGGCGCATCGATTCAGAGCGCAATCGACAACATCACGAGCGGTATCGTGGTGGTGCCTCCGGGTACTTATACAGATACGGCGATTACTTTGAAGAGTAATGTTGCCCTGGTTGGAGCCGGTCGAGGAGCAACCATACTTCAATCGGCAAGCGATAGCGGGCAAGTTTATCTGACAGTTATAACAATTCCGTCTAGTGCATCCAATGTGCTTGTCCGCGATCTGACCGCCACAGGCTTCATTAACGGAGCGAATGATTCGACTTACGGAATTGATGTGGCCGGCACTAATGTTCTGATCGACAATGTTGAACTCAAAAATCACCGACGTCCGGTACGATTCCAAACCACAGCACAATATGGCGTAATACGGCATTCTCGGATACTAACATCGAGTGGCACTTCCCTAATCGGTATTCATATTCAAGGAGGTTCTGATATAGAAGTTCTTGGTAACACAATTACGAATGCCAGTAATGGAATCCTCTGGAGTAATTCTGCCGCCAGACCACGCATTCTTTACAACCGCGTGATCAGTGCACAAGATTATTGTATCGGAGGAGATCCAGCCGGAGGAGCTACAACCGGCACGGATGGCGTTGTGTCTGGAAATATCGCGACCGGAGCTACATCCACTACAATAGGACATGGTTTTTCGATCGACGGATCGTTGCGTTTCGCGGTTGCAAATAATATTGCTCGATCCAATGCCTCATCAGGATTTTTTATCGGTGATAATCCGTCAACCGATTCGACTTTTACAGGTAATGTTGCAGAGAATAATACTCAGTGTGGTTTCGCTATAACGAACGCCGTCGGGGCTACTTTTTCTGGAAACATTGCTAAAAACAACGGCTGGTCGGGGTTTCGCGTAGAACCTACAACCACAGATGCGACGGATCGAATTGCGATGACGGGTAATACAGCCATTGGTAACGGCTATGGGAATGACGGATCAAGTTGGGCATCAGGATTCGGCATTATGACAGCCGGCTCAACCATTTCCGGGAACATTGCTTCAAAAAATATTAAGAATGGCCTTTACTTATGTGACGCACCGGGGAATACCATTATTGGAAATGTCTGTGAGGACAATGACGACAACGACACCAGTACTTACTTTGGGATATTCATCGAGGGTACCAGTTGCAATAATGTAATTGCCAATAACGTCTCTCGGCGTAGGGCGGATACGGCTAAGCGGCAACTTCAGGGGATTCACATTCTTACGAACGCCAATGATAACCTTGTCATTGGGAATATGATAACACCCAATGGCACATATAACTACTCAGATGGAGGTGCACGAAACAGGGTTATAGGTAACCGCGGGGACATGGGAAATGAGTCGAATTTTGTCTCTTTGGCAAACAATGGCACAGCTCCGTTACTCTCGCACAGCGGTTTTGTTACGATTATGGACCTGACCAATCGTTATCTGGGCACATTCGTGCAGCGAGGAGCTTCTAACGCAACCGTGAAGATCAGTGATCCTAGTAGCAAGTTCTCAATTACCGCTGGGACGACCAGTAGGATTAATTTTTACTACAGCGCAGGAAATTCCCGATACGAGGTACAAAACAAAACCGGTGGCGCAATCGATTTGTACGTCTCGGTAGAAGGAAATTAGTGTTCATACGGTAGCGGATACGCTCACTTTAACCAGGGGAAACCTACGGATATGGTTTCCCCTGGTTTCTTATAATGTATTGAACGCGATTTGCTTGTTTATGAAACGGTATTTTTAAATATATCTCTCGCCTCACTAAAACGCAGTTGAATTTCCATTTCACAGGAAGCTTTCAACATGGTTTTACCAAAAACGTCTTGATATCGCCTCCATAATTCATCTATTTCCTTTATGATTTGCTTCCGTTTTCCACTTGGAATTTTTCGGCCTTGTACCAACCTGATTAAATCTGGAGTGGTTTGGGCTTTATGTTTCAACGTTGTTGCCGCCAGTAACCAATGCTCATATATATCCCGATTCCGTCTGATTTTATTTTTAAGCCGATGCAATTGCCTCCATCCCGACGTATATGATTTTCTGACTTCCGCTAATTTTTGTTCGACAAATTTACATGCTTTTGACTCGGTATCCTTGTAAAGATGTTGGATATATTTATGCACGATATTGGGTGGATAAGGGTCCGCCGTTCCTGCATGTAAATCCGGCAGTTCCGGGCTTAACAAGTCTAAAATGTCGAATACTTCAGGGCAATCCAAACCCCAAAATTGACGGGCAAACCGTTCGCTGAGTTGCGATAGTTGCGTTTGTGGTTCGAAATAACTCCATGCCCCCGCCGCAATAGCCGGCCAATTGGTCTGCAGGTGATTGAAACGAATGGCCCATGAAGTGATAATCATGCCGGTCAGATTCAAATCGGCGGCTTTTCTTCCTGCGGCATGAGCATTACGGACATGAAGCCAAGTCCGCGGTGCACAGTAATGATCGCCCAAACATCGGGCGGAAGGCATGAGAACCACTTCGAATCCCTCTTTTTTCAGGAAAAGAGAATACGGAAACGTCGTTAATGTTCCATCCCTGTCGATAAAATATTTCCGAAATCGTTTGAGAGGGGGAGGCAATTTCTTTAACTCGTCGGGCGATCCGACGGGATTGTAACCCCAGACAGTGCGACCCGGAAAGGCTCCTGAGCTATAATCCCAATCACAGATTATCACTGTACGGGGTAGTTTTGTGATTATTTCCGGGTGCGCCAAAATCATATCGCCATAAATCATCGGTCGCTTACCGGCAGCCCGAACCTGATTGAAAAGAGGGAAATAATGATCCATGTATAATTCGCTTTTCGGTTTGCCGCTATCATGGCATCGTGAACAAGTACCCAAAGAAAATGTTTCATCACCCCCTAGATGAATAAACGGGGCGTCGGGAAAAAGTGTTAAGATATGCTCCAAAAGCCGAGCCACGAAACCAGGGGTTTCGGGATGGGATGGACATATTTCCCGTCGATCAAAGTGCTCCTGCAAATGAGCCCACCAAGGCCATTGCAAAATCCATTCCATGTGACCCAGCAAAGGAATTTTGGGTATAACGGTAATGCCATATTTATGGCAAAGCCGAAGAAACCATTTTAAATCTTCGGCTGACCAGGCATCCGGATGAATCGCCGGCCTAAATCGTTCGATAAATATTTTATTTTCAAATTCCAGCAGAATGGTATCCATCCCTAACTCATGTACATACCGGACAATCTTCTGAAAAAACTCCCTCCGATACATTGTCCATTTAAGATCTAAATGCAGGCCAATCATGATCAAACTCCTAAAATAAGTTGGAGATATAATACGGTGTATTTTAGCTGCCTTTTGGGCGAAATTCGCCAAGAAAACCACTAGCCACTTTCAAATAGGTGATTTACTCAATTTGAAGTTCAATTCTCTGGCGTTCGAGTAGCAAGAAAAAAAGGACCTGTTGCGAGTAGTCTGGGATGACGATATCTGCACCGGCCTTGATCAACCGCGTGCGTTTGGAATAATTTATCCCGTAGCGTCGGACCTCGTCGCTGGCGATGCCGAGGGCCAGCCCGCCCACTTTTTTCGCCAGCCGTAGTTCCACCGGTCCGTCGCCGATGCAAGCCAGTTGCGCACCGCTCAATCGGTTTTCCCGCAAGATTTGCTCGATGACCATTTTTTTGGCCGACCCGCTGCCCTGACCCGCCCAGCCGTAGATGCGGCCTTCAAATAAATCCGCGTAACCCAGGCTCATCGCCTCAGCCACGACGTCGGCATGATCCGTGCCGCTGGCCAGGTATAATTTCACGCCACGGTCGTACAGGACCCGCAGGAATTGAGCGGCACCTTTGACGGTGTAGTCTCCGGCATCAAGCTCGCCCCGCCGGAGCTTGTCCATGCGTCCACGAACCATGTTCATCAGAGCCTCGTTATATATCCGCTTGTAGCCGGGCGGGTCGATGATGTCTTTGGCCTCGACCTGGCCGAACTGGTGGACCATTTTTTCCAGGGCTTGCATCTGCACGATCGTCTCGATGCCGGTCGATTGGTCGATGTACTCCTGTACCCGCCTGACCACCCGCTGATAGAGTTCCTCCGGGGCATCCTGGTAGTGGCGGCCGAGGATCGCCTGAATCATCACCGGTTCCATTATCTGCTCCCAGCCCTGGCGGAGAGTGGAGATGGTTCCGTCGTGGTCGAAGATCACGTGCCGAATTGGGCCAAAATTGCGTTCAGCGGCGATGATCTCAATTTCCGAATCGGACCAGAACCGCCGCTGGCGGATGTCCTCGGCTAGTTCCGGCCGATAAACGTAATCGTACTCGGCGGCCAAGGCCAGAATCTCGGGTGGGCTGGCGGTACCTGTCTGACGGAGTTTTTGAACGACCACAGCGGCGGCGAAGTTTCCAATTTCAATGGCCTCAGCCAAGGACCGTCCGGCAGCCAGGGCGGCTGTGATGGCCGAGGCGGTTGTATCGCCTGCGCCCACCGGATCGGTATCACCGACGATTAGGATGCCGGGCACCTGGCAGACGTCGCGACCGTCGAAACCAAAAATGCCGCGGTCCCCACGGGTAATGACCACCGGTCGGTGGGTGTTGGAGTAAATACTACGGGCATAGCCGATGAGTTCCTCAACCCCGATGGCCGGTCCGACCTCGCGGGTTTGTCCGCAGAGCCAGGCGGCCTCGCCGGCATTGAGCTTGCAGACCACGTTACGGTAGCGGTCCGAAAAGTCGCGGGTATCGAGCAGAATCGTCTTGTCGGTATGGCGGTCGATTATTTTTTGCAGACCCTCGATCATGTATTCGCTGTGGATGCCTTGGCGAAGCTGTTGATTGATGATCAAACCATCTAGATTGGTTATCACCCGTTCAAGAGTGGCCAACAGTCTGTCCGCCGTTGCAGGACATATGATATTAAATCGCCCGAAGTCGATCCGCTCCTTTTCCACCAGATCCACGTAGGGCTTGGCGTAAACGTTGGTGTCCCAGCCGTTTTTTTGAACAATCATGCCGGACGTATCGACCTTTTGGCGTTGCAGAAGATCGAGCATCTCCCGACCGAAGACGTCGTCGCCGATGACGCCGAAGGCTTTGACCTCGACCAAGCCCAAGGCAATGAGATTATTGATGACATTGCCTGCCCCGCCGAGGCTGTAGCTTTGCCGGCACACGGCATGAGTCGGTTTTTGAGTCTCGACTGAATATTCAATCCTGGTCTCATCCAGCAGCCAGTATGCATCAACGCAAAAGTCACCCAGAACCCCTATTTTCAGTTTATCAATGTTTTCGAGATGTATTTTCAATTTTTCCTGTTCCCTGTGTATTTACTTTTCCCACCGTTTGATGATTTCCCAGTTTCGGTATCGTCCGCCAAAACAAGAGTGACACCTTTACCTCGACACGCCCTTTTTTCCGAAGGGGTAGCCTTTTCCGTGATAAACATATCAAAATTCTCCAGAGAACCGATCCGCGATCCCAACCGTCGTTCCCACTTGCCGCTGGACGCCAGCAGGACCTTGCAAACCGATTGCCTCATCGCCTGTCGTTTCAAGCAGGCCTCGTCGTTAAGCGAACAGGTAATTCCATATTCAGCCCCGATGCCATCTGCCGAAATAAAACAAACATCGAAATGGTATTCTGTAATTTGCGACACACTCACCGGCCCGCTGATCGTCTGAGTAACCGGATGAATCCGCCCACTCAACAAGGTATGATTGAGTTCCTGCCTCGCCAACGTCAGGGCAATGGCCACGTCGTTGGTAATGAAATGAATCGAACCATGTCGGAGTTTATTCAACCGCTGCGCGAGTGGAAGAACCGTCGTTCCCGCGTCCAAATAAACGTATCCACCGGTCCCAATAAATCGTAACGCCGTTTGACCGATCGCCCGTTTGGCAGAAATATCAGTTTGACTTCTTTCGTCCAGAGGAATTGGGCGTGATAGACTCGCATTGATTCGGCCGACACCGCCATGAATCCTCCGAACCCGGCCTGAACGGTGCAAATCCTCCAGGCATCGCTGGACAGTGGATCGGCTGATCGTAAGCCGTTTCGAAAGATCCTTGCTGGACCAGTAGGGCGCAAGTTCCAATAATTCCAAAATTCTTTCCAGTTTTTGATCGTAGAACATATGTGAATAAATATAACTATTTATGGCTATTTGTCAAGAATTTTATCCAACTTTTTTTGGAAAAGTAAAGGAACATCGTATACCCCTGTCGGGGTTAAGTAAATTAAGAGTCCTGACAGAAAGATCTCTTCAGACTCTCCATCAGGTATTACGGGTTCCCTTTTCCAAAGGCTCTGGTCGTGCTCCTCTCTTCTCCTGGCGGCCCAGGGCGGGCCGGTATTCATGGGCATGGCGGGGCCGGAGCGGGCCGTCTGCTATCGGGTAGCCATGGACACGGGCTTGAGGGCCGACGAACTGCGGTCTTTGACGGCCGGAAGCTTCGACCTGGCCGACCTGGACAATGCGACAATCAAAGTTTTGGCGGGCTACTCCAAGCATAAGCGGGATGACATCTTGCCGATCCGGAGGGACCTGGCTGAGTGTGTGGTGGACTTCATTGCCGATTCCCGGAAGCTGCCGAAGGCCCGATTGTTCAATCTGCCGGAAAAGCCGGCGGACATGATCCGGGCGGACTTGGAGCGGGCACGGCAAGCCTGGATCGGCGAGGCAAGTAATCTGGCCGAAAACGAGAAGCGGGAACGGTCCGATTTTCTCCGTGGCGAAGATTCCGAGGGGGCGGTGGTAGACTTCCACGGCACGCGACATACGTTTGTTTCCCGAATGGTCCGATCCGGGGTAAGCCCCAAGGTGGCCCAGACCTTGGCGAGGCACTCTACTATCACGCTCACAATGGATCGGTACACCCATATCCTAAACGCCGACCAGCGGGCGGCCCTTAATCAACTACCTACGATAGAACCGGAACGGAAAAATAATATGCTGGCGGCCACGGGGGGGACAGATGACGCCCAGGGCGGTGAAAAATCTGGTGCGCTATTTGGTGCGCACTCCATAGTATCTTCAGGGGAAAACGTGTCCACGTCTGAGCACATGGCCACGACCGAAAATCCGGGGCAAGCTGAAAATCAAGACAACGATATAACCGCGAGAAATAGCCCTTTCGGGCCATTCTGTACCAATGGGGGAAGTTCTGACCACAACGAAAAACCTGACTGGGCCCGGAAGGACTCGAACCTTCGACCCGGTGATTATGAGTCACCTGCTCTAACCAACTGAGCTACGAGCCCGTACCCACTTTGTGGGGGAAACCTGCGGTAGGAAACTAATCGGTTATCTATTTTCTCGAAATCCACCGCCTCCGCCGCCGCTGCGACGCGGTTTGCTTTCTCGCGGCTGGGCTTGATTTACCGTCAAAGCCCTGCCGTTAAAATCTTTCTCGTTCAATGCGTCAATCGCCGCCTGTGCCTGGGCGTCGTCCGGCATTTCGACAAAACCAAAACCACGCGACTGGCCTGTGGCTCGATCCATGATGACCGAGGCGGTTTGAACCGCCCCATACTGGGAGAACAGTTCCTGTAACTGCGCGTCAGTTGCATCATACGCCAGATTACCGACATAAATATTCATGGTTACAAACTCCGAAAAGAAAATAAATTGACAACCGCCGGATTTGTTTTTCAGCCTGCCTCGCCCCCCGAAGTGACCGAACAGGCGAGAAACAACCTTTCCGACTTCTTACTGATTATACAAATCGAAAATAAACATGGCAAATACAAAAAAAGTTTTCTGGAAACGAAAAATAATTAATCACCTTTTTGTTTTCCAATGCCAAAGCAACAAATCTCATTCTAACATTCTCAAGAATGTTAGAATGAGATTAAGGTGATAAAACCCGCTGTTTCATACCAATCTCAGTTAGAGTTTGCCGAATGCGGCCATGAAACACGGCATACAGAGCGAACACGATCCGCATCTGAAACAAACTGTTCCGTCCTTCCGATCCCGCCGCAAACAGTGCCTCATATGGCGCCTGATTAATTAGTTTCTGTTGCGGAAACAGACTTTTGTCATTCCCGCAAAAGCGGGAATCCAGTTTTTGGGTCTGGATACCCGCTTTCGCGGGTATGACATTTTAGGTTTTTACCTTTCCGCAACAGGAACTAATTAATGCGCTCGGAGGCAAGTCGTCGATGCTCGTTTATGGTGGGTTATCATGCGGATTAAGCTTCAAAGCCTCTTTCGTCAAATTGTTGCTCGCCTGACGGTGCCGACGCCCGTCTTGTCCTCGGGATAACCTTGCCACAATCCGGTTTGCGTCTGGGGGTAAGGGGGTGGTGCGTTCGGACAGACCGATTTAGACTCGTCGTTCATGAAAAATAATTTAACATTTTATGAAATAAGGGATTGCGTTTTTTATCGGCGCGCTAAATTGCAGGCAAGGCTGATGGAACAGCTAAAAACCGGAAAAATAGGAGCACTCGATGAAAGCTACGAATCCCGATCCTCAAAAAGTCCTGTTTTCTTTTTTCACTCGTTTGCTGGATATTCTTGATCACGCCCATCCGATGGTCAAGCAGTCTGAGCAGATCGAATGGTTCCGTTTTGACGAGTGTTTGAGCCGATGTTTTGCGTTGATAACGGCGTGCCGGCGATCCGCACACGTCTGATGGTCGGTTTGCATTATTTGAAGCAAGCATTTGATCTGAGCGATGAGGAAGTGGTGGCTCGTTGGGTGGAAAATCCGTACTGGCAGTGTTTTTGCGGCGAGGACATTTTCAGCATAAGCTTCCGATTCATCCGACGAGCATGGGAGCAAATCCGGTCCTCGGGGCATGGACCGGCCACTGCCCGTTGCTTGACCCATGCCTGTTGTGCAGGACCAAGCGGGACCGATGCCCCTGAGTTCGACGGTCATAGAGTCCCTCGATGCCGTGGTGATTGTATTGATGGACCCAGTTCCGCAAGATCCGCTCTTTAAGATACTGGCTCCGGGCCACCGAAGGAATCCATTGACTATGAGCCACAGCCAGCACCGCGCCCGCATCCGGGTCTTTGGTACTGAAATGGGTACCAATTATGGGATATCCCTGTGGTATTTCTGCAGGGATTTAACTTCGCCTGGATCCGTGCGGAAGGCTTGGATGCCCCGAGCGGATGCTACTGCCGCCGGTAAGGTCGTGATATAGGGAATTTTGTACTTGATGGCGGCTTTTCGAATATAGGAATCGTCGTGCTTGGAGAGTTTTCCACTGGGGGTATTGAAAATAATTTGTGCCTGTTTTGAAATTTGCCCGAAAATCTTGGCACACCCGTTTTATGGTAAGATAAATTTTGTTGCATTTAAGCGGTAAAAGAGTTAGGTTTCGTCGTCCCAGGAAAAGTGTTAATAAAAGGAAACATCATGGATAAAAATAGTTTATTCAGTGTTGCGGAACAAACGGCACAATGGATGATTGCCAACCAGGTGTTCAACCGACTGGACGCCAATAAAGGCCGAACGATCAATTGCTATGAATCGGTATCGGGTCATTTGGATTTGACGACCAGCTGGCAGACGGGTGGGGTTTGCATGGGATTACTGGCCATGTATAAACGGACCGGTGAAAAAGCGTACCTGGATCGGGCGGAGCTGGCGGGCCGTTACATTATGAGTCTGCAAGTCATGGACCCGCGGCAGGAATGTTATTACGGCACGATCCGGGAATGCACCCCGCAATCGCTGGAATTCTGTCCACGCGACGCGACGACCGCGGCTTGGGCGTTTATCTGGCTCTATGAGGCGACACAAAATTCCGAATATCTCGACCGTGCGATCCTGTTCGGCAACTGGCACATGAAACACGGCATGTACAAAGGTTGGCCGCTCTGGGCGGTATTTATGGACGGTGAGTTTACTGATTATTATGCGCGTGGGTCTTTTCAGTCGGGAACGGGGCTATTTTACCATGATCTCTTTATGGCCACCGGTGATACCCGATATATCGAGTTCGGACTCGAGCCAATTGCCCGAATCTATCGCGATGAATTCTTCCTTGAAGACGGCAGTATCATCCCGCAACGCGATGTGTTTACCAATAAGATCACGAAACTCAAACCCCAAACTGTCGAAACCGATATTCATGGATTCAACGACGACTTCGGGACCGCCATGCTGCAAGCCGCGGCGGATTTGTTCGGCGACGAATCGTACCGGCAGACCGCCCGCAAGTTCGCGCACTGGCTCGCCGACCACCAGGAATCGGACGGCGGGTTCAGGAACAAAAAAGCCGAGGTCCATTCCGCCGTTCCGATGGCGATGATGTATTTCGACGAGCTCGGGACCTTTTTTCGGGACGAAAAATTGCTGGCCGCACGCGATAAAGCCCTGACCAAACTGTTGTCCATGCAGGTGTCCGGAACCGGCGACGTCAAATTGGATGGAGGGTTTAGAGGCATGTTTGATACTCTAAAAAGCCGGGAAGAAGATATGTGCGTTCATATGCGAACTTCGATGTATGCCCTGATTGCGTTGTTGAAACTTGAGGGCAAGGTGAGCGGTGTGTGGCTTGGAAATAAAAATCGGCGATTTATCGATCCGCTTGACCAATCGGAAGAAATTCCCTATCAATTCAAATGGTAAAGGAATATCAGTGAAAAACCTTAATGAAAAATATTTACATCTGTACCGAAAAACGCTTTTAGATGATGTGGTCCCTTTTTGGATGACCCATGCGATGGGTTCTTCCGACGGAGCGATCAACAATTGCCTCGACGACCTGGGAACTCTCGTTTCTTGCGACCGTTTCCTCTGGTCGCAAGGCCGAGCGCTCTGGACCTTTTCCGCCCTGTATAATCGCATCGAGCAAAGGCCGGAATGGCTGGCAGCGGCAGAGCGGATATTCCACTATCTGCTAACCCACGGCCGCGATACAGAAGGACGATGGATGTTCCGTCTCGACGACACCGGACGCGTATTGGAAACCGATGTCAGCATCTTCGTCGATGGGTTCGTCCTTAACGGCCTGGGCGAATATTATCAGGCCTCAAAAGATCACCGGGCAGCCGATCTCGCCGTCGAAACGTACCAAAACGTGCGGCATCGGCTGAATCAGCCAGGCAGCTACAATATCAAACCCTACGATATCCCCAGCGGCATGAAAAATCTCGGCGTCAGCATGATCTTTTCAGCATTCTTTTTCAACCTGGGTAAGGCCCTGGGCCGAGCGGATATCTGCAACGAAGGTTACGAATTGGCGTTGCGTCTGCTGGGCGATTTTCGGCGGCCGGAAAGCGATTACTATACGGAATTTGTAACGATCAATCGCACGCCTTCGGACAATCCGATCATTCAGGTTTGCGTCCCTGGCCACGTCATCGAAGCCATGTGGTTTCTCATTGATATCTTCGAGCATCGCGGCGAAAAAAAACTTATCGACGAGTGCTGTCGAACAATCCGCCGACACATCGAGCTCGCCTGGGACAACCAATACGGCGGCTTGTGTTTGGCGGTGAATGTGGATGGCAAAGATGACGTCGCCTGGCCCAAGGCCGATTGCAAACCCTGGTGGGTTCAATTGGAGGCGATGGTGGCGACCGCGTATGCGCATCGCCACTGCGGGCAGACATGGTGCATGGACTGGCACGAAAAGATTCGACGCTACGCGTATGATCACTACCCGGTTCCAACGGGAGAGTGGACACAATGGCTGGATCGTTTCGGTAAGAAAACGGGCACCGCTGCTTTGCCGGTCAAAGATATGTTTCACCTCCCCCGTGCCCTGATGGTTCTGCTCGATTTGTTTGGAAGCAGAACCAACCCCTTTATTTACAATCAAGTAACCGACCACTTAACGGACTTAAAATAAGGACACAAGCCCTTGTGCCTGTGACCGGAGGATTTCCGATAACGCATACCTTAACAGCGTTTTCACATGCTTGATACGCTGTTCCATGTGATATTCACCGGACAAGTCTTCACCCAGGACGGCGGATAACGTGCTCTGATTGGAAAAGAAGAAAAAGCACAAGGCAATAATGTCGATCAGCAACTGGTCGGCCATCAGGAGGTTATCCGGTGCGCAGCGTTTTTCAAATGTCTTTAAAGCCGTGCTCAAGGTCTGAAGGATGGGAACCTTGGTTTTCGCCACCGGAATCGCCTTGATGGATTTTCCGCGGCGCAGGTTTTCGAACATGAGTAATCGAACGAAACAAGGATCAGCGGCAAGAAATCGGAAGTATCTGTCCACCAGAGTTTCAATCAGGGTGACCAAATCGTCTTCTGTGGAAAATCCCAGCTCCGGCAATTGGGCCTTCTGATATTGATGGAGAAGCACCGCATTCCAGAGTCCTTGTTTGCTTTTAAAGTAATGGTAAATCATTCGTTTGTTGAGGCCCGCACGCTCGGCGATATCGTCAACGCCGGCGTCAAAGCCTCTTTCGGAAAAAAGTTTTTCCGCCGCCCTCAGGATTCGGGTTTGACTCTGCCGAGGGTTGCGAGTTTTTCGTTTTTTTGCATTTAGGGTTTGAGCCATTGATCGATATGCTCCCGCACAAAGTCATCGTCGGTCAAGTGGGGATAGCGACGAATGATCGCCTCAATTCTTTCAGTCTGACCCGGGAAAAGTCTTTCGTGCTCGTCAAAAGTGCGGATGTGATCGACCAGTCCGTTCCGCTGCAGGATATACATGATCCCGGGCACACAGCCGGCGAAATTGTGATCGGGATCAAAGACGGCCTGGTTCGATTCGGTTACTTGTGCCGCCAGGGTCAGCAAATCGGCGGGAATGGACGAATCGTTTCGCACGGCTTTAACTCGGTCGAGCAATTCCACGGCCTTTTTCGTCCAGAAGGCCCAATGGCCAAGCAGACCGCCGACAATGGCAACGGGAACGGGAACGGTCCGGTGCGGACCGAAGGTAAATTCATATTTCGTCAAAAGGTCAACCACGATGTTGTCGTCGTTGCCGGTATACAGGCTGATTTGTTCGGCCCGTCCGGATTGAGCGACCGCCCGAAGGACATCGAGGGTCTGATAGCGGTTAAAAGCGGCGATTTTGATGCCGACCAAGTTGGGCAGGTCGGCGAGCTTTTGCCAGAACGTTTCGGACAGGCATCGGCCCCCGACGGCGGGTTGAAGGTAAAAGCCCATGATCGGAATAACTTCGGCCACGGCCCGGGCATGATCGATCAGACGGTCTTCGGTTTCCGTTTTCAGGGCCGCGAGACTGAGCAGGCCGATGTGATAACCCAGATCACGGGCGAGTCGTGCCTCGCTGATCGCCTGGGCGGTCGGGCCGCAGATTCCGGCAATGATAATGGTATTCGTGTCCTGGGAGGTCTCTTTGGCCAGTTGAAGAACGGGTTTCAAGAGGCCGATCTGAGGATTGTGAATAGCAAACTGTGTGGTGTGGACCGCCACAGCCAAACCACCCGCTCCGCAGGCCAGATAGTAGCGGGTCAATGCCCGCTGATGGCGTTCGTCCAGTTTGTGTTCGGGCGTCAACGCCAGCGGATGGGCTGGAATGACCTGCCCTTGTCGCAGGCGTGATAGGATATTGGGCGGCGGGAGCGGATAATGTTGTGTCATGCGAATCTCCGATTTTTTCAAAATCTGCCGTTTCGAACCTGAAATTTAGTCGGTTTGTTAAATACCGGTTTTCCGGAGGCCACCCAGTTGACAATGGCGCGGACCATCGGAAAGAGTGAAACCGTCGGATAGCCGAAAAGGTCGAAACACCGACTGGCATTGGATAGCAGGGCAGTGGAATCTTCCGATCCGGTAAAAATAGGTTCACGATTTACCATCTGCCCGATACAGCCCGCCAAATATCGCACCGAAACAGTCTCAGGTCCTGCCAGATTGATCAGGCCGGCGGGGCTTTGTGTCTGGGAAATCGCCCTGGCGATGTAATCGTTGGCGTCGCCCTGCCAGATCAGGTTGACATGACCCATGGTCAGATCAATCGGCTCACCAGCCAGGATTCTTTTCGTCACATCGACAATAATACCGTAGCGAGGCTCATTGGCATAATTAAGGCGAATCAGGACCACCGGCAGTTTGTCCTTTTGACTGAAATATTGAAAAATTCTCTCGCGGCCCAAACACGATTGGGCATACTCACCCCTGGGATCAGGTTGAGTATCTTCGTCAGCTCCTCCACGGCCAGGTTCGGTGAAGGGATAGACGTTGCCGGTGGAAAGGGCAACGATTTTCGATTGCTTAAAATGCTCGCAAACCAAAGCCGGCACATAAACATTCATAGCCCAGGTGAGCGGCTCGCTTCGGCTGGCTCCGAATTTCATGCCGACCAGATAATAGACATTCGGGACTTTCGGTATCGACGGGTACTGCAAGGGGTCCGCCAGATCAGCGGAGAGAGTTTTTATGCCGGAACGATTCAATGATTCCATGACTTGTAAATCCGAAAACCGGGAGACGGCGAAGACCGTTTTTTTCGGGGCTGCGATTTTGAGCATGCGGCAGAGACCAGGTCCCATTTTTCCAGCAGCGCCCAATACGGCAATGTCGCCATCAAGGCCGTTGATCAACCGGCAGGTCGATTCCGTTGGTTCGCTCAGCAAATCTTCCAACTGGCTTTCGTCAGAAATTGAAGGGGATAATAACATCAACAAACACTCCGTTTCAATGAATACAAGTAACCATTTAGTTACTTATCATACCATCATCCATCGGTAAAGGCCATGCCAAATATACAGAAATGCTGCTTGAATTTATTATACGGAACATGATTAATTAATGCGCTCGGAGGTAAGTATTCGATGTATGTTTATATGGGTTATCCCTCGCATTTGGACATCTAACGCCGTTATTAAGGTGGTGAATATTTAGCTCCGAGCGCATTAATTAATCATGTTTCGTATTATTGGGCTTTTGCAAATCTGTATACGTGCGTCAATGACAGAAAAGGCTGGAATCCCTCTCCGCGAAAATGACAAGAACGATCAAGGAGTCGGAGCTTCGTAGGAAAATGATGGGTTCGGAAACCCTACAAAACTTTCCTTGTTTGGTCAATAGTGTCGTAGATGTCGTCAGGAATTTCCTCTCGTGACAGTAATTTTCTGACCGCGGCACTGACGATTACTATCGCTTCCATTTGGTCGTTGTAAAGATTGCACAGGTCGCGGGATGGTCCGTTCATGAATTTATGGTAATAGGCAAAAAAACAAGAATTTTTAACCGCAAAGGACGCAAAGTGGAAGATTTATAAAAGAATTACCTTTGCGAACTTTGCGGTCTTGCAGTTAAAAAGCTTTTCTCTTATCTGTGTTGTCCGAGTGTTTCTATCCCAAAAACAATTCCCGCGTAGCCGACGGAATCTGTCCCTTGATCCCCGTATCGGCCGCGTAGGACTTCGTGGCTGGTGGTGTGTTCCAGGAGTTTTACGGTATCGGCGCCGAGTTCTTTGGCCGCGGCGATAGTGGCGGCGATGGCGCCGGAGCCGCAGGCGGATTGTGTGGTTACGGCATATTCCAGAACGGCTTGGGGGTTCATTTTTCCGATTAAGTCCAAGAGGCCGCGGTCGTTGATTTCCTTGGCCCAACGGATACCGGCTGATCCGATTCCTTCGGGCGTAAACCGATAGCTCGGACCGTAATGGGTTAAATCGCTGGAACCGATACAGACGGCGTTGGCGCCGGATTTTTTGATAATGGACGCCACGGCGGCGCCGACCTCGCCGGCACAGGGGGTCGGGGGAACCAGTATGGGTAAAATTCTGGCCTGCGGGAACAACCGCTGGATAAACGGAACCTGGACTTCAATACTATGTTCAGCCTGATGGGCATTGGTTTCGGTTTTCAGCAAGTTCGACTCGATCAAGATTTGCGAGGCCAGGCGTTCGTCGATTGCCACCTGACCCAGCGGTGTTTCCCAGGCGCCGGTACTATAAACGGCGGCGTTACGAACCCCGAAACGATGGACCGCGCCGAACAGGACAAAGGTATCGACCTGCCGGCGCATCTGGATTGCTTTAAAAACCTTTCCGGCAACCGCCCCGGAACAGACCCATCCCGCGTGGGGAACGATGCCCCCCAAGATTTTTTCCGGTAATTCGTTGATAGCAATGTTTACTGAAAGATACTCATCCAAAGCAGCCAGGGTGGAAGCTTTAGAGTCAGGATAAAACTGACCGGCGACGATGGGTTTTCGTATATTCATATTATTTATCCAAGTTTCTTCTTGACCCCCGCGTTACTTTTTCCATCATATCATAAAGTAGACTAGTAGTCGAGTAGGCAAGTAGACGAGTAGAAAGAAATTAAAGATGAAAAAACACAAAATAATGTTGGCGGTGATCGGACTTGTAGCTTCGTCGCCGGTTTTTGCGGCCATGACGTTTCAACAGTTTATGGATCAGCAATTGTCGCCGCTGAAGGGAAAGACAAATTTCGGGGTGGTCATTATGTCGGCACAGGATGGCCATGTGATTTACGCGGCCAATCCGAATTTACCGTTGGTGCCGGCCAGCAATGAAAAAATTCTGACCACCGTAACCGCTTTGGCGATTCTGGGAGCGGATTTTCAGTTTACAACAACACTGGCCAAAAGCGGTGGCGATCTGGTAATCATCGGGGATGGCGATCCTGGGTTTGGCGATCCCTCGCTCTGCGAGACCAGACCGGTAACGGATATTTTCGATGAATGGGCCAAGGCTTTGTCTGCCACAGGAATAAAAGAAATATCCGGTAAGCTTATTTTGGACGATACGATCTTTGATCGTCAATTCGTTCATCCCAACTGGCCGGCGGACCAGGTGAACCGCTGGTACACCGCGCCGGTGGCAGGGCTTAATTTTAATGACAACTGCCTGGATTTGTTCGTCCAGTACGATACCGATAAAAAACCTCATCTACTAACGTCGCCCGCCACACAGTTTTTTGTGATCGAGCCGCAATGGATACCGGCGAAGGGAACCTCGACCACTATTTGGCCGATCTGGGAATCTCCGCAGAAATTAAAAGCGAAAATCCGACTCGGCAGCCGGGGGACCGGACCGGTGAACATCACCGTAAACGATCCGCCGTTATATTTTGCCGCGGTCTGCAAGGAACGCCTCCAGGCCAACGGAATAACCATCAAGGGTCCAATCGCTTTTCAACGGATACGCAAATCCGACGGATCATTTCCGGACAATTTGACCATTATCGCCCGGCATAAAACGCCAATCATGGAGGCAGTCACCAGAGCCAATACCAACAGTCAGAATTTTTTCGCAGAATGTATCTTTAAACGATTGGGATATCAGTCGGCCAAAACACATGCCAGTTTCAGCGCGGGAACCTGGACCACCGGACAGTTGGCGGTGAAAGAATTTTTGCAGGATCGACTAAAAGTCTCGCTGGACAATATCTTCATCGACGACGGCAGCGGGCTGAGCAAAAACAATCGCGTCAGCGCCGAGATCATCGCCAAACTTCTTTATTTCGCCCAGCAGCAGCTGTGGGGTGAGCGATTCCGGTCGAGTCTGGCCGTGGCGGGGGGAAAGGATGGCACGCTCAGAAAACGAATGCGACGCACAGCAGCCGCGGGGAGAGTTTATGCCAAAACCGGATATATCGCCGGGTCCAGCGCGCTTTCCGGTTACATCCTGGATAATGAGAACAAACCCAAAATTATCTTTTCCATGATTTTTAATTTTCCTGGGGCATCGGGGAAACTCTGGCAAATTAAATCGATTGAAGATAAGATATGTATAGTGCTGGCGCAACTGTTGGCCAACCAACCGATAACGACACCCAAAAACACGGAACCGGAGATTTATACCCCTGGCCAGACTGAGGAATAAAAAACTAAACGCCGTCGTATTTGCCGTCTCATGTCTGATTATTATAAGCGGATTAATCCTTTTTCCTTATGTCGTCAATTACTATTTCTCACCCGACGAGCTTATTCGCAATACGACTCTGGCGATTGAAAATCTGACGGGAACGAAAATCAAAATCGGCGCGGCCCGCTTATCGCTGTTGGAGGGAGTAACCTTTTCCGACGTTCAAGTCCTGGTACCCGAGGAAAAACTCAAACCGGAACCGGCGTTTGAACGGCAGGACGGTCTGCTTCTCAAGGCGGATACCTTCCACGTAACGCTTCGACGCAAGGGAATCCTGGGGTTAAAATTTCACCTCGGTCAGATCACCGTGACCAATCCGGAATTTTACCTGACGAAAATTTCCGCTAATAATCGCTGGAACTACCAGATGCTGTTTGCCAAAACATCGACCGAACCCGCACGGAAATTTTCTATGGGTCTTGGGCCGCCCATAATCCTCAAAAACGGCAGGATAACGTTTACCCAGATCAAGAACGGGCAACGACTTCTTTGCGGAAAAGTGAATTTCACCGCCGAGGCCCTGCCGCAGACTCAGACGGGCTTTTATCAACTGTCGCTGAATACCTGGACCACCGAGGCCAAGGGCCCGACCCTCGGCATCGATTTTAATCCGCGATCAGGAGAGGTCCTGGCCGGTCACCTGGACACCATCGAATTAAAAAATATCGAGCAAACCCTGCCGGAACCTTATAAAGAATGGTGCCGGCAATTCAAACTCTCCGGGAAAATCGGCATCTCGGAAATCAATTACAAGCAACATGAGAAATCGAAGCTGATCCTGGTGATCGAAAACGTCAAAGCGAATGTTCCGCTCTCAAGAAAAGAACTGAATCATTCGGCGGGACGGGTGTTTCTGCAACTTTCAGATTTAACCGGCAAACTCGTCTTTACGGAAAAAGAAGTTAAAATTTCCGAATTGGCTGGCAAGATCAACAATGCGCCCTGCACGATTAATGGCGAGTGTCAGGGATATATCGCCCAGCCGGATAATATGACCTTCCGCCTGCATGTAAGTTGTAAAGATTTCCTCTGCCTGGACTATACCGATCCGCAGCAAAAAGATTATATTGAAACGTACCTGCCCTGGAAACTTCGGTGCTTTTTCCATGATTTTAAACCCAGGGGCAAGGTGGATTTTGATCTCCTGCTGGCTAAGGGATCGGGGCCCTCGGCTTCGGTTACGCTGGCGGGAATCGTTTCGCCCAAGAAACTTAGCGTCGAATATTATAAATTTCCGTATCGCCTGGATAACTTTACCGGTATCGTCAGAATGGCTAACGGCGGATTCCATCTGATCGGCATGACCGGTTTTTCCGACGAAGGGAAGGTGGTCGTCAACGGCACGATTTCCGAAGCCTCTAAAAACGCAAAAATCGATCTGGTCATCGCTTCGACAGCGACGCCCCTGAACAAAAAATTGTTTACCGCCCTTCCCCCTAAGTACCAGACGATTTGGAAAAAATTCAATCTGACCGGTGCCGCCGACGCGCGAGTGGAGCTTCATCAACCGTATGGAGCCAATCAACCCTGGCAGTACAAAATCGCCGCTTCGTTCCTCAACGCCTCCGGCGTTTATGAGGGTTTTAAGTATCCACTCCACGACGTGACGGGGATTTTAAAATTCGACAACGATCTGGTCACCCTGGAAAATATTTCCGGGCGACATGGTTTGGCGAAGGTAACGATCCACGGCCAGATTCATCACCTTGAAAAACCCAAGCCGACGCTGGACATTAAAATTTCCGCCCAAAATGTCAGTATCGATCCCCCGTTGGTTAAACTTCTGCCCAATCCGCAGGGACAAATTCTTCGCGATTGCCAACTGTCCGGCACCGCCGACCTGGAGGGTTTCCTGAAGACCGGGGCCGATCAATCGCTGGATTATAATTTCCTGGGCGATTTGAAAAACAGCAAGGTCTGTTGCAAGGATTTTCCGTATCCGATTGACAACCTGATGGGCCAACTCGTTATCGTGCCGCAAAAGGTCGTTATAAAAAGAATCACCGCCAGACGCGGAACCCAAAAAATCAGCGGAACAGGAAATATATTTTTCAGCAAAGCGGAAAATAATATTTCTTTCAAGATCAATGCCGATAATCTGGCCATCGATCCTTTTTTATACGGAGCTTTGAACCATTCGCAACAAACGATCTGGAACTTGGCGAGTCCCACCGGCAAGATCAACGTTCAGGCCGAATTAAATCGCCGGCAAAATCAACCGTGGGATTGGAAAATGACCATGTGTCTGCAAAAAGCGGCCATTCAATATAAAAAAATGGACAAGGTGACCGATCTGGAAGGGCAGATTTTTCTAAGTCCGGGGCAAGTGATTTTAAAAAATATTACCGGAAGGATCGACAACCAATGGCCGCTGGAGGCGGACGGATTTATTAAAACAGGGAAGAAATCAACGCAGGTCAATTTGGCCCGATTCGATTTTGATCACGTTCGGATCAATGACGACCTCCTGGCCTCGATGGGCGGGGCAAATTTCTTAAAGGAACTGAAATGGCGGTCAGGCGGATATATATCAGGCCGGCTTCGAGATGTCCGGGGCGAGCTTGGCCCGGAGAGCCGGCAGACGTGGGATATAGCTGGGAAACTGGATTTTGAAAAAGCCCTAGTTGGCGCATTCGACCCAACAGCAACCGATTTTGATTATGCGGGAACGCTGTCCTGGAATATTCCGAAAAATGATTTCGCCGTAAATGGAAATATCAATCTTCGTTCGTTTACCTGGAACGAACGGCAAATCGAGAATCTCAAGGCTTCGCTTACAAAAAACAAGCAGAACCCTACTCTGACTATTAATACGCTCACGGGCAACTACGCCGGCGGACTAATTTCCGGCATGGCTAACCTGAACTTTGAGCCCACGAAGAAGACTTATGGCCTGCAATTGACCGTCGAAAACCTTGATGCCGGGACCGCTTTTCTTATGAATTCCGGACAAAAACACATCGGTGGAAAAATGCGCGGGGAAATTTACCTGCTGGGAACTGTGGGCGAAAAGTACATCCGTCGGGGTGGCGGAACCCTGCAAATCACGGGAGCCGAGGCGCTAAAAATTCCCCTCATGGCCCAGATTTATCAATTGATCGGCAAGGAACCACCCAACCTGGCCACGTTTCACGATATTACCATTCAATTTATCCTGGAACAGCACAAGGCCAACCTGCAGCACATTGAACTCATCAGCCCAACCTTGTCGCTGATCGGTTCGGGGAATCTTAATCTTTCAAGCGACCGGATCGGCCTGGACCTGATCGCGGCTACTCCGAAAAAACTGGATAAACTGCCCGTGATTCCCGAACTGATGAAAGGAGCTTCCAGGGAGATCATACAAATCGAGGTCCGCGGGCCCATCAATAATCCGGTCATCACCGCCAACCCGTTAAAGGACATCTCCGAGACCCTGAAAATCTTCCTCGAAGGTAAATACGCGCAATAACAGCATGTGCTTGCTTCTCTTAATACCTCGTCATTAAATCCGCATAATACCGAAACAGTATGAGTTTGCCGATAATGTCTTCTACAGGATGTTGTTCTTTTGGCAGGAGGCCATGGGCATGCGAGCTCCCCTTACAGCTTGGCCAGTCTGGGTTTCTGGTTGTCGGACACATATTGAGAAAGGAAACACTCCACACCAAAAGGAGAGTGGTTTTATACCCCACCATCAGAGTGGTGGCCTAAAAACATTCGCTCTTCAACTCAAAGATGATGATCTTTGCGGTTGCAGTATTCAGAGCTGAGGTCTGTCCCGCAGGAGTTCATGGCGCCTTTACGACCGGATGGAATATTCGGCACCGACAGGAGGTGTTTTGCATTTCGTCCTTGGAGCGTGGGTCTGAAAAGCCCTTGCTCGATGCGCAAAGGAGATGGTTTTCGGGTGCCGTTTTCGGAGTGTGGGCTTGGGGTGGGGAAAGGTAAAAAACACACAATGTTGTAACCGTTTCTTCCAACCCATACACGGTTTTACCGTGATCGACAAAAGCGTGAACTTGGGCTTTGCAGGGAATATTTCTTTGGAAAACCCAGGCAAGGCATAGTCCGGCGACCGGGATTTATTTGTGTATATTGACGCTGACATCCGGAGGTACATAATTTTTGTCACCCCCCAAACGTTGCCATCCGCGATACACTCGGAACATAAGGATCAGGGAGGCTAGTTGAAAGACAAATGTCCATACAGGAATGTACCGATAATAGAATGGATTCCCATGATGGACCATCTTCATAAGATCCATAAACCCGCCGGCCAGGAGGCCGCCGACGAGAATGGCCATGGATCCGACCATCCCGTCCGCCGACGAAAATTGCCCGTAGCGATCTTTGGGCAGGAGTTTCATCGCCGTTGGTACATTGGTCGTTCCGTAAACAATTCCAATCACTAAGCCGATGACCACCTGCACATAAGTGATATTCAAAACCGCGGTGGGGGTGAAATTATGGAACAAGTAGATGAAGCCGACGAGACCTATAACTGTAATGCCCGCCATCGAGACGAGGAGCAGGCGCAGGGGGTGATACCGATCCGAGATTATCCCCGCCGGGTAATAGAGCAGAAAGGTGAGTATATTTATGAAACCGTAGAGCCATGCGATTTGCTTCATATCCAGCCCCAACGACAGTTGAAGAAATATCACGAAGATGCCGATGCAGCCGGCCATGCCCCACATGGCATTGGAGAGGAAATAGTACAAGTAAAACCGGTGGGTGAAACATTCGACGAAATAGGTCTTTGCTGCCGCCACAATCCCGGTGCGCTCGCCGGTATTCTGCGGAAGGGGAGGGTGGTTTTCTTCCCGAACCCGCCAACATATCAGCATGAAGGTCACGAAATACAGTACGCCCGCGCCCAGAAATATCTCCCGCATGTGGGTTCGGGCGTAGGGGAAAAGTAAAATGTAGAACAAGGATCCCGCTGCCGCCCCGACGAGGCGGAACAGACTGAAGAAACGACTCGTAAAGGCACTGGGTACCACGTCGTTGAACAGGTAGTAATACATCGACATGACAATGCGATTGAAAAATTGAAATCCGACCACAAATGTCCCGATCAAGGTCAGTGTAATATTAATTTGGGAAATGGATATATTTTTTCTCAGCAGAAAACCATGTACAAAATGTCCGATTTCTTCGGAAAATCCTATCAGGATCAAAAACAGGGCGAGGATCGGCGTACTAAAGAGCAGAAAGGGGATACGCCGACCCCATCGGCTGCGATAGCGATCTGACTTGTAGCTCACGATTGGATTGACCGTAAGACCCATGGCACTGGGAATAGTACTCATCAGCAGACCTATCAGCAGATTGGAAGCACCCAGGCTATTGAGCTTTAGAGGCAAGATGTTCGGGACGACGGCTTCCATGAGGGTAAAGCAGAAGTCCCCCCACAGCAGCCAGACAAACAAGGTGATTAACCCGGCCCGGGTATATTGAAGCGTTCCCCTTCGGTAGCGGTCTTCGACTGATGGAACGGAAGGTGTCTCGGGTTCTGCGCCCATCACCAGGGTGTCCTCATCAGCCGTCCTGATTGTTAACATTCTCAGTTTATTCCAAAAAAACGTTTAATAAATACTGTATCGCTTCAGATACAAAGATATTGAATTGTGAGTGGATTGTCAATAGAAATAAATACTCCTGAATTCCTTGGGACATGGTCCATTCCGTTCTGGGCATTCTGGTTTATAAAGTGGATTTTTGCGGAGGGGCAACAGTGATCTACGTTGCGTGGCTGGGGGTCGAAAAAATATTTTAAAATATTTTAAATTGGAAAAGTAAAGGAACATCGTATACCCCTGTCGGGGTTAAGTAAATTAAGAGTCCTGACAGAAAGATATCTTCAGACTCTCCATCAGGTATTACGGGTTCCCTTCTCCAAAGGCTCTGGTCGTGCTCCTCTCTTCTCCTGGCGGAGGGGAAGAAGTCAAGGAAGGGGTGTGGGGAAACCTGCGAAGCTGGTTTCTCCACGGGAAAGGGGGAGCTGGAAACGACGGTGTAATAGGGCAGCGCCTGTCGGTGTAACTGTGCAGCACCTAAGTTCTATTTACGTTTAAAATCTTCCTTCGTCAATTCAAAATTTCCTTTCTGACCCTGTTTTCATTATTCCAGGATCATTTTTCTTGTCTGTTTTCTTCCGGCTCATTATATTGTTTGTCACCTCCCGGAGGATAGAGCTCCGCTGGGAAGCGACTCGAGCGCCGGGAGGGCCAGTGGCATGGGCGGTACGCTTTAAAGGTACCGCCTTTGTCTTTTTTACATGCCATTGGCTGTAAAGCGATAAATCCCGGGGTGCGGGGCGGAGCCCCGCGTTGAATGTCTTTATTTTTCTTTTTTTGGTTGCTTTGACCATCCGTCAAAGTAAGCATTCAGATGTGGTTACATCGATAGCAAGCGTTATTTTGATTTAAAATATGCCAAGAATTCTCTTGATAAAATATGCCAAATAAGTTAGTATATTTGTATCTGAACCGATATAGACTTGTATATGGTTATAAAATGCCGGTTACCGAGCCGCAAGTTTTTTTAAACCTTTGAGATGTCTTATTAGTGGTAACCGTTCAGACCCTCAAGGGGCCTGCGGAATGAGCGAAGGCATTGGCGTATGGAAATAATGAGCGGACAGTGCGTCTTGAAGGAATTGCCAGGTCGAACGGCCCTGCTTTCGGCAGGTGCCGATCACGGTAAAGATTCGCTCGTTCCATTGCCAGCCCCACGGCGAACGGCTGCCTTGGGTCAGACGTTGGTTCAGGACCGAATGGCGGATGGATTGTTCGGCGGCATTGTTCGTCGGAGGCACCCTTGTGTCGAAGAGGAATCGG
>JBAZZQ010000004.1:0-98710 GCA_041658725.1 Phycisphaerae bacterium | reverse complement strand
TCTTCTTGCCCGTGTCTTCCAGGCGTGGATTGGGAAAAAAGACACGGGCAATCGGAATTGCCCATGCCACCCAGTTCGTTGTGAATATCGCTGGCGGAGCCGGTTAGATGCTCGCAATGACCGAGCCTGAACGATTACCAAAAGCGATTATCGCGATTTAAGCTCCATATCGGTCATTCTCTGGGCTACTTTGTTTCCATTTAGGTCTTCGAGGGTGATTTTTAGTTTTAAATTGCCTTCCGGGAGATTCGGCGGCAGGGTTACGGATGGGGCTAGGTAGAAATCCCTCCGGTGCTTATTTGAAAGGTCCTCGATTTGATCGTAATGCTGCTTCCAGCAGACTTTTCCGGAGGCGGAAAGGACTTCGATTGTCAGGGAAAGCAGGGTTTGGTAATTTTTTTTGTCGGGCAGGTATTTGCTGGTGAAATTTTCGAGTTCGAGATAGATGATGATCGGTAAATTTTTACCGGTAACGAAATATTCCCGCGGCATGAGTTTGAAACATCCGAAGCTGCTGACTTCTCGGCAAAGTTGGAAATTACAGATGACCAGGTCCGCCTGACGGCGTAGCATATCCTGGAGCAACTCGACGATTTTTAGGGCTTGGTTCGCCTGTTCGGCGGGGTTCAGATCGGCATTGTCGAAGACTTTTACCAGGGCGGCGATATTTTTGGCCATTTCGCCTCCTGTGGTATCCTTGCCGCCCTTTTCCTTTATGGCTTGCTGCCATTGGCCAAGTACGGCGTAAATCAGCCGTAATTTGACCAGCGAGGCAGTATCTTCGGGGCGGTCTTTGATTTTTTGTTCCAGTTGAAAGAGGAGCGTGTCCAGTGCGGCATTGGGATTTCCTGGGTCGGGGATATCGAGTTTGGCGGCGGTATTGGCTGGTGCGGGTTTGATTGGGATGGGATTGATTTTTGGTTGTGGTTCCGCAATCAGAGGGGTAGGAGGTTTTTCCGGTTCGGGTTTATCGACCGAAACGGGTTCGACTTTTGTTATTCTAATCGGGGGTTTTGAATTTTCGGGAATGGGAGCAAATTTTTTGGGGTGTATGGAAGGTTTTGTGAGGACGGGTTTTTCTTCGCTGGGGGCGGCATTGATGGGGTATGTTTTTTGTTGGGTTTGGGCGAGTTTCGCCGCCAGACTGTCGGAATCTCCGACCGTCTGGGCGGTTTGCATCGACATACCAGTCGTTTCGCTCTTTCGTGATTGCTCCATCGCCTGGATCAATCGTTCGACCTGATCGTTTACCTTTTTTTCAGCCACCTGGACCTGGGGATCATTACTTTTTTGGGTCGTTGGGTAAGCAACCCTGGGAGTTTGACTGGACGAGATTTTTTTTGGTGTTTCTGAGGCGGCGACGGTGTTTGGTTTTGCGCCGAAGATTCTGGTTTTTGTTCCAAACCAGTTTGGCGAATCCTGCGCACAGCCGAGGATCGGGCAGAGTATCGCCAAGAAGATGATGAATTGATTTTTAGGTTCCAATTTTATTTGTTTGTCGTGGCGCATAGGATAAATTTTTCCAAATTTAATCTTGCCTGTCCGAGACCGGTTTTATTGGCATAATCGATTTGTGTCAACTGATTAATCAGATTTTTCAGTCTGTCGGCGGTAAATCGTTTGACCTGTGCCAGAAATCTTTCCGCGATGGCTGGATAAAACATTTTGCAGGCGGACAGGACGTCCCGTTGATTTATGCCGCTTTCGAGCATGGACTTTGCTTTTAGCAGCCGGCGTAGGGAAAACGTCAACACCCCAACCATGGAAAATTCCGCGGAACGGTCCATGTCCAGGATTTGATTCAAGACATTTAAAACCTGCGTTGTTTTTCCCTCGGCCATCAGGTCGGTGATTAGGAAAACGTTTTCCTGAGCCGTCTGGCCGGAAAGTGCCTGGAGATCGGCGGAGGTGATTTGCTTTCGTTGGCCGACGTAGATGGATAATTTTTCCAGTTCATTTGCCAGCCTGCCGGTTTCGGTTCCAACGATGGCCAGGAGTTCTTCGGCACAGGCGGGGGTTAGGGTTTTGTCAAGTTGGCCGGCATAGGCGGTCAGCCAACGGATCAACTGCTGGCCTTTCATGGGTTCGACAAGAATGATTTTGCCGATTTGATTGATCTGTTTGTCCAGGCGAGTGGCTTTGCGCCAAGAATCGGCGATTAGGATCAGCACTCCGTCTGGGCTTGGGGTTTTTAGATAGTCCTCGAGGGATTCACGATTTTCGCTGATGAACTTGTCGGCATCGTCGATGATGACTACTCTGCGTTCGGCCAGGAAGGGGAGGGTTCGTAATTCATCGAGCACTGCGGCAAGCTCGGCGTTTTTTCCCTCGACGCGGACCTCGCCGAGACCTTGATCCTCACCCAGCAGTTGCCGGCGCAATTGGGTCAGGGCTTGGGTGCGAAGATAGATATCCTGACCGGCGATTACGAAAATCGGAATTGCTTTTTCTTGTTTTGCCATGACTTTTTCTCGGAGGGCGGAGCAAGCCCCGCCCCTACAATTATTTAATCAATTTCAATCGCGCGTTTATCGCGGGTTTAAGCCTGGTGTTATTACCAATCGCCAGCAAATCCCTGGCTTTGTACCAGGCTGATTTGGCATCGTTCCATTGTCCCAGATTCCAGTAGGCGTCGCCGAGTGAAAGCCAGGCCTGGACATTTTTATCATCCAGCTCCAGGGCTTTTTCCAGATGGCTGACCGCCTGCTGATATTGGCTTTGATTGAGTCTGACAATCGCCAGTCCCTGCCAGGCTTTGATGTTGCGCTGGTCTATCGCCAACACCAGCAAATACGAATCCGCCGCTTCATTATACCGTTCGAGCGAGTTAAGCACATCAGCCAAATCGATCCTGGCGTCAATCATTTTCGGGTCCAGATCGACGGCGTGTTTCAAGTGGACGAGGGCCAAATTCAAATCACCTCGCCGGCGATAACCGGCGGCGATTTTGTACTCCCGCATCGCTTCGGGATTCACGTGAGAAGCGATTGCCGGCTGGGTCGGTGTTGATTGTTTTTGTAATCGCTGGGGTTTTGTTGTGGGGGAAATAATCGCTCCCTCACGGTCGCGTCTCTTTTGTTCGTTTTTGGGAATCGGTTTGGAAAAGTCGATGCCGTAATTTCCCGCACGGTCGAGGGCGATGACCTTGATTTTGGCGGGCAGGTCTTTCGGGTCGATCTGCAGGACGGCGATGCCTTTGTTAGGAAATTTTCCGAGAAAAGTTTCTTTCGGATCGCTTTGAAGATAAATTTCAATGGGCCGATCGGAAAAATTATTGTCGAACGCGTGCCAGCGCACCAGAGCCAGTCCATTTTTACAATTTACGTCTTCGATTTGAAGCACTGGCTGATTGAAGTCAACCATACATCTGAAGGTGGAGGATAATTGATCGGCTGGTCTTGTTGTCGGGGCGGGGACATCGTTGTCCGGTTCAAGAGCAAAATCATATATTCCGTCTTGCGGAGCGGAAAATTTGATGGGGGCATCGGCATTAAATCTACCCCCCTGCCGCCAGTTGCCTTCGTTCAGACGATACCAGAGAATTATCCGGCGGTTTGTATTTTTCAATTCCGGTGGAACCTGATATGCGATTTGTAAGTGCTGGGAAGAGACGACGGGAATGTCGCCGACATCGTCAGTATCCTGGGCAAGGATGAGAGGGGTGAAACTAAAAACAAAAAATAAAACTAGGACAATTAGGTATAGCCCTCCATAATAAAGGGGACAAGACACGGGCAATAAGAATTGCCCATGCCACCCCAAATTTGATCTTTTATTTGTGAAAGGCTGCACTACGGACATTACACAGGAACCTCAATTAATTCCCTGGCCATTGTGGGTTCAGGAATTTTCCGTTTTCGCTTATCAATTCATTATCGACGTAAATTTTACCGCCTTTTCGTAAATCGCAGACCATGTCCCAGTGGAGGCCTGATTGATTTTTTGATCCGGTTTCCGGATATCCGGAGCCGACGGCGGTGTGGAACGTTCCGCCGATTTTTTCGTCGAATAAGGTGTTTTTTGTGTATTTCGTGATGGAGTAATTGCATCCGAAGGCCAATTCGCCGAGGATACGCGATCCTGCGTCCTGGTCGAGCATTTTTATCAGGTAATCTTCGTTTTTGGAGGCATGGGCATCGACGACTTTTCCGTTTTTATAGGTCAAAACGATATCCGGGACTTCGCGTCCGCCGTGAGCGGCGGGGAAGCTGTATGCGACAGTGCCTTCGGAGGAATCTTCAATCGGACCGGTGAATACTTCGCCGTCTGGAAAATTTTCGTGGCCACAACAGTTGATCCAGGTTCGTCCTTCGACCGCGAATCGGATGTCTGTGCCTTGCGGGGTAGTGATATGGACCTCGCGTTTAGTATTCAGGAAATCGGCTAATCGCTGCTGGCATTGGGCGATTTTTTTCCATGCGGCGGCGGGGTCTGGTTCGCTTAGCAGTCCCGCGTTGTAGACAAAATCCTCGTATTCGTCGAGTGACATTTCCGCGTCCTGGGCATGGGCGGGGCAGGGATATTGCGTACCGCACCATTTGAGATCGCCTTTGGCGGCTCGTTCGAAGAATTTGTCCTTGTAAGGCCGCAGGGCGGCGGAGGAAATAGCCTGTTTGATCGGATCGCAATTGGACAAGGCTTTGGTGTTTTTGCTGGCCCAGATTCCGATCGAGGCGTCGATTTTTTCGACCATGGCCCAGGTGATGGGAGAAATATATTTCAATTGCTCATCGTTGGCATTCTTGTAGAACATTTCGGCGACTTCATCGGGGGTCATAAAGATGGCGGGGTGCGCACCGGCGGCGAGAATTTCGCGGGTCAATTCGATAATCAGGGGTTCCGCGATCGTTCCGCCGGTGATTCTTATCAGTTGTCCTGGTTTGGCCCCGATGGAATAGGTTACCAATACTTTTGCTAATTTGCTTAATCTTGGATCGGTCATCTTATTCTCCGCTTTGCGCGAATTCGTGGAACGCGGTGATCAATTTTTTTGTGATGGGACCGACTTTTTCGGCGCCGATGATGCGACCGTCGATTTTGGTCACGGGGATCACCTCGGCGGCGGTTCCGGTCAGGAAACATTCGTCCGCCGTGTACAGATCGTAACGAGTAAGATTTTCTTCACAGACGGTCAATCCGATTTTGCGGGCTAAATCCATTACGACGTTTCGGGTAATGCCTTCGAGAATTCCTGCTTCCCGTGGCGGGGTAAGCAGGACATTTTTTCGAACGATAAAGATATTGTCACCGGTGCACTCGGCCACATAACCGAGGTGATTTAGCATGATCGCTTCAAGCACCCCGGCGTCGAGGGCTTCAATTTTGGCGAGGATGTTGTTGAGATAATTAAGCGATTTGATCCGAGGCGACAGGGCATTGGGATGATTTCGGATCGTCGTACAGGTAATCACTTCCAGGCCCTTTTCATACAATTCGGCCGGGTATAGCTCAATCGTGTCTGTGATGATAAATATGGAAGGTTTTGTGTTTTTCGGAGATAAACCCAGGCAGCCTTCACCTCTCGTTACCACGGCACGGATATAGGCATCATGCAGGTTGTTCGCCTGGAGCGTTTTTGCGATGGCTTGTTTTACTTGCTCGCGGGTAAGGGGAATTTGAAGCCGGATCGCCGCGGCGGAGTCGAAAAGCCGATCTACGTGTGCGTCGATCTGGAAAACCTTTCCGTTGTAACAACGGATGCCCTCGAACACACCGTCACCATAGAGCAGGCCATGATCGTACACTCCGATCCTGGCCTGATCCCGCTCCACCAGTTGGCCGTTTAAATATATTTTAAGACCCATCATTTACTCCTGAATTCGTTTAACGACTAATGCCTTTTAAGTTTACTTTACAAGCAACGGCACGCAAGGAAAAAATGTAACCGTTCAGACCCCATTGAAAATTGTCATTGCGAGACCGCGCAACGGGCGCGGCAATCTCGCACCTTCGTCAAAGGAACGAGATTGCTTCGTCGCTGCGCTCCTCGCAATGACAAGTCTGGACAGTTACGAAAAAATTAGGTTGAACTCTGACCGGCCAAGCGGGTAGAATTAACCTCTTGGTTCGATAGGAAATTAATCGGTGAGAACCGACTCGGCTTTAATGGCCCAGGTCCTATGCAACGCTTGACTTGGAAAATGGGTCAGATCTTGACGGAAGCAGCCCACCTGGGTTTTGGCGTGTGCCATAGATCAGCCTGGGCCAGTTTTTTTTATTTTTTTAAAGAACGACTTTTAATATGGCATATACAGTTCTGGCACGGCGATACCGGAGCCGAAATTTTGATGAGTTGGTCGGTCAGGAGGCCATCGCGACGACGCTGAAGAACGCGATCACGGCTGGGCGAGTGGCGCATGCGTATTTATTTACGGGGACTCGCGGGGTGGGGAAAACGTCCACGGCGAGGATTTTGGCCAAGGCGTTGAACTGCGAAAAAGGGCCGACGCCGGACCCGGATTCCACCTGCTCTATTTGCCAGGATATCGCCCGCGGGGAAGATGTTGACGTTATCGAAATCGACGGGGCCAGCAATACCAGCGTCGAGGACGTTCGGCAGTTGCGAAATAACGCGATCTATCGGCCTGCTCGGGGGAGATTCAAAATTTATATCATCGACGAAGTTCACATGATTTCCACCAGCGCGTTTAACGCACTCTTAAAAACGCTGGAAGAACCGCCGGAGCATGTCAAATTCATTTTCGCGACCACGGAACCTAATAAAGTTCCGATCACGATTCAATCCCGCTGCCAGCGGTTCGATTTTAAACCGATTTCCAAAGCCAAGATCGCCGAGCAGATTCGCTTGATTCTTGCGGAAGAAAAAATCGAAGCCGATACGGCGGTGGTGGACCGCGTGGCTCGATTGGCGAACGGGTCGATGCGCGACGCATTGAGTTTGCTCGACCAGTTGCTTTCGGTAGGTCAAAAGAAATTAACGTCCGAACTGGCCGATCAGTTTTTACCCGTGCCGCCGGTGGAATTATACGCCCAGCTTGTCGATTCGATTTTAACGCAGGACGCGGCGGGAGTTTTACGCCAAGCCGATACGATACTGGCTGCTGGAACTTCGCCGGGCGATTTTTGCTCCGCACTGGCTGAGTATTTAAGAGACCTGATGGTAGCATCGTCGTGCAAAGACGGGCAGGACTTGCTCTTTTCACCGGAAACCGCCCATCCGAAATTAATGGAGCAAGGCGGGCAACTCAAACCGCTAACCTGGGCCTACGCGATTACGGTCATTGAAGAATTGTCGCGGTCTGTAAAATTTTCCGAGCAGTCCCGAACGCTCATCGACGCGGCCATGGTCACTCTGGCATATATTTCCGACCTGACGGATATCAATCAGACATCATCGACATCGACCGAGACGGCCAGCGAGCCGTCAAAAAAAAAAGTTCCCACAATCCCTGAACCCGTAACGCCAAAGAGGCACGACCGTGAGGGAGTGGTTGAAGAATTACCCGCATCAAGCACCAACAAATCCGTTTCCCCCCATCACGCCGCGATGGCCGAGCCGATTGTCCGAAAAGTTCTGGACCTTTTTGAAGGCCGACTGGTGGAGGTCAAACCAGTGGCGAAGAAATAGGAATCCAATTTTTAAAAACCGAAAGGATGAAGACGATGAAGTACAATCGCAGACTGGCAATCAGCGGAGCAGTGTTGCTCGCCGTGGCCTGGTTATCCGCAGGCCGCATCCCAAAAGAGGCAAACGAAGACTATTGGCGTCTGGTGCGGAATGCGGGAGGACACCTTTCGAGCACTCCGGGATTCCCCGACGCTTACAAGCAGATGTGTACCAACAGCCGACTTCTGCAGAATTTCTACTTGGGCGGGGCAGGTCTCATCTGTCTGGCCATCGGCCTCACTGGAATAGGGAGACAGGTCGAACCAGAAGGTTCAGACGACGCAAAACCGCGAGCCTAACCCTCACCGTTCAGAATTTCTGGATTCCCGCCTGCGCGGGAATCCAGTGTCTTGCTCATTGGCAATAGGGTTGCCATTTATAGCCGACCGTACACGTGGTACTTCGTGGCCATCCTTTTTCTGTTGCAAATCGGGTTATTTTCACGAAAATCGCTTAAATGACGGCGAATATACAAAAAACTGAAGAGGAGCAGGATTTGGTGTTGGCGGCGGAGTTGCAGTCGGCGCTGCTGCCTAAGCAATGTCCGACGCACTGCGAACACCAGGTCACGGCGGCTAAGAACCGGATGAGCGGGAGCGTGGGCGGGGATTTTTATGATTTTATCCGAATCAATGATGATCAGATTGCTTTGGTGATCGGCGATATGGTCGGCCATGGTGTGCGGGCGTCGCTGCTGGCGGGTGGCATGCTTTCGCGTCTTCGCTAAAGCATGTCTTTTTGGGCTTACCAGGACATGGCTTAGCGAAGACGCGAAGCCATGCCACCCCGGAAGGTATTACCTTAATTGTGAAATGCTGTACTAAGATGGTGCATCTCGACGTACCCTACGAAACTCCAGCGGAAATCCAGGGATTTTTCCCTTTATGAAATACATGGAAAAAGTTTACCGACAAAGAAGAATACTGGATCGTCCGGTCAAGCCGGACGATGACGGTGGATGGGTTGCCAGTAAAATTGGGCAGACACTCCTGCGGGCCTCGACGGTTTCATGCTTGAACTACCCGCCCGACGAGATTACACTTTAAGGCCTAATCTGTTATCGTATAAAGAAAGTTAAGAGGTTATAGTTGTGAAAGATATCCCGATAGGTTTGGTTGGTTATGGCACTGTCGGCCAAGGTGTGGCTGCGGTGCTGGCGATGAATGGCGAGCAAATCTCCCGCAAGATCGGGGGGAAAATATATCTGAAGCACGTCGTTGAAAAATTCATGGACCGGCCGTTCGATGTGCCGCTCCCTGCAGGGGTGATGACGAATAATCTTGATAATTTTTTAAGCGACCCTTCAGTTGAAATAGCCATCGAGCTGATCGGCGGGACTACGATCGCCAAAGAGGTTGTGGAAAAGCTTTTACGAGCCGGCAAACACGTTGTAACCGCCAATAAGGCATTGTTGGCCCATCATGGCAAGGAGTTGTTCGCGCTGGCGAGAAAGCACAATCGGTGCATCGCCTTTGAAGCCAGTTGCGGGGGTGGAATTCCGCTGGTTGAATCTATTCGCCGAGGGCTGGTCGCCAACGAAATTAACGCCATTTACGGAATTGTCAACGGGACCTGCAATTACATCCTGTCGGCCATGTCGCGGGAGGGGAAGGAATATGCTACCGCATTAAAGGAGGCCCAGGCGGCGGGCTTTGCCGAGGCCGATCCTGCGCTCGACGTCAATGGAACCGACACCGCTCATAAACTGACCATTTTGGCCGGCTTGGCCTTTGCCCGGAATATTCCTTTTGAATCGATCAGCATCGAAGGCATCGACAAAATTTGTATCGAAGATATCCGCTATGGCCACGAATTGGGCTATATCATCAAACTACTCGCGATCTGCATCAAGGAGCAGGATGGAATTTCCGTGCGGGTTCATCCCGCTTTTATCAGCAAAAACGATCCACTTGCCCCGGTTTTTGGGCCGTTCAACGCGATCAGCGTTTATGGTAATGCCGTTGGCCATGCCATGTTCTATGGTAGAGGGGCCGGTAGAATGCCCACCGCGTCGGCGGTCGTTTCCGACGTGATCGACATTGTTCTTGGAAATGCTCTTTCGACCTTTAAGCAATTGAACGTCTTACCCGACGTAACCCCGCCGGCCGTTATCAAACCTATCGAGGAAATTTCCTCCCGTTATTATTTGCGATTGATGGTCGTAGATCGGCCTGGCGTGTTGGCCAAGCTTACCGAAATCTTCGGTCGATACACGATCAGCATTTCCGCCGTCCTCCAGCACGAAGGGGCGAAATACAACAAGAATGGCGAGTCCATCGTTCCCGTGGTCGTTCTGACCCATCGGGCGCGGGAGGGAAATTTGCAATCGGCGATTAAGGAAATCGGCGGGTTGGACGTATCCGCGGAAAAACCGGTTTGCATACGAGTGGTGGACGAACATCCGGAGTGGCAATGAAATACGCGATTATTATTCCTGACGGGGCAGCCGATTTGCCCATCGACGCGCTGGACGGCCGAACCGCTTTGGAAGCCGCGGACCTTCCGAACATCAATTCGCTGGTTCACCAGGGACGGATCGGAATGGTCCAAACCGTTCCGGAAAATTTCCCTCCGGGGTCCGACGTGGCCATCATGTCCGTGCTGGGATATGACCCTAAAAAATATTATACAGGCCGAGCTCCTCTGGAAGCCGCGGCCATGGGATTAAAACTCACTGCCGACCAGATGGTCTTTCGCTGCAACCTTGTTACCATTATCGACGGGATCATGGAAGATTTTTCCGCCGGTCATATCGCCACCGAGCAAGCCCACAAAATAATTGACGCCCTGAATGAAAAAATGGGAAATCCGGGAGTGAAGTTTTATCCAGGTGTCTCCTATCGGCACTTGATGGTTACGACTCCGGCGGAAAAGTTCAAAAATTTCCAGGCCACCCCTCCTCATGATATCTCCGGTCAGCCGGTGGCCAATTTTTTGCCTCGCGGGAACGGCAGCGAGTTTATCCGCGGCCTGATGGCCCATTCCCAGGAATTTTTGTCAGAGTTGGAGGTCAATCAGGTCCGCCGCGACCTGGGAGAAAACCCCGCCACCAGCATCTGGCTCTGGGGGCAGGGGCAAAAACCCACTCTGGACCGATTTAAAAAAATCTACGGGGTCAGCGGGGCGGCTATTACCGCCGTCGATCTGGTCCGCGGACTAGCCAAACTCATCGGCTGGAAAATTATCGAAGTCCAAGGCGCAACCGGATGGGTGGATACCAATTATCAGGGTAAAGCCCAAGCCGCCTGTAACGTTCTCGATGAAGTTGATATCGTCGTCGTCCACGTCGAAGGACCGGACGAAGCAGGACACAACGGCGATCACAAAAACAAAATCTATGCCCTTGAGCAGATCGACCGCCAGATCGTCCAACCTGTCTTTGAAAAATTAAATACTTTCAGCCAATGGCGGATGATGGTTCTTCCCGATCATCCCACCCCCGTGTCCTTAAAAACCCACACCGCCAGCCCCGTTCCTTTCGTCATGGCGGGAACCGGAATCCATTCCGGCGGTATGGAAAAATTCACCGAGGATCAAGCCGAAACAACCGGGCTAAAAATAGATCGCGGCTGGCAGTTAATGGAGTATTTTTTAAAAGGCTGATCCGATTTTCTGGGTGGCATGCAACGCCGTGAACTTAAGCCTTTGAGTAAGATTTTTCTCCCTGACATATCAATCAACACTTTAGTTCCCAACGTCGAAGCAACAAATCTCATTCTAACATTCTCAAGAACGTTAGAATGAGATTGAAGCTATATAAACCACCGTTTCAAGTGGATTTATATCATCCGAAAATTAAACACGAGCGGCGCATAAGGTTTTTTGCGGCAGATACACAGGGCGATGTTCCATTTTAATTTTATCTGCTTTGCCGTTAAGTTCACGGCGTTGGGTGGCATGGCATCGTCTTTGAGGCCATGTCTTGAAGAGGGCGGAGCAAGCCCCGCCCCTACAAAAAAAAGACATGGCCTCAAAGACGATGCCATGCCACCAGACGGCGAAGAACACTCCCTTACGGTCGTGCCTCCTTCAGGCCGGTTTATCCCCGTTGTTCCGGGGGAGTATAATCACATTTCAGATTCCCGATATATACCTGCCGCGGCCGGGCGATTTTTGACGTAGCGTCGTCGTGTTGTTCTTTCCATTGAGCGATCCACCCGGGAAGCCTCCCGATGGCGAACATAACGGTGAACATGTTCGTGGGAATCCCGATGGCGCGAAGAAGAATCCCACTGTAAAAATCGACGTTCGGATAGAGCTTGCGCTCGACAAAATAAGAATCCTTGAGTGCCAATTCTTCGAGTTTGCGGGCAATATCCAGCAAGGGATCGTGAATTCCTAGTTGGGACAGAACCTTGTCCGCGACTTTCTTGAGGATCATGGCGCGAGGATCAAAATTCTTGTAGACCCGGTGTCCGAACCCCATCAGGCGGAAGGTGCTGTTTTTGTCCTTGGCCATCCTAATACATTCTTCGGGTGTGGCTCCACCTTGCTTAATCTGTTCGAGCATCTCCAGAACTTGTTCATTGGCGCCACCGTGAAGCCGTCCCCATAAGGCGCACACTCCGGCTGCACAAGACGCAAATACATTCGCCTTGCTCGATCCGACGACCCGAACCGTGGACGTGCTGCAGTTCTGCTCGTGATCGGCGTGCAGGATCAAGATCAGGTTCAAAGCGTCTTCGACCTCCGGTTCGATCATGTACTGATCGTACGGCATGGAGAACATCATGTGCAAAAAGTTCGCGCAATAGCGAAGGTTCGGGTCCGGATAAATAAACGGCAGACCCATCGACCGGCGATACGAAAAAGCGGCGATGGTTCGGATCTTACTGATCAATCTGGCGCTGGTTTCCTCCAGCGTGTCTTCTTCATGCTCGAAAAATTGATAATGGAAGCACGAGAGGGTATTGATCATCGCCGACAGCATGGCCATCGGCGGGGCGGAAATTGGAAACCCCTCAAAATGATGTTTCATCCCTTCATTCAAGAGGGCGTTGGATGTAAGCCGTTTGCTGTATCGAGACAATTCCTCTTTGTTCGGCAATCGGCCATAAATCAAAAGCCAGGCAATTTCCACAAAGTTCGGCTTGTCCGTCAGTTGTTCCACGGGAATCCCGCGATAGCGAAGAATCCCTTGTTCCCCGTCGATGAACGTGATCGCGCTCTTGCACGCCCCAGTATTGGCCAAACCGGGATCATACGTGATCATTCCCGTCTGGGCCCGCAACTGGGTGATGTCGATTGCCTTTTCACCCTCGCTTCCCACAATCACCGGAAGCTCAATCGTTTTGTCGCCGACCGTTAATTTCGCCGTTTGTGGCATGGTTCACAATCCTTCTTGTTTGAATTCTTCGTTTGTTAATAGTATATGAAATAATTCTGTCCACAGCAACGAGTTTTGTTCGGTTCAAAACATAATCCCTTCGTCTTTTCTGGCCGCGGGAAGAACACTCCCTTACGGTCGTGCCTCTTAAAAAAACGACCAGAAGAAATGGAGGGATTACTTCAAAACCACATTTTTCTTTGACTTTTATGGAAAATATACCAAAGATGATTAGAAGAAAGATAATGCCATGGCTTTAAAATTTTATTTTCTCGGCAGCGGATCGCGGGGAAATTGCACACTCGTCGAAACCAGCCGGGGAAAATTCCTGATCGACCTGGGTTTTGGCCTGAAACGAACCAATCAATCCCTCCATGAATTGGGCATGAGCATGGAAGAAATCTCCGTCGCCCTCCTTACCCACACCCATAACGATCATGTAAAAAATCCCACCCTGCGGCGAATGGCCATATCGAATGTCCCCCTAATGTGCCGGTCCGAGCACCAGAGCAAACTTTCCGGAATGACCGGTTTTAACTATTTACAGGATAAGGAGCTTGTTCATTTTTATTCGGATTCCGGGTTTGAGGTTTTACCCGATGTTTTTGTCGAGCCTATTGCCTTGTCCCACGATTCCCCGGCTACCCATGGATTCCTTTTCACATTCAAAATGGGGACCGGTAGTTTTCGATTCGCCTACATCGCCGACTGTGGTTTTTTCTCCCTCCCGCTCCTGATCGAAAAAATCCAGGATGTTGATTTGATCGCCCTTGAATTCAACCACGACGAACAAATGGAAAAAGAGAGCGGCCGTCATCCTCAGCTTATTCATCGCGTCATCGGCCCCACCGGCCACCTCTCCAATTACAATGCCGCCAAACTTCTGAACCGGGTTAAAGCGAAAAACCTAAAATCCGTCGTCCAGCTTCACCTGAGTGAGGAATGCAATTTACCCAGACTCGCCCAGGAAGCCGCCGGCAAGATAATTGCCAACATCCCCATCCACCAAACCGCCCAGGAAAAAATCGGACCAATAATTGAAATCCGCTAATCTGAATTGTTTCAAACTAAGGGCTTTTAATTTTGCGGTATCTCGGTTACTCTAGGCAAGGTGAGAATGCCGGAAGATTTTGGCGGTTAGACTCATGTGGCAAAACATACATCGAAGCATAGTAGGATATTTTGAGCGAATAAGCAGCTACGGGTGGCCCACCGTGGCAGTAGAACTCTTTGTCATCGGTCTGGTGATCTATGTTATCCTGAATTTTCTCCAGGGAACCCGTGGTTTGAGGCTTTTACGCGGACTGGTCCTTATCCTCGTCACCGTCTTTCTGGTCTTGCAGGTTCTGGCGGAACGAATGCATTTGGAACGCATTAAAGTCCTCGCCGCTCCCGTCCTGTACGGTGTCTTTTTCAGCTCACTGGTCGTCTTTCAACCCGAGTTACGCCTCGCCCTGATGCGAATCGGAGAAGCCCGCTGGCTTCGACGTCTGATCAGCGATTCGGAAACCACCATCGCCGCCATCATCTCGGCTGTAAAATATCTGTCCGCTCACAAGATCGGAACGCTTATCGCCATCGAACGGCAAGTGAATCTGGGGACGATCGTCGATAGCGGAGTCCGCATGGATGCCGCGATTACGCCGGAACTGATCAAAACGATCTTCTGGCCTGGTTCGGCGTTGCATGACCTGGGCATGGTGATCCAGGAAGGACAAATTTCCGCCTCCGGATGCCAGTTCCCATTAACCGAATCCGGCGATCTGGACCCCAGCCTCGGCTCCCGACACCGATCGGCGGTCGGTCTAACCGAAGACTGCGACGCCGTCGTCATTGTCATCAGCGAGGAGACGGGAATTATCTCCATCGCCCTTGAGGGTAAAATCCATCGTGGTTTCACCCCGGAATCTCTTGAACAGGAATTACGCAAATTGCTATACGTGGATACGAATGTCAAGCAGACTTAAAAAAACAATTCGACCGATAGGCACGACGGTGGTCCTGAGTTGCCTGATCTGGATATACGCCGACCAGATCAACAACGAAAATACCGTCGAGTTGGTGACTCTCCAGGTCGCTCCCCAGCCTGGGTCCGACCTCGTGGTCGAGATGCAGGACCCCCCCACCGGCCAGCTACAGGTTACTTTTGCCGGTCCACGGGCGGATTTGGACAAGTTCCGCCGGGAAATGGGCAACGAAAAATTCAAATATTACGTTCAGCCGGAGGAAGTCAAAGAAGACACACTGGTTAAGGATTCCTCGGAAATCCTCGGGGCCATTCTCCGCAAGGACTATAAAACGATTTCGGTCCGCGAGGTCAAACCGGCCCAGGTGACAATTTTTGTCGACCGACTCATCACCGTCTCCATGCCCGTGAGGGTCAGCACCGGGACGACCAAGACCACCACTCCCGTCATTAAACCCGCCGAAGTCAAGGTTACACTTTCACGCAGCGCTTACCAAAGCCTCTATGATGTCGATAAATTCCTGGTCGTCGATATTGAAAACGAACTCCATAATAAAGTCGAGGACCGCGCTATTGACGAAGACTTCGCCCTTCCACAGGTCGTACTCGGTCAGCCGGTAACGACGGATCCGACCCGCGTAAAGATTCAATTACGAGTCCAGCAGCAATTTCAAACCAAAAGCTTTGCCATTTCCCAGATTGAGCAACTCGGGCCCAACGATATTTTCACCAAATACCGCGTCGATATTCGCGATCCGCAGATTACCGTGGAATTAAAAGGTCCCGCCGAGTTGATCAACAATCTTAAACCGCAAAATATCATCGCCTATATTCGGCTCGATCAGGAAGACACCCTTCGCTCCTGGACTACGTATTTTCCGCGTGACGTCCAGTTTATTTTGCCCGAAGGGATAAAATTGAACACGGACAAGATAACCAGGCAGCCTGGCATTCTCTTTAAACTGGTCGAGCTGCAAACGGCGGCACCTCCGGCGCCTCGGTAAAATATCAGCTTTAGGAAATTTTAACATGCAAAAAACAACCGATGATTTAAAAACTTACGCCCTCGATCTGGCCAAACGTGCCCGCACCGCATCACGATTATTAACGGAACTAAGCGTAGGCCAAAAGGATTTTGCCCTGTCCAAAATGGCTGAGCTTCTTCGCTCCCACAAAATCCAGATCAAGGACGCGAACGCCAAAGACCTGGAAACCGCTGAACGCGACGGTCTGCCGCCCGCCATGATCGACCGGCTGAAGCTAAACGATTCCCGTATCGAAGCCATGGCCGTCTCCATCGACCAGGTGGCCCGGCAAACCGACCCGGTAGGGCAAATCATCGAAGGACACGTTCGCCCCAACGATCTAAAAATCGAAAAAGTCAGAGTCCCCATCGGCGTAATCGCGATCATTTTTGAATCCCGCCCCAACGTCACCGCCGATGCCGCCGCCCTGTGCCTGCGATCCTCAAACGCCTGTATCCTCCGCGGCGGAAAAGAAGCGATCCACACCAACCTTGCCATCGCCGGGGTCCTGCGTGAAGCGCTCGGAAACGCCGCCCTGCCCATCGACGCCGTGCAATTGGTGGAAAGCACCGACCGAAACCTGGTCCCTGAATTACTCCAACTGAGCGACTACATCGACCTGGTCATCCCCCGCGGAGGAGAAAGCCTCATCCGCGCCGTCGTCGAAACCTCAAAAATACCTGTCATCAAACACTACACCGGAAACTGCCACATCTTCGTGGATAAAGACTGTTCACTCCCCCTGGCTGAAAAAATCATCATCAACGCCAAGTGCCAACGTCCCGGCGTATGCAACGCCGTCGAAACGATTTTATTCCATCGCGCCATCGCCGAAACATTCCTCCCAGCCATCTGCGAGAAACTCGCCCGGCGCGGCGTGGAGATTCGCGGCTGTCCGGAAACCAAAAAAATATTCCCCCGAGCAACCCCCGCCAACGATTCCGACTGGTCCACCGAATATCTCGACCTGGTCCTGGCGGTAAAAGTTGTTTCTGACGTCTCCCAAGCCATCGACCACATCAACAACTATGGCTCGCACCACACCGACGCGATTTTGACAGATAATATCCCCACCGCCGAGAAATTCGTCAAGCAGGTAGACTCCGCCAGCGTCATGGTCAACACCTCTACGCGTTTCAGCGACGGCTATGAATACGGTCTGGGCGCCGAAGTTGGAATCAGCACCGATAAACTCCACGCCCGGGGCCCCATGGGCGCCGCCGACCTGACCACGTACAAATACGTCGTCCGAGGTAACGGACAAATCCGAGAATAGACCACCAACTTACAGGAAAACAAAATATGATATCATCAAAAGAATTGGTCTACGAAGCCCTGGCCTTTAAAAAAGTCCCCCGCGTGCCCTACTGCGTCGGATTTACCATCCCCGCCAAAGAACGCCTTCTCGCCCATCCCGGCGGCAGAGAACTTTTCGAAAAAATGGATAACGATCTTGTTGGGACCTCCCCGATCAGGGACAGAGTACCCTGCCCCGACACTCCAGGCCATTTCCAGGACGAGTTCGGAGTGATCTGGGACCAAACAAGAGACCCGGATATCGGAATCCCGTACCCCATGATTGCTCCGGAAAATTTTTCCCAGTTTAAATTCCCCGACCCCAACAGAGCAGACCGGTTTGATGGATTGAAAAATGCTCTTAAAAATTACCCCGATAAATTCCAAGTTATGAGTATCGGCTTTAGTCTCTTCGAACGGGCCTGGACCCTGCGAGGCATGGAAAACCTGTTCATGGATTTTATGGAGGACGCGGAATTCGTAAGCAAACTGCTCGATAAGATCGTAAACTTCAACATCGCGATCGTCCAAGCGGGCCTCAAAGCCTGCCCCAATCTAGACGGAATCTATTTCGGCGACGACTTCGGCAGCCAGACCGGACTGATGATGGGAGTCGAACGCTGGCGAAAACTGTTCAAACCCCGACTCGCCAAACAATACGGAGCCGTCCGGTCCGCCGGGAAAAAAGTCTTCATCCATAGCTGCGGAAAAGTCCAGGAAATCTTCGACGATCTGGTCGAAATCGGGGTCAATTGTTTCAACCCCTTCCAGCCGGAGGTCATGGACGTCTACGAAATGCTCCGCCGCTATCATGGCAAATTAGCCTTCCACGGCGGAATCAGCACACAAAAACTTCTCCCCTACGGCACAACGGCACAAGTCGGCGAGGAGGTGGACAGATTACTTAAAGCAGGCCGAAACGGAGGATACCTGATTGCCCCCGCCCACGCCACCCCCGGCGACGCAAAACCGGAAAATATGGCCGCCATGCTCAAAAAAATCATCAACCAGTAGGGGTACGGGCATGCCGTGCCCCTACTGATTTAGCTATTAATCCGCTCCCAATAACTTTTGAAAAGAATTTTTCCTTGCAATGGAACAAAACTTTCGTAAATTTCGGTAAATCCTGTCCATTCGGGACTTATGGGTGCTGAACACAAAGGGTACTGGATGGACGGTTACCTTATTTCTTCTCTTGGTCGTTTAGTTGCAACCCGGCCAGCGCGGTGGCGACGTCGTCGGCAAAGTCGAAGATTTTGTCCAGGCCGGTGACGAGGAATACGCCCCAGACATGAGTGGATATGCCGCAAAGCTTTAGCTGGCGGTCGTTGGTGATCATAACCTGCTTGCGGAGCTTTAAGATTTTGGCGATATTCGAAGAATTCAAGAACGTGATTTCGCGGAAATTCAACACGACGTCGAGGTCATTACGTTCCTGGACCGATTCCAGCGTTGCGTTTAAATCGTCCGTAAACTGCGGGTCGTCCTGCAAGTCCGCGAGAATAATTTTTTCCGACCATTGTTGTATCGCCATTTTGCTACCTTCCCAAAATTTTATAGTCCCAGTTCCTGCCTGAGCTGTTTTGCAGGCACTAATGATTGATCCGATTCCACTGTGGCTCCTGCCGGAGCGATTTTATCCAGGACCTCTTTGGCCTTGGTTAGATATTCGCTTGATTTCTGGGGTAAAAGGGCGGCTGCCTTATTTAAGGCGAGGGCTAAAGACGTTCCGACAACCGTTTTGAAATTTCCCCGTGCGGCTTTGTTGTTGACGGCCTCATATTGTCTGATGGTCTGATCCAGGATTTTTGCCAACTCGTCCAAAAGAGTCTTTTCGTTGGTTGAAGCTTCCTGGAAAAACTTTTCCAAATTTTGCGGCAGGGTCATAAAGGGCTGACTTCGTTTTAAAATCGGGGCAAGGGTTTGGATGAATTTGATCGAGGCGGCATCGACCTTGGCTTTATCCAGTTGGGCGCTCATGAGAAAATTACCGATAGTAAATTCGAGCGTTTCAAGCCCTTCGGTACTATTCAGAACGCTGTCGTCGCGGCCGGGGGAAAGCTGGCTTTTAGCTTGCGAGACGGCCGAGATGTAGCGTTTGAGGTCGTCATTCGCCTGTTTGGCATATTTTTCGGCGCTCTGTGCTTCGGTCTTGGCCTTACGCGCCAAGTCATCCCGTTTGGCCGCCAGCTCGTCCAGGTCTTTTAAGTCGTCCTTCAGACGGGCGGTCAGATTATCCATCCGCTGGGCCAATTCCCGGCCTTTCTGCTCGGAAATCCGAACCTGCTCCTGGAGACTCTTTAAATAAGCTTCCTGGGCATCGATGCCTTCCTGCGTGCTTTTTAATTGGGTTTCCAGGAGATTCTTTTCCTGATCCAATTGCTTTAAACCGGAGATTTCCTTCAACTGCTGATTATCCAGTTGGACCTGCAATTCGGCGGGCAATTCCATCGGGCCGGCGGTAAGCTTTTCAATTTCGATCAATACTTTGAACCGTTCACGCTCCAGGTCGCCGATCATTTTCTGCAACTTAACCGCCTCCGCGGCTGGGACGATATTTAATTTTTCCGTAAGGTCGCCGACTTTGATATTCAAAGCGTCCCGCCGTTTGACGGCATCGTCCAGCATGCCTGTGATCTTGGCAATGACATTATTCATTTTTTCCAATTGGCCGGAGATCTTTTTATGGGATTCTTTGAGTTTCGCGATTTGGCTCTGCGAAAGCTCGATGGGCGGGGCGTAATTGGCCGGTAGCTCCATCGTTTGCTCGGACTTTAATTGCTCCAGCTTGATTAAGACAAGCCGGGTCTTTTCCTTCAAATCGATCATACGGCTGTCGAAGAGTCCAAGATCGTCCAACACCCAATTTGCCTGGTAAACCAGCATGGCCGACATGAGTGTTTTTACCCGAAACCCATTCCGTGCCTGGCGATTGTTCTCCACGGGTTCGTCGGCGATTTTTCTGAGGTCGTCCATCGCCTGCTTAAAGGACTGCTGCTGTTCGGTGGTAATCTGTTTAATCTGCTGCTGGCGGGGACCGGGAACTTCCACGGGGGTGGTGCCGGAAAAAACCACTGACCGTGACCGGCTGAACATCTCCAGCTCCGTCATCGCCTGATTCATGGCCTTATCCGCCGAGTTTTTCCCGCAGCCGGACAAAAACATAAATCCGCACAAAATTATCGCGACGATTGGGTATGTACTTTTTGATGCGGCCACAATCAGGTCTCCATTTCGTATTCGCTTTTTTGAAAATCGTTAAACCAGATTTTGACATGGTTTTCTTCCAAAGTCAACGGTGAAAATATCTAACGAAAGACGGTATTTTCATATCCCCTCTTGAAAAAACAGCCGGGGCAACGTATTATAATAGCGTTCATAGCCACGCCCCCATCGTCTAGTGGCCTAGGATATCAGGTTCTCATCCTGGAAACACGGGTTCGAATCCCGTTGGGGGTATCGGCAGCGGTCCCATGCTTTCGCATGGGACCGTTTCTTTTTGCCTCGACACCAAGATTCACTTACTTGCTCTTTTTTGTTTTACTTCGTTTTGGTTTGGGAACCGAAAGCTCTTGCGCTGTTATCTTGATTAAACCGCTGATCCATTCCCTATTTTCAAATGCATCTTCTATTAGTAAATACAACTTAGCTCCCGGATACGGTGCGGCTTCAACAATATTGCCTATATACGCTCTGCCGCCTTCGGTTGGTTTTACAAAAAGCTGATTGTCACAAACGAGCGCCACGACCTTACCGTCACAATATATCGCATACTCGCCGAACATTTTTTTGTGAGAAATCAATCCGGCATTTCCCATTTGGTCTACGATAAATTCAATGAAACTCTTATCAGATGCCATTTTGATCTCCTTCGTGATTTTGTCATGGCGATGAACACGCGATATAAAAGGTGATCGGGCGTCCGCCGCGGGTGTAGTTGGGGCCGGTATATTCGAAGAGGTCGAGATTTCTTTTCGCAAATTCGGATTGATTGTCCACGAGGGGATGTGCGTATTTGTCGGCGATGGCGACGATCGTATCCGGCCGAGAGGTATATGACCAGAAATCCTTGACTGGCGCGTTGATGATGTTATGCCTGGAATTGAGGTAAAAGACAGTGCTTGGCTCCTGCCAGCCGATCAGGACGTAAGTCGTATTATCGGAGGCCAGGGATTTCAAGAAAACGGCCAGGTTCTTCCCGGTTTTGAATTTTTCCAGGGCGGGCAGGATGAATACCGAAAGGGTTGAAATACTCAAGACTACGGCTAGGGCGATCATGGAAAACGCGAGGGAAAGACTTTTACTTTTACCGCGGGCGGTGAAATAGACAATCGCGGCGGAGGCGAAAAATACGACAGGGATCGTTAGGAAAATTGGAGAAATCAATGTGCCTTTTGAATGGATGTAGAAAAAACCGGCCAACCCCCCTGCCGCGATAAGAGTCCAGACCCCGCTGATGGTCAGGAGGACCGGTTTGTTCCATTTTTTCCATATTTTGTTTTCCGGGTCCGTGATCCAGGATTCGGCGGCCAGGGCCAGGAGGATAATGTATGCGGGAAGAACAATCAGCCAGTAATGGGGCAGCTTGGTTTTGATACATTCAAGGATAACGGTCGGGCCGATCAGCCAGGCGAGGAGGAATTTTACATTTTTGTCCGTACGATTTTTCCAGGTGAATATAGCTACGGGGGCGAGGAACGCGGACCACGGCCAGGTGTCGAATATCGCGGTGAGGATATAATATCCTGGAAATCCCCAATGGCTTTCCAGCGGCATTTTCGCTCGGGCCACCAGGTCGTATTTTATGAAACGCTCAACCAGTCCCGCGGCCAGGTGGTTGGCGAGAAAATACCAGGGCAGACCAATCGCCAGAGCCAGAGGCAACCCCCACCAGAAACCGGTTTGCCGGACCCATTTTCGGTTACGGTCGAGGATAAGCAACGTGATCGTTAATCCCGGGATAACGACAAAGACGGCGTGGCCTTTACACAGGATGGCCACACCCACCGCCGTCCATAAAATCAACCGATTGCCGAGGGTGGCAGAGCCGTTATAGATTTCCCATAACGATAGAACCGAAAGAATTGTCAATAAATTCAATGTCGCGTCGGCGATGGCCATTTTGGCCTGGACAATAACCATCAGCGAGGTAGAAAAGGCGATCACCGCCAGCAGACCGGTCAATTTTGAAAACCTTTTGGCCAGATATACGGCGAGAATGACGGCTGCGAGGGCGGTCCATAGGCCGGAAAAGAAACGGGCGGAAAATTCGTTGATGCCGAAGACCAGATCGGCCAGGGCGATTTGCCAATAGCACAGCGGTGGTTTATGAAAAAAAGGCTCGCCGTTAAAATGCGGGACGATCCAGCCTTTCCAGTTTTGAGCGAAGAGCATTTCTTTGGCCGGCTGAGCGAAGCGGGGTTCGTCACGGTCGAACAGGCTTATTTTTCCATTGCCGAGCCAGTAGAACGCGGATAAGACGATCAGCAGGATAGCGGCGGTTCGCCATGATAAATATTGGTCGGATTCGCTATTCATTTCAACCCCGCGGACGCGGCGAGTGTTTCGATAAGCTCCCTGGCCATACTTTCTTCCGGGGCTTCGGCGATGATACGGATGATTGGTTCGGTATTGCTGCCGCGAATGTGGACCCAGGCTTTTTTCGCGGGCCAATCGATACGCAAACCGTCGGCGGTGCTGATTTGCTGATCGGCATATTTTGCGGCCAAATCCCGGGACATTTCGCTTACGCGGGAAAGGTCGCAGGAAAATTTTGTTTTTATCATCGCGTATTTCGGAAGCTCGCGGACTAACTGGGAAACTTTTTTACCCGTATGCGCCAGAAGCTGCAAAACGAGGCCGATGCCGGCAAAGGAATCCCGCACGGGGACTACGGCGGGGAAAATCACTCCGCCGTTTCCTTCGCCGCCGATGGGACATTTGTTATCTATAACGGCCCGGGCGACGTTGGCTTCACCGACGGGCGTTCGGATCACTTTTTGGCTGTACTTTGCGGCCAGGTCGTCGATCATTCTTGATGTGGACAGATTGACCGCGACCGGACCGGAAGTTCGGTCGAGGACAAAACTGGCGGCGAGAACTAGAGTGTATTCCTCACCAATGAAAACGCCGCGATCATCGACGATGGCCAGGCGGTCGGCGTCGGGATCCTGGGCGAAACCTATATCCGCGCCGGATTTTTTCACCGCCTCGGCGAGCTGGGTAAGATTAGCGGCGATGGGTTCAGGGGTGTGGGCGAATCGGCCTGTCGGTGCAGAATTGATATGCTCGACGCGGCATTGGAATTCTTTTAAGAGTTGAGCCGTGCCGATACATCCCGCGCCGTTGATGCTGTCGAGGACGACGTGAAATTTTCGCTTGCGAATTTCCGTCAGCAGTTTCGGATCGCAGGTTTGCAGAACGCGGTCGATGTGGATTTGATGGGTCATATTATTTTGCTGAAGTTGACCACACTGGCCGGCGGCGAGATGCTTCGGCGGATCGGAGTAAAAACCGTCTTTGATTTGTTTTGCCCGGTTCACGTCGAAAGCCAGGCCGTCGGGACCTATTAGTTTAATGCCGTTCCACTCGAAGGGATTATGTGAGGCGGTTATTACGGCGGCTCCGGCGGCGTTTTGATTTCGCACCATCAGACATGCGCCTGGGGTGGAAACTACACCGAGGTCAATGACGTTTCTCCCTACGGCCATCAGTCCGGCGGCGAGGGCGCTGCGGATGGCGCTTCCGCTTACGCGGCTGTCACTGGCGAGGATCACCGGGCGATCAGGATCGGATAAGTTTGCGCCGAAGAGCATGCCTAGTTTCATGGCATCGGCGACTTTTAAATCGTCTCCGACGATTCCTCGGATGCCTGAGACGCTGATAATCAAGGCCATGTTTTTATCCTTTTGCTATATTACGACTACCAAAGCGACGCGCCGGGTCGGGGGATTTTTATAATCTGACTCGGTATCATGCCCATTTGTTTTTTGCTCTGGGTATCCCGAACGTGTGCGTAACCGGCATTGATGATCATGTACGGATAGTCGGCCTTCCATTTTTGAAGGTCCGGGTCCGCCGGTTTTATGTCTTGCGAAATTGACTGATTGCCGGGCATTTTAACCGCGTTGTACGGATAAGAACCAATCATGACCAGGCTTTTGACCGGTCCATGATGGACATATCCGGGAATGCCTTCCTTGCGTAATTCACTGACCAATTCCACGGCGGCCTGTTTTCGCTTTTCACCGTAAAACTGGGCGATCTGCAGGGTCCAGTAACCTTTTGTGCGGGTAATAACCCACTCAGGCTGTATCGGAGGATCTGGTTCGGAAATCTGTTCGAGATGAGCGTCATAGAACGGAGGAACGCCCTGGTCCTGAACCACCAGAGATTTAATAAACTGTAAATCTTTTTTGGCATTGAGATCGTCCAGAGTGGAATATTGGCCATAGACTATTTCAGTGTAATCGGAAAAATTATTTATACGAACGTTTTGTGCGTTTATTCCCTGAACTCTTCTTAGCGACTCACGAACCAACCCTGCCTTTTGATCGCGGTTTTCGTCGTAATATCGTTTTACCAGGATTTGCCATCCTCGGCCTTCATCACGCTGCATACCGCTGCAACCGTGGAATAAAACCACACCGACCGGAAGTATGATGGCGGTAAGGATCAGGTATCTGATTTTTTTCATTGCCCAAATTCTTTTTTTCATTTTCAATCTCTTGACGCTGGTTTCATAATCTCGGGAAAAGAACCCCCGATTACCATCGGGGGCTAGTTAGGTTATGAAACCACCGAACGTAACGACTGTTTTTGAATGTTTAAAATTTTACCGATGCCTTTTTTGCACACGGCGATGATATCCGCTAATTGCTTTTGAGAAAAGGTCCCGTGTTCGGCGGTCCCCTGGACTTCGACCAGCTCGCCTTTTCCGGTCATCACAACATTGAAATCGACCTGTGCGGCGCTGTCTTCGCTGTAATTCAAATCCAGCAGAACGCGCCCATCGACCACTCCGGCGGAAACGGCTCCGATGCTGCCGGTCAATGGGTTTTTCTTTAAAATTCCTTTCGTCATGGCGTAATTGATCGCATCGACGAGGGCGATATAGGAACCGTTGATGGAGGCGGTGCGCGTGCCGCCGTCGGCCTGGAGGACATCGCAATCGATCCATATCGTATTTTCGCCCAGTTGGTCCATATCGACAATGGCGCGAAGGGCACGTCCGATGAGGCGTTGAATTTCCTGGCTCCTGCCGTCGGTTCTTCCTTCGCTTCGTTTTTTGCGGTCCGGATTGCTTGTTGGAAGCATTCCATATTCGGCGGACAGCCAGCCCTTGCCGCTGCCTTTTCGCCAAGGGGGAACGGCTTGCTCAAAACACGCCGTGCACAGGACTCGCGTCAGACCACTGTCGATGAGGATACTGCCGGGCGCGAACCTGGTAAAATGGCGGACGACTTTTACAGGCCGCAGTTCGTCCGGTTTTCGGCCGTCGATTCGTTTGATCTGACTCATTTTACAATTCCTTTATTCCCGATTAATACCGCCAGCAACGTACGCTGGAAATGCAGACGATTTTCAGCCTCTTCGAATACCAGGGATTGCGGGGATTCCATGATTTGGTCCGTAACCTCGAATCCGCGATAGGCGGGCAGGCAGTGCATGAAGATGGCGGACGGTTTTGCCAATGACATGAGTTTTTCGTCGATCTGATATCCTTTGAAAATTTCGATACGCCGCTGTTTTTCTGTTTCCTGGCCCATGGAAACCCAGGTGTCGGTATAAACGATATCGGCGTCTTTTACAGCTTCGACGGGATTGTTGATTTGTGTAAAATCCGCCTTTGGAATCTTGGCATGGAGGGTATCAATAAATTCTTTTTCCAGTAAAAATCCCTGGGGTGCGGCGATAACGAATTTCAATCCCAATCGCCCACAGACGCCGGCGAGCGACCTTGCGACATTGTTTCCGTCGCCGATAAAGGCGAATTTAAGACCCGCGAGTTTTCCGAATTTTTCTTTCACCGTCATAAGATCGGCCATCGCCTGGCAGGGGTGGCTGTAATCGGTAAGGGCGTTAATGACGGGTACGGTGGCATAGGCGGCCATATCTACGAGTGCCTGGTGGCTAAAGGTCCGGGCGACAAATCCGTCGCACATTCCCGATACCACGCGAGCTACGTCTTTGACCGGTTCACGTTTTCCCAGTCCGATTTCGGTGGCTGTGGTATATATTCCGTGTCCGCCTAATTGAGTCATGGCCGTTTCAAAACTCAGGCGCGTTCGCAGGGACGGTTTTTCAAAATACATGACCACCGTTTTACGGTCCAGTGTGGCGGGCAGTTTGCCTTGCCGGAAAAGCAGCTTATCGGCTATTGCCTTGTCGATCAGAGCGGAAAGATAATCGGCGTCATGATCCAGGATATTGACAAAATGCTTAATGTTTGGCATGGGCTTGCTCCCCCGATCCTTGCGCCAATGATTCTTCGTACTCGCCGAACACTTCGTCGAGTATGGCGAAGGCATGATGGATTTGGTCGGTGGTAACGACCATGGCGGGGGTGAGCCGGAGCACGGTCTGCTGGGTGCAATTAATTCGCAGTCCTTTTTGAAGGGCGATGGAAACAATTTGATCACCCGCGACGGCGAGTTCGACGCCGATCATCAAACCCAACTGGCGGATATCTTTGATAAGCCGGTGTTTTTCTTTCATGGTTTCAAATTTTTCCCGGATGTATTGGCCCATTTTATTGGTATGGTCCAGGAGGTTCCCTTCTTCTATCGCTTCGATGACGGCGATTCCCGCGGCGCAGGCCAGGGGGTTTCCGCCGAAGGTGGACGCGTGTTTTCCGGGAACCATAAATTTGGCGACTTCGGGTTTGGCCACGATCGCTCCGATGCTGGTTCCACCGCCCAGAGCCTTGGCGAGCGTGATGATATCCGGCACAACGTCATAGTGCTGATAGCCGAACCATTTTCCCGTTCGTCCCATGCCGGTCTGGACTTCGTCAAAGATCAAAAGCATTTTTCTTTCATCACAAAGTTTTCGCAGCGAATTCATATACTCGCGGTCGGCGATATTCACACCGCCTTCGCCCTGGACCGGTTCGAGCATGATAGCGATGGTTTCGTCATCGACGGCACGTTCGACGGCGCCAAAATCGTTAAAAGGGACGTAGCTGAAACCCGGAAGCAATGGCTGGAACCCGGCGTGGGTTTTGGCTTGTCCGGTGGCGGTCATGGCGGCGAAGGTTCTGCCGTGAAAACTGCGCTCCATCGTAATAATTTTATACCGCTTTTCCTCGCCGGCCAGTCGAGCGAGTTTAATGGCGGCTTCGTTGGCTTCGGCACCGCTGTTGCAGAAAAAGCATTTACCACCAAAACTGCGCTCGGAGAGTAGCTGGGCTAATCGGCCTTGGGGGATATTGTAAAATGTGTTGTCGATGTGAATCAGTTCGGCGGCCTGTTTTTGCAGGGCCTGGGTAACTTTCGGGTGGCAGTGGCCCAGACCACTGACAGCCCAGCCGGGGAACATGTCCAGATATTCCTTGCCGTCCAGGTCCCACATTCGTGAACCCTCGCCCTTGACGATCACGACGGGAAGGCGATTGTAATTTCCAATCACGTATTTTTCAAATTGATCCACAACTTCTGATGTAATCATTTTCTCTGTCCTTTTATTTAATTATTTGCGTTCCGACACCTTTGTCGGTGTATATTTCCAACATGAGTGAGTGATTAATTCGCCCGTCGATAATGTGGGTTTTTTTCACTCCGCCTTCCAGCGCCCGTAAACAGGCATTGACTTTGGGTAACATTCCCCCGGTGATGACGCCCGATTTGATCAGGTCCATGATCTGACTTTCGCTTAATTCACTGGCCAGGGAATTGGGGTCGTTCGGGTCGAGGCGTATGCCGTGGGTGTCGCTGAGGACGACGAGTTTTTCGGCATGGACGGCGGCGGCCACTTCGCCGGCCACATCGTCGGCGTTCACGTTCAGTTTGTTGCCGCCTTTATCAAGGGCTATCGGAGCAATCACGGGGATTGTTTCGGCATGGCAAAGGACTTTGAGCAAATAGGCATTCACCTGGGTGATTTTGCCGACGTAGCCGATGTCAATCCGCCTACCCTCTTCGCCGTCGAGAAACATTCGTTCACCCAAGAGCACACAACTGGACAAACTGTGCATGCCCACCGCCTGGGCCCCCTGCTGGTTTAATGTATCGACCAGACGTTTGTTGACCTGGTTGCAAAGGATGTGCTCGGCGATACTGAGAGTTCGTTGATCGGTATATCGCCGGCCTTGAACGAAACGGGTTTCCAGCCCGGCAGTGGTGAGAGCCTCGGTGATCTCCTTACCGCCCCCGTGCACGACGATGGGCAAAATGCCGACGCTGGCCATAAAAACCAGGTCAGTCAAAACCGTGTCGATGGCCTTGGCGTCATCCATGAGCGAACCGCCCATTTTTACCACGACGATTTTCTCATGAAATCGCTGGATGTATCCCAGTGCCTCGATCAGTCCCGCGGCTTTATGAATCGCTTGTTCCAACCTTACTCCTCCGGATTTTAAAGATATTCAGTTTAATTTTATTTTACATCAGTGTCAACAAAAGCTATGTTGTTTGATAAAATAAAATGATGGATAAATACAAATTTATCGGTTGTGAGATTATCTACCGGGAAGCGTGCAGGTTGGCGGCGAGTTCGCCCCTTCGGATTGACGTTGAATTCATGCGAAAAGGTTTGCATGATCTGGTTCGCCGCCAAATGCAGTCGCGTCTGCAATCCGCAATCGACGCGGTTCCTGAAAGCGACAATTATAAAGCGATCTTGCTGGGTTATGCCCGATGCAACGACGGGTTGGTGGGTTTGACGGCCCGGAGTATTCCACTGGTTATTCCGAGGGCACATGACTGTATCACTTTTTTCTTTGGAAACCGACAGGCGTATCAAAGCTATTTCGATTCGCATCCAGGCACGTATTATCACTCCACCGGGTGGTGCGAACGAAATGATTCCAATGTGCCCGGATCGCAGGGGGTGATGGCCCAACTCGGGCTTGATGCCACTTATGAAGAAATGGTCGAAAAATACGGCAAGGACAATGCGGATTTCATTTTTTCCACGCTGGGGGATGGATTAAAGAATTATAGCCGTATCTGCTATATCCAAATGGGAACAACCGACGAGCAACCATTTATCGAAGCCTCACGAAATGAAGCCCAGGAGCGGAAATGGGAGTTTGAACTTCGTCAGGGGGAGTGGTCGCTTCTCGAAAAGCTTTTTGCCGGTAAGTGGGATGATGATTTTCTTATTGTTCCTCCCGGCAGCCATATCATCGCACGCAATGATACCCAAATTCTCGACGCTTGCCCTTGATAGTCGAAAACTATTTCTCGGACCTTAAATTCATTTTTTAGCCTTAATCATTGGTTTTTGCCGTTCTTTCGTTTTTTTTCTTAACTCGTATCCGTAAATGCCGATTGTTTACCCTGAAGGTAGTGACGACATCTAAAAATTGAATAACGTACGGTCACAATAGTAAAAGTATTTTTTTGGCCACTACCAGTCCCGGTTCAAGGCGTCTGCTGGTGAAACTTTTTACCACGGACGCCTTTTTTTCTCTCTTGTGTTTCTAAAATTTGCCGCGGCCGTTGTCGGATATTAAGTCGAGATCGAATTTGACCGAAATTAGAGTAAAATGACGATCATGAAAATAAATCATCATAACACGAGGAAAAGGGGAAAACGCTAATGGTAGGATATGCCTATGATTTAGGTCCACGACAGTCCGCCCGGGTGATCGAACAGGCGGTCCGTCAGCGTGCCACCGTCTGGGCGGAAACGATCGAGCAAATTCAACCACGCGCCTTTAGCGGATCTTTGGTCTCCTGCAACTCGGAAGTGATTCTCCTGCACTTGGCCAGCCAGGGCCAGGCATCATTTAAGCCGCTCGCCGGGCAATACTACCAGATATTAATAAGCCTGGGCGAGACCCGCTACCTGACGGTGTGCGACCTTTTGGAAGTGCAGACGCGAACGGAAGGTTTGACCGTAATATTCAATCGGCCAAAGACCATCCAGGTGATGCAGCGGAGGCGTTTTCATCGGCATGTGCCCGGACAGGCGTTTGCCGTGTACATCAGTTGGCAGGAGACTCATGAAAATGAAAAAGCAAAGGTAAATGCCACCCCGGCTCTGGGGAAGGTGCGGGATTTAAGTATGCATGGGATGTCGGTTCAGGTTCAGGAATCCCTGGATAATTGCCTGTTTATCGGCGACCTTGTGTATATCCGGTTCAGCCTGAATGTTCGCGACCCGGAGTTCTTTACCTCCGCGACCGTGTGCCATAAGGAGGTTCGCAAGGAACAGTCCGAGTTGATTATTGGACTTCAATTCGTCAATACAGAACAAACCAGCGATTTTCAAACCCGACTGCGAACGGCGCTGACGCATGATGTTTTTTCCAAAGATAGCAAGAAGGGGACATGAGTATGTACGCAATCAATCTATCATGGGAACAGAGCAACGAAATTCTTGAATGGGCCATTGGTGATAAAACCCCTTTGCGTGCTACGGTTCGAATGGCGCGCGATTGGACGGAAATGCCGTCGGAATTTCTCGGTGGCACCCCTTTAAAGAACCTGATGGTGCGGAAATTCCCCTCACCGTGGACGGACAAAATGCTGGCCGGACAATTGCTGCCCTGCAGTTTTCGCAAAGGGCACCGCAAGTATTTGTTTGTTTCGGCGGTGATCGATTCTGCGAACAGGAATATCGGCGATAAAACCGAAGAAACCTATATTCTAAGCTGGCCTGATGGAGTGCAGCAGGTGCAAAGACGTTTATATTTTCGCGCCGCGGTCCCGGAGGAAATGGGTCTTTTGGTCCAAATCTGGCCTTCGGTGGCCGCGATTGACTGTACTCCTTCGGACCCCCCTATTCATTCGGGACGGCTGATCGATATCAGCGCAGGCGGGACGCAGGTGGAATTAGTTTCCAGTGATGCCCTGGTGATGGACCAGAGTTACCTTATGGAGATCGATCTGCCCCAACCGGAACAGCCGGTTCTGGTTCAGGCCCAGGCTAGGAGAGTTCAGGCGATTTCAGATACGAATCAATATCGATACGGATTGCAATTCCTGTCGCTGGATCATAGTCCGCGTGGACAAGATACACTGCTGCGACTGGCTCGATTTACGAATTATCTGCGAAGCCTGCAGCCGGCGGGAAATGTGAATAGCGAATAAAATACTAACTAGCCCCCGATGGTAATCGGGGGTTCTTTTCACGATGAAAATATTCAACGGGCAGCCACACAAGGTCGCCATGCGGAATGATCAATGTTCAGTACTCAAATTTCAATGCTCAAGTAAGGAACCAGGCAGCAGGTCTTTCCTTCTTTACTTGGAAATCGGATATTGAGAATCGAACGTTGCTTCTTCTCTTGGCGAACTTGGCATCTTGGCGGTTTAAGAATCTTCTCATTCGTTTCATTCCTGCAATGCGTGATTTCAAATGCTCGCTCCCTCACGGTCGCGTCTCGTAATACAATTCATCCGGAATGTCTTATTTTTCACGGCGTTTGTGGGAGGAGGGAATGCCGAGGGTTTTACGGTATTTTGCGACGGTGCGGCGGGCGAGGGTGATTCCTTCGTTTTTTAATCGCTTGATGATCTCGTCGTCGGCAAGAGGGTTGGTCTTTTCCTCGGCGTTGATCAATTCCTGGATTTTGACCCGCACAGTATCCCAACTAACGGATTCGCCGGAATCGGTTTCGGTTCCGCCGATGAAGAAGGACCGAAGCGGATACATGCCGCGCGGAGTCAAAATGTATTTTTCTGAAACGGCGCGGGAAACGGTCGCGACGTGGATTCCGACCTTATCGGCAACCTGGGCCATGGGCAGGGGTTTCAAGAATTTGGGACCGTTTTCGAGAAATTCCCGCTGGGCATCGACAATGACCTGCGCGACCTTGCGTAGGGTTTCCCGCCGCTGTTCGACGGCGTCGATGATCCAGTGGGCGGCTTGGATGTTGTTTTTGATAAACCGGCGGGTGTTGACGTCCACGCCGGGGTCCATGAGCATTTTTCGATAATGACCGGAAACGTATAATCGAGGCAAACCGTGGTCGGGAACGATCACTTTGAACGTCGTGCCGTCTTCATCGTATTCCAAAATAACGTCGGGCACGATGTGGGCGACTGGGGCCGAACCAATGGATAAGCCCGGATGAAGGACCAATCGCGTTTTGATAAATTCCACCGCCGACTTGATTTGTTCGATAGAGTAGCCGGTCTGTTTAATGACTTTTTGAAAGTGCTGATTTTGCACTTCGGTAAAATAGTTGGTGATGATGTTCCGCTCAATGGGCCGATCTTCGGCGAGGGCATCGAGTTGAAGGAGCAAACATTCACGGGCGTCCCGTGCCCCGACACCCGCGGGTTCTAACTGCTGAACTTCCAGCAGGGCACTTTCCCAGAGCGGAGGATCGCCAGGCAGATCGCTTAGGACAGCGAGTTGATCGAAAGGTGTTTTAAGATATCCGTCGGGTTCGATGTGATTAATGATGGCTTCCCCGGCCTGGCGGATGGCGGGTGCGATTTCGACCATATCCCACTGATACGTTAAGAATTCATGGAGAGAAATATCCCGGGCGGCGGTATTTGCGATGGCCTGCATCTTGGGGTCTTCGTCGTCTCCGCTGGATCGGGAAATTCGCGGTCGATCATAATAATCATCGGGGGCTATCGCGTCCTCGATGTTGTCCAGGCGATTAAAATCTTCCTTATTGTCATGGGCGGCATCAATGACCAAATCGCGGTCGGTATCGGAGTCCTCGGTGGTTTTAGTCTCGCCCAATTCTTCGGGGGTCTGACCTGGCTCGGCCATTTCGAGCGTGGGGTTTTTTTCCAATTCCTGGGCCAGGCGCTCTTCAAGGGCGGCCAAAGGCAACTGCAGAATTTCCATCGACTGGATCATCCGCGGCGCCAGCTTGAGCTTTTGTTCCAACTTTAATTGTTGAAATGTATCTAGCCGCATATTATTTTTGTTGTTTGAACAACCTCCTATGACTATTATAATGCTTTATCCGATAAGGAACAACGTTGCAGATTAATTCACGAAAAGAATATTATTGCAATTAAAGACATAAAATCCTAAATAATGTCTTGAAATTATTAGCCGTTTTCGGTTAAATTTAGAGGTTTGTTCCCTGTTTGAAAAACGGGAAGGTACATATAGAATACGAAAATAGGACGCAGATATGCCAACACATTGTTCAGGAAAGACACACAAAGGGATCGCCAAGCGACTAAAGGTTACGGGAACAGGAAAGGTTATTCGTAAAAAAGGTGGAAAAAGCCATCTTCTTTCGAACAAATCTGGAAAACGGCTTCGCCGATTACGCCGCAGCGCCACCGTTCCGGATCATTTGACCAAGCGGATCAAGATGCAATTGATAAAATAAGCTGACAGCAAGCAGCTTACAGCAGACAGCTAAAGAAAGGAAAAGAATATGCCAAGAACAACAAGTGCGGTTCCACGGCACAAACGGATCAAACGGACGTTAAAAGCGGCTCGTGGAGCGTTTATGACACGGTCGAAGACGTTTCATTCCGCCAATGAAACGCTCATCCGAGCCGGAAATTATGCCCGCGCGGATCGCCGAGCCAGGAAAAACGAATATCGTTCCCTGTGGATCACGCGATTATCCGGAGCGTGCCTGAGCGAAGGGATCGCTTATAGCCGGTTGATACATGGTCTTCGGCTGGCCGAGATCAAGTTGAACCGCAAAATGCTTTCGGAAATAGCTCTTCATGACCCGGTAGCGTTTTCCGCCATCGTCGAGCAGGCGAAAGCGCAATTAGTGCCCGCATAAAATCTATATGCCCATGATCAATCAAGTCGAGTTGGACAATCTGACCAGTCAGGCCCTTGCGGAACTTGAAACGATTTCCGATGTAAAAGCCCTGGAAGAGTACCGGGTAAAATACTTCGGCAAAAAGGGGCTTGTTACTCAGACAAAATCCTTGATCGGAAAAGCCGACCCGCAGGAACGTGCGGCGATAGGCAAGATCATCAATCACGTCTCAGCCACCATCGAAACCGCGATGAAAGAAAAACAGGCGGTCCTGGGAACCGAGGCCATCCCTTCCGGTCCCCTGTTTGACGTAACGCTGCCGGGTACAGCCCCCCGGACCGGACGGCCTCATGTGCTTACGCAAACGATCTGGGAGCTTGAAGACATTTTCGGACGGATGGGTTTTGAAGTCATTGACGCCCCTGAAGTCGAAGACGAATGGCATAATTTCGAGGCATTGAATATCCCGCTGGAACATCCCGCCCGCGATCCCCTGGATAATTTTTATATCAGCGGTGTCGGCCAAAATATGCTTCTGCGTTCGCAAACATCGACGGCCCAGATCAGGATTATGGAAAAACGCCAGCCGCCCGTGCGAATCGTAACTTGCGGCAGAGTGTACCGGCCGGACACCATCGACGCCACGCATCACATGATGTTTCATCAGATCGAGTGTTTGTATGTGGACCGCGGGGTTTCGATGATCGACCTCAAGAGCACCATCGATCAATTCACCAAAGCCTATTTCGGCCGGGATGTCAAGACGCGATTACGTCCGAGTTATTTTCCGTTTACGGAACCCTCCGCCGAGATCGATATCACGTGCATGATTTGCGGAGGACGCGGCTGTAATAGTTGCGGCAACAGCGGATGGAAGGAAATCGGTGGGTGCGGAATGGTCGATCCGAACGTGCTGCAGGCAGTCGGTTATGATACGGAAATCTACAGCGGATTTGCGTTCGGGTTCGGCATCGAGCGAATGACGATGGGAAAACATCAAATCAAGGATATCCGTTTGTTTACCGAAAACGATATGCGGTTTTTGCAGCAATTCTGAAGACGTAGCCGGTAGAAGCGACATCGAACGTTATTCCGTTGTATTTCCGGTGTTGTTTTCATGCTCATCTTTCGGCAAAGGACCGATCAACCGCTCGCTAAGTTTTAAAAATTCTTCCGCCCGGCGAATCTGTTCACGAGCATGCTCATAATTGACCGCGCCGCGGCTACCGTAATCCCCCGCATGGCGTAAATCTTGGGCTTTCGATAAAAATTGATGAAATTCGGTCGGAACTCTGCCGGGGCGAGCAAAAGTATTGCCAAAGGCTGGATATTACCGCGGAATGTTTGGAATAGGCAAGACCTTCGCCTTCCAAAAAAGCCTCCGCGATATAAAACATACAATAATAGGCACGGGATGCCGAATATCCCGGATACCCATTCTCCAAAAGCACTTTTGCCGCCGACAAACTATCTCGGGCTTCCAAAAGAAGATCTTCCTGGTCGTTGGTCATACAGGTATTCCTTCTCTACGGATATTTCGAAGAAGCGGACCTTGTCGGTTAGTAAAAAATTCTTCGTCCATGAAGATACAGCTTATGACCTCTTCGTAATCCAAGCAAAGTTTTGCCTTAAGTTCACTGACACGGTTAATCTCTTCACAGGGCGAAACCGGTCCCTTCAGGACCACCAAGACGTCGATGTCAGAACCCGCTTCGTCGTCGCCGCGAGCCTGAGAACCGTAGAGGACAAGCTGAACAAGTCGCGATCCATAGAGGACCTCCAAGCGATGACGCAGTTCCTTCAGGATTTCCCGCACTTTATCACTCATACTCTATAATATACCCTTTTAATCGCATTTAAAACAAGTCCTCTTACCGGCTATTTTCGTACTTTCGCGTAATTTCGGGTAGGGCCATAAATAATCGTTTTTGAGCATCGGTGAGGTCGAGTTTTCGGCGGGTCATGGAACGTCGAGCTACTTTTATCGCTTCGTCGGGGTTGTAATCCTTTTTTTCTTCGTCGGTCAGCCAGCAAAAGGATGGGACAAATTTTGGTGCGTAACGGCTGGTGCTGACACTGCTGGCGGTACCGACGACGGCACCGCAGGGGAAGCAAACGTCAATTCCGATTTTGGTGTGATCCCCGACCGTCAGGCCGACGAAAATCAGACCCGTATTGATTGTGGTTTGGCCATCAAGACTTACCTTGATAAGGCCGTACGTGTTTTTCAGGTCGGAGTTGGTCATACCGGCTCCGCAGTTGATCCATTGGCCCAGATAGGAATGGCCGAGAAAACCATAGTGCTGCTTGTTGCTGTAACCCTGTAGAATGGAATCTTCGACCTCCCCGCCGACCTTGCAGACCGGACCAATCGAGGTTCCCTCGCGAATATGGGCACTGGACTGGATCAGGCTGCCAGGTCCGATAAAAACCGGTCCCTGAATGACTACGTTGGGAAGAATGCAAACGTTCTGGTCGATCCAAATGGGGCCGTCTTCAGCGTCCAGTACCGTTCCCGGCTTGATCGTGGTTCCCTGGCCGATGTGAATATTTCGCTCATCCAGCAAATGTACTCCGGAATAGATTCTGCCGGTTTTTGAATCGTCGTTGAATTCACGGATAATTTCGCCTTTATTTTGCCCAACGAGGTCCCAGGGATAATTTATCAGGACGATATTGTCTTTGGCGGAGATCGGTTGACTTCCGGTCAATACCATGTCCGATTGAACGAGGCTGTTCGGTGAGAGGGTTGGAACCTTATCGGATGGTATTCTGGCGGCGACGACTGTATTACCCTGGAGCAAATGCGAATTTACCGGAAGTTCCGGCAATGGACAATTGGCAAGCCATCGACCATTAACCAGCAAAACATCATTGCCGTCATTTTTCAAAATTGGATTAACGACATGCGGAACTTGTTCGGCAACGACCTCGGCCAATTCCGGACGCACGAACAGAATGGGATTTGAAATCCGCAACTGGTCCAGAATTTTGGTGAGCAAATCGGTTCTTCCGCAGCGAAGCTGGAAAACCGCCCGCCAATAAACGAGCGGAAGAAGATTTTTGAATCCCGGGTCTTCAAATATTATTACACGATTCATATATAGTCCTATCCAAATGACTAAATCCTAATGACTAATGTCTAATCAATGACTAATTCGTAAATGACGAATGTCTAATAAATGTGTATGCCAAATTCTTTATTTAGACATTTGGACATTAGTCATTAGGATTTAGTCATTAGGATTTAGTCATTACTCTTTAGTATTATCGGATTTAATGGTCTGTGGTGTTAAACGAAAAGCCAGGAAAAGAATGGCGGCCGACAGAGCTAAAACGGCACCGACGGAAAACGCCAATTCCGGGCCAAACCACTGCCATAAAAAACCCATCGCTATCCCGGCGGTGAAAGTGCCGACCCCTTCAATGGTGTTGGAAACGCCTAGCGCGGTGCCGCGATATTCGGCGGGAGCGAGATCGGCGACCAGAGCCTTGGTTACTCCGTGTGTCATGGCTTCAAAAATACCGTAAACCAGGAAGATAGCCCAAATGGTGTAGAAATTGGCCCAAAAGGCTAGGGCGCCGTAAACAAGGGCATATACAAGGTATCCGACGACAATGATTTTTTTTCGGCCCAGGCGATCAGACAGGATTCCCATGGGGGTGGCCAGCAGGGCAAAGGAAAGATTGAAAAGAACATAACCGATGATGGCGAGGGCATCAGCGTTGGTATGCCGCGTACCATCGACCACCGGAGCATGAAGATAGGTTTTGAAAATATCCTGTGCCCGCAAAATGATGAAGGTATTGGAACTGTTGGCCAGGGCGAATAAGGCGGTGACGATAAAAAATTTAACAAGCGATGGACTAATCCATTTGCCGGCGGGGATATGGGCGTGAGGCGTGGAGGATTTTTGCCCGGAATCGGATTTTCGACTTTCCCGCACGGCAACGATCACGATTACAACGCCGATGGCGGCGGGTATGCAGGCAAGAAGGAATATTCGGCGATAAGCAAATCCGAAGTGCCAGACGAGAACCAGGGTGAGGACAGGCCCGAGGACAGCTCCGACGGTATCCATAGCTCGGTGAAACCCGAAAGCGTATCCGCGATTTTCGGAAGAGACCTGGTCGGAAATCAGGGCGTCACGTGGGGCGGTGCGTATGGATTTTCCGAACCGATCTAACAATCTGGTTCCGAGAACAAACCCCCAGGATTGAGCCAGAACGGTAATGGGTTTGGCCAGGGCACTAGCGGTATAACCGAGGAAGACAAATATTTTCCGTCGGCGAAATTTATCGGAAAGGTAACCGCTTAAGCCCCTGAGCAGTGATGACATGCCGTCGGCGGCCCCTTCCACCACTCCGATGGCCCATAAAGGGGCGCCCAGTGTCCCTCGGAGAAAAAAGGGAATTATCGGATAAAGCATTTCGCTCGATATGTCGGTAAAAAGGCTTACCAAACCAAGAGCAATGACGTTTCGCGGAAGGCGAAATTTCTTTTCAGAACCGGGATCGGGCATCGAAAATTATGGATTCATTTGCTTGCGGTATTTGATATACATCACAATCAGCACGATGCACAGAATAATGAGAATTGCGTACCATAACGTTTTCGGAAAGATGTTTAAAATCTTGCCGGCACTCAAAATTATTTCATTTACCATGCTGAAACTCCTTATCAAGGAAAAGCACATAATTTATAAAATTCATCTATTGTTTTAGCAGCGACTAACGTAGATGTCAAGAAAAGAAATGTCTAAATCCTAATGTCTTAACGAAGAATCCGGCTTACACATCTTTTTAGACATTAGGATTTAGGATTTAGTCATTTTTTATTCAGGACCATCGCCAGGTAGCTCTCGTGAATGACCGGTTTATCCGCTAGATTTAAGGCGGCCAGGGACTTTCGGATGCTATCTTCATTCGGTCCCTCAACTTCAATAAATTTGCCAATCCCTTCAATGAAATCCACTTCAACGGCGCAATTGTTTAACAACCAGGCATTGCGTTTTTTGGTGTAGACGGCGAAGGGTTTCAAACCCAAACATTCCAATAAAAGCCTGACATTTTCGCCAGGATCGACCACGAATTCAATTTCCCGCCGATGTTTAAAAGGGCCTGGCTGGCGTGGTCCTTTAAAGGTCAACCGAAAATTACTTTTATGGGTTTGTAAATTTTCACGATTGCGCAGGCGAAGCGCGGAATCGGATTCCTTTAATTGATGATTTTCGTAATCGAAAAAAGTATCGGTTTCACTATACTCGCCCTTTTTCTGCCCCCCTGCCTGCTTAAGCCTTGTTTCGACGGCCACCAGGTCGTCCACCGCTATTTTTGCTTCCATTTCCATTTGATCGCCGCTTACCATATTTTGTATCCTTCGCGTTTAAAAATCCGTAACCGTTCCAGTCCTCCGTCATTGTGCATTGTGCCACGGCTGGCTTGTCCAGCCGTGTCTTAAGAGCACGGTCGGACCAGCCGACCGTGGCACAATGGGGCCGATTTATTCCACTGGTTTGGTCGCTGCATCCCCGCTGATCTTTTTTTCAATCGTCCATCGAAACTCATTGACCGTATCCTGGCTGAAACCGACATGCATCTGGGTTATTACCCCCCTGCCGTCCAGAATCAACACCGATGGTTCGCTTGTAATCTCCATATCCTCTGCCAGTTTTGCGTCGCGACCAAAAAGATTGGGAAAGGTAAGATTCCCTTCCTTAATAAAGCTTTTAACCTCCTCGGTCGCGTCTTCCTGATCGAGATTGATGCCGACAACCTGAAATCCTTTTGACTTGTATTGGAGATACAGCTTTTGGAGTTCGGGTATTTGTTCCCGGCAGGCAGGGCACCATGTGGCCCAGAACACCACAAAGGTTAATCGTGAACCCAGCAGTTTATCGACGGATGATTTTTGAGTGGTGCCCAATATATCCAGAGAAGTCGGCGGAAACATCTGGCCCAGCTTTGGATAATCGTACTGCCGGGTAAATGAAATCCGATCAACTTTTCTGGCTTCGGCCGGAGGAGTAATCTTGAATACGGAGTCGGCAATGGGTTCATTTACTATCACTTTCTGATAAGTCATCTGGAGTTGCCATCCGGCGGATTTTGCCTTTTGGGGCAATACTGCGATTTGGCTAATCAGCATTGTTTTGGGGTTAATCAAAACCGTCACCTGATCGGGGCCCGCGGTGTAATTAATTTGATGATATGATTTTCCCTCTTTTTCGATCAATCCACCATATTTCAGATTGTCCATTGCGCTCACGGCTGTTTTGTAAGGGTTTTCGCTGATCAGGCCGGTAAGAGCCAGCGGCATAAAATCCCCCAGGGTAACCTCGCTCCAAAAAGCCTGATCAATAGCGGAAGGGGCTTTTTGGACGGTATATTGCCGAACATCGGGATAATCGGCTTGGTATTGCTTGCCGTTACACGTCAAAGAAATGAGAGGCCACGTAAAGAGAATTTTATTCGGACGCTGGAAAATCAATTCCGAATTAAAACTTTTTTTATTTTGTCGGTCGCCGCTTTTGGAATAAATGGTAAGTTGAGATTGGTCATGGTAGGTGCCGCACTTTTGATATTTTTCCAGAGTTTGCTTCAAGATTTGCGCCGCTCTGGGATCGAACTGAGGTTCCACCGGCGATATCTTCTGAGTAGCCGGAGATGTCTGACCAGACAGAACGCTACTAAGAATAAATATTGGCAAAACAAAAATCCACTTTTTATCGATCATGCCTGAATCCCTTCAAAAAACTTTCAGCGATTCATATAAGACCTAAAATACTACGACAAGGTTTTAATTTATTATAATTGCATCCTATCCGTTACGCTAAGAAAATCGTCCAGGGATTTTTTAATGGGTCGGCCTAAATTTTCTGACAAGGCCTAAGTCCCTGTCATTGCCCGGCTTGACCGGGCACAATCCAGTCCTATTTTTTCATGCACGGAGGAAGCCCCCCCCCTGGATCATCCGGGCAAGCCGGAGGATGACAATGGGGTTGGTAGTTCCGATAATTATTTTCCAACGAAATTTTATCACCATTAGCATCAATCGATCCTTGATTCCTAATTTACTTCTTCACTACCACCTCGAATTAGCCGAAAAAACTGATGAGTGAGATCCATGTCTATTTGGCAGGGATATAGAACATGAAAAGATACATAAATTTACTTTTGCTTGTGATCTGCTGCGAAATTATTTTACCGATTCCTTATCTTGCCGATGCGGCGACGAGGACGGGTATCGATCCCGTCAACTCTTTGATGATCTTTGGAGGGTTAATACTGCTGTTGCTTTTGATTACTCTACTTCTTCGAAGTCAGGACCAGGAAAAAACGATTGATGACCTAAAAAGAAATATCTCGGACTATAAATTGAAAGCGGGAGAATTAAATGAAGTCAACCGTTGGACAAAGGGAAATTTAGAGCCCAATCTGACCCAGGCGCAGGAAGACTATTTATGGACGGTGAAGAAAACGGCTAATTCGCTGCAGGATTTGATCAATAAGGTTGACGACTTTTCCAGGAACGAAATGGATGAAGGAGAAAGAAAATCCATCGACTTTGGTTTACGCAGCAGTTTGGACTCCGCCTTAGACACGCTGGCAAGGACCGCCGAGGAGAATGGATTGAAAATGATCCTGCGTGTTGACGATAATGTGCCCGATGCCCTGGTCGGCGACGCGGACCAGCTGAGGCAGGTTGTTATTAATCTTCTCTCCAACGCCATCAAAGTCACCGAAAAAGGCGAGGTCGGACTTCACCTTCAAGTTCAATCCGTTCACGAAGACAAAATCTATCTGCATTTCGCCATCAGCGATACCGGGCCGGGTATTCCTCCGGAAAACCGCGAAACACTTTTGAACGCTTTTTCACTGGGCGATACCTTCTTGAACCGCGAAAATGGCCCGGGTTTGTCGTTCACGTGTCATTTGATTCGCATGATGGATGGCGCGATCTGGGTTGAAAGCCCTTCCAATGTAAATACCGAAGGTCCTGGAGGGCCGGGCAGCACGTTCCATGTAACACTTTGGTTCGGACTCCATAAAAAATATTCCACCGGGACAATTGACCATAAGGATTAGTCATTGATTAGACATTAGTCATTAGGATTTGGCCATTATTTTTTATAGGACCTTCGTTCGGCTTGCTTTTGTTTTCACCGTGGTTTTTCCCCGTATTGTATAATTATATTAGAGTGATGTCTTCTCCATTTTAACAGGCGCGTTAAAAAGGGGGCTATTTAGTCCGCACAACTGCTGTAAAGACGCAAAGGTGATTTATGGTCGTAACACTAAATGATGAAATTTCAAAGACGGGAGCATTACCCGCCGACGACGGAACCATGGCCAAGGCCTTGGCGGACCTCGATGCCAAACTGGAGGCCTGGTCCGGTGCCATCACCCATGCGCAGACATCGCTAAAAAGTTTAATAACGCAACAAAACACCCAACAAACAAAACCCGCTGTTTCCAGGGAACGGGTTATCGCTCAAACTAGGAATCCTTCTGCCGCGAGTCCGCCCAATCCCCCAAAAATAGCGGAACCGGTCAAAGAGAAAGCTTTGCCCTCGCCGAATGAGGATGAGGCTCTTCTGGCTTCGCTGGACCCGGAAACGGCCCGAAAAATACAAGTGCTTCGCCGGCTCAGTGGTAATACAAAAAGCGTTCGGGAATTGCTGGAAAAACATAGTGTGACTGCTTCAACACCCCCCGCTACGCCCTCGAACAAAAAAAACTTTTGGAGGAGATAATTGAAATGAGTCATAAACTGGAAACCACCGCGGTTGTGGATGTAGTCGATGTGGGACATATCGAAGAAATGGGAAAGGACGTTTTAACGTCCGTTCAAGCTCTTCGAGAATTGCTGGATGCAAGATCAAGTTCGCTGGGGGCCTGCCGACAAGCGATGGAAGAACAATTTGAACAGCAAAAAAGTCAACTCGACGAACGCGAAAACCACTGCCGGAAATTAGAGACCGCTCAGAAAGAGATCACTGAACGAGAAGCCGCGTTGGCCGAGCGGGAAAAACAACTTAAACAGGAACAAAATACATTCGGTCGCGAGCAGGAAGCACTGGCTTCCCAGCGGCAGGAAATCGTGAAAGAGGAAGAATACATCCAAAAGCGAGAATCGGACCTTTCCAATATGGCTACCACGCTCGAGCGGCGGCGTGAAGAGTTAGATCAACAGGAAACGCGCGTCGCCGTGTTTAAGAAGGAATGGGAAACCAAAGCGCAAGAACTCAGCGCAACGCGTAATAGTCTTTCCGGATTGCAGTCGGAATTGAACCAGGAATTGAACAAAGTCGCCAATGAGAAAACCGATCTGGTGGTCGATAGTGGTTTAATGCAAAACAGTCAGGTAAAGACTTCCGTTGAACGGTTCCAGAAACTTTGTCGTGACGCCAAACGTCGGGCTATCGGCGCGGAGGGTAAATAATCATGGCTCTGAATCTTTTTTCTCGAAGACAAAATGGTCGGAACAAGGAAAAGGCGTCTCCACCTCCCAAGGCCCGCCACCAGGAACCCTATGTTCCCGCCGACATCCTGGCGCTGGATAGCGATCCCTTGAAACAGTGTCTGCAACTGGAGCGCTACGCCAGGATTCTGGCCGATTGCGACCAGTGGCAGGATCATCCGCAGCTTTCCACCATTCGTCAATCGGCGAGTCAAAAGCTCGACGAACAATTTGCGCTCGTTCCCGAAGGATACGCGGCGCTGGCGCAAACCGTGAACGATTATCCCGGTTGTCCGGAAACGGACATCCAAACCGAGCCGTTTCTTCTTGCCAGGTGCGCGGTCACCAATGCTCAGTTCCAGAAATTCGTCGATGCCGATGGATACGCGAATCTTGATCTGTGGCCTAAAGATATCTGGCCTCACCTGATCGATTTTAAAGACCGCACCGAACATCCCGGTCCAAGATTCTGGGAGCATGGTCGTCATGAAAAAGGATTGATCGATCATCCGGTCGTCGGGGTCTGTTATTTCGAAGCCGCCGCCTACGCCCAATGGGCAGGGGTTCGATTACCGACCGAGGCCCAATGGCAAATGGCAGCCAGTTGGCGGATTCGCAGCATCGCGCATGTTTTACGGCGATATCCGTGGGGCGATGCCCTGGACATCAAACGCTGCAATATCTGGGCTTCCAATATCGGAAGAACTGTTTCCGTAAATGAATATCCCGCCGGAGCCGCACCCAACGGTGTCATGCAGTTGGTGGGAAACGTCTGGGAATGGACGGATGCGGATTTCTCCGTTGTCGATAGCGCCGGTCGGCCCGTGGTCGGAGACATGCTCATGAAATCGATTCGCGGCGGCGCGTTTGACACTTATTTTCCCTCGCAAGCCACGAGTTTATTCCGAACAGGATTGGGCGTGCTCTTTCGTGTTCATAATGTCGGTTTTCGCTGCGCGCTTGATGTCGACAAACAGGATAGCGATAACAACAATTAGTACACCCGTACAATGTCTTAATTTAGCAGGCGGGCTTGCCCGCCACGTACAAGGAGTAAAATGATGGCCGGATACGCTGAAACTGTAATTGGAACGTCTTGCCTGATCTGCGGAACAGATAACCCGACTGAGGCCGTTCTCTGCCGGGAGTGCTCCGCGCCGCTCGCCCTTGTTCACGATTCGGCGGCCCAGCAGCGGGAGCCTCAGATTGTCAGCATCGTCGGGGAAAGCAACGTCGGAAAAACCGTTTATCTGGGTTTCCTGCTCGATATGCTCTCGCAGCGGGCGGGGGATTTTGAAGCCATTCCCAAGGGGCCTTATTCCATCGATCTTCAACAAACAGTCATCAGCCACATGGCCAGCCGAGTGTTTCCACCGAAAACACCGATGGAGACCAATCAATGGTATTGGGCCTATTACCAGATATGCAAACGAAAGAATAAATCCAACTGGATCGACCTGATCATGCCGGATATGGCCGGGGAATCTCTGGCCGCCGAGGTCGCCACCCCGCAGACCTTTCGCGTGATTCGCAATCTGGTCACAAAATCCGCGGGAACCCTTTTACTCGTCGATGCCGCGTTGGCGGCCAATGGTTCCTCGCGCCCGGATTTCTTCGCATTGAAGATGATGAGCTATATCGATTCCGCCTTGGCCGGAAAACGCAATCAGCGGATTAAAACTCCGACTGCCGTGGTTTTATGCAAATCCGATTACTGCCCGGAATGTTTCGACAACCCCCGCCAGTTTGTCCGGGCTAATTTATATCGTCTTTGGAATATGTGCGAAAGCCGATTCGAAAACGTGGAGTTTTTCGCCTGCAGCGCGGTGGGGTCGCTTGGTTTTGCGGCGGGCGAAAATGACGAATGCGTTGTGCCCATTCCCCTGCATACCGCCCTTCAGGGTATTTTGGAGCCATTTGAATGGGTAATCAATCAACTATGAAACTCCCCGCCGATCAATCCGTCTTTACGTCCATACGTTCGCCGATGGGCGAAGGATATCGCCTCATCGCCGCCAGTCCGGGCGTAAGCAATAGCGAACGAACGGAAATCACCCAGCGATCTGTTTCGCATGACGGGTTATGCAACGAGTCCGATTCCGCGATTGGTTTATCCAGTTACCGTTTAACCACGGGCCGATATTGCATTGGCTATTCCTGTTACGCCGGGACCGAACAGACCTGCCGAGGCGGAAATCGAGTTTATACACACATAGCAATCCTCGATCGCGAGGCCTTTGAGCAATTCAAATTCGATCCCGTCCTCGTCCATGCCGCCATAGGCCAGGCGATTGGAAATTCAAGAATCCTTAACCCCGTAACCCGCCTCGATCCGCTGGAACTGGTCATTCCCGAACAAAACTTGCAGCCGCCCTTTCAAATGGACCATGTTTGTCAGATTATAGAATCGGCGTTAAGCAATAATTTATCGATTGTCGTCGATGCTCCCTCCCCTTTTGAAACGTTCCAATGGCTGCTGATGGCCATCCCTGCTTCCATCAGAGAGTGCGTGTCGGTTACCATCGGCCTAAAATTTTCACTCGCGCGCCATATCCAATTAACATTTATCGAGCACGATCAAGGCGAGACAAAACGTATCATCCGCGGCCATAATATCCAGTGGCACGATATGGAAGCCCCCGCCCCAAAATCAGCCTGGCCGGTCAACGGCTGGATGAATCTTGTTTCTCAACGATGGCAGGAAGGCCGATATCAGGACATCGTAAAACTCACCGACAGTTTGTCCATGCCCATAAAACCGGCGGACCTGGATCAAATCGCTTCAATCTGCAACGATATCGAGCAAATCAAATCCGCTCCAGCCGCCCTTTTGGAACGTCTAATTATCAAATACGCAGGCTTCCAGATCACCAATCAAGCACAATACAGTTTGATCCGCGATTTTAGATCAGCCGCAAAATCCCGAGCCGCTCATCTTCAAGAATGCCAGAGCGTCTGATTATTTTTTAGATTTACCTCGATCTTTCTTGATTCTTTTTGACTGTTCGATCATCAAGCGGTCCTTAGGACGCCCCATTGCCTTTTTAGATTCTATCAAAGCTTCAATATTAAGTACCCTCATTTTAACGCCTTCAACTTCAATGAGCTGGCTGCTTTCCCTGACCTTGTGAAAATCGCCCACGCCTTGAACGAAGCTTAGGCAATCAAGCTGACCGATATCGGTATCCAAGTACAAATTTTTAAACTGTGCGGCATTTTTTTTGTTCAGTTCCAATTTCAAACGGGCGGGCGTCATTCTGTGGACGGGGTGTACAATTTTAAGAGCTTTAGCAAGTAGTAAAAGGTTTGGAACTGAAAAATCACAGCAAATATCGACATCCTGCGTAACATAAATACAGCCGTGAACCACGCCGGCAAAACCGCCTATAATAACGAATTCAACTTCGTTTTTGGCCAGCAATTCCAAAAGTGTTAAAAATGATTTGCTCATAGGAATTTAGCCCTTTGAAGTTTTTCCATGGTCTCAAGGGCAATCTGATGGCGACGAATTCGCTCGGCGTAACTTCGCTTGAGATTATCCCTGAGCATTTGCATATCGATATTTTGGACAGAGAGGGGTTTGGATTTTTTTGTTTTCTGTTTCATAACCTATTGAGTTTTTACAAGGATTTTTTTTACGTGAGATTCAAGTTCGGGCAGTTCCTGTTTGACGATATTCCAAACCACGTCGGATAAAATTCCAAAGTAGTGATGAACGACAACGTTTCGCATGCCGACGATCTCTGTCCAGGGAACATCAGAATATTTTTCTTTGAACCGTGCTGGCAAAGACCGGGCGGCCTCACCAATCACTTCGATATTTCGCACGACCGCATCCCGCGTTTTGCGGTCGGCAAGAAAATCGGCATATTTCATCCCTTCCACATAGCCGTCAATCGCGGCGATAGCGTCGAGAATATCCAACAATCGCTCTTTAGCTGACCTGGACATCAATCAAATCCTTTAAAACATTATCTTTAAGCCGGTTCTCCAAGGCAGGCGGAGTAAGCAAATCCACCCTTCGGCCCAGAATTTTTTCCAGAAGCGATTTCAGGTCAATATATTTCCGATAAGTGGTCTCGTTAAAATCCACAAGGATATCCACGTCGCTTCGGACGCCAGCTTCGTTTCGCGAGATCGAACCAAAAATTCCCAACCGCTGGACACCGAATTTTTTTATCCGGGATCGATTTTTCTTCAAAAGCTGAATAACAGACTCGCGGCTCGAAGTTTTAATTTTCTCTTTTGGGGTTTTGATCTTTACAACCATAAGTGTATTTCCTATTCAATTATTTGATACCTGCCTATATTCGATACAAACCTTTACATACACCGTAAAAATACTGGTGCTTTACCGTTTTTACTATCCCAATATTTAGGATTACTGGGGACGATTTTCCCGTCTTTGACGGCAAAGAAAAAAATATCACTTTCGATTTTGTTGAGGAGTTCCAGTTTCTCTCTTGCTTGGTCTTCAAGGTTTTTATGATTCTTTTCTATGTTTTGATTCATGTGGTGGTAGTTATCTCGCTCTTTCCAAATTTGGAGTAAATGCTCCTTCAATTCGTTTGATATGCAATATCTTTCGAATAATTTATCCACGTTTTTTTCAAAGACTTTGTCTGGCTTCCAACAATTTCTCAGGCATAAAAATTTTACCAAGCCCTCAGCCACAGATTGAACAAGAGAAACGCATCCATAAAAGTATCCATCGCGAAATAAATCATAACATTCGGATGAGACGGGTGCAAAATGATGGTTTGGCGTAAGGGGATGCGGCTTGACATCCAACCGCCGTTTTACTCGTGAGGCTAGCATCTGTTCAAACGTCTGTCTTAGATCGTTTTCAATCAACTTTTCCACATGATGTTCCATTTTATTTATCCGGTATTTCGCTGGGCCTGCCAAGAAATAAGTGTTTAAGGAATTCATCACACTGCTTTTTTGTATCCTCACAAAAAAGTTTATATATTTCATCGTCGGACAAAATCTTCCAAAAACATTGTCTGACAATAGATAAGGCCTTCTCGTCATTTTCGGCCATTTCTTCATATTTATACACGTCACCATGAACGATTTTTGACCGAAAACCGTAAAGTTTCTTAACTTGATCGAAGATTTCCCTCCTTCCTATAAAATCATCCGGTTTCAAAAGCCATGCAATACGGGAAGATAATTGATAAGACAGTTCACTGGAATCTGTGCTGAAGAGCGCCTCTAAACAGGTAATGAATGAGGCAAATCTCAAAGGATTCTTAAGACGGAAACAATTTGTGAAGATTTGAAAAGCACGAAATAGCCTTTGTTTTTGGGGTTTTCTGTTTTGAATTTCTTCAAAATTTATGAGTTCGTCCCAATAAGCTGCACCCATGCCCATAGCAAACCATCGTATTTGCTGTTTCGATAAATTTAAAGAGACGGTAGAATCATCCTCCTCATGAGGTGAAACCGATCGTCGTTCATCATAAACATCCAATACAAAATGTTCGGTTTTACACTTTGCTTCATCATTTCCTCTTGTAATCAGCTTGCTGACGGTTTCTTTATCGGTCAAAAAGCCTAGAAGTGATTCAACTTGAGAAAAGGATTTTAATTTGTTCCAAAATTTTTCCAATGAAAATAGTGCAAGTACAAATTGGATATCAATATTATCATTTTGATTTTCCAGATAAATATGTTCCCTCAAAGGATTTACATCAAGACATAATTTAGACGAGAGGGTATTTTGATTAATCGTATCTGTTTTATCCGTATTGTGAAACCAATATATCTCGTCTGTGATTCCGGGGATGTCTGCAAATAAACGCATCAAATCACAAATTCGTTTTAAAATAATATATGCGATAGGTGGGAAAGTTATTTGCAGAAAAAAATCTTGTTTTTCAAAGGTGTGTAAATCCAATTCAACAAAAAAAACAATGTCACTCTGCAAAATTATTTCTCGTATCTTTTCCTTTTCATCATCTCTTCTTTGGTTGTCTTTCAGGCTTGCTTCCAAGAGACAAGTTCTGAGTTGAGGATTCATTTGAGAAATGGTTATATAAGGTGGAAACAAAAAAGTCTGTTTGTAAGACGCCTCTGGTATGGTGAGTCTCGGAATTGGTGCAATGATCGTATGCGTCTTTTTCTCTATATTTCTATCTGTGTTCATATTATTTATTTTCGTAGTGGGTTTTCTTAAACCCATCTTAATCTTGAAATATACGATGAATTTTACGTTGATAAGGTTTCATTTCCAAGTAAAAAAAGTACCGGCCGCGATAGTTGCCTACCACGGCCGGTGAATAAACTTACAGTTCGATGTCCGAAGGGTACCGATGCGAGTACCCGAAACTGATCCTTTCGAACCAGTCCAAAAAAGTGCTGACCATCCATTCCGAAAATTGGTTTCCCTTTTTTCGGTTCTAAATAATCCTTTAGAAAGGAGGTGATCCAGCCGCACGTTCCCGTACTGCTACCTTGTTACGACTTAGCCCCAGTCATCGAGCTCGCCGTCGGCCGACGCCTCCTTACGGTTGGCTGATCGGACTTCGGGCGGTCCCAACTCCCATGGCTTGACGGGCGGTGTGTACAAGGCTCAGGAACATATTCACCGCGTCGTAGCTGATACGCGATTACTAGCGATTCCAACTTCATGCGGTCGAGTTGCAGACCGCAATCTGAACTGGGCCCGGTTTTTTGCGATTTGCTTGACCTTGCGGTTTTGCGTCGCTTTGTACCGGGCATTGTAGCACGTGTGCATCCCTGGGCATAAAGGCCATGATGATTTGACGTCATCCCCACCTTCCTCCGGCTTAACGCCGGCAGTCTCGATAGAGTGCCCAGCTTGACCTGATGGCAACTATCGACAAGGGTTTCGCTCGTTACGGGACTTAACCCAACACCTCACGGCACGAGCTGACGACAACCATGCAGCACCTGTGCACGTTTCACCACAAGGGCAGACAATCCTGTTTCCAAGACGTCATCCGTGCATGTCAAACCCAGGTAAGGTTCTTCGCGTTGCTTCGAATTAAGCCACATGCTCCACCGCTTGTGTGAGCCCCCGTCAATTCCTTTGAGTTTTAATCTTGCGACCGTACTCCCCAGGCGGTACACTTAACGGTTTTCCTACGCTTCAGAAACTGTCAGTAGTTCCTTAAGCTAGTGTACATCGTTTAGGGCGTGGACTACCGGGGTATCTAATCCCGTTTGCTACCCACGCTTTCGTGCCTCAGCGTCAGAACAAGCCCAGTCACCTGCCTTCGCCATTGGCGTTCCCCTGGATATCTACGCATTTCACCGCTCCACCCAGAGTTCCAGTGACCTCTACTTGCCTCAAGCTCGGCAGTACATCCTGCAGTTCCCAGGTTGAGCCTGGGGCTTTCACAAAATGCTTACCGAACCGCCTACACACCCTTTAAGCCCAGTGATTCCGAGCAACGCTTGCCACCTCTGTCTTACCGCGGCTGCTGGCACAGAGTTAGCCGTGGCTTCCTTTGGGATAGCTCATCTACGAGACCTATTTGATCTTTTCGTTTGCTTAACCCCGACAGTGGTTTACACCCCGAAGGGCTTCGTCCCACACGCGGCGTCGCTCCGTCACGCTTTCGCGCATTGCGGAATATTCGTTGCTGCAGCCCTCCGTGGAGGTCCGGGCAGTGTCTCAGTCCCGATGTGGCTGGTCGTCCTCTCAGACCAGCTACCCGTCTTAGCCTTGGTGAGCCATTACCTCACCAACTAGCTGATAGGACGCGGGTCGCGCCCAGACCAATAGCTTATAAATAGAGGCCATCTTTTGATCATCAGACCATGCGGTCCGATGACATCATCGAGTATTACCCGGCCTTTCGACCGGCTATCCTCGTGTCCGGGGTACGTTACCCACGCGTTACTCACCCTTGCGCCACTAACTACCTTCAAAGTTACCCTCAAAAGTAATCCGTACGACTTGCATGCTTTAACCACGCCGCCAGCGTTCGCTCTGAGCCAGGATCAAACCCTTCCAATTTTTAATCGATAAACCCATGCGTTTCTCCGAAGAGAAATGCCTGGGAAAAATCTTTTGGATTTGATTGGACCGCCGTGCAAGCACGGCGGTTAAATAAACCTGCCCTGGCTGGTACAGGTTCATTGGAATTGTGAAGGCCTTTAAATGACATTCACATTCAGGTGCATCTCACAATCTTGCGGCATCGAACTGTTTAGTTTTCAAAGAGCTTTTTTTTAAGAGAAACACTCCCTTACGGTCGTGCCTCTTTTAATTTTTTCCACCGAAAAATTTGGCGACCGACTTAGTCAGTTAGGTCAAGCTTTTGAGGGCCGACTAACCGCAAGCCCGTCGCTAATTTTTCCGCTTTATCACACCTTATCGAAGGTTGATAATATTATTCTTTTTTCGCGAGACGTCAAGTCCTTTTTTAAAATTTTTAAAATAAATTTAATTCTTTTAAAAACACATCTCGTCGCTAGCATCTAACTGCTAGCTTCAGCATAGCAAGCATACCAGAAAAAAAAAGAAAGTCAAGCGTCACAATAAAAAAATATTTCCGAGCAAATAGGCCGTAAGTGTCTTATTGGTGGTTGGTTATACGCGTACTTTCAAAACCAAGGATGGATAGAAAATATTTATTTTTGGTTTTTTACTCAACGCCCGACGGAATATTTCGAGAAAAGAACCCCCGATTGCCATCGGGGGCTAGTTAAATTCTATTCCTTGTGAATTCTAAACGCGGATCGGTAATACCACAAAGGGGATTCCCATGCGGTAAAATCGTCTCTGGACGGAAAAGGCGATATAGTTGTGAAGCCAGCGGGACAAGACGGTGTCTTTGGGAAAAACAAGTTGCCCGCCGAAGAATACGGCTTGGGGGAATCGCTGTTGAAGCTTCGGGGCGACCTGCGTAACCTGATCGACAATATCAATACCGACCGAGGTAATTCCTTCGGCATAATATCCGTGCTTTCCCATAAACTCGACATACCGATTCACTTCTTTCCGGATATGCTCCTGGAGTTTTTCCACTTCTTCGGAGCCTTTGAAATTTCCGGCATCGATCACGCCGACCTGAACGAAAATGAAGTTTTTATAAAAATCGCCGAAGAGGCGGATGATGCTGAAGAGCGTGTGCAGGCCCAGGCCGTTAAATCCGTTTACCAGCAAAACGGCGGTTTTGGCATCTGGATCGAGGGAACGAATCGGTTTTTCAATTTTATCGCCGAGTAAGTTTTCTCCGTTCGACGTGGCGGTGTAAACCAATCCATCGAGCCTCCGCATCAATTGGCCGGTATTGTCGTAATGTTTTTTGATCAGGGCAACCAGTCCGACCAGGCTACCGGTAACAACGAGGGTGATCCATCCGCCTTCATTAAACTTGATGATGGTGACGGAGAAAAGAATAAAGAGTGTCAGGACCAAACCGATTCCATTGATGCCAAACTTTCTTTTCCAGGATTGACCGGTCAAGCGTTCCAGCCACCAATGACGGACCATGCCCAGTTGCGAGAGGCTAAAGGTAATAAAGACGTTGATACTGTAAAGCACGATCAGAAGGTCCACCCTTCCCTTGGTCATCGCCATCATGATCAAAGAGGCAACCCCCATCAGGAGGATTCCGTTCTGGGTCACCAGCCGGTCGCTCAAGATGGCGAAACGGGTGGGCATCCATCTATCCAGCGCCATATTGGCCAGAACGCGGGGGCCGTCGAGAAAACCCGCCTGGGCGGCCACGAAAAGGATGGCGGCTTCGGAGACGAGAGTGATGAAGATAAATGAAAGACTCCAGGACTTGGGCCAATGCGCGGTAACACTTTCAAAAAGAACCGCATTCAAAGTTTTTTTGCTTTCAGGATCACCATGCACGTTGTAAAGCAGGTAGGCCAGCATCAGACCCATGACCATGAACGAAAGAGAGATGGCCATGTAGTGCATCGTGCGTTTTCCGGTTTGCACTTTCGGCTCACGTAGGATTGGCAGACCGTTACTGACGGCCTCGATACCGGTGTAGGTTCCCGCCCCCATACTATAGGCGCGAAGAATGATGAAGATCATTCCGAACAGTCCAAGCTCCGATCGAGTTCGTTGAATATCAGTCGCGGCTCCCTGCACGACGGCTGGAAAATCCATGGCATGGGCGATCATGGCGTACAGGATGACAAAGACATGGGAAATAACGAAAATCAAAAAAATAGGCACCAGTGCCAGGACTGATTCTCTAACTCCGCGCATGTTTAATATGGTCAGCAGGATTAATCCGAGAATCGCGAATTCTATTTTGAATCTGAAGACGGACGCCGGCAGGAAGCTGAAGATGGCATCGGCCCCGCTGGCGATGGAAATCGTAATCGTCAACACATAATCAATTAATAAAGCGCAGCCGGAGATCATTCCGACGGTGGGCGAGAGGAGTTTACTGGCGACCAGATACCCTCCGCCGCCTGTAGGAAACAATTCGATGATCTGCGAGTAACTGGAGCTGACGACGAAGATCGTCAGCACGGTTCCCAATCCGACGAAAATGGCAAGGAAATTGTGTCCCTTTAAATTCATAAACGCTTCCGACGGACCGTAACAGGAGGAGGATAGACCATCGGCCCCCAGACCAACCCAGGCGAAAAACGCAATCAAGGAGATTTTATGAAATACTCCCTGCTCGAAAGGGTTTCGCGCACCGCCGATGACCAACTCCTTAATGCGCGCCACCCAAGCTTGTTTTTCTTCCATCGCCATGATGATCTTTCAGAAATTACAGCAAAGCGTAATATTTTAATGTTTAAAACATATTTTGCAAGAAGAGTTACAGCCTGCCACCCATCAAACTGAAAAGGAGAATCGAAAGCACGACCAGAGTTATGATAATGTAATTTCTATCCCTTTCCAGGATAAAGGCCACGAGGGAAAAGGCGACTCGGGCTACTGGGGTTGCGATCAAGACAAGCAACCCCAGTTGGATTAATCCCCTGCCGCTCAGGGTGAAAGCCCTTTTTACGATTCCCCCGACGGTTCGTAAATCCGCAGGTTCGCCATGAAAAATTTCCAGGTTGGTTCGTGAATGTCCAAAACGAATCAGATAAATAATTCCACCGATGATGACGATACCGGCAGCGGTCAGGACCCCGATTCTTAAAAGGTTCCCGATAATTTGCTCAACAGTAAAATCGTTCCAGGATGATTTATTCTTGTGGGGGTTCATTTCAACCCTCCGGCGAGACCGTTATAAATCATTTCAAGGGCTAAAACAAAAATGACCCCGCTGAAGATAATTCGAAGTATCCTGGTATGAGCTAAAACCAGTACGCGAGTCCCGATCAGGGAACCGGCCAGCACGCCCAGCATCACCGGCATGACCAGTCCCGGGTCGATATATCCCAGGTTGAGATAAACTCCCGCACTGGCGGCCGCTGTTACTCCGATCATAAAGTTGCTGGTGGTGGTGGAGACCTTAAAGGGAATCCGCATGACCTGATCCATCGCCAGCACTTTAAAGGCCCCGGAGCCGATCCCCAAAAGACCGGAGATGATTCCCGCGACAAACATCATGCTGAAACCGGCGGGAACTCCCTGCACGGTATAGGAACAAGGCCCGGCCGGGGTTGGGTAGCTGCCATTCATTTTCAAACGAACCGCCAGGGGATGAGGCTTTTGGTTTTCCAGATATTCAGGTCGATGCCGGCTTGATAACCAGGCGGAAACGAACAAGATGATGCCGAATACCACGGCAATGGACCCGGTGGAAATTTTCGCGGCCAGAAAAGCCCCGACCAGGGCGCCCAGTGTGGTGGCGATTTCGAGGAACATACCGATTCGGATATTGGTCAAACCTTCCTTGACATAAGCGGCGGCGGACCCCGAGGAAGTGGCGATCACCGATACCAGCGAAGCCCCGATGGCATAGCGAATATCAACACCAAAGACCAGCGATAAAAGGGGAACGATCACCACCCCACCGCCCAGGCCGGTCAGAGACCCTAAAAACCCCGCGATCACCCCCCCCAGCCCGATCAGCATGGTAAATTCAAAAACGGTCAATCCATACATTTTTCCTATCCTGTAAATAACAACATCAAATTCTTCTAGTGAATTTTAACGGAAAAAGCAAACAATATATATACCCTCGGTTTTTTTGTGTGTAACAAGCTTTTCACGCAATATATGAGCCGCGACCGTGAGGGAGCGGGTGACAAAATTAATTGCCCGCTCCCTCACGGTCGCGGCTCGTATACGGTTCATCTCGCCCCCGCCTTCGCGGGGGTAACTCCAGCGGAAAGCCAACGGTTTCCGACATATGAAATGTGTGGGAAAAATTACATAAAGAAAAAACTGGATCGTCCGGTCAAGCCGGACGATGACCCAGGAGGGGTTCTTGTCAGACACGTTTCGTAACCTCCGGAAAGGAACCCCCGATTACCATCGGGGGCTAGTATGCCAGGAATAAAAATCATGGGCAAGACGATTTGTCTTGCCCATGACGCTTGATTAATATTTTACCGTATCAATTTAAATTCCGCCGGTAATCGTCCATCGATCCGGTTGCTCATGAATTTGCCCGATAATGGGACTGGAAGACCAATTCGATTTCACACCATCCTTCTCAATTTCAAGCACACACGGAACGCGGAATAGTTTACCTTCTTCCTTGTCCTTGCTGGGACAATCCACAGGTTTGCCAATCGAGATAATTCTCATTAAATGAAAGGGGCCTTCCCTATTGAGCATTTTTTCAAGAAATTCAGGCTGGGCACCCGCAAAAACTTTGCTGGCCCGAACATAATCTTTGGCAATGAGAGCTTCAAAAAATTCACGTGCCACTTTAACCACAATTTTTTCCTGGGTTAGCGTTCCCTGAGCCAATCCCACCTCCGGTTTGGTTTGATCATAGCGGATGGTATCGGGCGGAACATCCAGCACAAACATCTTATCATCAATCGGCTTATTGTATTCCAGGAATTCCAACTGTTTTTGGAGAACATATTCGTCTTTGATAAGTGTATAACGGTCCATCTTCGCTACCAGCTTGGTCTCCTGATCAATATACAAAACCAACCGTCTGTCCGGTGTGGGACTTCCCGGCAAATAGGTCGCAGTTAAAATCACAGGATCACTTTTATTTGAAAATTCCTGAATCTCGATTTTAACCTTCCCTTCACTCTGCAAATTCTTCAGATTCTGTACGGATAGTTTAGGATCCATCTCTTGCATAGCCTTTACCGCATCCGCGGCAAAGGCTTGATTCTTAAAGGTCATGAGCATCTTTTTTTTCTCATGCCAGAAATCCGTCACGTTATCGTGATAGACAATCACGTTCGGCGAGCCTTTCGACATTTCCAGTCGGCAACGAAAGAGTTCGCCGGTCTCAGCAAAGTGAAGCCAAACTTGGGCGTTTCCCTGGTTGGGTGATGCAATTATCTGCGCCTTAATGTGCAAGTACCGCACACTATGGCTGGCTGCAATCGTCTGCTCGATGGCGTAGGCCGGGGTGCTTGTTTTATCGACAAACGTCACAAAAAGCACAGCCGCAATAATCAGCGCCGCCGCGGCGGTCGCAAATTTAGTCCATGAATTTTTCATAATAAATCTCCTCATAAAATGGGTTGATCGATTATTATCAACACGGGGTTTTACAGATTGTTCCAGGGCCTTTGCGGCGGCGGTTAAGATTCGCCGGTCCGCCGCATCGGTCGTCCTTACACGAAATTCTTTAATTAATTGTTCTATGTTATCTGCAGGTTTCATTTTTGTGCTCCTGTATTTAGAAGCGTACGCAGTTTATCGAGTCCATACCGGTACCGGCTTTGCAGAGTATTGATCGAAACATCCTGGAGTTCGGAAATTTCCTTGAACGTCATCTCGCCTTGAAGATGCAGGGTAATTACCTCGCGCTGTTCAAACGGCAACTCGGCCAGGGCTGCCACAGCACGATTCGTTTCCTCGCAATCCATCATTTGTACGCCCGGTTCCGCGTCGCGTCCGACCGGATCGGGGACTTCGGCGATCAAGACCGGCTGTCTGGATCGTTTACGAAGCTGGTCGCGGGCACGATTGGCGATACTGGCAATCAGATATCCTTTCAAACTGCTGCGGATGTTAATGGCTGAAGGATTGGCGGCGAAAAACACGAAAACATCGTGCAGGCAATCCTCGGCGGCGGCAACATCCCCGAGCAGGCACCGGGCGACCGTGATCAGATCGTCCTTGTGCTTTTCATAGATGCTCCGTAAAGCGTTTTGATCGCCCTGGTGCAGTTTTTTCAGCAAACGCCGGTCTTCCAGCATATCCAAGTGCCCTCAACGAAGGATTGAACGTTCATCCACCATTATGACGGTCCGGGTGCGGATTTTAGTCTAATTTTTGGTAAAAAAATAAAATTTTCGTTGTTATTTCCATCGGGGCATGAGAGACTATGACACTCAATAACCATTTTTTAATAAAGGAAGTGAATATGAAAAAGACATTGATTTTGACGACGATTGCCGCCATCCTCCTGACAACGTTTTCAGTGGTGACGGCCGACACGAAGGAAGCAGCCCCCACAGAACCCGTGAAAAAGGATGTGCCCGCCCCGAAAAAGTCCGCCTTTGACAATGACACAGACAAACTCAGTTATGCCATCGGTATGAACATCGGACAAAGCCTCAATAACGGGATTAAATCCGGTGATATCCAAATCAATCTTCCGATCCTCTTCAAAGCTATCGAAGACGTGGTCAACGATAAACCTCGGGACATGACCCAGGAAGAGGTGCAGAGCACTTTCATGAATCTTCAAAAGGGAATGATGGAACGACAGGCCAAGATCGCCAAGGAAAATCTGGAGAAGGGCACGAAGTACCTCGCTGAAAACGCCAAGAAAGATGGCGTCAAGACCACCAAGAGCGGTCTGCAATACAAAATCATTAAAGAAGGAACGGGTGTAATGCCCAAAGACACCGATATGGTCAAGGTCAACTATCGCGGCACGCTGGTCGATGGAAAAGAATTCGATAGCTCCAAACCGGGTCAACCGGCCGAGTTTCCGGTCCGAGGCGTTATCCCCGGCTGGTCCGAAGCTTTGCAGTTGATGAAAGTCGGGTCCAAATATGAACTGTTCATTCCGGCCAACCTGGGTTACGGTGAACGTGGCGCTCCCCCCAGCCGACCGGGCGGAACCAATATTCAGGGTAATTCCACGCTCGTCTTTGAAGTGGAATTGCTGGAAATCTTAAAGACCCCGCCGACCACCGGACCGGCCATGCGAATGCCGCCTGGAATGCGTATGGCACCCAAGGCACCGGCAAAAGCCAACTAAATTGTTGAATACTTTACACGAACTGTAATTTAAAGAATGGGAAACAGCCTGCTGTTTCCCATTCTTCTTTTGAGGATTAGATGAACGAACTGCATATTTTAAAGATCGCGGCGGAACTGAAGTTAAATCCCACCCAGGTCCTGGCGACAGGTGTTCTTCTTGAGGAAGATGCTACCGTTCCTTTTATCGCACGGTATCGGAAAGAAGCTACCGGTTCGCTTGACGAGGTTCAAATTACGGCCATCCGGGACAGGCTTATTCAATTGATGGAACTGGATACGCGCCGGGAAGCGATTTTAAAATCGCTCGATGAGCGGAATCTGCTGACCGATGAGTTGAAGGAAAAGATTCAAGAGGCCCAAACGTTGGCGGTGCTGGAAGATATTTATCTGCCCTATCGTCCGAAACGGCGAACGCGAGCCACCATCGCGAAGGAAAAAGGGTTGGAACCGCTAGCCGACCTTCTTTGGGCGCAGGGGCCGATTGATCCAGTGGCTGAGGCACAGACGTTTGTGAATGCTGAAAAGGGAGTGGAAACGGCCCAAGACGCTTTGGCCGGGGCACGAGACATTATCGCCGAACGCGTCAATGAAGATCAGGCCGCCCGGGCGAAGATGCGGGATTTTTTCAATCAAAAAGGCATGTTCATCTCAACCGTGATCGAGGAGAAAAAAGAGGAAGGGATTAAATTCAAGGATTACTTTGATTGGAGCGAACCGGTGGCGACGGCGCCTTCGCATCGTGTGCTGGCCATGATGCGGGGTGAAAATGAAGGGGTTCTGACCCTGCGCGTGGCACCGCCGGAAGAGGAAGCGATTGCGATATTAGAATCGCTTGCCGTCAAGGGCGATGGTCCGGTTTCGCAACAGGTGAAAGAGGCCGTTCAAGACAGTTACAAACGGCTGCTGCTTTCGTCGATGGAGACGGAAATCCGCATGGAGGCTAAGAAGCGTGCCGATGAAGTGGCGATCAAAGTATTTGCCGAGAACCTGCGGGAACTTCTGATGGCTCCGCCGCTGGGACAGAAAAATGTGCTGGCGATTGACCCGGGGTTTCGAACCGGATGCAAGGTGGTCTGTTTGGACCGGCAGGGGAAATTGCTGCACCACGACGTGATTTTTCCCACACAATCGGATGCGAAACTGACGATCATGGCTCTTTGTGAACGATTCAAGATTGAGGCGATTGCCATCGGCAACGGTACGGCCAGCCGAGAGACACAGACGTTTATCCAATTGATCGGTCTTCCGGCGTCTATCCTGGTGGTCATGGTCAATGAAAGCGGCGCGTCGATTTATTCGGCTTCGGAGGTGGCGAGGGAGGAATTTTCCGATTATGACCTTACGGTTCGGGGGTCGGTTTCCATCGGTCGTCGGATGATGGACCCGTTGGCGGAACTGGTGAAAATCGATCCCAAGTCCATCGGAGTCGGACAATATCAGCATGACGTGGATCAGACGGCCTTGCGTCGAAGCCTGGACGACGTCGTTGCCAGTTGCGTAAACAGTGTCGGGGTAGAGGTCAATACCGCCAGTAAAGAACTGCTAACTTATGTGTCCGGTTTGGGTCCGCAATTAGCGGGGAATATTATTTCGTACCGGAATGAAAATGGACCGTTCAAGTCGCGCCAGGAGCTTAAAAAAGTTTCGCGGCTTGGTCCTAAGGCGTTTGAGCAGGCGGCGGGATTTCTTCGCATTCGGGATGGTGCTAATCCACTCGATACGAGCGCCGTTCACCCGGAAAGTTATCCGATTGTCGATACGATGTCGGCCGATCTCGGTTGCTCGGTTCAGGACCTGATGCGTGTTGATGAACTACGCAAAAAGATCGATCTTAAAAAATATGTGACCGAAAAGGCGGGCTTGCCGACGCTGACGGATATCTTGTCGGAATTGGCCAAACCCGGACGCGATCCGCGAGACAAATTTGAAGTATTTCAATTTGCCCAGGGTGTGGAAAAGATCGAGGACGTCAGGCCGGGGATGAAACTGCCAGGGATTGTGACGAACGTTACGGCTTTTGGGGCGTTTGTGGACATCGGAGTGCATCAGGATGGTTTGGTCCACATCAGCCAATTGTCGGACCATTTTGTCAAAGACCCGTCGGAAGTGGTCAAGGTGAATCAGAAGGTTCTGGTGACGGTTACGGAGGTTGATCTTGCCCGCAAACGGATTGCGCTGTCGATGAAGAATGATTCGGAAAAGTCGGAGGAACCAAAATCACAGAAGAAGGCGGAGGGTAAGCCAAATATCAGCAAGGCGGCGAAACCGGCCTTTTCGTCAAAACCTTCCGGCGGATGGTTCTCGTCGGCGTTGGACCAGGCGAAAAAGAGTAAGAAGTAGGCGGTCGTGAAAGCGAATTATAATTCGCCTAGCTCCTCATTTAATTTGGCGGCGCCTGCGGCACCCACGAGTCCGGCGTCGCCGCCTAATTTGGCCAGGACGATTTGTGAGGAATTTCCGTGGAATACATATCCCTGCAATTCTTCGTAATATTTTTGTACCGGTAGAAGCAAATGATCACCCGCGCCGACCATTCCGCCGGCTAAGACGATCAGTTCCGGGTTTATGACATGATTCATATCTTCACAAGCGATGGCGAGGTATCGGCACGTCTGATGCCATAGATCGCGGGCGTATTGGTCTCCTTTGAGCATGTGATCGAGAATGATTTCCGTGTTAATCGGTTCACCGCGATCGTAAATCGCCTTCATGGAACTTTTCGCCCCGGCTTGTAAGCCTTCTACGGCGATTTTGGCGGTGTTGGCGGCTGAGGCATAAGCCTCGACGCATCCCCGCTGGCCGCAATTACATTTTCGACCGTTGGGTTCGACGGTAATGTGTCCCAGTTCGGCGGCGGTATCGTAAAAGCCGCGAATAAATCGGCCATGATAAACGATTCCACCTCCGATGCCAGTTCCCAGGGTAAACATAACGAGTGAGTGTTTTCCTTTTCCGGCCCCGGCCCAGTATTCACCCCAGGCCGCCACATTAGCGTCGTTTTCCAGTGTGGCCGGGATATGAAAATGACTGCTGATTTTTTCGCGAATGGGGAAATTCTCCCAGCCGGAGAGATTCGGCAGGGCAATGATTATCCCTTTTTTATGATGAAGTGGCCCGGGCGCTCCGATCCCGATGGCGCAAATATCCCCGATCGTCAGGCCCGCCTGGACAATCGCCTGCCTGCCAGCCTCGAATATTCGTGGAATCACCTCGTCCGGTCCGCCCACCACTCCGGTCGGTATGCTCACCTTGCTATGAACTTTCGAGTTTTCGTCCACCACCCCCGTTTTGATATTCGTTCCGCCAAGGTCGATACCCAGATAATATCTTAACGCCATACGTTCTTCTCCGCTACTTACTGCTTAATGCACGTTTCGTTGTCGGTTCCGAAACGTTGGTCCTGGAAAAAGACACAAGTTTATCTTTGGAATTTTCGGAGACACCATTTAGAAAATCTTTACTCAACCGCTTGCAAATTTTCGCCGCTGTGCGGGTGTTGGCGGGGTGTTCCGCCCAGTGAATAAAATGTACGACAATGGTTTCCAACTGGTCCTGCTCCAGGAGTCCCACCAGGCTGCTCAGGTATTGGGAAATCACAGTGTCCGAGGCCGGAGTCTGGAAAAGTTCGCTGAGTAACTGATCGGCGCTTTCCAGAGGTTTTGCCAAGGAAAGCTGTTTGGCGGCTGTGATGGCCTGTCGGAAATATTTTACTGAATCCTCGGGTTGACCTGTTTTGAGCAGGAATTTTCCAAAGTTGATCATGATGCCGAATCTTTGATCGGGAGGCCAGGCGTTGGACTGCTCCATGATCTGTGCGCCAAGTGTTTCCACCAGGGCCGTCATCTGCTCCTGGCTGAGCATGTCGCTTTGCAGGGTCAACTTATTCGCCCATCGCAACTGCTCCTCGACCGACCAATGTTTGATCATCGTCAGCACGGCGATCCAGTTGCTCTGCCGGACCTGGTTATCCTTTTCAAAATTCGGATTCGTTCTGGTCAGCAGAATTTCCACGGCGTGGGGGTCCGAAGTCAGCGAGGCGATCCCGCTGGCGAGTTCGGCCCGAACCGCGGGCTCGGAATCTTTCAATTGCTCGATGAGCAGGTCGGCTATTTTTTCATCCCCCAGCCGAGCCATTCCTCGGGCGGCATAGAGGCGAATATCGGCATTCGCATTGCCCAACTCCTGCTCGAATAACTGCCGGAATCGATAATCCGAGATCATCCCCATCGTGATCAGTATCTCCTGTTTCAACTGAATTTGATCGTCGCCGGATTGCTTGTAGCGTTTCAAGAGCGCCTGAGCGATATGGTCACGTTGGGAGCTTACTCCACTTTTCTGGTTTTGAAAGATTTTCGCGATGGCCCGGACCGCTCCGACACTGACCTGGTCGATGGGAGAATTTAGATACCCGATAAGATTGTTCAAAATGTCCTTGTCACCCAGTTGTCCGATCGCGACCAGGAGGGCCTGTTTGACGGCAGGATCGGTCTCGGCGTCCAGTTGCCGGAGGATTTGCCCAATGGCCTGAGTGTCGTTGCTGTCACCCAGGACCTTGGCACAGGCCCGTCGAACCTCCGGATCGGGATCGTCGATCAAATCGCGAATTGCCGGATGAAGGGCATCGGGAATCTTCTGCTTGGGGGAAATGAAGGCCGTTAAAAGCTCCAGTCCGGCGCGCCTCTGGGCGGGCAGCGGGCCGGCAAGATATTCCTGAATAACCTTCACCCGGTCCGCTTCATTGGGTGAGCTTAACCGAAAAAGTTTGGCGGCGGTCTGGATAAGGGCCTGATCGGTCTGCTCCATGCGTTTCCTTAAATCACGGTTTTCATTCGTCACAACGTCCAACTGGCTTTCCAGCCATTGGACCACGCTTTTATTCTTGTTTTTCTCCCACCAATTCTTCCATGCTTTAATATTCGTTCCCAGATCGACGCGCGTCAACTCCTTGAGGCTTTTTTCACAGGCGGTTTCGATTTCATTTCGCTTGCTCTGACCGCTGATGTTGGCCTCCATCAATTTAATCAGAGCGGAAATCGTGGTTTTGGATCGAATTTTTCCCAGCGTTTCAATCGTGGCTAATCGTTGCCCTACCGGTCGCTTGGCATCGGCGGCTAATCCTATAAGCCTGTCCGTCAATGTTTCATCCCGATACCGGCCCAACGCATTGGAAGCCGCAGTCTGAAGTTCCGCTTCGCCTGTCAAAAGAATTTCAATCAGGGGTTGCATGAATTCCGAACTTGGCTCGTCCTGATCAGCGATAGCCTCGACCACCGCAAGTCTGGCCTGTCTATCCGAGGGATCGGATAAAATTTTCAAAAGCGGTTCCCTGGCTCCGGAAACGCCCAGATCCATCAGCAGACCCGCCGCGGTTTTTCGCGTGTCTAACGGATTGGCCGATGATTTTAAAATTTTTAGAGGTTTCTGAATTAGCTTGGTCACATCCATCGTGGAAACGGAGCTGGTTGTCCCTGCCGGCAGAACAACCGTCGGAACCAGCACAAACAGAGTGACCCATAAGAATCCGGCGCGTAATTCCAGAAAGGTCTTTCTTCCTCGAATTGTTATAATTGGACACATTCTACCATCCCTAAAAATCATAGAAACACAGCCTCATTTTCTGTGGGTGTACCGAAATTTTGCGGCAAAACGCTTTTTGTCATTCCCGCGCAGGCGGGAATCCAGCTTTTGGATCATCCGGTCAAGCCGAATGATGACAGATGAGAGACTTGCCGCTATTTTTCGGCGCACCTTTTTCTGTTCGTCTTTACTTTTATACTCGTTTTCATCACCGAGGGTCAATGAAATTTAAATTTAATGCTTGGTTGCTGAAATCAAAAGACCAAGCCTGTATAATATTTTAACATCAAATTAACTTGGTCCTAACAATGATATGCGATGATATTTTAAAAATATGAATTGCATTTCAAAAAGGAGCAGGCAGTGACCAGAAAAAACATACTCGTAGTAGATGACGAGGACGATATTCTCGAGTTGATCAACTATAATCTCAGCCGCGAAGGTTATCATGTTTCATGCGCGACCAGCGGTGAGGAGGGATTAAAATCGGCACGATCCAAATTGCCCGATCTGGTGATCCTTGACCTGATGCTCCCCGGAGTAGACGGACTGGAGGTTTGCCGGCAAATCAAAAATGATCCTAAAACAAATCAGATCCCCATCGTCATGCTCACAGCCAAAGGAGAAGAAACCGACATTGTCACCGGTCTGGAACTCGGTGCCGATGATTATATCACCAAACCATTCAGCCCCAGGGTACTGCTCGCACGCATAAAAACCGTGCTTCGACGAAAAACCAAAGAACCGGCGAATGACACAGCCACAATTAAAATCCACGATCTGGTCATCAATCCCGGACGTCATGAGGTCTTAGCCAAAGGTAAGCCCGTGGAACTTACTTTTACGGAATTTCGCATTCTATACACCCTGGCCAAACGCCCGGGATGGGTGTTCACTCGTTATCAGATCGTCGATGCCGTACGCGGGGAGGATTATCCCGTGACGGATCGGTCGGTCGATGTTCAGATTGTGTCGCTGCGAAAAAAACTCGGAGCCTGCGGAAAATATATTGAAACCGTTCGTGCGGTTGGATATCGATTTAAGGATTAACTGATGCAAAGAAAAAGGCTGCTCTGGCGGCTCTTTCCGTCCTATCTGCTGATTACGCTGGTCGCCTTGCTGGCGGTCACCTTATACGCGGTCAATTCGATCCATCGATTTTACCTTCAACAAATCGCCGAAGACCTTCAGACCCGGAGCCACCTGCTGGGCGGACAAATTAAAGAAAATCTCGTTTCAAAAAATTATTCGGCGCTGAACGTCTGGTGCCGCGAACACGGCCAAGACGCTTCCGCCCGGATCACGGTCATTTTGCCCTCCGGCAAGGTGGTTGCCGATTCCGATCACGACCCCGAGACGATGGATGATCACAGCGACCGCCCGGAAGTTGTCGCGGTTCTAAGCGGATCAATCGGGAAATCCCAGCGATACAGCTATACCCTTCAAAAAAATATGATGTATATCGCCACGCCTCTTCTTGAAGGAAAAAACATTCTGGCCGTTTTGCGATTATCCGTTCCGGTAACGACGATCGCGGCGGCTGTGAATTCACTCTATCTGAAAATAATCCTGGCGGGTCTGGTTGTCGCAGCCGTCGCCGCGATGGTCAGTCTGGGCGTTTCCCGCCGGATCAGCCGGCCTTTGGAAGAAATGAGACACGCAGCCGATCTATTTGCCGGCGGCGAACTGATGTGGCGATTGCCGATTCCCGACACGCGGGAAATTGCGATACTTGCGGAAAGCCTAAATTCGATGGCCGCCCAACTGGACGACCGAATCCGAACTCTGGTCCAGCAGCGAAATGAGCAGGAGGCGGTGTTATCCAGCATGGTCGAAGGTGTCCTCGCCATTGACGCGGAGGAACGAATTATCAGCATCAATCAGGCCGGGGCGAAACTCCTGCATGTAAATCCCGACGACGTTCACGGACGAAGCATCCAGGAGGTCGTCCGAAATACCGACTTGCAGGAATTTGTCGTAAAAGCCCTGACCAGCCGCCAGCCCGTCGAAGGTGATATTACCCTGCACGATAACGGAGGGCGATTTCTCCAGGCTCACGGGACGATTTTGCATGACGGCCAAAAAAATGGAATCGGCGCGGTTATTGTCCTTAACGACGTTACCCGCCTGCATCGGCTGGAAACCATTCGCCGCGATTTTGTCGCCAATGTATCCCACGAGCTTAAAACGCCCATCACCTCGATCAAAGGATTCGTCGAAACCCTCCTCGACGGAGCGATGAACAATCCAGAGGAATTGTCGAGATTTCTGCAGATTATCGCCCGCCAGACGGATCGCTTAAACGCCATCATCGAAGATATCCTAAGCCTGTCGCGAATCGAAGACCAAACCGAGAAAAACCGAATCCAATTGGAAAAAGCCCCCCTGCGGGAAGTTTTGCGGTCAGCCATCCAGCTTTGCGAGCTTCAAGCCCTCGCCAAAGAAATTCATCTCGATCTAACGTGCGACGAAGCGATTATGGTTCGCATGAATGCCCCCCTTCTCGAACAGGCCATTGTCAATCTGATCGATAACGCCGTCAAATACAGCGATACCGGAAAGCAGGTAACGGTCAAAGGCCGCCAAACAGCCGATGAAGTGATTATTTGCATCCGCGATATGGGATGCGGAATCGAAAAAGAACATCTGCCACGCATTTTTGAGCGATTTTACCGCGTCGATAAAGCCCGAAGCCGCAAACTCGGCGGCACGGGACTGGGCCTCGCCATCGTCAAGCACATCACCCTCGCTCACGGCGGAACCATTTTTGTCGATAGCGCCCCGGGACAGGGCAGCGATTTTTCCATTCATTTGCCGAACCGATAAATCCGCCAACGGAGGGATTCTCGCGATTCGCGGGGGTTGACAACCCTTTTTTCACACTTCACAATTTTTCTACTCGACTACTCGTCTACCTTTTGCTCGATACCGGCTACTTCTTCCGCTCCTTCTTTAATTGCAAAATGCAAAGTCCTATAGGGTGCGGCTGCACACACCATCTTCATATCTTATTTATGTCCATACGTGTAATTCGTGGCTAAAACATCTTCTCCGCGCCTTCTTGAAACCATCGCTGGGCGGCGAGGTAAATGAGGACAACGGGAAGAATGGTCAGGGTGGCGGCGGCCATTAGCAGTTGATAATCGGTTCCCGCTTCCTGGATGAAACTGGCTAGTCCTTTTTGAATCACGGATAGTTGAGGTGATTTGGTCACCATCAGCGGCCAGAGGAAGGCGTTCCAACTGCCGAGGAACGTGTACAGACCGATGGTCACCAACGCCGGTTTCGCCATCGGGACGGCAACGGACCAGAGAAATCGAAAATCGCCGCACCCGTCCACGCGGGCAGCGTCATAGAGTTCACGGTCCATTCGCTCGAAAATACGGCGGAGAAAATAAATGGAAAAGACATTCGCCGTCCACGGGATGACCAGGGCCAGGTACGAATCGTACCACCCCAATTTTTGGATGATGATAAAATTCGGGATCAACGTAACCTCGAAGGGAATCATCATCGGGGTCAGAAATAGCAGGAAGAGAATATTTTTGGCTGGGAATTTCATCATGCCAAAGGCATAAGCGGTCAGGACGGACGTCAGGAGCACTCCGAGCGTTACTGCCAGGGCCACCAAGGCGCTATTGGCAAAACAACGAATAAACGGCACACCAATGGTCGCCGCGCGGAAGATGGCTTGGGGGTAATTCGACCACTGTGCTTTTTGCGGTAAAAATTGCGGAACGGTAAGATTGACCTCCGGGGAGGTTTTTAATGAGGTTGAAATCATCCAGAAAAACGGCAGGGCGCAAAAGACGGCGCCGGCCAGGAGCACCAGATGCAGGAAAAGGTTAAACATTCCTTTGCGAATTTTCATCGTTTAATCCTTCTTCCGATAAAAGCCTAATTGGACCGCCGTCAGCACCGCCAGGATAATAAATAGGAGCACCGCCGCCGCAGAGGCACGATCAATTCGACCAAATTCCCAAAACTGGGTTACGATGTACATGGTCAGATTGCGAGCGGACCGAAGCCGTTCGCCGGGGGCCATAATGTAAATCTGGTTAAAAGTCTGAAACGCGCTGATGGAGGAAATGACCAGTAGAAACCCAACGATCGGGCGCATCAAAGGGACGGTGATGGAAAAAAAGATTCGGCATGGTCCCGCGCCGTCCAGGGCCGCCGCTTCATAGACTTCCTTTGTAATTTGACCCAGACCGGCGGAAAAAATGATCACATAAAACCCGAACGTCTGCCAGACAGAAAAAATCATCACCGAGACCAGGGCCAAACTCGGACCTGATCCCAGCAGGGGCAGCGAATGTCCGAACATCAGCTCAAAAATACCCCGTGATTCTTCGGTGAAACGAAACGGTCCCCAGCCGATACTCATCAGAAGTGAGTTCGCCAGTCCGCGCTGGTCTACATGAAAAATCCATTTCCAAACGGCAGCCGCCGCCACCGTCGAAGTGATATAAGGCAAAAAATACACCACCCGATAAAACGTGCCGCCGCGCATTTTTCGCCGCAGTATAACCGCGAAAACCAGAGACAAAACGATGGTAATAGGCATTGTGCCCACCGCGTACCAGAGGGTTATACCCAGCGAATAAAAAAATTCCCCACTCTTTAAGATTTCTCCATAATTGGCAAAACCGGTTCGAAAGGCGTCCTGCGTGCCCCAATTTTTATACAGGCTGATCCAGACCACCGCCAGAAACGGCAGCAGGTGAAACAACATAAGTATCCCCGCGGCGGGTAGAAGATACAAATATGCCCTGCATGCTCGGAACATAGACCGGTCCCTGGTTAAAGTAATTTTTCCCGGTACATCCATTCCACGGCGCGTTCCATAGTAGCCTGCGGGGTAAATTTCGGTGAATATCCCAATTTGATCCTGGTTTTGGAAATATCCGGGCACATGTGTTCGCGGTAGTGGTAATTGGCGCCGGGATCGGGCATGGTTTCCCGTAGGAATCTTTTCCAGCTCACCCGGGGCGTGGGAATCTTCGTTTTATAAATTTGGGCATAGGTCTCCACGAACTCGGAAGCGGTCAAGGCGAGGTCGGACCCCGCGTTGAAAATTTCATCGGCCGCCGCGTCGCGGTGTTCGACGGCCAGGGCGAAAATCGCCGCGATATCCGAGGCGTCGCAGGGTCCGATCAGCGTATTGCATCCCTCGGGCAAAACGACCGGCGTTCCGTTCTTTATCGCCTGATGTACTTTAATATCGCGTCCGCCCGCGGTATCGAGAGGGATTTTGCCGGGTCCGCAAATATTCGGGGGCATGACGCCGGTAAAGGCGATTCCATCGCGTTTCGCCGCGTCCTTGGTCGCCAGCATTTCCTTGATCCTGCGGGCATAGCCTTCAAATTCGCAAGGACCCTGGACGGCCGGCGGAGTCGGAACGATCCGCGGCGAACCCCACATCCACGTGGACCCGCAGACGATCATGTGGCGGCAGGTCTTTTTGACCACGCCATAAACGCCGGGAACGTCGACGCCTAAAATGTCGATCAACACCTCGGCCCCCGCGCCGGCCACCAAATCCAGCCACGTTTTATCGGGGGAATATCGCCCTTGCTTCACGTTTACTTTTTGCCACTCGGAACCCGTTGGCACGGGAGTACGTCCCGACGTGAGAACGGTGACCTGGTGTCCGTTTTGAACTAGCAGGGGGACAAGGAATGTTCCGATATGACCGGTTCCGCCGATGACGCAGATATTCATATAAAACCCTTTCTTCAAAGAGATTCTAAAGGATATCCCTCAGAATAGCAATCTTTTAGAATCTTAACGGGTTGTTGGAAACGTGTAATCGTTCTGGTATAAAATGTAGAGGCAATCATTTCGATTTATAACAGGTATGAATTTCTATGGAAAATGATCGGTTGGAAAATAACGCTTCTGCCATGAGCACAGGCCTGCCCGGATTGGACCGGTTGCTCAAAGGTGTGATGCCGGGTGATAATGTGGTCTGGCAGGTGGATTCGATTGACGATTACATTCCGTTCGTGCAACCCTACCTGGCGGAAATTCTTCGGCAGGGAAAGAAGCTGATTTACTTTAGTTTCGCCAGGCATGGGCAGCTTTTTCCGGCCAGCGACGATGTGACGATGGTCCGGCTTGATCCGGAAGCGGGCTTTGAAAAATTCCTGATCGAAATTCTGAATGTCATCGAAAAGGCCGGCAAGGGTGCGTATTATGTGTTCGACTGTTTGTCGGACCTGGCAGGAGATTGGTATTCCGACCGCATGCTGGGCAATTTTTTTATGATCGCCTGCCCGTTTCTCTACGAGTTCGAGACGGTGGCGTATTTTGCCCTTTTAAAGAACCATCACTCCTTCCATGCCACGGATGGGATCAATAACACAGCCCAGGTTATTCTGGATATTTACCGGGAGAAGGGACAGCTTTACCTTCATCCGCTGAAAGCGGCGGGAAGATTTTCCCCGACCATGTATATGCTGCACAAATGGGAAGGAGAGGAATTTCGTCCCGTAACCGGAAGTGCCGTCATTTCTCAAGTTTTGGCCGGCACACCCAAACCCTGGCTGGAATTTACCATTCAACGGCGTGGGGTCTGGGCGCAAACCTACCTGCAAGCCCAGGAAACGCTGGATGCGATCAAGAGCGGAAAGAAATTACCGCGGGAGGAGGAATATTACTTCAATCGTCTGCTGAAAATGGCCGTTACCCGCGATGAACGATTTTCAAAGCTGGCCAAGCAATATTTCGATCTCTCCGATCTGATGGAGATTCTCAAGCGCATGATCGGAACAGGTTTGATCGGAGGTAAAACCCTGGGAATGCTTTTGGCCCGGGCGATTCTCAAAAAGAACCGGGCCGCCTGTGCTCAAAGGCTCGAGGCCCATGATTCGTTTTTTATCGGATCCGATGTTTTTTATACGTTTCTCGTTCAAAACGGATGCTGGTGGCTTCGACTGAAGCACAAGGATTTCGATGTCCTTTTGCACCAGGCTGCGGAGGCTGCGGAAAAGCTTTTGACGGGTGTTTTTCCCGAGTACATCCAGAATCAATTTGCGGAAATGCTCGATTATTTCGGGCAATCGCCCATCATCGTTCGCTCCAGCAGTCTTCTGGAGGACAATTACGGAAATGCCTTTTCCGGAAAATACGAGAGCGTGTACTGCGCCAACCAGGGCACTCCCCAGGAGCGGCTCGATGCCTTTATCAATGCCATGCGGACCGTGTATGCCAGCACCATGAGCCAGGAAGCCCTGTCGTATCGCCTTCATCATGGCCTGCTGGATCGGGACGAGCAGATGGCGATCCTGGTTCAGCGGGTCTCCGGAGAGATGTACGGTCCGTTGTATTTTCCGCAGATCGCCGGGGTGGGTTTTTCTTTTAATCCGTATGTATGGAACGAACAGATCGATCCTCAGGCGGGAATGCTTCGTCTGGTTTTCGGCCTGGGAACCCGCGCCGTGGAGCGCACGGACGATGACTACACGCGAGTGGTGGCCTTGAACGTGCCGCAGAAACGGCCGGAGGCGAATGTGGACGAATTGAGGCAATACGCCCAAAAAAACGTCGATGTCCTCGATTTAACCGAGAACAAACTCCTCAGCCGGAAATTTGAAGAGGTGGCCAAGAGTCTTCCCGAAAACGTCTTGGAAACCGTCGCGTCGATCGACCAGGAATTGCTGGAATTGTCAAAGGATAAAAAGAGGAAGGAAATATTCCCGTGGCTGCTTACGTTTGATCGACTCTTTTCGGAAACCCTTTTCATTCAGGATATGCGCGAGATGCTGACGGTTCTTTCCACGGCTTATAGTTATCCGGTGGATGTCGAATTTACCACGAATTTTCTCCAGGATGATCAATACCGGATCAACCTGGTTCAATGCCGGCCATTCCAGGTGAAAATCAAACGGGAAGGGGTAAAGCTTAACCTTCCCGAAATAATCCCACCGGAAAATCTGATTCTTGAAACCCGCGGTCCCATCATCGGACAAAGCTTGGCCACGATTGTGGATCGAATTATTTACGTCGTTCCATCCGTTTATGGGAAAATGACCATAAGCGAACGTTATTCCGTCGCGCGCATTGTCGGGCGTCTCACGCGGCTGGAAACCAACGATAACCCCAAAACCATCATCCTCGTCGGACCGGGCCGGTGGGGGACGTCCATGCCTTCATTGGGAGTGCCGGTGTCTTTTGCCGAAATCAATAAGGTTTCCGTCTTGTGCGAAATCGCCTGCATGCACGAGAATCTCGTTCCCGATGTTTCGCTGGGCACGCATTTTTTTAATGACCTGGTGGAGATGGATATTCTTTACCTGGCGGTTTTTCCCGAGAGAGAAGGCAACATGGTCAATGATCAATTTTTCCGGCAGATGCACAACCGGCTGACCGATCTGCTTGCGGATACTTCCGCATGGACCGAGGTGATCCGAGTGATCGACGCGGTCGATATTCCCCGGGAGAAACGCATTTATTTGAACGTCGATTCCATGAAACAGCGAGCCGCCTGTTACCAGGAAAACCCGAAATGATCTCGTAGGGACACGGCATGCCGTGCCCCTACAAAAGATGAAAATGGATATTACGTTTTTATACCAACCCATGATCGAGCATGGCATTGGCGACCTTAGTAAATCCGGCGATGTTGGCTCCAAGCACATAATTCGTCGGTTGACCATACGCGGTAGCGGTCTCGTGGACGTTCTTATGAATGGCCTTCATGATCTGTTGCAGTCGTTGCTCGACTTCCTCCTTGGGCCAGTTCATACGCATGGAGTTCTGAGACATCTCCAAACCGGAGGTAGCCACACCGCCCGCATTGGCAGCCTTTCCGGGACCGAACATGATTTTTTTCTCGACAAACAATTCCACGCCGTCCGGGTCGGTCGGCATATTGGCGCCCTCGCTAACGAGGCAACAACCGTTTTTAAGAAGACATTTGGCATCTTCCCCGCTGATTTCATTTTGCGTCGCGGAAGGAAACGCACAGTCGCAGGGGATCATCCAGGGCCGCTGGTTGGGATAATACTCCCCGCCGAATTTATCGACATATTCCTTGATTCTGCCGCGGCGAACTTCCTTCAGGTCAATCACCCACGCCAGCTTTTCTTCGTTAATCCCGCTTTTATCGTAGATAGTTCCATTGGAATCCGAAAGCGTCACAGGCTTGGCCCCGAACTGAAGTAACTTTTCCACGGTGTACTGAGACACATTGCCGGACCCGGAGACCGTGCAGATCTTGCCCTTGAGGCTGTCACCGCGGGTGGCCAACATTTCCTGGGCGAAAAAGACCGTCCCGTATCCCGTCGCTTCCGGACGAATGAGCGATCCACCCCAAGCCAGACCCTTGCCCGTGAGTACGCCCGTAAATTCGTTTTTTAGCTTCTTGTACTGGCCAAACAAGAATCCGATTTCCCGGCCACCAACCCCGATATCTCCTGCCGGAACATCAGTATCGGCGCTGATGTGCCGGAAAAGTTCGCTCATGAACGATTGGCAGAAGCGCATGACTTCATTGTCGCTTTTTCCCTTAGGGTCAAAATCCGATCCGCCCTTGGCTCCGCCCATCGGGAGGGTGGTCAGGGCATTTTTGAAGACCTGTTCAAAGGCGAGGAATTTCAAAATACTCAGGTTCACCGACGGATGAAACCGAAACCCTCCCTTATAAGGACCGATGGCGCTGTTCATCTGTATCCGGAATCCACGCTGGATGTTAATTTCTCCCGTGTCGTCCATCCAGGGAACCCGAAAAATGATCACTCGCTCCGGCTCGACCATCCGCTCAAGAATTTTGGTCTTTCTATATTTGGGGTTTTGATCGATGACCGGCATGACCGACTTGGCCACCTCCTGAACCGCGTTGTGAAATTCCTTTTCCCCCGGATTCTTCGAAATCACATTGTTCATAAAAGATTCAAGCATCCCGGCCATAAATATTTCCTTTCCTTGTAAAAGGCGACCATCCTTACTATAATTTTTTCAAACTCTCAGTTGGCTGATTGTAAAAAAAAATCATAAGATGTCAACACCGATTTTGAATAAAAAGTGCTTTCTTCTTGACTTGCTTTATTCGGCTTCATCACAATGATAGCAAAATTATTTTCGGAGGTTATCTCAATGATAAGTCGAGTTGAAATCGGCAACGTCCGTCGGAGAACGGTTGAATTTCTGGATCGCGCTAACATCGTTCTGCGAGAAGACGAAAAGGAAAATATCGAGGTCGCGGATTTTGGATTGGGCCAGTTGGACAAAATCGGTCTGGAGATCGTGGTTTATGTCAATACCAGCCGGTGCTGCGCCAAGGAATTGGTCATGTTTCCCGGGCAAATTTGCCCGCAGCATCGGCACCCTCCCTACGATCAAAGTCCGGGCAAAGAAGAAACCTTCCGCTGCCGGTGGGGCGAGATTTATCTGTACGTACCGGGCGAAGCGGTGAAAAATCCAAAGGGATATGTTCCTTTGGAGCGGAAAAATTATTTTACCGTTTGGCGCCAGATAGTTTTAAACCCAGGCGATCAATATACCCTACAGCCGGATACATGGCATTGGTTCCAAGCCGGTCAGCAGGGGGCGATTGTCTCGGAATTTTCCACGCGGTCGAGGGATGAACTGGATATTTTTATCGATCCGCAGATCAAGCGTGTAGAATAAGGAAAATATGCAAATCAAACGTCACAAAACACGTTCCGTTCAAGTTGGTAATCTTACTATCGGCGGTAATGCTCCGATCAGCATTCAGTCGATGACCAATACTTTAACCCAGGATGTCGATGCCACGGTTCGGCAGATTAATCGTCTCACCGACGCGGGCGCCGATATCGTGCGGGTGGCGGTTCCGACGCAAAAGGATACCGCCGCTTTAAAAGAAATTCTGGCACAGGTCCGCGTCCCCATCGTGGCCGATGTCCATTTTCATTTCGATCGCGCTCTGGAAGCGATTTCCGCCGGGGTCCATAAAATCCGTCTCAATCCGGGAAATATCCGGGACCGCGACAAAGTCGCCCGTGTGATCGGGGCGGCCAAAGATGCGAACATTCCTATCCGCATCGGGGTTAATTCCGGGTCCATTCGGACCAGCGATCAACTTGAGACTAAAGTCGATCCGCGACACATGACCAAACTCATGATCGAGGAGCTTGACTCGTATATTCGATTTTTCCAGGCTCAGCGCTTTGAAAAACTGGTCCTTTCCGCCAAAAGTTCCGATGTCCCGATGACGATTGCCTTGTGCCAGGCGATTGCCAAACGTTACGATTATCCGTTGCATTTGGGTCTGACGCATGCGGGAACGGTGCTGACAGGTTCGGTCCGATCGGCGGACGCGTTGGGAGTGCTTCTTTTTCAGGGGATCGGCGATACGATCCGCGTTTCCCTCAGCGGCGATCCGGTGGAGGAAATTTATATCGCCAAACAAATTCTCGCTGATTTCGGCCTGCGAAAATTCTCCTCGCCGGAACTCATTTGCTGTCCGACCTGCGGACGCTGTCAGATCGACTTGCCTAAACTCGCGGTCCAGGTGGAAAAACAACTTCGCAAAATCCACAAACCGGTCAAAGTCGCGTTAATGGGTTGTATCGTCAATGGTCCCGGCGAAGCCGCCGACGCCGACATAGCACTGGTCGCCGGCAGGGATTGCGGTTTCATTTATATCAAAGGAAAGCGAATAATCCGCGTAACCGGACCGGAAATGATCAAAACATTATTGAGATACATAAAAATATTTTAAGATGACGGAATAGTAGCTGAAAAATAAATCCGATCAGCCACATTCCAGCGCTCCCGCTCTTCGGCAAGCCGTTCGATTATGAGTCCTGCAGGGTCGGTTTTCTGAAACTCATTTCTCTCTTGCTGTCTTATCCATCCAGCACCCCTTCCGGCAAGTGCATGGGCAACGGGGCGGGACGATCACAGGTGCTGGCCAGATCAATGTGTCTGCCCTCACGGGACGTCTCGAGGACGGCGTGCATGATGTCCAGGACATGGTAAGCCATATCGCCGTTGGCGCGGTGCGGTCGGCCGGCGCGTTGGGCACAGGCCAGGTCGGCCAAGCCGATCGACCGATAATTTTTTTCGTACTTATGCGTCAGAGGGATTTGGACCCATTCTTTGTCGCCCGGACGGCGGATAAGAACCGGGCCGCCGAAGGTGTTGGGATCGGGAACCTTAAGCGACCCCTCCGTCCCGAATATCTCGATACAGGGTAAATCATGTTCCCAAACGTCGAAACTAGTAGTAAGCGTAACAACGGCCCCGGAGGCAAAGTCCAGGACCCCTACCAAATGCGTGGGGGTTTCGACCTTAATCTTTGTGCCGGCATTGGGCTGACTGGTGATGGTGCGCTCGGGAAACGTAATTTGGGCCGAGCCGGTCACCCGCCGGACCGGACCCAACAGGTTAATCAGCGCGGTCAGGTAGTATGGACCCATATCAAACATCGGTCCGCCTCCGACCTGATAATAGAAGTCGGGGGCCGGGTGCCAACGTTCATGACCATGACACATCATGAAGGCAGTAGCGGCCACCGGTCGTCCGATCCATCCATCATCGATCAGTTTGCGGCATGTTTGCAGACCAGCGCCAAGAAAAGTATCCGGGGCGGCCCCGACGCGAACACCCTTGGCTTTCGCCAACTGAAGTATCTTTAGACCCTCGTCACGCGTGACGGACAGAGGTTTTTCGTTGTAAACACTCTTGCCGGCCTCGATGGCCTGAAAGGCAATCTCGGCATGGGCTTTGGGGATCGTCAGGTTCAAGATGATTTCGATGTCCGGGTCCGCCATCAGGTCCTTGACACTACACACCCTGGGAATGTTAAATTCCGAGGCTTTGGCCTTGGCCCGGTCCGGATCGAGGTCCGCGCAGGCGGCTAATTCGAGAATCTCAAAGTTTCTCGCCATGGAAAAATACGCGGCACAGATGTTGCCGCAGCCGACGACTCCGATTTTAGTTTTTGTTTTCATCATCACTTTGTTCCTTTTTCTAGTTATCGACAAGCCCAGAGCATTCCCCGCTTCATGATCTCGGAGACTTCATAGACGTCAAAATCTTTGACCACGTGTCCCAGGGCACTGAAAAAGACTTTCCCCTGCCCATAGTGGCGCTTCCAGACTTGTGGCATAACACAACCGTTAATCCACGCATAAGGCTCACCGGAGAACCTTGTGGTGGCCAAGACTTCATTTGAAGGATCGACCAGCAGGTAATATTGCTCGGAACGCATCCGGAAGTCTTTGATCCCCAGGGTGATGGGGTCATCATGGTTGACGATATTGACGGTATAGTCAATGATCCCACCGGGGTGCTCGACCCACTGTCCGCCAGTCATGAACTGATAGCTGGCGTTGTCGCGGAAGGCGTCGCACATTCCACCATGCCAGCCAGCCAGACCCACTCCGCTCTTAACGGCACCCAGCAAGCCCGTGCTTTGTTCTTTCGTTATCTGCCCCATCGTCCAACAGGGGACGATCAGGTGAAGTTCCTTAAGTCGAGCCTCGTCCGTAAAAGCATCCAGGTTGTCTGATAGCTCGATGCGGAAACCTTCCTGTTTCAAGATGCCAGCCATGCGCTCGACGGTTTGCTGGGGCTCGTGGCCAAGCCAGCCCCCCCAGACGAATAATGCGGATTTCATCTTTGTGTTCCTTTTTCTTTGCTCGTTTAAGCGTATTAACTCATAAAAGCCGGCAGTATAACCATAACAAAGGATCATTACCAAGTAAAAAAATCCTGAAATCTCAAAGGGTTTATCAGCCTTTGCCACAAAAAGAATAATGGAAAAAGAACTTCAAAAGAATTTTCGGAGGGCGTACAAAAAAAAAGGCGGCCTTTCCCAGCCGCCCGATGGTCCCATACGGAGATGGATGAGATTGCTATTCCCAGACCGGTTGAATGGAGTGAAAAGGTATCCTGGCGCCGATCCATTTAATTTGACCATGCCCTTCCTGAACGGTTGTCGATTTTTGGAGAGTCACCGTGAAACGATTATTTTAACGTGGTTATCACTTTAGCGTTGGGACATCGGATTTCATTGGTGCTTCGGTCCCACATGATCCATGGGCCGGTCCACATGCTGTATTGACCGGTTTGGTCGTTTTCCTCGTATAGATAGGCAGGTTCCTTCTCGCTGCCGTACACCGCGATCATATTATCCGCGCGATTATACATCAACCGTTGGGCGATCACCGACCGTGGTTTGTCCTGCAAATTGACCGCTCCGGTGGCCACCACGCTCTTAAGTTCAGACGCGCCGGAGGCCTGGTCGGTAAAACCGAATCCGCCTCGCAAAAATTCCGCTTTTAGATTCTCGCATGTTAGCGTGCTCTGACGATTCGCCGTTTTCGCTCCCGCCACGTGCAGCATTCGCACTGACCCGTCAAAAATAGCGGTTCGTGTATCCAACAGATAAGTCAGACCCGTCTGCCAAGTAAAGGCCGTTTGCGACGGACCCGCCGATTGAATATCCCCTCCGAATGGGTCTTTCAACTCCGGAACATTCGCTCCACCGGAAGCCTTTTTATCGGGTTTGGGCGACCCGTGTCCAGGCAAACGGTAATCTTCGATAAAGAATTTGCCCGGTCCGGGAATATTCATCCGATTGGCCGCCAGGTCCAACGTCAATTCGTTTCCCCAAAGCGTCGTTCGGCTTAGAGGCTTAGCGGCTTCTTTAACCAGGTATTGAATGATGATCTGTTTTCCCGTGTCGGCAAACGCCTGAATATACGTCGGACGTTTGCGGGCTATCGGTAATTGCACACTCGGTTTGATCTCACCCGTGGATTTGCCGAGAAGACGCGAGAATATCCAGAAGCGGTCTGTACTCGTATTGCCGGCGGGCTTGGCCGACGGATTTTCCGGCAAATCAGTGTTCGCAAAATCCACCAGCATTCGGGCGCAGTATAGCGTTGTCTGATTGCTTCGCACTTTCGTATCGCCCAGAAATGTGCCCTGATTCTTAGTCCCGCCCGTCATCTTCATCGAATCCGCCCAACTGATCGCTATGGGAACCGGTTTGGAAGTTTTGCTCCCTTCGATATCCTGGCGATTGACAAACTGCAACTCGCCCGGGCCTGGAACGTCGATCTGCTCGGTCATCATGTCCATCGTAACTTTTTCCCCGGAGAGGGCATAATCCTTCAAGACCGCCTTGGCCCAATTCCGGTCCGTTCCTTCCAGGTAGCACCAGCGAATCGCGCCGTCGGGATCGAGAATAGCATGCATCTTTTGACTATCGACGCTCATCGGCTGATCCGGATCGCGAATGGTTACGTTCCCGCTGGCGTCCACTTCACGCAGAACGATTCGCGTCTTGGATTTGGAAATATTCACTCCCTCACGGTCGTGCCTCTTTGCCATCGTCGTGGGTAGAACCTTTTTGTCTTCCATGATCGCCACCAGAACATCGGCCTCGATCACTCGCCGATTTTCCTTCGCCATCACGTGACCCTTCGCCTTAGCCAATTTCGGTATCCACCCAAAAGTGCCATCCCCGAACTCCACGTCCAGCCAATCGCAGTTGATCTGCTGGGAGTCCGATTGCAACGTTACGTTCCGTTCGGCGTGAAATGTGCTGATCTTTTCATTTGAAGTATCGTTCGTGCCTGGCGTAAGGAAATTCAGAACCACCTCGTCGCCTGCCATAATCTCACCAGGCCTTTGCATCCGGGCTGAACCTTTGAATTCCGCACGTTTGATATATTGCTTGACGCTCTTTTGACCGGTGGTGGCGTCGACTTTTTCAAATTCACCGAAATTTAACTTGAACCCTTCTTTCCACAACACCATCATCTTCTGTCGGCCGGATTGCAGGTCGCCCAGTGAAAGCATATCTCCCTGCGGTTCGGAAGCAGGCTTGGTAGAACTCGATTGCTGCTGTTGCATGAATCCCGGACCTTTGCCCGAAACGATACCCAGCTTGCGATCATAGAGCAAATGTGCGGCGACAATCGTCCGATCCGCGCCCTGCGAAACGTTTACCGGTTCGTCCGTCGTCCCGTCCAGCCAGAGCTGTTTGGATTCCTGGAAATACGTCATCTTCTTACATCGCACTGTTCCCTGCTGGGCCTGATCGATCTGAATGGGCTGACCCAGCGCCACGATATGAAAGCGCCGGACCGCTGAATAGGGCAGATTGGCGGGCAGCATCTGAAGCGGACCTTCCCAGAAAATTTCAAGCCGTTTATTATCGTCCTTGACCGTTTCGCGATTTTTCTTCGCGGGCCGGGTCGTCAGACCATTATCTTCTGACCCGTGGGGAAGATCAAAAAGGACGTGCAGACTATCGCAGTTCATCTTTCCCGTCAACTGCCTGCCGTCGTACTGGAAAATCTTTACATCGCTGGTAAAAACAAGATCGTAGGATTTGCTGATCCGAGGCTGGGTCGATTGTGTGGTTGATTTTTTATGTTTCGTTACTGAAGGAGCGGTCGAAGCGGTCGTTGGCTCTTGCTGTTTTTTCCGGGGGAATATAATGTCAGACTTGGCCACGGTTCCGCGGCTAAGCAGCATCCTGCTCCCCAAATCCCGACTGGCAGCGGTCCCGCCAACTCCGAAAAAGTTGTTCCCTTTTCCTTCCTTTTTCTTCCCTTGCGAAAACGGCATGTCTGGGCTGATCATGTCGAACCCCTGCCGTAAAACCAATTTTTCGCCCCGCTTGATCGTAATCTCCTCGATCTGGTTGGTCAACGCGTCCCAGGTGATGGTCAGGGCCTGGCCGACAAGTTCCACCTCGTCCGACTCCACTTTGATCGGACTATCGCTTTCAATAATGTTCTGGACCAGGTCGAATTTGACCTTATCAAGCCAGATATGAAGAACATCCGCCGGTCGAAGTTCCGGCGCTGACCGGTTCGGATCCGTCCCACGGTCGATAAAAATATGAACCTTCCCGCGAAGCTCTCCCCGTCGTGGATCCATTTTCGCAGTCTTGCTTTGCTCTGTTTCAATCTCCCCTTCCGCGGCGGAAACATGTAAAAGTTGTCCCCCTCGCAAAAACAATCTCAGCTCAGGTTTATCCAGAGAGAATCGTCCCGTGCCCGATCCGACCGGTTTCCAGTGATCCGATTGAAACTGGTACAGCAAACGATTCCGGGAATATCGCTCGAATTTCGGTTTCTCCCCCGCCCCACCCATCATCACGTCTTCCGGTGAACTGAGATTCATCGGTTTGACCGGCACTGTCGTCCTAGCCCTTGCCGGTATCTTGATATGTTCCTCCGGCTGAACCTGTTCATCCACCACCGGCGGCGCGAACAGCGTCGTATAAAGCATATAGCAGGCCAAAATAATCACCAGCGAGATAACCGCCAGTAGTATTCGTCGTATCATTCTCGTTTACTCCGTACCTATAAACTTTCGCCCGAGGCAGTTTAGCAGTGGTCGGCACGACCACTGCTTCTATTTGCTAGCGCCTATACTTTTTGCTCGAGGTATCCTTCCACAATCGCCGACCATTGACCTTTGGCCGTAAGTAATAATTCAATCACCTCACGCACCGCACCGGACCCGCCGGTCCGCGCAGTCACATACGCCGCCCGGTCCTTGACTTCTTTGACGGCATTGGCCACCGCCGCCGGATATCCGCAGTTCAAAAGCAAAGGCAAATCCGGCAGATCGTCGCCCACGCAGCAAACGTGTTTCGGCTCCACGCGGGCCTCGGCCAGACATTTCCGGTACGATTCTATTTTACGAAGTGCGCCTTGATAAACCAACTCAATCCCAAGCTCTTTCGCCCGAACAGTAACAGCGTTCGACGATCGTCCGGTGATAATCGCGATCTTCCCGCCGCTCCGCTGCCAATATTTAATCGCCGATCCGTCCTGAACATTAAAATGATAAACGAGGCTCCCGGTATCCTGAATAATCACCTCGCCCGCCGTGAGCACTCCGTCCACGTCCAGCACCAGCAATTCAATCGCCGCCGGGTCAGAAAAAACCATTGTAGTAAAACTCCTTTTGCAATTTAATATTTGCAATTTGCCTTTTGCAATGAAATGTCATCTTATCCGACACCCGAAGAAGTAGCAAGTAGCCAGCATCCTTTCTCTCTTCGACACTGGATATTCAGCACGGATACTTAAAATGGTAGTTTCTTGCTTCACAAGGGAACTTTAATTGATTAATATGTTATTGAACAACACTTTAAGTTCAATTGAACCAGCAAGATGGGATGAAATTATGACTAAAAACAACTTCGTATTGATTTTCTTTTTTCTTATTACTGCGTATGGAACCGCTATATCACAAACACAAAAGAAAACCGAACACGAAAACAAAAGCCAAACGTCAATAGCCAAGTCTGTGCTAACCCCAGAAGAACTTTTTGCAAAAGTCTCTCCATCCGTTGTGAAGATTGTCGTAAAAGACGATAACAAACATCAGATACTGACAGGATCAGGGTTCTTTGTTGCGCTTGATGAAAAAATCAAAGGTCGAGTATTTTTACGATCTGTTGTCATTACCAATTATCATGTGATACGACCTGCCGTTAATGCGGATATTATTATGGCGGACGGGACTCGACTTTTGGTTGACGATCTTATCTCATCAGATGAATCTCAGGATTTAGCGGTAATCGATGTTTTGAGTCCCGAAATTTCATCTATTTTGAATAAAGAAACCATAAAAAGTAAATCATCCTCAATCTATCCTCCCAAAGTTCTTACAGTAAATACCAATTACATGCTTCCCATCGGCACGAAAATTTATACAGTCGGAAGTCCCGAGGGACTAACCAATAGTCTTAGCGAGGGATTGGTCAGTGGACGTCGAGATGAAAATGGAAAACGCAGATGGTTACAATTTACCGCGCCCATCAGTCATGGATCAAGTGGGGGACCACTTCTTACTGCTGACGGAGCAGTAGTCGGTGTAATCACGTCTTATCTTGCAGACGGTCAGAATTTAAATTTTGCCATTCCCTCATGCGAGATTAAACGATTGCTTGAGAACCCCAGAAATCCTAAACCGTTATGGAAAGGCTCCAGCATTGAAGAGGAAGATTCAGACGCTGAATCTCAGGCAATTACAAAATACTGGATCAATCACAAAAGAGGCCCTAAAGATGATGAGCAACTGGGGTTATATTTTAAAGGCAAAAAGGCTTATGAATCTGTAAAGTTGGACGCTAATACAACTATCAATGATTACGATTCGGCAATTAGACTTATGAACGCGGCGTTAAAGGCAGATTCTACTGATTTTGAATATGGGGTTCATTTTCTTTTGGGCAAGATTCATTGCATGTGTTTTGAATTGTATCATGATAAATCGAATCTTGAAGAGGCAATCGATGCATTTAAAAAGTCAAGCGAATTGAAACCGGACTTTTCGCCAGCCTTGTATCAATTAAGTAAATGCTATATGGACTATGAACAGTATCCGGAAGCCCTCGTCTCAGCAGAATTATTGGCTCGCCTTGTACCTCGATGTTCACAGGCTTATATGGTTCGAGGAGAAGCTTATGGTTACTTAGGTCGTCGAAAGGCAGCCATTAAGGATTTCCAGACGGCTTTGGATTTGCAGCCAAGAAATCCTGATATTTATAAACAATTTGGATATACGTATATCCAATTAAAAGATATAGAAAACGCAATCGGAGCTTTTCAGGCTGCGATCAAACTAGCTCCCAAAAGTTTCATTTATCATTGGGGCCTTGCGGATGCCTATAAAAAAGGAGGGATGTATGCAAAAGCAATCAGTGAATATGAAGAAGTAATAAAGGTTGGTGGACCCAAGGAATGGGCAAGGGAAAGTATTGAACAGTGTCGCATTTTTTTAAGGCAATCAACGGCTCCCTGAGTTGTCTTGGTTGTTGTAGATTGCAGATATGATGTTTACAGACAATTTACCAATTGAGGACATAATTAATCGGATTATCCATCTGAACGACGGACTTGAAAAATTCTGGTCCAATAGTTGTGGCTGGGCACCCAACAATGTAGACGCGATTCTTTCTAAGGCGCAACTCAACTGGCAGGTGTCTCTTTCACACTCGCTTCGCATTTGGGTACAATCACCAACATCCGAAGATGCACCAGCGTGGCAAATCCTCGGATACGCAAATCTTGGCGCTATGGTCGAAGGCTCCCTTAAGCTTTTTCTTTCTGTTTGGTACAACGATTATAAAGGCGATGTTGACGCAATTCAGTGTGAAGGCCCAATTCAAAATCCAGATAACTTAAAATTTGAAAAGTTACGGTGTTTCTTCAAGAAACGAATTTGGTGTACCGTTGCGTCAGATAATTGGGACCCTTGGATAGAAAGAATCCAGTATCGCCGCAATGCGATACACGCATTCAAAAAACGTGACATCGGCAACCACATGGATTTGCTCACAGATATTCGAAACTATTTGAAGTTTCTGCGACGCATTAACCATCAACTTCCATATCCAGATGATGGCTACGGTCCGATGGAAGCATCAGGAGACTATATGGAATGGGTGACCGAGACCGATGCCCCTACCGTATAACAACCGAATGTAACCGTCCGATCTCTGCTCTTTATGTTTTATCTTCGTACCCATTCGGGTAATTCGTGGCTAAAAAATCTTATATTTGCCTCTGATAAGACTTGATGTATCTTTTGGATTGAAAATGCGCCATGGCCTGGTCGAGGTTGGCAAAGACACGGGTTGCGGTTTCAGTGATGAACGGGCTGGGCGGGGTTTTGGAGGTCCAGATTACGTAAGCTTCTTTCGCGCTTTCGTGGGCATGTTGGAGTTCGCGTTCGACACCGCTGGAGATCAGCGGCTTGCCCGCGTCGTTTGTCGGAATGTAGCTGACGATCATGTCCGACTGCTCGATGAATTTAAAATCCCTGGCGTAAATCTGGCCGTTGATGTCACCCGCCGCCTCCAAAAGCTGGGCCACCTCGAATTGTACGTCCTGACCCAAAACGTTGATGTTCACGTATCGGCGGTTTTCCTCCGCCGCCTTGACGCCGTAATCCTGCAACTGCTTTTCCTCGAGATCGCCCGGATCGAAAGAGATGAAATGGTCCGACATCACCCGCCGGAAACGATCTATCTCGTCCTGCAGATTGGGATGATCGTGAAGGTGGGTCATCGGAAAGCTCGTATACACCTTTTTGAACTTCGGCGCGAAAATAAGCCGGTAAAACGATTCGACGTTGCGGAACGTCTGGCCGCGGGCTGCCATATAAAAACAGCCGAATCCCCGCGTTACCGTCGCCAGCACCTCGGTGGCCAGAATTTCCTCTTCCCGCCACACCAGCAGGTCCTTGAGCGAATGATCGGAATTGTGATCCTGAATCAACCGCAGGTGCACCGAATCCACGTTATCCACCAGCGTGATAAACATATTCGGGGCAAATCGCAGGATCAGGTCATGATCGAAGGCTGGAAAAAGTCCATGCCGCCAGCGGAATGTCGCGTGCGTATTGACGATGATATTGTCCGTACGCTCCGCCTCGGTGAGGATATCGCGAAACACCGCCCGGCGAATGGCGCTCAGCCGTGAAATCGGCAAATCCAGAATCCGCCCCGCCGCCACATCCGGCGATTCCTTGTACATCATTTCACCGACGTTAAACAGTTTCGCCTTAATCCCATTCTGGGCCGCCAGTTGAATTACCTCTTCCAAAAACGGCTGTTTGTCGATTCCAACCTGTCCGGTAACCACCACCCGCAACCCGTCGCGGGGAATAAACGATGTCTGACCAAAAAGTTGTCCTGTATTCATCTTTTAACTCTACCCTCAAAACTAGCCCCCGATGGTAATCGGGGGTTCTTTCTTATTCTTCTGCATTCACTCGCCATTAAATTATTTCTTCCCTTTTTCCAACAGCGAAACAAATTTCTCCGCCGCCAGGGTATTGACCACGTCTTTAGCTTCGATCCATCCGCGTCTGGCAGTGTACACGCCGAACCGCATTTGGTCAAGCTGGGAAATATCATGCGAGTCGGTACAGATGACAATTTTCACCCCCTGCTCTTTCGCCTCCCGGCAATGAACGTCCTTCAAATCGAGTCGCCGCCAGGAAGCGTTAAGTTCCAGCCACGTATTAGTCTCGGCGGCATGTTTGATTACTTTGCTCACGTCCACGTTCGATGGTTCACGCTCACCGATCAGCCGGCCCGTCAGATGTCCGATCATCCGCACGTGCGGATTGTCCATCGCCTTTAAAATCCGGCTCGTCATTTTTTCTTCAGGATTCCCCAGACCCGAATGGACCGACCCGATCACAAAATCCAGCTCCTTTAAAATCTCATCCTTGTAATCCAGCGAGCCATCCGCCAGGATATCCACCTCCGACCCAGCCAAAACGATGATATCCTTTTTAGATTTTTCTCTCGTTTTACGCACCTGTTTGATATGCTCCAGCAAACGTTTTTCGTCCAACCCGTTGGCGATTCTTTCGCTGGGCGAATGATCCGTGATGCAAATGTATTTATACCCGCGGGCAATGCACGCCTCGACCATTTCCTCAATCGTGCTTCGACCGTCGCTGGCCATCGTGTGTATATGCAGATCGCCTTTGATATCGCTTAGTTCCAGCAATTTCGGCAGATCGTGGGCATGTTCGATTTCCCCACGGTCCTCCCGCAACTCCGGCGGAATCCACGGCAGACCTAGTTTTTTATAAATCGATTCTTCCGTCTCCCCGCCGATGGACTTATCGCCCGAAAACAATCCATATTCATTGAGTTTCCATTTATTTTTAATCGCCACTTCGCGAAGACGAATATTATGCGATTTACTCCCCGTAAAATACATCCACGCCGCCCCGAAGCTTTCCTTCGGCACTACCCGAACATCCACCTGGATTTCATCGACGATTCGCACCGAGGCCTTGGTATCTCCCAACGCCAGCACTTCCCTGACCTGTTCGAATTCTGAAAACTTTTTCAACGCCTTCTCACCATCCGACGACTCGACCAGAATATCCAAATCCCCGACTGTCTCCGCCCAACGCCGAAGGGAACCCGCCACTTCTACTCGTGTTATTCCGGAAATCGTTTTCAGTGCATCCACCAGTTCACATGTCCTCGGCAGTGCTATTCCCAGCGTATTCCTGCCGGCGTTTTTGGCAAGAAAGTCCAGCCCTTTTTGAATATTTTCAATTTTCCTGGCTCCCATCCCCGAAAGTTTCGCAAGGTGGCCGCCGGTAATAGCCTTCCGCAAACTCTCAATATCTTCCACCCCCAACTCTTTCCACGCCAGCGCCACCGTCTTGGGCCCCATACCGGGAATCTTCAAAAGCTCCGGCAATTTCGGCGGGATTTTTTTTATGAGTTCTTCATACGCCCCGATTTTCCCAGTGCGAATATATTCCTCGATCTTCTGCACCGACCGTTCCCCGATCCCGGAAATCTCCGCCAGTTTCCCGCCCTTGTCCAACTCGGCCACGTCCTGCGGCAATTCGTCGATAATTCTCGCCGCGTTCCGATATGAATTAACCCGAAAAACGTTTTCTCCCGAAAGCTCCAGCAGGTCGGCCATCTGGTTGAAAATATTGGCAATCTCGTGATTTTTCATGACAACCTTCTCCTACATTATCTTTCATACTACCAGTAAAGCATACCCGCCGATTCTATGTACATCAACGACCTTTATATAATACATAACCGTCAAGTTCACGGCGTTGGGTGGCATGGGCAATTCTTATTGCCCGTGTCTTTTCTTTCTGTCAGGTTGAGCGCAGCGAAACATCCGGCAACTACACCATGTGGCTAGTTCCTTCGCTGCGCTTAGGATGACAGAGTAGAGACGTGGGGCTACCTCTGACAATATGAACTTTCTACAAAACTCGGAAAAAACAAAAAAATGGGAACGTAATGGAGGGCGACGTTGTATTATATAATAATGGAATTATCGCCTGATAGTGTAGACGGGTAGGATTATTTGGGATATATCGGTCAGTCAATTTGGTGGAGGCAACAATGCTAGAAACTAATAAGCGTAGAAAAGACATACTTGATTGGTGCAGAATTATTGCCATCAAAGGGTTTTATTCCTTGTATCGGTGGGTAACTGCCGCCCCCCCAACGAAAAACGATTCGCGATTTCAAAGATGGTCTATACGAGTCATTGATTTATTGGGCATAGTTAGTTTAGCGTGGATTCTTATCTGGGGACCCGGAAGGGTTCTTATCCTTCCCGCCAATCTGGGTTTCCATTCTGTACAACAAAATAATATCCGGGTTTGTTACGACGATGGTACACCGAATGATCTCATCAATAAAATATCGGCGTATGCAAATGAGGCTCAATTGAAATCGCAAACTTTCTGGGGCAAATTACCTGACAGAGAAGAAAACGTCAGCATTTACTTGTGTAATTCTCGCAGTCGCTACAAGCAATTGTCTTTAGGTGCTGGAGGCAATTCCTGTGAAATGGTAGAGAACATTCTTCTAAATCCGAAGGGCATAGGCGATCTCAACCTCGCCGCCGTGATTGCGCATGAAATGAGTCACGTGTATCTACGCCGAACCAAAGGCTACTTTTCGTCCTTTCTCGTCCCCACATGGCTGGATGAAGGAATTGCCACATATCTGGGAGATACCACTTGGGCATCTGAGAATAAGTTAATGCCGTATCTGGAAGCGTTGCCGGAGCCAAGGGTTGTGATGGTAACTTCATTGGTCTCTATTGGGCGATGGTCAATCGTAGGTTTGAATCCAAGATCGGCGGCTCTGCAATATGCGCATGCCCGGAGTTTTACAGCTTTTTTAATCAGCAAGTATGGAAAGGATAAACTTAGAATCTACATAAATGAACTTTCTTTTTTTAAGAATAGCAATAAGACATGGAAATCAATTTACAAAAAAGATCCAATGGGGATTGAAGAATCTTGGCTCAACGAGAGTAAGATGCTTAAACATATTCCTCACAACACCATTTTGATTTCAAATACACCCTATCCGAATATTCTCTTTTGTCTGCGATATATCTTTTTGTTCTTTTGTTTATTGTGGATCATTCGGCAATGTACCCACGGCGCTCGACTTTTTTGGAAATTGACATCCAAATTACGAACAGCAAAAACAACTTAGCTGTAGAGTAGGTTGGTGGCATGCAATGCGTCTCTACTCTGTCATCCTGAGCGCAGCGAAGGATCTAGCCTCATGGTGTAGTTGCCAGATGTTTCGCTGTGCTCAACATGACAGAAAGAAAAGATACGGGCAATAAGAATCGCCACAGCCAGCGCGGAACGTTAATTTCCCTTTTGACGCCGCTCAATCAATTTAAAAGATTCCACGAAGAGTCTCTTAATCCTCCTTCCTCCCATGTTGATTTTCCGCCTATCAGCATACCATCCGATTTGAGGAACATCAACGACCTTTATGGGTAGCCTGCAACGTCGTGAACTTAAGCCTTTGAGTAAAAAAATCATAAGCGGCGCGGGCAATTCGGGCGATTGTTGATTCACGACTTTCTATATCGGCAGCAGAATCGTTAATGAATACGGCGATCGCGAGATGTTTGCCATTAGGGAGCGTGATAATACCGATATCGTTCGTGGCTGCAGTACGGCCAGCCATGGTTCCCGATGTACCCGTCTTGTGAACTACGGTAGTGCCCGGCGGTAGTAATCCTTTGATGCGACGAGGCCCCGTAACTACTCCCGCCAATGCTTCATTCAGAACCGCGTGACTCTGCGGTGACAGCCCGGCACCTGCGTGAAAAACCGCCAGCATCTTCAACGCCCCGCGAGGAGTTGCCCAGTTGCGATATTGCAGGGCATTATTAGCCGTCATTTCTCTCTCAGTGGTGGCTACCATGACTTCATCCAGTCCAAGGCCTCTAAGGTAGTCGGTTACGCACTGCGGGCCGCCGGCGAGATGAAGCAAAATGTCGCAAGCGACGTTGTCGCTCTCTGAGACGGCGTAGTGGATTAATTGCCGGACCGTGAGCTTCGTTCCAGAGGGGAACTTATCGCGGATTGGGCTGTAGAGGGAGCCGGCAGCGAGTTCCTCCCGGCCAACCTCAATACACTCGTCCAGGTGCAGACAACCAACGTCAACATTGTGAAGGACGGCCATAGCGATGGGCATCTTATAGACGCTCTGCATGGGAAACCGCTCATCCCCGGCAATGTCGATAGTCTCGTAAGTCTCGAGTAAGCAGATCGCAACACCTACGCGCCCTTCGGCCCTACAAGAAAACTGTTCGATATTTCGCTGGAGCTTAACCAGCTTTTGGGAATCACTTCGAGATACTGCTGTGCAGCCTCCGAAAAACAGCAGGAGGCAGAATATAATGGCGGTTCTATTGTGAAGTCTGGATTTCATAGTTCATGATCCCAAAGATATTACATTCTCGCGTGGCAATGATCTTGGTGCTTCTATGAGATGTCAAGATAAAATGTTCGAAAAGGTTGGGCCGTTGGGCCCCGTACCGGTGGGTTATCGATAAATATCTTTTCGGTGATCGATATCGAGGATAACAATCTCTTTTTGGGAATCGTCTATTTCGTAAATAATTCTGAATTTTCCGACGCGTATTCTCCACCCCGGTCTATTGATTAATTTTTTACTTCCCGTTGATCTTGGATTATCGCTCAAGGCAAGCAAGGTACGTTTGATTCGCAGGTAATCCCGCTGGTTGAAATTATTCAGATTCTTGGTGGCAGTTCGGGTTATGAAAATCGTATAGTTCATTTTCGACGTTGCTCGATCAATTTAAAAGCTTCATTAAGGGGGAGCAAATCATCTTTTCGATCTTTGGCACGATCATAGGCCTGAACATCCTGGAGTTCTTCCATGGCTTCCAGGAACTTACGGTACCGTCGCATCGGAACTAAAACGGCCACAGGTTTGCCTTTTTTGTTGACCACATAATTTTCAACTTGGACAGCCATAATACACTCCTCGTTATCTTACCTCTTTATATTATAGGTAAATAAAGTGAATCTTGTAAACCTCATAATGTAAGAAATCGAAGCACCATAGATTCTTAATCTTTCTTCGCCTCACTACTCTTGGTTTCCGTTTTACTTTCGGTGGTGGTAGATTTTGTCTCAGTAGATTTTGTCTCGGTGGATTTTGTTTCCGTAGTCGATGAGCTTTTTTCCTTATCGCACGAAGTCTTATACCCGCTGTCGCGGTAGTCGGTGCAGTAAAATCCCGATCCTTTAAAAATCAATCCGCCGCCGCTTCCGATCAATCGGCGGACTTTGGATTTTCCGCAAACCGGGCAAATTTTAATGGGAGCGGCTTTAATAGACTGAAAGGATTCGAATTTATGGCTGCAAGCCTGGCACTCGTAATCATAAGTCGGCATGATTTCTTCCTACTCCTTGTCTTTATCTGAAACTTCACCATCTCGCGGACGGCTTTGAGTTTCTGTTTTTGTTTCTTTAGGCGGTTTGGCGATCACCACGCGAGCCGGGCGAATGGTTTTTCCCTCCTGCCGGTAACCGCGGGTGACGATTTGGATGATGGTATTTTCGGGAAGCTTTTCTTCCGGCAATTCCATGACCGCTTCATGTACCAGAGGATCGAACAATTTTCCTTCCGCCTCAATCGGTTCGATGTTTATTTGCCGAAGTTGCCCAAACGCATGCTGCAGAACCAGGTTCACTCCGTGGAACAGCGGATCGTCCTTTTTATACCCATGATCGCTCGCCGCCTTTAAAGCGCGGTCCAGATCATCGATCAGGGGAAACAGGAACCGTTCGATCGTGCCGAGTTCCGCTCGCTGCACCGCCTCCTGGCGATCCTTAACCGCGCGCTTCTGGTAGTTTTGCATATCCGCAACCGACCGCTGCAGCCGGGCGAAAATCTGGTCCCGTTCCTCTTGAATCGCCTTAACCTTCATATCCAGAGTTTCCGAGGTTTCGCTGATTTCGGTTTCTTCCGGATTGGCGGCATCTTGCGTCTTTTTTTCTTTTTCTTTCATATCCATTTTCTATTTCCCCCAGATTACGTTTATTTGTCGCTTCCCTGGGTACTGAAATATTGTTTGATCTTTTCCCAAAAACCGCTGGTATGCGGCATCATATCGTCGCTTTGTTTTTCCATTTTCGCGAATTCCCGCAGCAGATGTGCCTGCTCGTCCGACAATTTCTTGGGGATTTCCACAATCAGCCGCACAATCAAATCTCCCGACCGCTTGCTCCGCAAATCCGGCATTCCCATTCCTTTCAATCGGATGGTTTCCCCCGGCTGAACGCCGGGATGCATCTCCAGCGGAACGCCTTTTTTCAAAAGGGTCGGTATTTCAATTTTATCTCCCAACGCCGCCTGAGTAAAACTGATCGGCAAATCCATAATCAAGTCATTCCCCTGCCGGAACAAAAACGGGTGAGTTTTGATGTGGATCAGGCAATGCAGGTCGCCCCGATGCCCCCGCATCCCCGGCTCGCCTTCGCCCCGAAGCCGCAGAACCTGCCCGTCATGTATCCCTTCGGGAATGGTCACGGTTACCTGATTCTTCCGCATGACCCTGCCCTTGCCACGGCAGTCCTTGCACGGAGTGGTAATGATGACTCCTTTCCCGTTGCATTTCGGGCAGGCAGTCACCACCCTGCTGACAAAAAATCCAAAACCGGTCGTCTGTTCAACCTGCCCATACCCGCCGCAGGTCCGGCACTGATGCTTCGGGGTCCCGTGTTCAGCTCCCGAACCTTCACATTTTTCGCAAATCTCCTCACGATTGAAGGAGATTTCTTTTTCCACTCCCGTCGCCGCATCTTCCATCGCAATAGTAATTTCCGTCTGCAGGTCCTGGCCGGTTTCACGCTCCCGCCCGAATCCGCCGCCAAACATATCCCCCAATCCGAACATATCGAAAATTTCCCGCAGGTCCATATGCCGGAAGTCATGCGTATTAACCCCATGACCTCGCAGCCCCTCCGGTCCGTATGTGTCGTATAACTGTCTCTTCTCCGGGTCGGAAAGCACTTCATACGCCTCGGCGGCCTCTTTGAATTTCGTCTCCGCCGCCTTCTTGTTATCCTTGGCACGGTCCGGATGGTGTTTCAACGCCGCCTCCCGCCATGCCTTTTTAATCTGCTCCGGCGTCGAATCCCGCCCAACACCCAATATCTCATAAAAGTCTTTTTTGCTCGTCACTGTCATTTCTTTCTTATCCGAACTTACATGGTTACGCAATCAGCTAAACGATGTATTGTATGATAACCTGACCTTTTGAGCAAGGCATCTATCGGCAAAAATGCAGCAAAAGTAATTCCAACATTTAAATCACTTTTATAATTATGCCCGCATGTATAGAATTAAAGGCAACGGTTGGAATATATGGCGGAGAATACGATGAAATCGCTGGAAGAGATTCGACAACAATTGGTGGATGGGAAATTTGAATTTACTCGCCATGCGCTGAAACGGGTCGTAGAGCGAAACATCAGTGAAATGGAAATCAGGCAAGCGGGTGGCGATGTGATTTTAATTGAAGATTATCCCGATGATAAATATTCTCCAAGTTGCTTGTTGTTGGGATTTTCCGAAACCGGAAGACCATTGCATTTGCAGGTCTCATTGCTTGATACGGAAATGACAAAAATCATTACGACCTACGAACCAAGTCCCGATGAATGGATCGATTATTCGAGGAGGAAGTGATCATGTTTAAATGTCATATTTGCGGAAATACCGAATCGCGTTCAGATCATGTCAGCGAGATGTTCCAGGTGAATAATAAACGTGTACTGGTGGAACATATTCCTGCCACCGTTTGCGAACGGTGTGGCGACGCCACGTTTTCTCGGGAAACCGCGGAAAAAATTCGTATTATGTTACATGACCAAACAAAACCCGAAAAAAAGATCGAGATGGATGTCTTTGCCTTACCGTAGGGGGACATTTTTCAAATATTTTTCAATCGCTTCAAGATAGTTGACGGGGAATTCAATCTCGCATTCTTCATTGGGATAACGAAAAGTAATGCAATCTTTTTTGAATTCTATCTCTGGTTTCTCGGTAATGGAAGAATAAAGGGATCGAAAGACTCACAGGGAAGAGTTCCTTTATTGTTGTTATATGCGTCTCTATATTTGTATTCGATGTCCAAATATAATTCCAAAAGAAAAGACAGGGAAGGTCTTTGTCCTTCCCTGTCTATTTTAGATTTTTATTTAACTCACGCTTCCGACCACGGGTTTTTTGTCTTCTTTTAGCTCGGTGATGGTTACGTTAGTGGTCAGGAGCAGTCCGGCGACCGAGGCTGCGTTTTGCAGGGCGGTTCGTGAAACTTTGGCCGGATCGATGATCCCGGCCTTGACCATGTCCACGTATTCACCGGTGGCGGCATTATAACCCATCTTGCCGGTCTTTTCCTTGATGTCTTCCACAATCACCGCGCCGTCCACACCGCTGTTTTCCGCGATCTGTTTGGCCGGGGCTTCCAACGCCTTGGAGAGGATGTCGCACCCGATCTTCTCATCGCCCGCCAGCTTATCACGAAGCTTTTTGACCGCTTCGAGAGCACGGATAAAGACCACTCCGCCGCCTGGAACAATTCCTTCTTCGACGGCTGCCCGTGTTGCATGAACTGCGTCTTCCACGAGGTCCTTCTTCTCTTTCATTTCCGTTTCCGTCGTCGCGCCGACGTTGATGACGGCCACGCCGCCCGTCAATTTCGCCAGCCGTTCCTGAAGTTTCTCGCGATCATAATCGCTAGTAGTCTTTTCCATCTGGTAACGTATCTGATCGACCCGTGCGGCAATGTCGGATTTCTTGCCAACGCCTTCGATGATCGTGGTATTATCCTTATCGATCACCACGCGGCGAGCCCGGCCGAGTTGTGAGACTTCGACGTTCTCAAGCTTCAGACCCAGGTCTTCGCTGATCAATTCACCGCCGGTCAGCACCGCGATATCGCCCAGCATGGCTTTTCGTCGGTCGCCGAATCCAGGGGCTTTGATGGCGCAAATATTCAAAATACCCCGCAGCTTATTGACCACCAGTGTGGCCAGCGCTTCGCCTTCGATGTCCTCGGCGATCAGCAAGAGGGGTTTGCCCAACTGGACGACTTTTTCCAGCAGAGGCACAAGCTCTCGAATATTAGAGATTTTCTTTTCATGGATCAGAATATAAACATCCTCAAGCACCGCATCGAGGGAGTTCGGATTGGTCATAAAGTAGGGGCTGATGTATCCGCGGTCGAACTGCATTCCTTCGACCACCTTGAGTTCCGTAGTGATCGATTTGCCTTCTTCCACGCTGACCACGCCTTCCGTGCCCACCTTGCCGATAGCTTCGGCGATCATTTTTCCGACCTCGCCGTCGTTATTCGCCGAAATAGTCGCCACCTGGGCAATAGTATCGTCTTTGCCTTTGACCTTGATGGACTGGCTTCGGATAGCCTCGACGGCGGCATCGACCGCTTTGTCGATCCCGCGTTTCAGGCTCATCGGGTCGCTGCCCGCCGTAACCATCTTGATCCCTTCGAGATAGATGGCCTCGGCCAGAACCGTCGCCGTCGTCGTGCCGTCACCAGCCACGTCCGACGTCTTGGATGCCGCTTCGTTGACCATCTTGGCGCCCATATTTTCAAACGGATCCGGCAGTTCGATTTCCTTGCTCACCGTTACTCCGTCCTTCGTGATTCGCGGTGAACCGAAACTCTTCTGCAAAATCACATTTCGTCCCGTCGGACCCATCGTTACTTTAACGGCCGCCGCCAGTTTGCTCATCCCGCGGGCTACCGCGGTACGCGCGTCCTGGTCAAACTTCATTTGCTTGGCCATGGTTTGGTCTCCTTTATTCTACAATTCCTAAAACATCGCTTTCGCGAATGATGACATATTTTTCGTTTCCAATTTCAATTTCCGTACCCGCGTACTTGCCGTAGAACACTTCTTCGCCTTTCTTGATCTCGGTTCCACCGCGTGTTCCGCTCTTGAGCATCTTGCCCGGACCGGTCGCGATCACTTTTCCGCGTTGCGGCTTTTCCTTGGCGGTATCCGGTAAAACAATTCCGCCCGCCGTCTTTTCTTCCGCGTCCGACTGCTTGACCAGAATGCGGTCATCCAAAGGTCGTATTTTCATCGCCATAATTATTCCTCCATAATTTAGTTTCGAGTTTCTGGTTTCGCGTTTCGGGTTATAAAATCTCGGGTCTTAACTCGAAACCCGAAACTCCAAACCCGAAACCATTATTTTAGTATTCCATATCTTCCGGCATCTCACCGCCGTCGCCGCCTTCTTCTTTCTTCGGCTTTTCGGTGATCAGGCAATCGGTGGTCAAGAGCAATCCCGCTACAGACACCGCGTTCTGCAGAGCGGTCCGAGTAACCTTCAAGGGATCGATCACTCCGCTTTCCAGAAGGTTTTCATACTTTCCGGTAAGAGCGTTAAAGCCAAACCCAAACGCCTTTTCCTGCTTCACGCGCCGCAGCACCACCGCTCCATCGTAACCGGCGTTTTCCACGATGGTCTTGAGCGGAACCATAATCGCCGCACGCACGATTTGGAGTCCCAGGGCTTCGTCGCCGTCCAGTTTCAGATTATCCAAAACTTTCGCCGCCCGAACCAAAGCCACTCCGCCGCCGGGGAGAATTCCCTCATCAATCGCCGCACGGGTAGCATGGAGCGCGTCTTCGATCCGCGACTTTCGCTCTTTCATCTCGGACTCGGTGGCCGCTCCGACGTTAATCTGGGCGATGCCGCCGGCGAGTTTCGCCTTTCGCTCCTGAAGCTTCTCGCGATCATAATCGCTGGTCGTGATTTCAATCTCACGGTCGATCTGGGCGATCCTGCCTTTGATTTTCGCCGTCGATCCAGCCCCTTCGATGACCGTCGTGTTTTCGTTGTCAATGACGACTTTCTTGGCCGTCCCAAGGTCGTCAATGCTTACTGTGTCCAGCTCGACCCCCAAATCCTTGAAAATCGGTTTGGCGTCGGTCAGGATCGAAATGTCTTCGAGCATCGCTTTCCGACGATCACCATAACCAGGGGCCTTGATCGCACAGCACTGTATAATTCCGCGCAATTTGTTGACCACCAGCGTAGCAAGGGCATCGCCTTCGACGTCCTCGGCGATAATCAACAAAGGACGTTTGGCCTGAGAGACCTTTTCCAAAATCGGAACCATTTTCTGAATATTGGAAATCTTATCTTCAAAAACCAGAATAAACGGTTTTTCCAGAACGCATTCCATAGTATCAGCGTCAGTCACAAAGTGCGGCGAGAGATATCCGCGGTCGAACTGCATTCCTTCGACCACATCCACGGTGGTTTCCAAACTCTTTCCTTCTTCCACCGTGATCACGCCCTCGCGCCCGACCTTCTTCATCGCTTCCGCCAGTTGCTTGCCGATTTCCGAATCGTTATTCGCCGCGATGGCGGCGATCTGTTCGATTTCCGCCTCGCCTTTCACCGGCTTAGCCAATCGTTTGATCTCTTCAATAATCGCGGTTACCGCCTGACGCATTCCCCGATTAAGGCTCATCGCGTCGGCTCCGGAAGTGACCATTTTAAGTCCTTCACGGAACAGTGCTTCAGCGAGCACCGTCGCCGTGGTCGTTCCATCACCAGCCACATTGCTAGTCTTCGAAGCCGCCTCCCTGACAAGCTTGGCCCCTAAATTCTCTTGCTTGTCCGTCAGGTCAACCTCCTCGGCCACCGTGACTCCATCTTTCGTAACCTTCGGAGCGCCCCAGCCGCGATCAATGATCGCATTTTTCCCACGCGGTCCCAACGTCGCCTTCACCGCCCGGGCCAATTTCTCCACACCCGCCAATAATGATTTTCTTGCGTCAACGTCAAATGCTAGCTGCTTTGCCGCCATTGTAAAAAACCTCCTTAACTATAAACGCCGACTAGCGAATTTCCATACGAATAAAATATCTCCGAACCGATCATGTCAGCCGATACAACCGGTCGATAGCATATCGTTTTATGCAAATACCATACCAAAAACAATGCTTTGGATTTATATCGAAATCTTTGATCGCAAGTTGCTTAATATCAATATGTTACATCAAACAAAATTTGCGTGTTTTTAGTTTTGTTCGCTAGGTCGCTCGATTAAAACTGACATTATGACACCTGTAATTCGAGCGGGGCTGACATTAATAGTTCTGGTGCTGGAAAACGGAAATCCTAACCGCTTCTTTAAGAGGCACGACCGTGAGGGAGTGTTTAGGGGCGGGTCGTTCTGACGCTTCGGCAGGTTGACCCGCCGATTGGAAACGTTGGTCGAAAGAAATGGCGGGTGAACCCGGAGTACCGGAACCATCCGCCTTACATAACTCGCCTCCGCCTTCATTTTTTTGGGTGTAGTTTTCATTTTACGTAGTCCTTATGCAGAATCTTTGAGGCAAAGGTAATGCGACCAAAAGTTTTCCCATCGACCGGATTTGACCGCCGTCCGCAAACGGAGGATGTGATTGCC
>JBAZZQ010000003.1:0-100563 GCA_041658725.1 Phycisphaerae bacterium | reverse complement strand
TGAAAAATAGGCAGCTAACAGTTTAGACGCTGCGAAACCTTGTCGTTATGCAACCTGCAGGGCTTAAACATATATTAGGAAACCCCAAAGCCGATCGAAAAAAATCAACATCGCAAAAAGCTCGTCTTCGATAGAACCTTGACTAAAAACTAGATAACATTTATCATTAAAAATCTTTAGAAATAAAATATTTTTGCTCAAGGTAAAACGCTGATATGAGAACCAAACTGAATTTCGCCGTCATTGGATGTGGTATGTTGGCTCGCAGCCAGCATATTCCCAATATCGCCCGTTCGCAAAAAACCGCCCTCCATACCTGCTGTGATCTTTCGGATGATGCGTTGACGGAATGCAGCGAGAAACACGGGGCGTTGAATATTTCCAAGGATTATCTAGCCACAATAAATAATTCCGAAGTCCAGGCGATTTGCCTGGCCACCACGGAAAAAATGCGCCTGCCGGTCATCCGAGCCGCCGCGGAGGCGGGAAAACCCGTCTACTGTGAAAAACCTCTGGCTCAAAACCTGGACGAGATGTATGAGATTCAAAAGATTGTCAACCAGTCTGGAATTCCTTTTTGTGTCGGACACAATCGGCGAAGTTCGCCGGCCATGCTCGACGCCCACCATATCTTTCGCGCCCACATAGAAAACCCCAAACCCTGTAAATGGCGTTTTGATCGGGAAGGACCGGATCGACCCAATTTGAAAGACGACGGCGTGGCTTCCATGCTGGTCAGAATCAACGACGACTGGCACAGCTGGAAAAAATGGGTCTTTGATAAGAATCACGCTCCGCACGGGCCGATGCTGTTTGAGATGACCCATTTTACCGATCTGTGCAACTGGTTCCTGGCCGCGGAACCGCTAGATATTTGTGCCATGGAAACCGGACAGCTCAATCATAGTGTCATCGTTCGTTACAAGACGGGGGAACTGGCCACGCTGCTGATGTGCGCCAATGGCACCTTTGGATATCCCAAAGAACTCTACGAAATTTTCGGTCAGGGTGCAGCCGTTGTCGTGGACCACATGCTCGAGGTGCGAACCGCAGGCATCCAGGATGCCCCGGTGCGTACCATTTACCCCATGCTTAACGACCGGCATCCCCACCTCGGAACCGAAGGCGGACTATTGGGTTGGCTGGCCAAAAAACAGGCCGCCTGCCTGGAGGCGGCGGACAAAGGGGATACGATGTTGATATTTACCGCTGAACCGGACAAAGGCCACGCCCATGCTATAGATCGTTTCGTGGATGAAATCCTCGGCTCCGGGCCGGTGGTCTGCAGTGTCAACGACGCTGTGTTGGCCACCCGCATCGCGTTTGCCGCCATCAAATCGGCCAAAGAAGGACGAAAAGTTAATATGGATGAAATATAAAAACCATGAATATAAAACGAATATCCGCCATTGCGTTATCGAACCGCGATTTTGACCGTTTCCAGGACAAACTAGCCGAAGCCTGCCGATGGATCGGTCTGGCCGCGGGAATGGGCAGCGATCTTGCCGTCCTGCCCGAAATGATCAATTGGTATTGTGGTGACGGCCCGGATAATCCCCGAGCTATGACGCTCCAACAACTCGCATTAGATGATTGGCAAAATACCTGCCGCGTGCTTCTGGAATGTGCCTCCACCCATCATATCGCCCTGACCATTCCAGTTCTAGTCCGTGAAAAGGACGGTTTGCGAAACTGTTTTTATCTGATTTCCCCAACCGGAACAGTTCTCGGGCGATATATCAAAACCTATCCCACTCGGATGGAATTAAACGAAGGGGTGATCCCCGGCGGTATTCAAAACCCGATCGAATGGGAAGGCCTTAAAATTGGCGGAGGTATTTGCTTTGACCTGAATTTTCAACCCCTCTTTGAGCGTCAGAAAGCCGCCGGCGTTGACCTCTTTCTCTGTCCATCCCTGTTCCCCGGCGGACATCAGGCCAATTATTACGCACTGTCACTGCAAACTCCTTTTGTCATTGCCTATCCCGCCTGGAGCCGAATCATCGATTGTCTGGGCCGTCAAGTCGTGGAGGGTGGTTATCGGCACGAAACCTTGCGATTCGGCTTTGGAGTCCCGGTCTATACAGCGATGGTTAATTTCGATAAAAAGGTTTTCCATCTGGACGGCAATCAGCAAAAAATCGAAACAATCCTGCGGCAGTACGGCTCAAAAATCAAACTGGATTTCGACCAGGACAACGTCCGCTTCGCCCTGGAATCGCTTTCCTCGGAATTCACCGTCAAGGACGTTGTAAAAACCTTTCAGTTGCAACCCATAGAGGAGTATCTTGCCCAATTTAATACCCATTGTCATCATCCACGAGCATTATGACACTAAAACGGTCTTCCACGAATGAACATGAATCCCTGGAAAAGCCGCAAGGAAATATCCTGAAAAATGGGAATGGGGCCGGGGTGTTGATGCCTGCACACTTCGGACAAAGATACGTTCGATAACGGCATCGCCGTTGTACTGTCTGACGCATTTTCGAAATTCGTGCAGCGGAAGAAAGTCCATGACCTGCGAAAAGACGGGGCGTCCGATGTTCATCAGCCAGATACCTCATCGCAAATAAGACATCATGGCCAAAATCACAAACGGATTTCAAATCGATTACACCCATTTTTAAAGAATTACCAAATTTTCAAAATCAAACAGTTGGACGGTAATGATGTACGATAAATGTTGAAATGCTCTAGTCGAAGTAAAGCCGCTTAACCCAGCAGTAGAGGACTTTTTAGTCGAGGTAAGTATTCCGGTTTTTGCGTAAGGCTGATTCTGATAAAAGTAAGCTTGCTGCCAGTTTTAGAAGTCTGCTTTTAGTCATTTGAGGCTTCCTACCGGTGGCTAAAAGCCACCATAAGTGGGCGGTTTTGGCTTGTCAAAATTGCCTGGTCTTGTTTTAATAGGAATATCTTCTTGCGAAGGGACCGGCAAAGGCCGGGCATGGAAAACGAAAGATGAAAAAAGACCGTCTGGCCGTATTAGGCCTGGGAAATATTCTGAGAGGCGACGACGGGATCGGTGTCCGATTAGTCAAAGAATTGACCAGCGAGCTTTCACCTTCTCCGCTGGTTGAATTAATCGACGCCGGAGTCGGAGGTCTGCGATTGCTCAACTGGTTCGATGATGCTTCCGCCGTACTGGCCGTCGATTCCGCACAGATGAATCTAACCCCTGGTTCTCACCAGTGGATCATCCCTTCCCAACTCGCCAGCAAGCAGGACATCGCGTTTACGCTGCACGATTTGGACTTTGCCCAGACCCTGTGGTACGCGGAAAAATTCTTTTCCCGCCCACCCACCGTCATTTTCGCCATTCAGCCGCAAACAATCGACCAATCGGAGCGATTAAGCCAACCTTTGAACGACGCGTTGCCCCATTTGCTCAACCATCTTCGCCAGGCACTGGAAAACTGGACCTCGCAGTGTCAGCAGTTCCAAAAGGCCCTGACCGGCGAAGCAGCTATGGATCAAAAAGATAAACTCTTACTCGCTTGTTTATCTCAGAGGACCGAATCGAAATGCACGAACACCAACTAGCCCGCGATATCTGGCCTGAACTGGAAAAAGTCGCCCGCGAGAACAACCTGTCCAAAGTAACCCATTTAATTCTTGATATCGGCATGCTCCACGCCGTCGATCCGGAATTTCTCCTTCACAGTTTCGAGCATGTTTTTGAAAGCACATCTTTCGAAGGCACCAAGGTGGAAATCAACATCATCGAACCCGGCCAGAATATCCCGGCTGAGAATTCAGGACCCGCCCTTGCTACCGGTCGGGAATTGATTATTCGCAAATTGATCGGTGAATAAATCCGTCACATTCCGCAAGAACATTTTTTGCTTCGTCAAAACCGATTTTTTTTAAATACATCACAATGGCGACTTTCACCAGACCTTGCGCATTTTTGATGAGTGTTCTGGCGCGGGGCCGCGAGACACCGGTGGCGGCCATCACGATTCTTTCGGATCGATCTCGAAGTTTGGTGTTGGTGGCCTTGAGATCGACCATAAGATTACCATAAATTTTCCCCAGCTTTATCATGGCGGACGTGGTTAATGTATTCAAGACCAGTTTGGTCGCGGTTCCCGCCTTCATCCGCGTCGAGCCGGTAACCACTTCCGGACCGACCACCGGATTAATAATGATATCCGCGTTGATATACTTTTTGGCTTCCGGAGCACAGGTGACAAAAATGGTTTTAGCTCCGATTTGACGGGCGCGGTTGATGGCTCCGGCGACAAAAGGAGTAACCCCGCAGGCAGCGATACCGACAATCACGTCCTGTGGTTTGATGTGTTTTTTATCCAGGGCAGAGGCACCGATTTCTTCGTGATCTTCCGCGCCTTCCACCGACCGCACGAGCGCCCGTCGGCCTCCGGCGATGATCCCCTGGACCATCGACGGATTTGTCCCAAAAGTCGGCGGGCACTCGGAGGCATCGAGCACTCCCAGCCGTCCGCTCGTCCCGGCTCCGACATAAAAGAGCCGCCCCCCCTGCCGAAAACACGAGACGATCAAATCCACCGCGGCGGCGATTTGTTTTTTTTCTTTGGCCACGGCGGGAGCGACCAGAGCGTCCTCAGCATTAATGATTTCCACGATTTGGAGCGTGGATCGCCGGTCCATATCACGGCTTCGAACGTTTCGTTTTTCGGTGGTCAATTTGGATCTATCTTTCAGCATCAAAATTCCCTTGCTGGAGTTTCCAGATTATTTCACAAGCCTGACGGGTATATTTTACTTCGTGGACGCGGAGGATATGCACACCCTTGCCGGCGAGAACGGCGCCGATCGCCAGCGAGGCCTGGTCGCGATCACCTGCCGGTTGACCTGTCAGTTTTCCTATGAATCCTTTGCGGCTATGACCTACCATAACCGGTCGATCCAGATCGAAATATTCTTCGATCCGCGACAAAACCGTCATATTATCCTCAAAGCGTTTGCCGAACCCGATACCGACGTCGATGATTAATTTTGATCGGTCAAGCCCGGCTCTCGCGGCAAAATCCATCCGCTCCTGCAAAAATGTTTTTACTTCGCTGACCACCTCTTCATAATAGGGAGCTTCCTGCATCGTTTGGGGCGTTCCTTGCATATGCATCAGGATCACCGGAACATTTGCTTCCGCGGCGAGATGTGCCATTTTAGAATCAAACCGCAAGGCGCTTATGTCATTGATGATACTCGCGCCCGCGTCAATCGCCGCCCGGGCCACTTGACTGCTGGTAGTATCAATGCTGATCGGAACATTGATTTGGCCGGCGATTTTTTCCAGCACGGGCACGACCCGATGGATTTGCTCGATAACCGGCGTCGGCTGGGAACCTGGCCGGGTGGATTCTCCGCCGATATCAATAATGTCCGCGCCTTCGTCCACCATTTGCATGGCTCGGACGATAGCCAACTCGAGGGAAAAATATTCTCCGGCATCGCTGAAGGAATCCGGTGTAACGTTTAATATCCCCATGACCAGCGTTCTGCCGGAAAAGTCCAGCCGGAAGCGGTCCCAGCAAATTTGGCCTGCGAATTTCATTTTCCGATCATCCATCGTGATACCTTTTCGGCAGCATCGACCTGCTGAAGAGTCTTTGCGCCTTTTACCATATTTAACCGCTGGCTGTCATCAAAGACAATATTTTGGACCGCTTGTTTTAATTGTTCCACGGTTTGGAGACCTGCGATTTTATCATCGTCAACCATGATCGCCGCTCCCGCCTGAACCAAAACGTTGGCATTTTTTGCCTGGTGATTGTCGCGGTGGAAGGGATATGGGAGCAAAATCGCCGGGATCCCCGCGGTGGTCAGTTCCGCCAGCGTTATCGCTCCGGCCCGGCAGATGGCCAAATCCGCCACCGCCCAGGCTAAGTCCATTCTATTTGAATACGGGAGAATCTTGACAAATAAATTTTGTAACCGTTCTGCTTCTCCGCCATTGTGCCACGGCTGGCTTGCCCAGCCGTGTCCCAAGAGCACGGTCGGACAAGCCGACCGTGGCACAATCGGAGTCTGAACGGTTATTAAATTTTTAACACTCGAATACGCCTCCCGTGTACGGTCAAAATCGCTGTTGCCGGTAATATGCAGGACTTGCCAACCAGAGGCCATTTGGTCCGCCAGATCGGTAATCACTTTGACCACCGCCTCATTTAAACTTCTCGCCCCCGTCGAACCGCCCGTGATGACCAGAGTCTTTTTATCGGGTGATAATCCAAATTCCTGTAAACCATGTGTTTTAAGAACCGTGCGCCCACTCCCTGCCAAACTGCAAATTGATTTTCGCAGCGGCACGCCGACCACCTCCACCGGTCGATTAAAATATTCCTGCGTTCCTGACCACTGGACAAATATTTTATTTGAATATTTGCTTAACCACTGATTGGCTCGGCCTGGAACGTAATCAGGGTTCAAAAAGGCGGTCCGCAACCCTAATTTTGAAGCTTCATAAACCGCCGCTCCTGATCCAAATCCGCCAAGACCGAGCACGGCGGCAATCTCATTTTTTTTCAACCATTCCCGAATCTGTTTTTTTGTTTGCCACCAGGCGAGATTAAATTTTAAGAAACCGATTGGTCGGAGGCTGAACGGTTGAATCGGCTGAACTATTTTTTCTCCATGCCAGGGTTCAAGGATCATTTTATCGATAGGCCGAGTGGTACATGCAAAATCGATTCTCGCCGAAGGGTCCAAGTCGGCTAAGGCTTCCGCCACGGCAAATCCTGGGTAAATATGCCCCCCGGTTCCACCGCCCGCCAAAAGAAAATTCGCCATCGAAAACATCCTTTTTTCGAAAAATAGTATCTTCACATCTTAAAAAGGATTAAGCGGGTTGACAACGAAAAGTTTCTCAATAAATTCGTTGCCAAAGGGATCCCCGGAATTCTATTTTAGAATTTAAAACTGCAGGTCGGCGGCGACCACGTTTCCCGACGTAACGACTGCGGGAGTGGATAACGATTTTTGAACCGTAGTACCGTTGTCGCTGGTGGTCACGCGGGTGGCCTGGGCCGTGTAGTTATCCTCTGGCACCAGGTCCATTGTATACGTCTCGTCGGAATTCGAGATCACCGGGACAGCGGTCCGGACAATAAAGAGCTTTGCATTGCCCCCGACCATCAAACTCTGGGTCAGGTTAACGATATCGCTATCGTTGTCTCCTGCCGTAGGCGTTATTGTGCCCGTGACCTGACCGGTAGCGTTGGTTGGTTCGAAAGCGGCATTGTAGATGGCCGTTGGAGCTTGTTCGGTCAGGCTGATAGCATCGCTGGTCTTTGCTTTGTAGGCAACGCCTGAAACCACAGGCTGGCTTACAACGTAATACGTCGCACCAATTGGAAGAAGGTCCAGCAGGTACGTTCCGTTATCGTCGGTAATCGCGGACCGGACAATTGTCGCGTTATCTTGTTCGATTGTCTGGGCAGTTACGATTGCCCCGGCCAGCGCGGTTCCATTGTCGGATTCGGTTAGTCTGCCAGAAATTGAGCCGGTCAGGACTCGGTTAAACGCACGGACCGTCGGCCTCAGCATGTATTTGTCCGAATGACCTGTATGGTTAAGATGAATCGAATTGGCGGCATCGAAGTCGATGAATACGTCCGTGGTGGTCCCGGCAACGACGTCAAAATTGACAATCAGCTTGATCCCTGTTTTTAAACCGGATGGAACAGTCAAATCATGAACACTGTCGTCGGCCAGTTTGACAGTATTGCCCGAGCCCAGGATGAGTCGCATTTGCCCATAATGACCGGCGGCAAGACTGGTACCTGGCACGAGGGTCTCGCTGACCCCGTTTGTCAACGTCAGCAGGTTCACCGTAACGTCGGGCGTCCCTAGTGTAACCCAACTGGAATTGTCCTGCCCGCCCTGAGCGATCTCGACCCGCAGTACGTGAATGTTGATTTCTTTGTATCCGCTGACAGGCGCGTCCACAAGCTTTACACTAACGGTTCCCGCTCCGCTCAACAAAGGGTTGTTTCCGCAGCCGACAAAGAAACTTGAAAGCCCAAAAACAGATATAAAAACAGCGACAGTTTTCGACAAATAAATCTTCTTCATGTTTCACTCCTTTACCCCAATTATCATTTTTATTATACATTACCCCGTCCGTTATGCAAATCTCTTTTTCCATTTTTCCAAAAGGCAGTATTGCATACCATCGTATTATAGCTGATAGTTATTATTACGTGAAGCAATTTAAGAAAAGACTGGTTTCTTATGTCTTGCGCCGTTCAGTAAGATGAAATAGGATTATTTTACCAAATCAAGCACTTGTGTCTATTAATGAATTGTATATTCCGAGGAACTTGGCATAAGCCTTGCCGGAAACATTTTCAGCAGGTTGGATTTCCATACTGTCCTGGCTATCCGAGGATATTTTAGATAAATTCTGAAAATAAGTGTCCATAATTTGCTGTAGCGAGCTAAGCCACAGATTCTCCCCGGTATCACTTGCCGCTTCCGTAGTTAGGGGTACGTCCGATAATAGACTCGTATCTTGCGAGGGTTCAGTTTCCTCCGCAGGTGGTATTGGTGCGGGAGTAAATATTTCTTTTACGGCTGCCAGAAATTCGTCTAATGCTTTCTTTGTTTGGGTCTGGGCATCTGGACTAATGGATTGTTGAGAAGATAAAGCTTGTTCGAGAGTATTCTTGGCATCGGTAAATTGCTGGGAATCAGAACCCGGCACGGAAGCCATAAGCCCGGAAATGTCATTCATTATTTTCGTATTCAAGGCTGTAACTTGTTCGGAAGTATTTGCATTAGACTGTTGAGCTAATTCTTCGTAGAAGTTAATCCGCAGCCGAACGTCGGCCACCGGTTTAAAATGACCTTCTGCTAACAATCGGAGAACACCTTTTGATTCTGTTCCCTGCTCGGAGGTTTCTTCGCCGGCAGGTACCTGAGCTGAAATTTCGTTATCGGTCGTTGTATTGACCGTTGGAACTTTTGTCTTTTCGGGTTTAGCAGGGGTAGTGTGCATCGGACTTGTGGAAATATTACTGATATTCATTTCAACTATCTCCCATCAAAGTTTTCAAAGGCAATACTTTAAAAATGACAAAGCCTTCACGGAGGTACATCGGCTAATATCAGCATTTCCTTTAGCCTGTATTGGCGGTGGGAACACGGTCCCCCACCCAGGATATACGAATTTCAGGATGGCTTTAATGAAAGATGAAAATATCAAAAGTAAAAATGAAGAAAAGACATGGCCTCGAAGACAATGTCAGCCAATCGGATGACCAGATTACGATGAATCTTCGTTCAGTAATTCGTATTCGGAATATCGGCTTACACTGCTGATCAGGCCTATGGCGATGGCGGCGAAGAGCAGGCCGCTGCCGCCGGCGGAGACGAAGGGTAAGGCAATGCCTTTTGTGGGCATGGAGACTGTGGCAACGGCGACGTTGATTACCGCCTGCAGGCCGATCGTTCCGATCAGGCCGAAGACGAGCATTTTTCCGAAATCGTCTTTGGATTGACGATAGATCAGCCAGCCTACAATTATGAGCACCGCGAAGATTCCCAAAACGGCAATTCCGCCCACCATTCCCAATTCTTCGGAAATGATTGAAAAGATAAAATCTGTTGTGTCTTCCGGCAGATAGCCGTATTTTTGAATTCCTTCACCCAGTCCGCGCCCCCACCACCCGCCGGTGGCAATGGCGATCAGGGATTGAATGGGGTGGTAACCGGTCCCTTGCGGGTCTTTCCAGGGATCGAGAAACGTGGTAATTCGCTGAAGGCGATAGGGTTTGGCTATAATCAATCCGACAAAACCAAGCAGGCCGGGAATGACTGGTAAAATAAGATGCCAAACCCGAACCCCACCCACCAGAAGCATTAAAACGCTCACCCCCGCGATCACGGCGGCCGTTCCCAAATCTTCCGTTCCGACCAGGGCACAGACGATCCCGATAACAAAGCATAACGGGATCAGACCCCGGAAAAATTCTTTTTTCGGAAACATCGAATCGGTCAATTTGCCCGCCAGATAGATCACCAGGGCCAGCTTGGCGAATTCCGATGGTTGAAACGTTACCGGACCGAATTTTAACCATCGTTTCGATCCATTGATTTCCAATCCGATCTTGGGCACATGCACGGCCACAAGCAGGATGACGGCCAGAATGACCAGCCAGAGTCCGATGAAACGAATTTTATTTTCACCCATCCGAAACCGGTTGTAATCGACTCTGGAAAATATCACCATCATAATGACGCTGACGACGGCGAAAATAATTTGTTTGCCGGCGGGTGAATTTAAGAATTCATCGTGCAGGGGTGGTTTGTCCACGCGTCCCTGGGCGGAATAGATCATGACCATTCCGAGTCCCATCAGAGCCAGGACCAATCCCTGGAGCATCAATACATATCCACGCAGTGGTAACGGAGATTCGATAGATAGTTGTTCTTTTTTCATAGATATACATTACCGTAATTTAATCGAAATCATGGCCAGGACGGCGAAGATCATCGCCACCAGCCAGAATCGAACCACCACTTTCGGTTCAGGCCAACCCTTCAAATGAAAATGATGATGGATCGGGGACATTCGGAATAATCGTTTGCCGCCGGTCGTTTTAAAATATCCAACTTGCAGGATGACGCTCATGGCTTCGATGACAAAGACACCGCCGACGACAAAGAGCATCCACTCCTGACGCGTAACGATGGCTACATAACCGATAAACCCGCCCATCGCCAGAGAACCGGTATCGCCCATAAAGACGGTGGCGGGATGGGCGTTATACCAGAGGAAACCGATACATGATCCGACCAAAGCCCCGCACATGATGGCCAATTCATCGGCTTGGGGGATTGGCGGAAGCAGAAGATAATTCGCCCATTTCGCGTCTCCGCTGCAAACACATAGAATCATAAACACAAAACCCACGAGCGCCATGCACCCGCCCGCCAAACCGTCCATTCCGTCGGTCAAATTCACCGCGTTGCTCGTTCCCGTGATTACGAAAACCGCAATCAGCGAAAACGCCCAGATCGGCAGATACAGACCATGTTTGTAAAATGGCAGGGTTAATTGATTGAACGGACCTTGATTATCCACCGGCCCCCAGTTCATGGCGCCGTGTTTGAAAATAAAATAGGCCAGGACCACTCCCAGCCCGACCTGAAAAACCATCTTTTCCCACATTTTCAGACCGTCGCGCCCTCCTCCGCGTCGGGCGCTGGTCAGTTTCAAATAGTCATCCGACATTCCGAGCAATCCCAGCCAGAGCAGGCAAAACAAACCCATGTCCACATAGAAATTCCCCATCTTCGCCCACAGCAACGTACCGACGCAAATCCCCGCGAGAATGATTACCCCGCCCATCGTCGGGGTTTGCCCCTTGACGGCCATCAGGCGATTGGCGTCTTCATTATAAAATTCCGGCACATCGCCGATTTTGAATCTGCGGAGCGTTCGGATCACCCACGGTCCGATTATTATGGCGACCAAAAAACCCGTCAGGATCGCCATGGCCGACCGGAACATAACGTTCTGATAGGCCAACGGTTTTCCCGCAAAATACCAATTAAGTAAATGATATAACACCGCTTATTCCTTCATCCGTTCGATTAACTGCTCCATTTTCATTGATCGGGAGCCTTTGACAAGAATTAAATCGCCGGATTTTATAATATTTTTCAACTCTTTTCCCGCTTCGACGACGTCCGGAAAAGCCCAGACATGATTTGCGGGCATTCCCGCCGAAACGGCCTCGTGTATAACCTCTTTGGCATATTCTCCGACGGCGATCAAGACATCGACGTGATCGGACCCGATCCGCCGGCCGAGGTCTCGATGAAACTGCTCCGACTGTTCGCCAAGCTCCTTCATCTGACCGCAATAGAACACCCGCCGGCCGGTTGTGGGATATTTTTCGAGGGTCTCCAGCGCCGATTTCATCGAGGCCGGATTGGCATTGTAAGCGTCGTTCAGCACCGTCTTATCACCAATTTGCAAAACTTCAAGCCGCATGGCGGGCAATTTGAAATCTTTCAATGCTTCGGCGATATCGGCCATCTCAAACCCCATGCGACGGGCGACAACAATCGCCGCCAGACAGTTCAATGCGTTGTGCCGTCCGAGAACCGGCAATTCAAATTTAAAGTGATTATTGACCTCAAACCGCAGGCAGTTCGATTCGACGGCGAGCGAACTAATTCGCATGTCATTATTTTCCGACTCACCGAAACTGATCACCATCGCCTGAGGATGGCTGATGAGCCGCAGCAACATTTCCCGATCACCGTTGACGACAATCGCCCCGCCGGATCGAACGTGTTTTGTCAGGGATGCTTTTTCCGCTGCCACCCGTTCGATACTGCCCAAACCTTCGAGATGACTCTCGCCGATATTGGTGATCACAGCGATATCGGGACACACAATGCTTCCCAGATGATCGATCTCACCCGGATGATTGCTCCCCACCTCGGCCACAAGGAACTCATCGTTAATTTCGCTGGAAAGGATCGTCAGGGGCACACCGATGTGATTGTTATAACTCTTCGTTGATCGCTGGCCGCGAAGACGCTTGCTCAAAATGTGGCTGATTAATTCCTTTGTCGTCGTTTTACCATTCGAACCCGTCACGGCGATGACTGTACAAGCCAATTCATCGCGATAATAGGCGGCAAGTTTCCCCAGGGCAGTCACGGTATCGTCCACCACCAGCACTCGTTTGAAATCCGCGTTCGCCGGCAGCACCGCCGTCTTTTCCACCACCACGCCCGACGCTCCGGCGGTGAAAACCTGATCAATAAATTGATGCCCGTCAAAATTCGGTCCGCGAATGGCAAAAAATATATCTCCGCTTTGAATTTGCCGACTATCCGTACAGACACCCGTCACGCTTACCAGCGGGATATCGCTCTGAACTCTGGCGCCCAGACAATCACGAATCTCATCCAAAAACAATGTCTTCATTCCCTATTTTCCGCATAAAAAAAAGTACAAGTCATTGCGAGCACAGCGAAGCAATCCCATATGGACACCGACGGCATTCAAGGGAGATTGCTTCGTCGCTACGCTCCTCGCAATGACAATAAATATTTTTTATCTCGACTTGGCACTGCTCTTCTCCGCAAGCCATTTCCGACATTCTTCCCGATCATCAAAATGAATTTTTGTCGTGCCGATGATTTGGTAATCCTCATGTCCTTTGCCCGCGAGTAAGACGATATCACCCGGTTCCGCCTGATCCAGGGCCGTTCGGATCGCATGGGCGCGATCCGGTTCCACTTGCACCTCAGGCCGAAAATGGCAGGAGAAACCAGCCATGATTTCGAGAATGATCCGATCCGGATTTTCCGTCCGCGGATTATCGCTTGTAACGATCACCGTGTCGGCGTATTGTTCCGCCACTCCGGCCATGCGCGGACGCTTTGTCCGGTCACGGTCGCCGCCGCATCCAAAGACCAGAATCAATTTATTGGTCACCAACGGTTTTAAAGCGGAAAGAACATTGACCAAGCCGTCGTCGGTATGGGCATAATCGACAAATATTTCAAAACCCTCTGCGTTGGGCACACGCTCCAGTCGGCCTGGAACCGTGGGTATGGTCTTTATCAGATCGGCTATACGTGATAAGTCAAACCCCATCGCGACCACCGAACCGACCGCGGCCAGGATATTATAAACGTTGTGTTTGCCGATGTAGGGGGAACTGAACGGAACCGATTGGCCATGAAATTGAATGGTCCCTTTCGTTCCTGCGGCGGTTAATTCCAAATTCTTCGCCGCCAGGTCCGCATCATTGCTATCAATTCCATAGCTGATTTTTTTGCACGAACATGCCTGTAAAACTTTTTTGGCGGCAGGATCGTCAATGTTCACGATGGCCGACCCGTCAGCGGGCAGCGATTTAAATAATAGCAATTTCGCGGAAAGATAATTTTCCATCGTTCCGTGATAATCCAGATGATCGCCGGTCAGATTGGTAAAAGCGGCGGTGGAAAATTTCAATCCCGCCGCCCGGCCTTGATCCAGGGCATGGCTGGAAACTTCCATGACGATACTGTCGGCGCCATTGTCGTAAGCCTGCCGGATCAAACTTGCCAACTGCATTGTGTCGGGGGTCGTATGCGAGGCTTCATGCCGTTTGGAGATTAAATCATACTCGATCGTGCCAAATCGGGCGCATTTACGTCCGAACTGATTGGCCAGATATTGAAAAATGTAACAAAACGTGGTTTTTCCATTCGTCCCGGTTACCCCATGCAGGGATAGTTTTCCTTGAGTTTGCAGTTCGTCGATTCCATAATACGCCCAAGCCATTTTCGCCAGAGCCAGATTGACCTTTTCCGCTACGATCAGGGGTAGATTTTCAATTTTGCGATGACTGATGACAAGCCTTGCCCCTTTTTCCACTGCCTGGCAGGCGAAATTTGCTCCGTCAAATTTTGTACCCGCCACGGCGACAAAAATATAACCGGGTTGCACCTGTCGTGAATCTGCGGTTATACCGGTAACATCGAAATCTTCCACGCCTGTGGGCATGGACAAATTCAAAGCCCTAAGAATCAACTCTCTGGCCAACATCACCCAACTCCATACCCGCTCCCTTACGGTCGCGGCTCTTTAATCTAAAATCCAAAATCCCCTTTTTCTTCCGCTTTTTTTGTCATATTGTCCACCGCTTCCACCGGTGGGATTTGCTCATAATCAAAATATGACTGCAATATTTCCTTCACCGCCGGAGCCGACACAGTCCCGCCGTAATGACCGATTTTTTTATCAGGCCGACGAATGCTGACAATCACGACCACCTGCGGATTACTCGCCGGGGCTCCGCCCATGAAACTGGCGACATACGCATTTTCCTCGAAATGCCCTTTTCCTTTTCCGGACGACTTGGCAATCTGAGCGGTACCGGTTTTTCCGAAGACCTGGTAACCGGGGATATCCGCTTTCTTGCCCGTGCCAATCGCACAGACCCCGCGCAAAATCTGTTCGACCATAATTTTGGCAATTTCGGGTTTAATGGCTTGGTTGACCACCTCGGGTTTTGTCCGTTCTTTGGTCACTTGGCCGCGTTCGTCAATGGCGGCAAGAAGCAGTCTTGGGCGAAGCAGTGTTCCATGATTGGCTATGGCGGCAAACGCCGTCACCAGTTGCAAAGACGTGGCGGCGATTTCCTGACCCATGGGAATGCTGCACGTACTAAAACTCGTCCATCGGGCCGCCGGCCAGACCAATCCATAATCCTCACCCGGAAGATCGATTCCCGTCTTTCTGCCAAATCCAAAAGACCGCACCGCATGGTTAAGCCGCGCATTTCCCATCCGCTGACCGATCTTGGCCATCCCGATGTTGCTGGAAAGAATCACGACCTCCGGAAACGTCAGCGTTCCCATTTTATGAGCGTCATGCAGCGTGCGACGGCCTACGGTATAGGCTCCATTTTCGCAAAAAAAGGTATCCTCCATTTTTACAACGCCATCTTCCAGGGCATGCGAGGCGATAAACGGTTTAAAAATACTTCCGGGTTCATACGGATCAGTCAAAACTCGATTCCGACGCTTATCGGGCGGGGTATTACCGAAATTGCCAGGATCAACTTCAGGCCAGCTTGCCAAAGCCAAAATTTCACCGGTCCGAGGGTCCATCACAACCGCAACACCCGATTCGGCACGGTATTGCTCACAGGTCGCACCCAAAATTTTCTGTGTGAATTGCTGCACAACCGAATCAATGCTAAGAATGATATTTTGTCCATTAACCGGCGACCTGCATTGAGAGTTTATAAGCCATATTTTTCGTCGAGCCGCATCGCGGATGTAATGCTCATACCCATCCTGCCCAGCGAGTGTTTTATTGTCATAAAGTTCAACTCCTTCCTGGCCCCAACCATCAATATTCACAGATCCAAGAACATGCCCTGCCAGCGTTCCGGATGTATAAATCCGTTTCGGCTCGTAAAAAATGCCCAATCCCAATTTTTTGCAAATTTCTTTTGAAAAACCATCCGCGTCGTCAGCACTGATACCGCGCGCCAGCCAAACAAAGTGAGACGAAGGGTCTTTGTTAAGTTTATCAATAATTAATTCTTTGCTGATAGATAACTGCTGCCCCACCACGTCCGCGGTTAAGATTTTATCGTCGTTGAGGGCGGGATCGGCAAAGAGGGAAGGAACGATTTTTGTACCCGCCAGGATTCGTCCTCGTCGGTCGTAAATTTTTCCACGAACGGCGGGCAAAGGTATAAATGCCTGCTGCTGATGATCGGCTCGTTCCAGTAGTTTCTGGGTGTTAGCCAGTTTCAAGTTGATGTATACGACACGCCCCGCCAAAGCCAGCAACACGATCGGGATTGCCGCCAGGACGATTTGCGCGAATATATTTCGTATCCCTTTTTCTCTGGGCATATTATCTCCGTAGAGGTTTACACTATGGTAATTATAATCGGCAGATGGGGGTAAATTCGATGAGTTTTGTCAATCATTAACTTCTAACACCAGGCTCCGTCGCCCAATCCGGCACGGTCCGCCCCAATTCTTTCATCAATCGCTGGGGGAAATTACTGGTTACGTAATCCGGTTCCCACTTCAGGGCTTGGCGAAACGGGTCCAGGTCATCTATCGTCCAGAAATCCAACGTTAAGCCATCCCGACGGGCCTGATTATACATATCCAAATTCAGTTCCGAACCAAATTCAATATCCACCCCATTCAGAAAATGCCGTATCGGATTATATTGGACATTAGTAAATTGGTGCGTCAGTAAAGAGGTTTTGATGGACTGATTCGTTTGCTTGACCATACTGAGGGCTGTCGGTAAAAATGAAATCAAGGTCGCCCGTTCCTGTAAATGATGATCCGTAATTTTTTCAACCAGACTTTTTTCAAAACCTGCTTCTTTAATCTCGATCCGCAATTCCACTCCGGCTGGTCCTAGCAGGTCCAGAAATTCATCAAAAGTCGGAGTCTTCTGATCTTTACAGATTCGACTCCCCTCCTGCCCGTCAGGCATGGTCAACGGGTATTGCCGAATCTGATCGAGCGTCATCCGACAAACCAGACCCGTTCCGGTGGTCGTTCGATCAATCATCGGGTCATGTATAACCACCAGTTTTCCATCCAGTGTCCGACGCACATCGCACTCGACACTATCGGCGCCCAGCTCTATCGCCTTTTGAAAAGCGATCAAACTATTTTCAGGCCATAAACTGCTTATTCCGCGGTGCGCGACAATTTTAGGTAGTTTCAAGTTTCTGTCCTTCTCTCACTTTCGATTCTGAATGGTTTCAACATCCGCCCGACCAGATCCATCGGCAGACCCACTACATTTGTGTAACTGCCGTCGATACGGACGATGAACTTATCCGCGCCCTCCTGAACGGCATAACTGCCGGCTTTGTCTTGCCAGGAGCCGCTGGCGATATAATCGTCGATCTCCTGTTCACTCATCGGGCGCATGGTGACCCAGGATATTTCCGAATCTGTTAATTGCCGACTTGTGCCCGTTTCCACCAGGGCTACTCCTGTTATCACACAATGATGCGTCCGGGAGAGCATATAAAGCATTTGCCGAGCATGATCGGAATCGCGGGCTTTACCGAGTATCTGATTTTCGCAAACCACAATGGTGTCAGCCCCAAGGACCACGGCAGAATTTGATAAACGATCCGCCACGTCTTTGGCTTTGTGGTAAGCCAACTTTTCGGCGACCTGTCTGGGGGATACCGTTTCTTCAATAAGTTGTTCTTCGTCAGCATTGGACGGAATAACCTCAAATCGATATCCGGCCTCTTGTAAAAGCCCTCGCCGTCGAGGTGAAGCTGAAGCTAAAATCAATTTTGGTTTATCCATCGTACAAGTAAGTATGAACAATCCACGAGATATTGTCAAATGTTGTGGATGACAAATTTCCTCTTCGGTTGGGGTAATGACAATCAAATGAAATGTCAAATCCGGTGTGGGGATTTTCCAGAAAAGAAAATGTCGAATGACGAACGCTGAATGTCCAACCCGCGAAGCGCGAGAAACGCGTTATCAGCGGGGGAAAACCTTGAGAAATACATCGGGGGTTAATACAATCTATTGCTTATGATCCGAAGGCTGGAAAATGGCAGTGGTCAGGGAATTTCTCGATCTCGTCGCCGCAGGAAAGTTTTGCGTGTTGTGCTTTCCGTTTTGGCGATAGTGATTATTTTGGGGATTCTTGGCCCTACGCTCATTCCGGAAAATAAGGTCAGGCAACTTCTGCTCGATAGGCTGGCTGGGCAGACCCAAAGCGTAGTTCGGGTGGAGCATGTTCATTTTGGCTGGCTATCGGGATTTGAGTTGGGCGGTCTGGATTTAAAGACGAAACAAAACGATTCCAGTCTTCATATAAACCTGATTCGGATTCCGTTTGAGCCGATCCGTTTTTTATTTGGGCGGCAGCTTACTGGTGTCAAACTGGATGGGGTAACGGTGGAACTGGCTCAGGGATCGGAAATTCCTTTGTTTTCCATTTTTAACGGAAATACGAATCCACCCAATTTCCCAATCCGCCGGGTAGAAATTTCCGATTTGGCGATTCGGTTAAATTGGCCCGATGGATATAAAAATAATATCATTTTCCCCTCGACGCTGGTCGTGGAGGCACAAAAGCAAACCCTGACTTTTTCCGGTGATGCCCGGCTGGATTATTGTGCGGACAAAACTTCGCCGATGATCCAGGCAGGGAGTTTTTCCGCTAATGGTCAAATGCAAATTATCCAGCAAAACGATCAAAAATGTTTCGCCGGTACGATCAAGAGCGTCTGGAAAGATGTGAACCTGGGCGCCCTTCGGCTGGAGAAAGTCGAAGCCTTTGATTTGACAAAATTGCAGGGGTTAAGCGGCGGGTCGTTAATATTTAAAATATTTCCCGATTTGCATTTTAACTGGCAATTAGATACTACGTTTCGCGGGCTGGAAATTCAGAGGCGTGGGGCGGTAAAATCGACGCGCATCGATCCATTGCGGCTGGTAACGACCGGGAGCCATGATCCGGTGACGGGCAACCTCTCGCTGGAAAAGCTTCAAATCAATAGTTCCGCCCTGGAGGTCCGAAGCACGATTTTGGCCCGGATTGACGATACGGGACTCAGTATGAATGAGGCGAACGTCTCCGGTGGGTTTGACGGGTCGTCGGTGTTACTGCTTTTGCCGGCTGCGCAAAATTATCTGGGTCCGCAAAGTAAAATCTCCGGTCCCTGCCGATTCGATTTCAAATGGAACGCCAAGGCGCCGGCGTATCAGTTGAAGGCGTCAGTCAAGGCTGACGCGGTGGACATCGGGCAGTCGGAATTTCTTTCCAAATCCGCTGGTGTGCCTTTCAACTGGTCGCTTGACCTTCGGGCCGAGCAATCCAGTTGGCCGTGGATGACCGTCGATCGGTTTGAGTTTAATTTTGCCAACCTGAATGTTCATGGTTCAGGTCAGCTTCCCGGATTGCGTCCGGCGGACGATCTGGTTTCGTGGCTTGACAGTATTCGCCGGCTGGGGCAGATCGAAATGATCGCCGAGACATCCAAAATCGAAAAAGTCGGTGACAACATTCGACCGTTAAAATCCATTTTCTCGACGGTAAATCTGGCGGGTCCGGTTTCCTTTCGCATCGAATACAACGGACAGGAAGACATCGGTCGAACCGATGTGAAATTGGAACTGGCCAGTGAGACTTCGTTATCGTACAAAGACTGGTTCGTAAAACCCATCGGGCAAAAAGCGGAATTTTTCTTGCAAACTTTCTGGCCTGAGCGGTCTGATCAGCCGCAGATGTGGTGTAATTTCACCGGCAAATGCGGCCGGGGCCAAATCGCGAATCGAAAACCTGCCAAACTCGTCTGGGCGTTTTCGAAGGATCAAAACAGCCGCTTCCTGCTTGATTTTGTCAGTGATCTATCCGGTGACATTCATGGATTGGAAAACTTGATTTCTCTCTCTCCGAAATTAAAACAAACGGGTTGGGCCAAACGGTTTGGCGGCGATGCGGATATGAAAATGTCGAGCGCCGTTCAATTAGCGTTGACCGATAGCGGCTGGACGCCCCGGCAGGTTCGGCTGCACACGGAAGTGGGGGCAGATAACACCAGGATTGATTTTCCGGAAGTCTTTTATAAATCGTCAGGGATTCCTCTGTTTGGGTCTTTGGACTATAAATTTAATTCCGATCATCGGCGTCATGCGTTGGACGGTGTTTTGAAATGGCAGGACCTGGTTTCCCAATTGGCGGTGACGCGGACATCAACGGGCGGGGAAAAGGGGGACCAAATTTCCGGGCGTTACGAAATCCAAATCGGCGATCTCAATAAGACCATTGCGGCCTTTCCCGGATTATCCAAATTGCTGCACAACCACGTCAACGCCGACGGCAAGCTGACCGCCAGTTGTAATTGGTCAAGCGATTCATCCGGCGACAGTATCCAGTGGAAGATCGACAGCACAGATTCCGGAATTGTCTTCGATGGCCGGGAATTAAAACTTCCCGGTATTCCCGCTACTTTTACAGGCGGTTTGACTTTACCAAGGCCCGAAGACGGCGAAGGTCCGACGTTTAAAATCTCTGCCTTGGAATCCAGATTCGGACAAAGTTTTCTGAAGCTGAAAGATCAGGGGTCTTTTAAAATTCGCAACGTTTCCGGTAGTAAATGGTTAAAAATGCTGGGGGTCGAGCCGTGGCTGGCTTGGCGGACCGGACCGATTGAAAAACTCGATTTTGATGTTTCCGGCCGAATAGCCGCCGACAACAGTCTTTTTGCGATTAATCCATCTCTGGAGCAACTCATTCAGAAGTACGGCCTTTCCGGCTGGACCGATTTTGATGTGCAGACCATAGTAAAAAATAATCATCTTGAAACTCATATCAGCAGCCGATTGGATAATCTTGGCGTTATTTATAAAAATATACTCAATAAACCACTGGGGATTTCCGGTGTTTTCGACTTGAATCTGGATGCCTGGACCGATGCCCGCGATCCCAGGATATATTATTGTCTGGTCGATGCGATTCGTTTTCAATTGGGACCGATCAAATGTGCGGGTCGCGGAAATGCCCGTATTTACTGGTCCAATGACAAACAGATGAAACTAAATGATGGGATGGTCCAGTTAAACCTGGACCCGGTGGACCTTTCCGAATTGTCGGGTATTTCCGGAATTGCTTCACGGCATCGCACCGGCGGCCAGGTTTCGGCCAGGTTGACTCTGGAAAAGGAAAACCAGAAGGATCGTTTTGGACCGTCGTTTGTAAAGTTCGATCAGGCGAGCGCCCAACTCGCCAAACAGCCGGTTATGCTCAACGGATTAATTCATTTCTCCGGTGATTATTGCTCCTGCGACAAATTTGAAATGTCGGCGGGTAGATCGAACCTACAGGCCGATTGGCAGACCTTGTTTGCTCATGGCGGACTAAACGGCACGGTTGGAATTACCACAAAATACACCGATGTGGAACAATTAAAAACCATGCTTCAAACGACGGCAGACGAGTTTTTTCCTTCTACGGTATCCTCTGTCCCACCCATGCCCACAACGCAGACCGATTTGTTAAGGCAGCAGGAACTGATGAAGAAATTGCAGCCGCTTCGCAAGATTGCGGAAAAATCCAATCTGCTGGTCTCAATGCGGGCGGATTCGATGGATGTGGTTGATCCTCGGTCCGGGATTTTAAATCAATTATCGAGTTTTCTGTTCCAGCTTGATATTGGAAAAAGCGAACCGCAAAATCCGGTGACCGGAGATTTGAAATTCTGGAGTATGGTTTCCGGTGGAACCATCAGCGGGAAGTTTACGGCGGACCTGACTCATGAAAATCCATCGATGGTTCTTGGCAGCTCGATTGATGAAATCAGAGCAACCACTGCCTTTAAACCAATCGTCGAAAACTTTTTTCCCGGTCTTTATGTCACCGGGACCATCTCTATTATGGAAGATAATACCACCGGAAAAATGTTTACCACGCCCCAAACCGCTCCTAATTATCCGGTGGGCGATGGAAAAATGGTTTTCGTCGATGGATATCTCGAAGGCCGAGCGGCGCCGGAATGGATAACCAATATCTTTCCGGGATTGAATCTTACCCGTTATTCATTTACCCGGATGCATAATTGGTTTTCCAAACGAGCCAGTGGTGTTGTTCATAACAATATGATCTTTTTAGGCCAGCCGTGGAATATTTATATTGAAGGTAATTCCCTGCCCGGTGGACGAATTGAATATGAAATCGGTGTGGATTTGTTGGCCCGGTATGAAAGCGAATATTGGAGTTCCGTCGGTCAGGGGCGAATTCCCATGTTTACCACGACGGGTTTGATCGTCAAGGGAAAGATGGAGAATCAAGTCATCAAATATGTGCCCCCCCATGAACTGGCTTACCGTGTTTTTGTGAAAAATAATGCCATAACCGGGGCCTATCGTTTATTGTTGAGCCATTTGAATAAACGCCGGTAAAGAGGAGTTTTTAACCCATGAGTTTTCCTTATAACGATTTGCGTGAGTTTCTTTCGGCGATAGAATCCGGCGCGATGCTGAAACGAATCAAAACCACGGTCGATCCCGAATTGGAAATTACCGCCATTGTAGATCGTGTCGTCAAACAATCCGGGCCGGCGCTTTTATTTGAAAACGTCAAACATTCCTCGATGCCCGTCGCCATCAATTTATTCGGATCGGACCAACGAATGAAACTGGCGTTAGGCGTAAAGGAATATACCGAAATTACTTCCCGAATCGAAGAACTGATTCAACCGGACATCCCGGTGGGTTTGATGGCCAAACTGAAAAAAATTCCGCAACTGATGCAGATCGCTGGCTTCCCGCCCCGTGAAGTTCGATCCGGACCTTGCCAGGAGATTGTTTGTAAGGATAAATTTTCCTTAAATGATCTGCCGATTTTAAAATGCTGGCCTGACGACGGCGGGAAATATATTACGTTGGGTCTGACCATCGCCCGGCATCCGGTTACCGGTCAGCGAAATACGGGAATTTATCGTTTGCAGGTTTATGACGACAGACACACCGGCATGCACATTCATCCGTTTCACGACGGTGCGGTTATTCTGCGGGAATATGCCCGCCAGGGGCAAAAGATGCCCGTCGCCATCGTCATCGGGACCGATCCCGTTATTACTTACGCCGCAAGCTCCCCACTCCCCGCAGCCATCGATGAAATGATGTTCGCCGGATTCCTGCGTTCGCAACCGGTAGAAATGGTCAAGTGTCAAACCGTCGATCTGGAAGTTCCCGCCACCGCGGAAATAGTTCTTGAAGGATTTGTCGATCCGAATCAACTGCGGATTGAAGGACCGTTCGGCGATCATACCGGCTTTTACAGTCCAGCCCAGGAATTTCCCATTTTCGAAATCACGTGCATCACCCATCGCCGTGATCCGATCTATCAGACCATGATCGTCGGCCTGCCGCCAATGGAAGACACCTTTCTCGGCTGGGCCACGGAACGAATCTTCCTACCGCTGATAAAAGTAATGCAGCCGGAAATCGTAGACTACCACCTGCCCGCCTTCGGGGTATTTCACAACTGGCTGGTAGTTTCCATCGACAAAACCTATCCCCACCAAGCCAGAAAAGTAATCTGCGCCCTGTGGGGTCTTGGCCAGATGATGCTCTCAAAATTCATCGTAATCGTCGACGCCGACGTAAACATCCACAACCTCGAAGATGTCATGTTCCATATCGCCGCCAACGTCGATCCCCGCCGCGATACGTTTACCGTCGAAGGTCCGCTCGATATCCTCGATCACGCCAGCCCGGAATGCGGTGCCGGTTCAAAAATGGGAATCGACGCCACCCGAAAACTCCCCACCGAAGGACACCACCGCCCCTGGCCGGAAAAATTAAAAATGCCGGATGATATTATCAAACTGATCAATACAAAGTGGCAAGATTATGGCCTTGAGTAGCGGATACACTTGGCTAGTCGCTGGCAATTCGGCACTCAGAAACTCTTTTTTCTGAGTTTAGTTTCATGATAAGCCACTCCGAGTCGATCCCCATAAATCCTCGCTCTGGTCCCAGCCAATAAACCAAGTCATAACTTTTAAAGTAACCCGTCTTTTCGGGCTCTCCCAATACGGCGATGACTTCCGGTCGTGTGTCGCCGACGAAATTTCGGTTTTTCAACAAATCATCAACCATTCGCAGTCGAGGGAAGGAGATTTCTCCACCGCCTCACGCTTGGTCCATATCCGGGCATCAAACGCCCTTCGTTGTGAATAATCGTCATACACGTATCTGTAACCTATGCAGACCAATAAACAGATCGCACCGATGAGCAAGGCAATCGTAATCGAGATTAACCACAGAAAAACTTTTTTCCGGTTCGTCATATCCAACCTCACCGTGAAAGATGTGTTATGATTTGATGATAACTTGAGGTGTCGTGATTTGTCTTAGCATATTTATTATTTTTGTAATATCATCTTTTGGCAGTAGATAATATGCTACAAAAGCCATTGTAAAAGTGGCAAGCATACCAATTATCAAGCTATGCAATATATTTCGGATACGACTAATCCCTTTGAATTCTTTCATACGCGTCCCTTGCTAAACTGATCTAAGGGATATAGTATAATTGAAAAGTAAAAACAAACAAGGCCGGAGGATAATCTGCACCCCTGCGATTTATCCTCTCGGCCTTTTTGTTGGTTTGGCTGTGCTCACCCCCGGCTCCCCCTCAAGCTTTTTTGTTCAGCACAACCACCGCGCGGCTGGATACATCCCCTCTCCCTGCCGCATTTCTCAACTCCTTCATTCGTAATGACAAGCCAACTAACTTCTTATCTTTTAATAGAATATCCTGAAAAAAATAATTCCGCAATTGGGGAAAACCCTATTTTTTGTATAGGGGAAAGTACTAGCTGGTTTGATCACGGGCGGGAGGATAAAATTGCGGAGGTGGCGGAAGAAACCCATCCATCATTACGAAGTTCTTCCGCACCGCCAGGAGGACAAAGAGCTTCTCGCGCCGACTCTCCAGGCCCATGAAAAGGTCTTCGGCGCTGGTCCGAAGGTTTTAGCGACGGACAAAGGCTTTTACCGGAACATGGAACAGATTCGGGAATTGGAAGAAACGATGCCGACGGTGTCGATGTGCAAGAAGGGTCGGCGAACGGCCGGAGAAATCACCCGGGAAAACACCGAGGCGTTCAAGGAGGACCAGCGGTTCCGGTCCGGCTGCGAGGGGAGCATCTCGGTCTTAAAACAGGCGTTTAAGCTGGGAAAGTGTCTTTTGAAGAGATTTAAGCACTATGCGGCAAGTATCGAGCTGGCCGTATTCTGCCACAATCTGGTTTTGCTGACTCGGCTTTGACGATCCGAGTAGCGTCGGTACGATTTGCGGGGACGTTGCGGGAGAAGGTCTGCGCGAAGCGGGCGTTTTGATGGGACTTTTTAGGGAAAATGAGCGTGCCGAAAAGGAATACCGATGAAATGGGATGAAACTTGAATCGACGGAAACGGGAAAAATATTTTTCACCCCTTTCCGCAACAGAAACTAGATAGAAAAAATCTTATCCGTGGGCTAGACGAGGTAGAATAAGGCAAAAAATGATTTGCCCGCAGATGTTGGCATACACTCCGGCTACCAGGTCGTCGATCACGATCCCCCAGCCGAAGGGTAAATCCTCCGCCTGGCGGGCAGGCGTGGGCTTGATAATGTCAAACAACCGAAATAGGATGAATTGAACGGCCACCATTAGAAATAAGGCTCCGCGATTGTCGAAGGGAATAACCAGCAACGACAGCCACATACCCGCCACTTCGTCCAGAACGAACGGTTTCGGATCTTCGGAATGGTAGTGTCGCGTAGCCCATTTGCCCAGGGCGATTCCGATTACCGTTGCCAAAACAGTCAACCCGGCGGTAACGATCCAGAGCGTTGGATGCGACTTGCCTAAACGCGAGTTGGCGAGGAGCAAATAAATAACGGCGGCGGCCAGGGAACCCCAGGTACCCGGAACGGCGGGCAGATAACCTGAACCCAGGAAGCTGACCAGTAATTTTTTAATCATTCGTAGTTCCCGACTCTGGAATATTCGGACTTCTATTGAGCGAAAAATATTTCAAAATGTACCCGACCATCGAGACGAGGGTGGTGATAACCATAACCCACAGGAAAATCAATCGAACGTTTCCGGCCGACGGTTCCTTGCCGTAATGACCCACCGTGAAAAGGACCACCACCACCGTTACAGACTGCAAAAACATTTTTACCTTACCGGCCACGGACGCGGGAAAGGCCTGCCCCTTCGATTCGCTGTGACCGCGAAGCGTGGTTACCAGAAGTTCTCTGGCCGCCACGACGGTAACGATCCACGGGGCAACATCGGTTACGTTTTTACCATCCACCACAAAATTGGCTCCGAGGAAAAAAATAAACGAACCGCAGATCATCACTTTATCGACGAACGGATCGAGCATCCGTCCGATGCTGGTCTCCATCCCGTACCGCCGAGCCAGATATCCATCCACCATATCAGAAAGGGCGGCCAGGACAAAAACCACAATCGCCAGATCGAACAGCCAATGCCCCTCGCCACCGGGTTTGCAGTTGGCAACGACCACGAAGAAACCCGCGGAAAGCCCTAGCCGGGCAAGGGTCAAATTGTTCGGCGTCAGTAATGTATTTATTTTGAGGTTCATAAAAATACTCTAATGTGCCACGGCTGGCTTGTCCAGCCGTGCTATTAAATCGTACCCACGCGACGCAGTGCATTGTACCGTCAGTTTCATCCCCGGTGTAGCATATTTTGCCAAAAGCCCCTGCCGCCGAATCAGAGTTACAGGATCGACCTGGGGGGCTTGCCGGCTACCACGAGCCGCCAGCATTTTTTTCGCAGGTGGTGTCGGTTCGATGTAAACATCAAATTTCCGCCCGATGAACTGCCGAGCCTTGGCGTAAGCAATCCGGCGCTGAAGTTTCATCAACCGGTCAAGCCGCTGGAGTCTTATTTGTTCCGGGACCTGACCAGATAAATAAGCCGCCCGAGTTCCAGGTTCCGGTGAATAGGCAAACGCGCCGAGGGCATCGAATTCGAAATCCCGAACGAAGTCGAAGAGTTCCTGAAATTCTTTGTCCGTCTCACCGGGAAAACCCACAATCAGCGTCGTGCGAATGGCCAGATCGGGAATTTGCCGTAAAAGCTTTTCCAGAAGTTTTTCCGTTGTCGCCCGGTCGATCCGTCGGCCCATTCGTTTTAAAATCCGGTCATTGATATGCTGCAAGGGGATATCGACATATTTAACGACATGCTCCAAATCGGCAATCGCCCGGATGGTGGCGTCGGTGAAATTGGCGGGATAGGTATACATAAGTCTGATCCAATCGATCCCGGAAAGCTTATTTAGTCGGGCAAGAAGTTTTGATAAACCGTTTTTTTCACCAAGATCGTTGCCGTAGTTGGTCGTTTCCTGGCCGATGAGGATGATTTCTTTAACCCCGTCGGCGATCATGATTTTTGCTTCATCGACAATGGCCGATACAGGTTTGCTGCGGTAAGTTCCGCGAATGGATGGAATGCTGCAAAAGGAGCATCGTTGGGAACATCCTTCGCTGATCCGCAAGTAACACCAGTGCCTGGGTGTCAGCCGCAGCCGTTCCCCTTCGCCCGCCAACGGCAGACATTTGCTGTCCACCAGCGTAATTCGTTTTTTTTCGCCCGCCATTTTTTCCATGATGATCTGACCGATTCGCCCGCGGTCATTAACGCCCACCACCGCATCGACGGTTTTCCACCGCCCGAGAATTTCCTTACCGGCGATCTGTGGCCAGCATCCCATCACAACAAGGCATCGGCACCGGCCGCGTGGGAATTTATACTCCGCAAGTTCATCAATCACCTCAGCCGACTCGACTTGAGCGGACCGCAGAAATCCGCAGGTATTGACGATCAGGACATCGGCTTGCGGGTAATCTCCGGTCACCACAAATCCGGCCTGTGCCAATTGAGCGAGCAGCGTTTCGCTTTCCACCAGATTTTTGGGGCATCCCAGGCTGATCATTCCGACCAGGACGGGAGATTCGTAACTTATATTATTTTTTTTCATTTTCCTATTTCGTTATCTAAGAAGTTTTTTTGTAATTTTAATGTGTACGCTTGACAATCGGTAGGAAATTGTTTAGTAATAAGGAGTTGAAAATAACCGGGGCCGTAGCTCAATTGGTTAGAGTACCGGACTGTCGATCCGGTGGTTGCGGGTTCGACTCCCGTCGGCCTCGTTGAAGGAAGTGATGAAGGATCAAGGACTTAGGTGCTTGATCTTTCATTTCGTTTTACCTCAGAATGCCTATTTTGCCTGGAGTTGGTCAGTTTTTGGTCAGTCGGAGTCGTTTCCAGAATCTCAGATTGAACTCGCCTTGCCTTTTCAAGATCGTCTTCCTGTACGCAGAGGTAATACTGCTGTGTCGTTTTGATGTCGCTATGACCGGCCAGCTTTTGGACTACGTGAACGGGTAGATGCCTTGCCCAGTTGGTAATGCAGGATATTCGAAGGTCATGAAAGCTGAATTTCGGTAACCGTTCAGGCCCATTGATGGTCTGAACGGTTACCGATGTTAGTGGTGTTGTGTCAAGAGAATGAACAGATTTGGCAACGAAACGTGGACATTCTCAGCCAGTCGGATTATTCTATGACAAGAACTTTGACGCGGGTACGGCGGAAGGAGCAAAAACGTGGCCAAACAACGCAGTCGAGCCGGTGGTTGGGTGATGAAGGATGATCGGCTTTTCACGCTGGACGTATCCATCATCAGCGGGCCAATGACGGAGAAGTTCGCCAAGAAGAACAAAGTCATCTCCCGGACCATCCAGATTCGCGGCGACCAGACGCTCGAAGACCTGCACTATGCCATTTTCGGCGCCTTCGAGCGTGAAGATGAGCACATGTATGAGTTCCAGATCGGCGGCAAGGGCCCGATGGATCCGAAAGCCCGTCGGTATACGAACTGTGGTGCGTCCGAGAATACTGGACAGGGAACCCGTAAATCTGCTGGTGATGTGACCAGGACTGCCATTGGCTCGCTGGGACTGAAGGTTGACGAGGCCTTTGGTTACTGGTTCGATTTCGGGGACGACTGGTGGCATCAGATCAACGTCGTGGCAATCGCGGACCAGGCTCCGCTCGGAACGTACCCGAAAGTGACCAAGCGCGTCGGCAAGAGCCCGCCGCAATACGCCGATTCGGATAACGAGCAGTAATTTTCTGAAAGACGAGGACACACTATGGCCGAGAGAATAATTCGGATGCCGCAGATTGCCAACCCGACCATTGATCAGGTCTTTGACGAGTTCCTTGCCGAACAGCGTGAGCGATTGAAGTCCAAGACGCTGTCGCAGTACAAGAGTGTGATTAATCTGCTTCGGAATCATTTGAATGGATATGGCTACGAGAGCCTGTCCAAGGCCGAATCGGCCTTTTTTGACAAATACTACAACGCCAAGGGCGGGGAGCACCGGGAGTTCTGCCAGCTTTACGGTCCCGACAAGATCGTGGAAAACCTGGGCATGTTTCTTGGGTATTTCATGATCCGCAAGGTGATGGCCGGGGCGGACCTGAAACGAGCGGCGGGCACGGCCACAAAAAAGCTGTCGAAGTGGCTCGCCGCGAAGGGATATATCTCCGAGGAGGAATCCCAGAAAGGTGCCGATGAAGGGGCTGTAGCTGCTCGCGACTTGCCGAAGGCCGAACGGGCCGCCCAAATTCTTCATAATGCCGTCGGCGACTTTGCTTTCGACCCAAACAAATTTGCCGACGAGGATTATCTGGAATTCGACCACTTCACGGTGGAAAAAATTGAGTCTGGAAAGCTGTGGCTGGAATCATTCATGAGCGGAAAAAAACCATCCTACGGGCCCATTTCGGTACCAACGGCGGCAACTAAATTGATCAAGCAGGGATGGGAGATCAGTTGTTCACTGGGGCGCGTCCATGGCAAATGGCGGATCATTGAAGTGGCAAACGTATATCCGAGGTAGACCGCTATATTGAGGAACTGATGAGTCTGGTAACTGGTTAAGGAAAATGATCGATAGCGGGGTTTACATTGCGGTCTTTTATTTGCCCAAATCTCAATCCATCAGGGTGGGGGCACGGGGACGGATGGATTTTCCGCAGGGATTCTACGGGTACGTGGGAAGTGCCCAACGGAATCTCACTGCCCGGATTGAACGACACGGCCGAAAGAAGAAACCCCTGAGATGGCACATTGATTATCTTTCCGTCCGGGCAAGAATGGTCGGGGCAATTACGATGTCCGGATCCAAGAACCGGGAATGCCGGCTGGCCAGAGAAGTGGTCCAAAGATTCACCCCGGTACCCGGATTCGGGGCCTCGGATTGTCATTGTGGCAGCCATCTTTTTTATACGAGAGACTTTCCGATATGAGTACCGTGGCCAAAGTCAAGTTTGACGATTACTCAACGGCGGTGTCAAAGGCACTGGATTTAATCGGGGCGAGCGCGAGATTGCCCGGTCAGGGCCTGATCATCCTCAAGCCCAATTTGACCAACGGCTCTCCTCCGCCAGTGACCACCCCGGTGGCGGCGGTTGAGGCGATTTATCACTATTGCCGGGCGCACAGTCGGGCCGAGATTGCAATCGGCGAAGGCAGCGGGAGCGGGAAAACGAAAGACACCTTTGCCGCCAATGGTTATACCGATCTGGCCCGAAGGCACGGGTTACGGCTGATTGACTTTAATGAAGAACCGGCAATCAAACTCCAACGGCAGGATAGCTTGCAGCTCAAGGAATTCTATCTGCCGGAGATTGCCCGTGAGGCATTCCTTATTTCCGTTCCGGTCCTCAAGGACCACAGCTTTACTCAAACAACCATCGCTATGAAAAACATGTTCGGCCTTGCACCGACCCCGTACTACCAGGGCTCCTGGAACAAATCGAAGCTACATTCGCCATCGACCCACAAATCAGTGGTGGATGTCTGCTGGTACAAGCGGCCTGACCTTTGCCTGGTGGATGCGGTGGTGGCCCTGACCGGGATGCACCTTTCGGGTGCGGCAAAGAACTTGGGATTGATCCTCGGGAGTTTCGATCCCGTGGCGGTAGATGCGGTAGGAAGTGCGCTGCTGGGCCATGATCCCCGAAAGATTGAATATCTGACACTGGCCAACGGGGTGCTGGGGGATATGGACAATATCGAGGTAGTGGAAGGATAGACAACAAAACGAAAAGAGGAAAGGCACCGCCGTGGCGGGGCGCCTTCCCTCTTTTCTACAACTTGGCTAATCCATTGCCGGGTTACTTGCAGGTCTTGCAGGCCTTCTTGGCTGCTTTCGGTTTGGCGGCTGTTTTCTTAACCCGCATTTTTCATACGTTCTCGGAATAGCATCGGCGGGCGGAACTGACGGAGAATTTTACGAAGATCGGGTCTAAACCGGTCTGCCCGGGCACACCACCCCCTTACCACCAAACGGAAACCGGATTGTGGCGGGGTTATCCCGAGGAAAAGACGGGCGCCGGCAGGGTCAGGCGGGCAACGATTTGACGAAAGAGGCTTTGAAGCGGAAATCCGCCGGCCAGGTGGAAGACCACGCGCCTGACGCTGGATTTGACCAGAGCGCCGATCTTCAGGAGTTTCGTTCGGATCGTGCCGGCCTGGGCGTTTTCAAGGATCGTTCCTTTGAGGCCGACGCGGTGGAGAGTTTCGGTGAGGATATAGGCTGCTCCGGCCAGCAGGAGACGGAACTGGTTGTTGAGGAAGTAATGGCTGCTGGTTCGGCCGGCGAACAGGTCCAGTTGTTCCTTCAGACGGTTTATTGGGTAATATAGAACTTGATGTCGAATTTCGATTTACACCCATTATAGCTCATATATCGAATTTTGCCGAAAATGGACCGTTCGGGCCAGGCCCGGTCGTGTACCCCGCCAATCGACCACGCGATCCCCGTATACCCATTCGGATCTCGGCCGTCGAGTTCGTATTTGTCATTTAGATAAATGGCGATGCGAAGAGCTTCGTGGGGCAAGGCCGTCCATTCCATAATTTTCTTTGCCCAGTACATCCGCATAAAGCCGTGCATCTTACCCGTCCGCATCATTTGTATCTGCGCGGCGTTCCAGAGATCATCATGGGTCCTGGCCTGTTCGAGTTGCTCCAACGAATACAGGTAAGGGCGCCGGTCCCGCCGATGGGCATTCAAGGTAGCTTGGGCCCATGTGGGAAACCCGTCGAACCGGTCGTAATCAGGATTGTAAAAGCAAAAATTATCCGCGAGTTCCCGGCGAACGATCAATTCCTCAAGAAAGGTTTCCTTCGCGGCAACGGGGACCGCCGAACGAACCACCTCCCAGGCCACCCGCTGGGCGGAAATCTGCCCAAAGTGCAGATAGGGGGACAGGTTGGATTGACCATCTTTCACAGGGTAGTTCCGCTCCTGGTCATAGGCAGAAAGCTTGTTTTCCAGGAAGAATTTAAGCTTTCGATGGGCAGCTTTTTCACCCGGCGTCAGCCATGCGACCTCCTCGACCTTTCGGTCCACTTTCAGCCATTTTACAGATTCTTCCCACGGAACAGCGGACACCTTCTCCGGCCAGGGGAAAGGATGTTTCTTTAGTCTCGGAAAATCCTCCAGAAATTCAGGCAGTGCCCGATGGATTTTCGGGCGGATCGTGTAGGCAGCGTATTCCTGCTTGGATGAGGCTGTCCAGCTGGGAACGATATTGTGAGCGTCAATCACATGCAGGGGAATATCGATTTGGTCCGCGACAGATTTTTGCCATTCACGCTTGATCCGCAGGGGATCAAAATCAGTGACCAAAAGGGATGCTCGAATTCTCCTGATCCACAGCGGAAGGACTTTCTCCGGCAGACCTGTTATCAGAAAAAAAGGGATGCCTTTTTTAGCCAGTTTTCTTTCGACTTCCCCAAGACCCTTGATCATAAAACTATATGAACGAAACGAGGCGTTCAGGAAGGCGGGAACCAGGCAGAACACCACCGCCAGGGATGCGTTCCTCTCCAATGCCAAAGATTGAGAATGCAGAAGGGCCCAATTGTCCTGGGTTCGCTGATCCCGACTCATCCAGTAAACAATCGGTCCGGAAATTCTCTCACTTTGTTTGACAATCATGATTCTTTTGGCATTGATCATAACGATCCCGGATTAAGACGCCAGATTCCGAAATTCAGGACGGCGGCGAAACTGACCCAGAGGATATAAGGAATCAGTAAGAGTGCGGCGGGTGTCGCAACCCGGTAAAATAAAATGATCGTAAGTACAATAGCGAGCCACAGAAGAAGAATATCGGCCAAACCTAGCAAGGGGGATCGTAAGCCAAAAAACAGGAACGGCCAGATGGCATTTAGAATCAACTGGATCACGAAAAATAAAAGGGCCGCCTTTACTCCTGAACGGGCTAACGTTTGGCGCCAGACCAGAAAGACCGCGATTCCCATTAGTAAGTACAGCGAGATCCAAACCGGTCCGAATACTGAATCCGGAGGACCATAAGAAGGTTTCTTCAGTGAGGCATACCAAGTCGAGATGGCTGGTCGAGTGACAAGTGAACCCAAGTAACCAGCGAGTTGACACCCGATAATGCTGACCACGAGTTTGACAAGCACCAATCTTTTCATGTCTTCCCCTGAATTCCAAACCCACGCTCCTAGCTGGAAAAACACCAGCTATTTTAAAAATATACGAGATGTATTGAAAAATCCACTACAGAGTTGAATTTGATCGCGATCTTCTACATGCCCAAACATGCCCCGAAATACCCAACGTGATTTTTGGGAACCTTTAAAAAAGAACCGGCTGCAGCCAAGGAAGAAAACATAAGTGATACTCTCCGTCACAAAGATCATTTTTGAACCGTTATATTTTTAAAATTCCGCCACGGCAAGAACATTCCGCCGGCAACCGCAATCAGCAGCACGCAGCCGGTGCAATTCTGTTTGAACTCAAGTGGGCCGATTCCCTGATACCTAACCTTTCCTATCTGGAGGATAATACGTAACATGTTTAGTTAATGCGCTCGGCCATTTTGTGCGCAACGAAGTATCTGGCGTTGATTGAATTTTAAGGCCAGATGTTTCGCTTCGCTCAACATGACAAACTCGATTGTTGGCATATGTATATTCGCTGAGCGCATTAATTAATCATGTTCCGTATAAGTCCCCTATTACAAGTACGGCGTCAGCAATCTCGCAATGCCATCACGCAGGCGAGCGGGCAGTGAGCGGCCATCTATCTCCTCCATTGTTACACGATGGGCGACATTTCGTTTCGTCTCGACCCACTGATCGAGCCGCTGGGCGAGTTCGGTGTCGTAACATTCCAGGTTGAACTCGAAGTTAAGGCGTAAGCTTCGCGGATCCCAGTTGGCCGATCCCAGCAGCACCCAGCAACCATCCACCAGCATGAGTTTTGAGTGATCGAATGGGGGCGGGGTTAGCCAAATCCGGCATCCATGCTGAAGTACTTTCCACCACATCGCCCGGGAGGCCCACAAGACGAACGGCAGGTTACTCCATGAGGGTAAAATAATGTCAACCTGCACACCCCTCATTGATGCCAGATTCAGGGCGGATACCACGGCAGGGTCGGGCAGAAAATAGGGTGTCATGATCCGGACTGAATAGCGGGCAATCGAGATCGCTCCCAACAGCGTCCAAAGAAGCTTCTCGAAATTCTCATCCGGACCATCGGTCACGCCTCGTGCTAACACCTGCCCCTCCCTTTCGGTTTCTGGAAACCACGAATCGCCACGCAAAGCTTCGCCGGTCGTGAACAGCCAATCATCGGTGAACACTTCTTGCAGTTGGGTCACCACAGGACCCTTCACTCGGAAATGGATGTCCTGTACCGGGTTTGGCGGTTGGCGTTGAATACAGTGTCCCACTCGAATATTCATGCCGCCGGTAAATCCTACACGCCCATCCGCCACCAGTATCTTCCGGTGTGTGCGCATGTTGACCGACATCATATGCCGCAAAGCAAAAGGCGGGAGAAACCGTGCACACTTCACCCCCTCTCGTTGCAGCGTGTGGAGAATGGTGGGCCAGGAATACCAAGTCCCCATTGCGTCAATCAGCACTCGCACTTCCACGCCCCGGCGAGCAGCCTCGCCAAGCGCATGCGCAAAGGCTATCCCGACCTCGTCCCGATCAAAGATATAGGTCATCAAAGAGACTGTCTTGCATGCGTGCTGGATCGCTTCCAGCATGGCCGGATAGGCTTCATCTCCGTTCACCAACGGATCGATTCGATTGCCCGGCAGCAAGGGGCGATCTACCACACCCCCAACGACCCGAGCCAGCATCTCCAGATTCTCTCCGTGATCCGGCAGATGACTCTTCAACTCTTCCGGCCGACATTCGGGTTGTGAGGCTTGTGCTCGGTACCGCTCAAGGTTCCTTCGCAGCAGGGCGGCCTTATGGCGAATGCGATTCACTCCCAAGATGAAGTATAGGACAGCCCCGACCAGGGGCACTAGCCAAACGAAACCCACCCACGCGATAGCGGAGCGAGAATCACGCTTCATGAGAACCGCGTGCCCAGTCGCCAACACCGAGAGAAGCAACATAAGTCCGATAGCAGCGATCTGCCAGAGGTCTTGCACCAGATTAGCAACGGCCATCATCATTGCGATCTGTCCCGGAGGTTAGTCCTCTTCGTATTCATAGCACATTTCCTTTCCACCCTGGGGACCGAGAACGCTGCAAACCGTCTTCCCTATCATGCGTTCTTCGTCCGTTCGAATGACGCGGGTCGTGTAGACATTTTATCCGATGCCACCAGCGAACACCAACTTATCCATCCGCCTCTCTTTACTCCACTCTCTTAAAGTCGATATATCCACGCTCCACATCCGTGCGGATCAGTTGGACGCGGAGCCGATGGCCGACGTCCATTCCGTCAAAACTGCTCTCCAGCCGTCCTTCAATGGGAGGATGCAAAAGACGAACCCACGTGCCTTTGTCAGATGCGCCGGTAACGATGGCATCGTATTGTTCCCCGATCCTTGCTTCCAGCAGAAGTGCGGCTGCGGATTTCGTGACCTGCCGTTCAACTTTTTTCGCAGCGTCTTCCGCTTCGGTGCAGTGCTTGGCGAGCGATTCCAATTCGTCATTCTCGTAGGGCACGGGCCGTCCCGCCGCGGCGGCTTTTAGCAACCGCTGGGTAATCAGATCGGGGTATCGGCGGTTCGGGGCAGTGGAGTGAGCATAGTCCTTGACCGCCAGACCGAAGTGCCCGCCGACGCTGCCGCCCGGAAGTTCGACGACGTATTCACCGGCGCCCAGGAGTTTGATGACGCTAAGCGACAGATCGGGAAAGCGGAGAGGATCAGCGGCTTTCGCCGATACCAGGAACTGCTCCAGTGCCTTTGCGTCGGGTTCTTTGGGCAAAGTTGAACCCCGCCCCGCGGCAATCTCGATAATCCGGTCCCAGCGTTTGGGTGTGCGGACCACTCGCCGCAGCGACGGGAACTTTTTCGACGCGAGATATCGTGCGGTAACTCCGTTGGCGGCGATCATAAAGTCCTCAATAATGTCCTTGGCCCTGTTCTTTTTGTCGGCTTCCAGGTCCTTAAGCTCATCTCCGTCAAAGATCGGACGTGCCTCGATTGTTTCCAGGTCAAGCGCGCCCTGCAGGTGCCGAAGTGTTTTGAGTTTCTGGGCCGCGCGGTCCTGAAGCCGAAGGTTCTCGTCGAGGCCTTTGACCAGGCTGATCCCTTGCGGCATCGGGCCATTTCCATCGAGCCAGGCGGCAACGCCGTTGTAGGTAAGCTTTGCACGATTACGGACCGTCGCTTGATAGAGGTCCGAACTTTGAAGTGACCCATCGCCGGCGAAAACCATTTCAACGACGATGGCCAGGCGGTCTGATTCATAGTTGAGAGAGGTAATATCCGTGGAGAGTTTCTCGGGCAGCATCGGAAACGTCTCGGCCACCGTATAGACGGAGGTGGTGTTTTGCCGCGCATGATCGTCAATCGCCGATCGCTTCTTGACGACCGCGTCAACGTCGGCAATAGCGACAAGGATTTTGACGGCCCCGCTGGGCATGGCTTCAGCAAAGGTAAGCTGGTCCAGATCACGCGAATCATCGTTGTCGATGGAGCACCAGAGAAAGGCCCTCAGATCGCGCGTCGGTTCGTCAGTTTGCGTCGCCGACTCGTGGATTCCGTCAAGCTCGGCGAGCGCCTGTAGCGGAAAATCCGGAACAAGTCCTCGTTCAAGCATCGCCCAATGGGCAATTCTTTGCAGGATCGAGCGGTGTTGTCTGTCGTCTGTATTCGTCATATCAACTCCCTTCTACGTAAATGATACTTTGAGGATCGAGAAATCATCTTCAAGCACCTCTCTACCGCAGATATTGCGGACGTGGCAGTAGAGGGCGTCCAGATCGGACACGCCATTGGCGAGGGTCTTAATGAGAAGAGACTTAAACTCCTCGTGGCTCCACATCTTGCCATCAGGCCGCCGAACTTCATAACAGCCGTCGGAGAAGACGCAAAGCTCAGCGGTAGAATTGGCCTTAAGAACGGAGTCCTCATAAACCGCGTTAGGATCACAACCCAACAGTAGACCTGACACAGGCACAGTCGCGGCGTGTCCATCGGCGTTCAGGATGAGGGCCGGCGGATGACCGCCGCCTGCGTACCGTAGTTCGCGGGTGGCCGTGTTGAACACGCCGTACCATGCCGTGAAGTAGAGACCATTGTGCTTCTCCATCGGGAAGGCCCGGTTGATCGCCCGAAGCACCTGCGCCGGCATTCGGAAATCAGTGTCCGGGAGAGACTGGGATCGAAACATGTCGAGCGCCGATACCGACAGCAGCGCCGGGCCGACGCCATGGCCGCAGACATCAAGCAGATACATTGCAAAGTGGTCCTTGTCGATCCAATGATAGCCGAGCGAGTCGCCACCCAATTGAAAGGAGGGTATAAGCCTCCAGTCCGTACGGATGCTCCCTTCGCGTATCGGCGGGGGGATGAGGGACAGGACGTAGTCTGCTGCTTGCGACAGTTGGAGCCGCAGTGCTTGCCGGCTTTCCAGCAGGAGGCGGTTCTGCTCCTCCAATTGGAGCTGCAGACGCCGCAGTTTCAAGTGGGTCTCGACGCGCGCATGGACTTCCTCGAACTGGAAGGGCTTGGTCACGTAGTCCAGCCCACCGACGCTGAAGCCCTTGACCTTGTCCAGGGTTTCATGCAGGGCACTGATGAAGATCACGGGGATGTCCTTCAACTTCTCGTTCGCCTTCATGCGCTCACAGACCTCGTACCCATCCATCTCCGGCATGGTGATATCAAGCAGAACCAGGTCGGGCGGATCATTTTGTGCCGCCAGCAGTGCCATTTTCCCGCTAGTGACGGGTCTCGTCAGATAGCCCCTTTCATCGAGCATCCCGGTGAGCACCTGAAGGTTCGCCGCCACGTCATCCACAATGAGAATGCTGGCGGGTTTCTGTCCGATCGTGACGTCCCGGTTCATGCTGGGCCTCCTGAAAAAACGCGCAGGATGGCCTCGTAATCATAATGATTGGCCAACTCCCGCAATCCTTCGGCCGCCTGGGGGTCATGAGTTTCCAACTGGCTGATCAACGTAAGTAGCAGCTTCAGGTTTGCGCCGGAAGCTGTATCTCGAATGCCCTGAATCAGATCCTTTGGCAAGCGGGACAGCGCCTCAGCAGACAAGGTGGCCGTTGCCGCCGATGGCCGCGGCAATGAGCCGGCGGCCTCTTCCGCGTAAACATATTCGACGCCAAGGCAACGAGCGATGGTTTCAAATAGCTCCGGCTCCCGGAACGGCTTGCGGATGTATCCATTTGCGCCGGCGGCGGTCATGTCCCGGCGACCATCCTCGAAAGAACTTGCCGTCAAAACAACAACTGATGTCTCTTTGCCCTTGGGGCTGGACTTGATGCGCCGCGTCGCCTCACGACCGTCAATCACAGGCATGCGCAGGTCCATCAGAATGATGTCCGGTTGCCACGCCTGAAACTCTCGGATAGCCTCCTCGCCGTCATTTGCCTGGCGGAGTTCGAACCCAACGGGACCGAGCGTCTGGGCGAGCAGATCGCGGTTTTCTTTGTTGTCGTCGGCAATCAGCACCCGGTACTTAGGCTGCCCGGGTTTGATCCCCACTACACGGCGGGAGTCAGCGGCATTCTTCGCCACGCCGGCAACGTCCCCAGCACTCAAGCCGATCTCGACATGGAAGATACTGCCTTTACCTTCCTGGCTGCTGACCGTGATATCCCCTCCCATCAGACGCGCAAATCCACGACTAATGGCCAAGCCAAGCCCCGTTCCCGTTCGAATCTTCTGACCGCTCTCGGTTTGTTCAAAGCGCTGGAACAGTCCGGCGATGTCCTTTTCGGAAATGCCTTGGCCCGTATCCTCCACTTCGGCCACAAGACGCAATCCAGCGGCTTCCCCGGGGCTTGTGCGGACCCGTAGTGCAATGCCGCCTGTCTGAGTGAACTTTACCGCATTGCCTAGCAGGTTACTGAGCATCTGTCGCACCTTAGCTTCGTCGGACACGACGTAGCAAGGCATCTCGTCGATGTGCTCCACAATCAAGTGTAGTTTCTTCGCGTCGGTGTGGACGCGGAAGATCGTCTCCAAGTCATTGACGAGCGCATGCAAATCGAAGGTCGTCGGGTTCAAGGTCGTGCGCCCGGCCTCAATCTTTGATATCTCGAGGATATCATTGATGATCGTCAGCAGGTGCTCGCCGCTGCGATTGATGACATCCAGATGCTTCATCTGCTCAGGGGTCGCTGCCGGATCGCGCTGCATCAGTTGGGAGAACCCCAAAATCGCAGTCATCGGCGTACGGATTTCATGCGACATGTTCGCCAGAAAGGCGCTCTTGGCGCGGTTGGCGGCTTCGGCGTCCCGTGTTCGTTCTGCCAATTCTCTTTGCAGTCTCGTTTGCTCAGTGATATCCTCGATGGCCAGAAGAATGATCCGCTCTTTTTCCGACCCTCTTTGGATCTGCCGGGCATTTAAAAGCATGATGCGCTTGCCAATGTCGGCGAAATCGTGCTCAACCTCGTAGTTGTCAAAGGTTGCCTTTTGGGGCAGGATGGTTTCCAGCAGTTCTCGCAGCTTGGGGATGTCCCACTGTTTATTGCCCAGGTCATAAATAAGCTGTCCCACAGTCTCTTCAGGGTTTACCTTAAAGACTTCATAGAAGGAGCGGCTGGCGGATACTACTCTTAAATCTTGATTCAGAGAGATCAAGGGTTCACGCACGGTGTTGATGATGCTCTCGGCGTATTCGAGGGACTCATCCGCGGATTTCTTGATCACTTCCAGTTCTTTGCGGGTTCTTTCCAGACCGGCTTCGATGTCCTTGCGCTCGGTGATGTCCTCGATGGCCAGGAGGATCATCTGAGAACCAATTTCCTTTTGAGTGATCCGGCGGGCATTAAGCAGCATTATCTTGTGCCCGATGCTGGAAAATATATGTTCAACTTCATAGTCATCGAACTTGTTATCTTTGGGAAGAATCTCTTCAAGCAACGTCCGAAGCTTGGGAATATCCCATTGTCGGTTTCCCAGGTCATAGATAAGCTTCCCTATTGTTTCCTCCGATGTTACCTTGAATGAATCATAAAAGCTGCGGTTGGCTAAGAGAACCCTCAGGTCTGAATCCAACACCAAGAGGGGTTCACGTGCGGTTTCTACAATATCTTCGAACATTTTCATCTCGCCTTTCTTATTCAGACCTTGGTCTGTTCGGCCGTTCCACCTTTAGCCTGGCAGCCAGAGCAAGCCTCTGCCATCACTCGCCAAACCTGCGAATAAACCAAATCTTCACCCCCTGGGTCAGAATCGCATAGCCCAGCAGCATGATGGCCAGAAACAGCCAGTACAGCGGAGGGAGTGAGACAAACCCGAGCGTTTTCGCCAGGGGTGAAATTGTCAGCCAGGCGCCGACTGCGACGATGATCACGGACGTGAGGATATCGGTGTCGGCACGCGCCTTTTCCAACAGTTGAACCGAATAATGCGCACCGTTTCCGCCAGAGTGGTTACCTGGGTGTTGAGATGCGTTCAGTGTATTCTTTGAAATTTCCATTTATGCCTTTGCCGTATGCTGTATCGTTTTGGCCTCGTTGATAGGTTTACGAGTCAAGTTACCGGGGCTGCCACAGTATTTGAGCGGCTTCCAGAGGAACCGCAACACTATCGTAGGTCGGTATCACCCTCGCCGTATAGTCTGTCGCAGGCCGGATCGCCGATACCGTTACGCTGTAGATGTAACCTCTGACCGCGCCCACCAGTTGTCCGCCTCGCTTCATCTCCTGCCGTACCGGACTACCGCCATTCATCCCATCCGCAAAAAGCTCCACTCGAACCGCATTCGGGTCGATATCGTTTAGGTAGACCTTAACTTCAACTATATGCTGCTATCCGTTGGTTTCAACCTTTATTTCGCCAAAACGCATCGTAGCCCATTTTTGTTCGAGAGTATGCTTCCAACTAACCAGTTTTCTACCCATTGAGCCATTATCGGAAGCACGCACACGATAGGATAACCGGAACCCATTTTTACATCATTACTGGCCAACCGAAAAACCCCAAATAATCTTTGTCTCCATTTTGCCGGACATTGATCGTTAGGGCAAGAGTTATTTACTCGGATTTTTCCCTCGCCGGCTACTGGTGGCACAGCTTTTTCCCCACCTTTATCCAGCCGACGATGCACGAACGGCTGGACATGATATCAATGAACAAACAAATCGGCTTTTTTTCCGACGCTTATTGTGCCGAATAGACCTACGCCAAGGCAATTCTGGTCCGAAGACTTTTCGCCGGCGTCCTGGCCGAAAAAAACCTCACCGGCCAGCACAGTAAAGCTATGGCCCTTCGAATCGCAGATGATATCTTGGTCCGGACCCCTCAACACTTGCTGGGTTTGGTCTGTTAAAGCTTTCGGCAATCAAACTTGCACAAGAGCGAAAGCTTTTCAAACCAGCACTCCTGACATGGCAGGCCACAAAATCAATCGACATTAGGTAAAGAACAGATTCCTTCCAGACTCATGCTCCGAAGACGGATGTCACAGAAAACAATCTCCCTTGGTGATTGAGTGAATACTTTCTAAGCCCCAATTCGTGAATTTGATTTACAGCACACTATTACCTTTATATCCACGTCCCATTCCTCATGCCATCGAGCTGGTTCGAGAACGGTCTGCATCAACTGGCGGGGAAGATCGAAAATTAAAAACATCAGTCCGAAAGATTTTACGGCACAGCAGCCAATTGATCGCAAAGGGTGTTTGTGAGTGCTGTAGTTATCCCCAATTACATGTTGTTTAGTTCTTGTGTTACATTAATTCCTTTTTCTCCGGGCTCGAAGACGTGGACCTGCTGAATATCGATGGCTAAGGTGACTTCCTGACCTTCCTTCAATCCCGCGTGCGAATCCACGCGGCAAACGATATGCGGATGCGCCTTCATCGCCATGTACACGTCCATCTTGTCGCCCAGCGGTTCCACCACTTCAATCTTCATCTTCATCGCATTATCCCTGCCGGCCACCTTGCCTTCGGACTGCGGACTGAAATTTTCGGGCCGTACGCCCAATACCATTTCCATATCTTTATACTTGCTCAATCGATCCTTCCAGCGATCCGCCAGCCGGATCGAGTCGCTGCCGTACTCAAAATACACGCCGTCGTTGCGGTACCGGATCATCCCGGTGAAAAAGTTCATCGGCGGTGTTCCTAAAAAGCCCGCCACAAATCGGTTCACCGGTCGGTCGTAAATCTTCAGCGGATGCTCCACCTGCTGAATCTCGCCGTCCTTCATCACCACCACCCGGTCGCCCAGCGTCATCGCCTCTTCCTGATCGTGGGTGACATATACCGTCGTGGTCTTGAGTCGCCGGTGCAGTTTTTTAAGTTCCGCCCGCGTCTCCACCCGCATCTTGGCGTCCAGGTTGCTGAGGGGCTCGTCGAACAGAAACGCCTTCGGCTGACGCACGATTGCCCGGCCGACGGCCACCCGCTGGCGCTGCCCGCCCGAGAGTGCCTTGGGCTTGCGGTCCAGAAGCTGATCGATGCCCAGAATCTTCGCTGCGCCCATCACCCGCTCGTGAATCTGGTCCTTGGGCATTCGCCGGAGCTTGAGGCCAAAGGCCATGTTCTTGTACACCGTCATGTGCGGGTACAGCGCGTAATTCTGAAACACCATCGCGATGTCGCGATCCTTCGGCGGCACGTCATTGACCACATGATCGCCGATCTTGATCGACCCGCCGGAGATTTCTTCCAGGCCCGCAATCATTCGCAGCGTCGTGGTCTTGCCGCAGCCGGAAGGCCCGACCAGAACCACGAATTCCGAATCCTGAATCGACAGGTCCACGTCCCGCACGGCCTTGATGCCGCCGGGATAAACCTTCGACACTTTTTCCAATAATACCTGCGCCACGGATGCTCCTTTCGTATTCTCTTAAACATTTTAAGGCCATTTGCCTTTTTGAGATTTTAACCTTCGGTAAAACTTTGCAAGCCGCGTATTTTCCAACCCCTCCAGTCAACCCTTACAACCCATATGGAGTGTTCCGGCACCAGAATGGCAAGAAGGTCCACGGTGGAAGGCTGTCGCGGTCACAGGAAAAGAACCTCCTCTTCACGTTCCCGAAAGTAACGGACCGTTTGATGTACCAATCGATCCAGAGCAACCGGATCGTGCCTGCCATGCATGGATGGATAAGGATCACCCCCAGGTCCCAACGGTTCCGGTGTTATATAACAACCAGGACGGTTATACCCAATAAGGTAAAGTGCCATAATTATGGTGTCAATGTCCAGTGAGCCATCGCCCAAAGCACCGCGGTTGGAGTCAGCAAGATGCAAGTTGATCAACTGCTCACCAGCCCGCAAGATGGCTGATCCGATATGGCTTTCCTCAGTCTGCATGTGGTAAACATCTGCGTTGATATGTTGCACACCGGGGTGGTCCACGGCGGCGATATACCGATGAGCATCGGCAATGGTGTGGCAAAAACTGACCTCGGCCGATCGGATAGGTTCCACGGCGACAAATACTTTATGCCGCACAAAGTAATCCGCAACCAGTCGGAGAGTTTCCGCGGAACGCTCAAGCTCACTTTCGTCGTACGGTTGAGGCCGTCCTACCGCCCCGGGAACGACCAGGACATATCCAGCTTTCACACTGGAGGCGAACTCCAAGGTGCGCTTCAAGTAGTCAACTGCCCGTTGGCGTACCACGCCGCTGGGGCTTGATAAGTCGGTTTCCGCCGAAAACATTCCGCATATACCCGCCACCTGCAGGTTGTGATCCGACAAGACTGCAAGCGTATCTTTTACTGGGTATCCAAGATCAGCACCGTAATGATTTCCCTGTAGTTCTACGTACCGAATATTGTTGTTTTGCAAGCGCTGGGCAGATGTGGCAAGAAATTCGCGACCAAAACCCCAATTGCTCCAGGAAAGGTTCAGTCGCCGCTCGAACTTTTCAGGTGATTTTGCTTTGATCGCACGGAACTCACGCCGAATCCGCAGGGACTCGATTTCATAATTTTGAAGTTTCACAGAAATACCTTCTTCTTTTAATGTCCGCAGGCCTCCTATTTTGTTAAGAACATTTTGGCCGCCTTCAAGTCCTCCGGCGACAGGGGAAAACGAACAAGGTTCTCCTGTTGCTCGGACAAGACCGATCCGATGACCATCTCCGTCGCCTGGCGGACGTTCTGGTAATGCCATTCCATATCCGCGTTCGCCTCGATCTCGCGGATGAATTCTTCCATCTGGGGCCCGACCGGTTTTTGCCGTAATGGGGTATGAAACGTTTCCGTACAGCCGGTGTCGCCGTGCCAGACACGAATGCAGTCTTCTTCGGAGGTGGGGGTGGCACGGAGGTGGTTGCCGGCGTATTCAAATTCGATTCGGCCGCGGTCGCCGAGGATCGTCATGTGGATGAAGGGTTCGGTGTTGTTGGAAAAGCAGTCTTCGAGTGTCAAGATCGAACCGTCGGCCAGGGTGTAGACCGAATGGCTGAAGTTATTGGCAGGAGAATCGGGAGCCAGCTTTTGTCCTGCGGAAAATACACTGACCGCTTCGCATCCGGCCCACAGGCGAGTCATATCGCATTTGTGGATCCCGCAGTCGACGTTCGGGGTGACCCCTCCGCACATTAACCGTTTGTAGTAATCCCAGCCGCTCTTCAAACCACTGGCTCGGGGGGCCTGGTGGTGCACGAAACTGTAGACGAGGGGTTTGCCGATCGCACCCGACTTTAGCAGCTCGGAAATCTTGTGGATCATGGGGCGGAAACGTTCCATGAATCCCACGCGAAGCTTGAGGCCTTGGGCTTTGGCCGTCGTGGTCAGGGTATCGATTTCATCCAGATACAGGCTCAAGGGCTTTTCCGCCAGAACGTGCTTGCCGGCCGCAAAGCAGTCGCGGATAATCTCGAACCGATTTTGCCAGTAGGAACAGACCAGGACGATGTCGAAGTCCTTCTTGGCCAGTTCAGTGCGGTAATCACTGGTCACCCGCTCAAATCCATAATTGGTTTGAAACTGTCGGGCGCGATCTAGGTCCAGATCGATCGCGCACACCATGCGGAGATTATCCAGCCGGGAAACCTGGTCGCAGTGGATTCTGGCCATGTGCCCACATCCAATCAACGCTAATCCATGTGTCATTTGTTTTTCTCCAAATTTAAAAAACTAAATCATGTTTTCCCGACTTCAGGGAAAATGAGTGTTGAATGCACTTGCCAAGGATCATCAAAACGAGTTTTATATCGCCTGAGGATTCCACGCAAATGCGGACCTTGCCGGTCGACGGGTTTTTACCATGGCAAAGGCAGGAAAGTGTTTTATGATTAAACGTCAGATTTTCCACACCGTGGACGCCTTCCGTTCCGATCACCCAGGTAATACGGTTTTCTTTGGCGTCGAAATCAAATCCGAAGATGTGCTCAATCAGCATCGCGATTGGTCCAAGCCCGGTCCATCCCACAAAATCTGAACGAACCAGCGCTCCGTGCCCGTACCCGTCGGTTCCCGGCCGCGGGTACTCGGGAGAATAGCACTCCCAGATGCTGTCATAGGTTTCGCTTCGCATCACCTCGACCATGGCGTTTAAGTGGCGAACGGCAATCTCCCGGGCCAAGTCGTGCTTCTGAAACTTCTTCAAACCCGCGGCAACCATGTAATTGGTCGGAGCCCATACACCCCCCAGCCAATAGCCGCCCAGTGGGTCGTAATTTGGATCGTCCTTCGACAGCGTCGGCAAGGGATGCGGAGTCCAGAACTCATTGGGGTTCACCAGATGCTCCATTAACCGGCCGACCTGCCCTTCATTGGCCACCTTGCTGATCAGAGGCCAAAACGATGCCAGCGTCTTGTGGTTGAGGAAATTGTGCCGTGCGTCCTTCCAGTCGCGGCTGAACAGATCGAAATACAGGCCCACCTTCTCGCTCCAGTGGTAGCCATTGATCAATTGGCGCAAGGCATCATGCTCCTGGCCAAACCGATCCACCAACCCTGCTTGATCCATGTATTGGGCTATTTTTTGAATATACGTCGCACTCAAGGCTTGCTGGCAGGCCAAATCAATAAAGCAGACATCGCTGCCGTTCAACTTTTCGGACAACCACCCGCTGCGCGGCGAGTTGTCCATCCCGCTCGATCCGCTGTCCTCGAACCAGTACAGGCCACTGGCACGGGTACGGTTTGTCTTGATCCAGTCGAAATACCGCACGAGGCGTGGCAGCACCGACTCAAAGCGCGAGGCATCGCCCGTTACGCGAAAGTATTCCCACTCGGCCCAGGCAAAGAGCGGCGGGTTGATCCGCTCACCGTAGGCCGGTCGGCCCGAGTCCATTTCATAGGCCATGGCCATAAAGCCATCGTCCCGCTGCAACCGGTAGAGGTTGTCGAGGTTGTTCATCCCAGGAAGCTGCCCATTGGAATAGCGGGCAAAGAGGGTCATGAAGCACGAATCCCACTGCCAGAGGCACCCACGGCCGGGCATGCAGGTGAGCTGCGGCTTCCATCCCGGCTGAGCCGGATATTCCAGGTTCTCAAAACCCATTCGCCATGCCGTATTGAAAAGGGTCACCCATTCCGGATGTTTTTCGCATATCACCTGGGGCAACCGTGACATTTGCGGCCTCAGATTATCCATAGAACTCCTTTCGGCTTAAACATCGCTACCCTTCATTTCCCGTTTCAGTTGCTCATACTCGTTTTCTCTCGAAGGCAGGTAAAACATGCGATCCCCATCGTTGGCAATGGGAAATCGGCAACGAAGAATCCGGGCGAAGTCCATTGAGGCGGTTTGAAGCTCCAAGAGGTCCTCGCGGATCCGATGCACGGCAGCCAGGGCCTGTTCCATTTCCTCCAAGACCCGCTGTGCCAACTCGCCTCGCACGGTGGGCCGGGTTTCCCCGATCCATGCGGCGCGTAAAACGGCGACCCGGCATAGATGCCAATACTCCTGCGCCTGGTGCAGGCAGAGGCGGGCGCTGGTGGTAATCCACTCGTACTCTCCCAGCGACTCCGAAGGTGCCTCATCCTTGATCTTGTCTAGCTCTTCGACGGCTCGGGCGGCGGAGTCCCGCATGCGCTCCAGTCGCCGGAAGGGATCGCGATCTGCCATATACAATGTTCTAAACAGGTCGTCCGGCCAGCCGTGGGCTCGTGCGTATTCGATGTAGTCAGCAATTTCACCCAAGTCGCCTCGCACCCAGTCATCCACGCGATTACCGATCCGACCCACCCCCGGATACAGCGGGTGCGGTAAACCAAAGGTATAGCCCTCGCCTCCAATTATAACGAGCTTGGTGATATTGAAGACGAAGTCGCTGTATTGCTCGATGGCGGCTTGGATACGGGGTCCGACGGGACCGAATTTGCGAAGATATTCCTTCTCGATCCAATCCGTATCCGAATCCGGCGAACCGGCCAGGCACCGGCAATAAGATTTGAGGTTCAGCCCCTGGACCCAACCGGGAATGCCCGCAGTGCCCCAGTCGTTGTTCTGATGGCTGACGATGCCCTCGACACCCAACCGGCGGCACTCGTCTACGAACCGGCGGATGTACGCCGGACGATTCCAGGCTACCGGCCCCGCGTTCTCGCCCCAAAGATCGTGCGAAACCCAGACCCGGAACCCGCGGCCAATCCAATCGGCGATCAAGGGGTCGGGGCCGGCATCGACATTGTCGAACCAGTGGTATTTGATCATGTAGGGAATATCGCGGGGGTATATCGAGGTGTCGATCCGCTCGTCGGCGGAGCGTTTGACGCCCCAAAGCCGGAATATCCCTTGCTTGCCATTTTTCGCCATGGCTTCCCGAAACGTGCCGCAGAAATGGCCGATGAATTCGTTGGCGTTTGCATTCCGAGCCCGCAGCAGCTCGCTTCCCTCATACGACCGCGCTCCCCGCGTGCAATCGGGACACAGGCAATACTGGTTTTCGCCCGGAGTGGTCAGCACGCCCGCCAGAGAGGGAAACTTGGCAAAAAGTTCATCCCACAGATCCTTCATGAACTCCTGGTACACCGGTTCCCGCCAGCATAGGTTTCCGTAAAGCGTGCCGATCCGGTCGCATATCGCCCGGCTGTTGGCCATGTAGACGTTCAGGGCCTGGTTGGTGATGATCTTCCACTTGGCGTGAATCGCGGGGTGGGCCTCTACGAAGGTTTTCGGGGCCATGAAATTGTAATGGTGGATGTACATTTTCACCCCAAGTTTATCGGCGTGCTCCAGAATTTGCTCCATTCGCCGGCGATTGCGTCGAACAAATTCCAGGCCGAACGTCCGGGCCTCGGGATGGCGGTCAAAGTCCAGGACGTATTGAAAGCCCCAGCCCATGAGGGTCCGGTCCTTAAAATGCGACGATATCTGCGTGATAATCCCGTCCATGCCGTGGTTCTTGTGCCAGTCGAGGATTCGCTTCCAGGCCTCCACCACGTCCAGGCCAAATATCTCATATCCAGCCCACGGTCCGGGCATGGGCTCCAGGATCGACGGCGAATGCCACCAGGCACCTTTGAATTGAAAATCGGTCGCGTTTATCATAATGACACACCTCTATTTAAACGTTGGAATAACAATTCCGCGCAGGATAATATTCTGGGCAAAAATAAAGACCAGCAGGGTAGGCACGGCGGCGACGACCAGCGAGGCCATCACCAAAGGTACCGAATACTGTTGCTGAAACTGGTACAAAAAGACCATCAGCGTCCACATTTTGGGGTCCTGGCAGGTCAGGAAGGCGAACATAAACGAGCCGTAGGCGGCCGTGAAGGCCCCAAGGGCAATGACGGCCAGGACCGGTTTGCACAGGGGCAGGGTAATCATCAGGAACATTCGAGTCTCGGAAGCCCCGTCCAGCATGGCCGCCTCGTAGAGCTCGGGGGGCAGAGAGTCGAAGAACCCTTTCAACAAAAAGATTGAGTAGCCGCTGGCGAGGCCGGGTAAGACCAAGGCCCAGAAGGTGTTCATCAGGCTGACGTTCAGGTCCGGCCGGCCCATCATCCGGGCCGCGACCGGGGGCAGGTACCATCCCGCGGCCAGCGAAAGAATTCCTCCGACCAGCACGCTCCAAAAAAGCGGCAAACGAATCCCCAGAAGCGACCGAACCAGGAAAAACATCAATCCGGCCGCCCCGCCCAGGATCAGGATTCCCAGGGGGAACTGTTTTACCATCAAGAAGCCGGGGATCATGATGACCTCGGCGGGAAAGGCCATCGTGGCCAGGAGAAAGACCAGGATATGATGAGCGTACCGCAGCCGGAACCGGCTCAGGACATACGCGGCCAAGGGATTTATCGTCAGCGTCCCGCAAAGGGTCAGCAGGATAAGAATCAGCGTATTTAAGAGAGCCCGCCCATGGAGGAGCACAAAATTCAGCACCATCTGAAAATTGCCGAGCAGGAATTTTTTGACGATGTCCACCCGATTGTTACGGAAAGCGCCCCAATCAATCACAGTCGAAGGCAAGCGAACCTGATCAGCCGCAACATAGGCGGTCCCGTGAGCAGTGTTGATATCCCGCACGTTTCCATAACGTTTTTCCAGAAATTGCCGCCAGAGAACCGCCGGGTCCACAGGATCAATGAACTCTAACTTGCAGTCGTCCGACCGGACAAAGTGCATCCAGATGCCGCGGGCTTCCTCGTCCTGCGGAGCGTTGGGCGTAAAGGCAACCCGTTTTCCGGGAAACAGGCGATGGCCAAACGTTTCGAACGCGGGACGGGCCAACGTTCTCAGGCGAATCTGCGCCAAGGGAATATCCCGTCGGAGAATCTTTCGTTGGAGGTCCCGGCCCCATTCAAATTTCGAAAGCACCGTCCATCGAACATCCAAAAGCCGCTTAAAAGAGGTTCCTACCGTCTTATTGAGGACCTGCACGTTGTTGTAATCGGCCCGCAGGGCGGCAAAGACCAGGTAATCCAAGGAAACCAGCCTCTGTTTGGCGTACGGGCGGGTCACAACAAACTCACGCCAATCCCGGTTCCGGGCCGAGAGGGGTCGGGCCTCCCAAGCCCCATTGTAGCCTCGGGGCAGTCCGAAATCCTCCCACGTTTCCGCCGTGTCGTCATACAAGACATTCAGTCGATCGATCTGCCCGTACTTGGCTGTCAACCACCGGAAATATTCCGGGCGAAGGGAGAGCACGCTGTATTGAAGGTCCCCGTAGTCAACAAAATGAAGTTGCTTTAAGTCAGGATCGATCCCGGCCATGAAATCGGCATAATCGGCATCGATGGCGTGGCACACCCTTGCGGGCCGCGTCATCAGGTCCCGAAAATCCCGAGTCTCCACGTCCCGGACTGTAAACCAGTGCTCCTGCTCAAAGTCGAAAGCCAGGACATCGAGGGTGTTCTTATCGATGATGTACTTTCGGAATTGTTCGGCCATATCGGTCCAGTATCTGGGGATCATTCGAAACTGCTCCCAGTCCGCGTTCCCGGTAGTCGCGGTCGCGAGCATCAAGCCAAAGGGATAAATCATGGTCACCGCCCCCAGGGCCAGCAGGGCGTATACCGCCCCGATGAGCATTCGCATTCCGAACGATTTTCGCCCCACCACGGGGATGACCGGCATGGACTTATCTCCTGGCACTTGTGGTGCGAAATTGCATCCTGTTAAGCAGACGCAGTTGGTATAAGGTAAACCCGATGAGCAAGGCTCCAAGAACCCAGGCCTGGGCGGTGGCCAAGCCGAAGTTCAAGAACATGTAAGCGTTGAACCAGACCGATAACCCCACGGTCATGGTCACATCCTCCGGCCCGCCCCCGGTCATCACAAAAATATTGGACGATGATTGCATGGCCCCGATGACCGCCCCCACAAAATTGATCAAGATCAGGGCGGAGAGATTCGGAAAGACCACGTTCGTGATCTTCGACCAAATTCCCGCGCCGTCCAAATCGGCCGCCTCGTACTGCTCCTCGGGAATACCCTTCAGGGCCGCCAGATAGATCAAGCACCCGGGACCCACCCCCGCCCAGATCATCGGGATGATGATCCAAATCATGGCCAAGTGCGGGTCCTTCAGGAACTCCTGCGGCCGGAAGGCCCAGGAAGCGGCAAACCACCGGGCCAGGGCCATCGGCGATCCACCCCTCAAGATTTCAATCACTCGCCAAAAAAAATAAATCGTTCCCACCAGGGCGATAACCATCGGAATGATTCGTCCCCAAAGTGAAACATCGCGACTAAGTCCCAACCGCACATTTCCCAGAATCAGGCAGACCAGGAAAACGACGAGTAATCCCTTTAGGAAGATCATCCATATAGGGGAAAGATCGTTAAAAGACAGGATAATGCCGTTAATCAATCCCGTAGGCGCCGGATCGTAGAGCAATTGTTTCCACAGGAACAATGTCACGATTCCCGTGGTGACCGCCGGGAGATAATAGATCGTGCGAAAGAGGATTTTTCCCCGGGGCACCTCGGTCAGAAAGATGGCCAGAGCGATGGGGGCAAAGAATCCCATGGCCAAGTTCAATCCGAGAAACTCAAACGTCTGGAGCATGTATCGCCAGAATTCCGGACTGCTAGCGGTTTCGACGAAGTTGCGGAGACCGACAAACCGGGAGCCGCCGAGGATCTTGAAGTCCTGAAAGGCCATGATCGTCCCCCGGATCAAGGGATAGTATCCCCACAAGAGAATGGTTCCAATCGCAGGGGTCAGAAAGATGAGGATAGCCAACGTCCGCCGTCCGGTCTTGCCCCGGACTCCCAGGCCCTCCAGATCGGCGGCCTTCTGATGCATCCGGACGGCGAAGCGGATCGTGCCATAGGTTCCCAAACCCAGCAAGCCGAGGACGACGACCCCGATCAGCCAGCCGATCCTTTCCCGCCGGTGCAGAACCTCTTTCGGCATTTCACCCAGAATCATCGTATTGACCCGGCGGCAAGTCTCGGCCAGCAGGATCTGGGGATCGCGATGAAACACGCCAAGGGAATCAGGTTTGTCCCCGAGGATTCCATCAATGGTCATTCCTAGTTCCCGGGTCATCACGTGCTGAAAGCCCCGGCAGTAAGGTTCGACGCGGGCGTGGCGTTCGAGTTCATCCCATAGGACCAGTCGAGACTTGGGGATTCGATTTAATTCCACCTCATAGCCAAGAGCTTGGAGGTTGGCCGGACGGATGAATTCCGCCAGGCCGTAATCGACGTAGGTCTCCACCCGAATCCGCTGGGCCTCAGGACCGGTCATGAAGTCGATGTACTTCCAGGCCGCCTCCTTGACCCGTGGGTCTTTCTGAGTGGCATTGATCGCCAGGTAGTGCCCGGCAATGAAGGCGGCCCGCGGAATGTCCCGGGTCCGGCTCGGAAACGGCAGAGGTGCCAGGGTAGTTACCTCCAAGGGATCGGATACCTCTTCCAGCACCCCGATCTTCATCGCGAACTCGATACGGAGGTTTCGGGTGTTGGTTCCGTCGTCATCGGACACCACGCCGGTATACACTCGCCGTCGGCCATCGGGCCGGGAAATATCCACCTCTGTCCGGCAGATCGGGCACCGGGCGAGCCGGGTCGTTTGCATCTTAGGAGTCAGGTCGAATTCACGGTTCGGGTGGTCCTTGGCGCAGCGAAGCCAGGGCGTATGGACCAATCGCCGGATGAAGGCCAGGACCGCCGCCCCTTGCGGGTTATCCACATCGAGCCGCCACGTCAGATCGGTCATACCGTAATCGGATGGCACTTTCAGGGCCCGAAGGCGGGCCTCCAGTTCCAGGAGTTTTGGGTAATAGCGATTGGCATCACTGATCGCGATCCCCCACTGCCGATAGTCAACGGGCGGGGGAGGGACCTCGACAAGCGTTCCCTCCGGTCGAGGAAAATAGGACCGGACGACCTCGCTCCCAGAACTCCAGATGTACTGGAGCATGTGCCAACCCGCATAGACCCCCGTCCGAAAATGCAGGCCGTACACGCCTTTATCCCCCGGCTTGGCGTCCGGCTCTTTGTCCGGCAGCCAGGTCAGCCGCCGGGCCGTCGTATAAAGTTCCTCCCAGTCTGCCAAGGGTTTTAACGGCACTCCCGCTCGAGCAAACAGGTCCTTTCGAGCCATCAGGGCCATGGAGTAGTACAGGTAAGGTACAGAATAAATCCGATGGTTGATCGGACAAAGTTCCCAGACCGGGGAGGGAGCATTGATCCCGACGTAAGGCCTTCCCGTCGCCTTGACGTAACCGGCCAGATAGGAATCCAGGGGTTCCAGAAAGCCTTGACTGTAATAATCTCCGATCTTTCGGCCAAAGAGGTAAAAGACATCCGGGGCCACGCCCCCGGCCACGGCCAGAAATTCATTGCCTTCCGCGGCCGGTCCCTCGATCTTCATGGGGACCATGGCTTGGACCTTGATCTCGGGATGTAGTCGGCAGAAAGCGTCAAACGTCCGCCGCCGGGCGATCTCCAGGGGCTGGGTTGAACTTTTGGGAGGAATGTTCCATAAATGGAGGGTTACCGGTTCCGCCTGGACACCGAATTGATTTGGGCTCCCGACAATAAGAAAAACAAGACCTATCCAACCGGTGACCTTCCCATAACGTCTGGGTCGCATTGCCGGTTTACCAAAGGGATATGTATGAACTTCACTCTGCCGATTCAATTGCCGATCCTAACAAAATTACCGACTGCTTATCGCCTGCTACCTTCATTATACTCACCGACTCTTATGGAGAGGTTTCAAATTTTCTCTAACCCCCGTTGATGGTGGTCATTTTGTATCCGATTTCACAAACCGCCACATGCAAATTTCCAGAGGATTCAACGTAATCACAGGTTCAAATTTTCGGTTCGAAATCAAGTCCCTTCCCGCTATGACCATACCCTTCTGGAGTGTTATCAATATCTGTTCTGCCCGGTTTCCAAGGTTGAAGCAATAAAAAAGATATTGGTTAGCCCGATCCGTTTCCTTTACCGTTCGGGCCTCGATTGTCCAATTGGGCAATCCAGTTTGCATTTTCACACGGACCGGGCGTGATATCCCCGCTTGGTCATAAATTCTCCGGAACAGGAGACCATACGCTCCGGCCGAGGTAGGAAGGACGTTATACACTATCCCGCGCCCGAATTTCTTTCCGGCTTCCCTGGCCACGGCATAGTGGTCCGCATTCCGGGCGGAACCCAGGAAATCCTCCGTCTCACGCGAATGGCCATAAGCGTCGAAGCCCAACCCGCCGTTGGTGAGAAGAATTCCGCCCTGATGGACAAATTTCTGAATATGCCGATAACTGCCGTCCTGCATGTATGGTGACGATGGAATGAGCAGGATTTTATAGCGGGTCAATCGGCCTTCGGTAATTTGTTCATCGGTGATAAAATCAAATGAAGTATCGAGGAAGGACGCGGCGTTCCACATGGCACGGGCTTGTTCAAAATAGTCGCTCGGCCCTGTTCCCGCGAACCACCGGGCGGGGGCCGGATACAGCATGGCCACCTCGGACGAGGGTCGTCCGAAGGCCGCAATCGCCCGGGCGTGGCGGCGGAGTTCCAAGGCCGTTCGTCCGAAGGTTTCGATCCTGTCAGGCCACCGGGCCAGGGTATTGGTTTGGGTTTCATCGCGTTCTTCCGCGAGGGTCCATATCCATGTCGTGCAGCCACCCATTCCGTGGAGATAACTGTACCACAACGACCCACGGATGTAGGCCGGGTCCCAGATTGTCTTGGAATTGTAGGTACTCAGGCCGTACTCAAAATTAACGATTGGCTTGGCCGGGGCGATCGAACGCAGCAGGTCGTAAAACTGTCCGCCCTGGTCGTAGACCAACCGGCCCCAGAACCACGTGCAGGCGTCGATCCCGCTGATATCCGTAATATTTCGGTAGAGGTCAACTTCGTCGATGGCGACGCGATGGGCATCGTGGCCGGGAAACTTCTGCGGATCAAAAAAGTTGCCCGCCGGCTGGACTTCCACCCAGCCGTGGGGATCGTGTTTGTTCAATTCGGCCTTCAGCCAGCGGTACCATTCCCCGGTGATCCGATGTTGGAATTTCACCCAATCGTAACGCAGACCCACCGGCTGGATCAACCGGAAATTCTTATCGGGTTGAACTTGGGAGAAGGACGTAAAGGTACTGAGCCATTGTTGGTTGGCGGCATCGATCGTCTTGTATTCCATTTTCGCCCAATCTTGGAATTGACGGATTACCGCCGGCGACCAGGGATTCAGGAAGGGCTGATTGCCCATCTCGTAGCCCAGAGTCATGGGAAACTTGGCCGTCGTGGGAACGAGTTGGTCCAGGTACCATCGGACAACGTCGCGGAAGCCCTTCGACGTCACCAGATAAGGGGCGTAGTGATTGTGGTCCGAACCCGGATTGGTCAGGTCGGGATATTTCTTATACGCCCACTCCGGCAGGTAATGTAAGCCCAGGTCAAAGAGGCAACCGATGTTGGCCTTTCCAGCGGGTTCCAGGGTATCCCGAACTACAAAGGAATCGATGAAGCCTCGACTGGTTTCTTGCTCTCCAACGAGGGTGGTAAACACGTTCAACCGCTCGGGCTGGGTAAAGCATATCCCCATCTCCGAGATGGCGTCATAGTCTTGTTTAACGTCCCGATTGGTGTAAAGACCCGTCAGGAGAGCGGGTTGATCGCCGTCATAGAAATAGCCGTCGCGAATTTTCAATTTCCCCATATCATATTCGGGAAACTTGACATCCGCCTCGGGATGGGCGAGGATTTCGCGGGCCTCGGCCAGGGCACGACCCGCGGTCTGCACCAAGTAGGGAGCGAGCAGGATTCCCCGCTGTTTTCGTTCCTCGATGAAAGCCGGGGGATAGATGTCCTTGGGCGATTTTTCCGCCATTTTGACTTTGACCGTGACGTATCCCGGCGGAGTACCTTTATTGTAAAACCAACCGGGGAAATTCGGTCCGCAGTACCAGGCAATCCCGTCCAAATCCTCACGGAGCCGCGGAACAAAGACCTTGAGCACAGCCGCGGTCACCCGAGGCATCCGCATCTGCAACCCCTGGCGCCGGCCCCGGGCGATCAGGGCATCCAACTCTTTTCCCAGAGTTGCGGCCTCGTCAAGTCGGCGAACGGCTCGGGCCGCTTGCGAGGTGTCCATCCGCTTAGTGTTCGAGCCGGTGTCGGAACTCACGAGCGTTCCCGCCAGGTTCAGGACCAACGTGTATTGTGCCCAACTCAGGGTGGCTTCGTTATCCCATGCCGGTTCGTGCAGGATACCGCGGACTTTTTTCTTTCCGCTATACTTTTCCGCAAACCCAAGAAGTCCCCAACCGATCGGAACGGAACAGGGATTAAATTGAGCTCCTGCCCGCAAGCCGATTTTATCTCCAACTCCGAGGGTTGCCTTTTCATAAGAGTCGACGGCATCGAAGATGACCCGAAGTTTGTCGCTTTGAAACAGGTTTTTCCGTTCCCACCACTTGGGGGGTACAACCCCGCGGACGATTCGCGGTTCGATCCAAACGCCCCAATCGTAGGCGGCATTGTGGTTCGGCCCCGGATCGGCGATGAACCGCAGCCGGATCGTTCGTCCCGCCCACGGTGACATATCCGCCGAGAAATATTCCGGGGCATGGTTCTCCTTGGGCCGGTGACGGCGAAAGATCTCTTTTGTTTCGTTATCGCACCGCAGCTCGACAATGAACGTCATGCCGTCGGATTGACCGACGGGGGTGAAGGCCCCTTCGTCATGCAGGCCGATGCCAAAGATCAGGTGATACGGCCCGGGGCTTGGCTCATCTGCCGCGACAGACCGAGCGAGAAGCGAAAGAAAAAAAAACAACACGATCCAATTCATCGTTTTTGTCGGCATGGAAACCTTTCAGGATAATAAAAAGCGGACACCGCCTTACGGTTGGTAGGCGTACCCCAGCCCGGAGCCGTTGAAACAAAATCCCGTATACGTGGCCCAATGGCGGTTGTCCATGTAATTGACGGTGGTCACATGGCCGTCTACGATGAGAACGTTCATCTTTTTCTGGTGCCAGGTAATGTTCTGGGGGGACTCGTTCCACGTATACCAATAATCGGAGGCCCAGTCCTGCATCAAGGGAAACCCGGTGACATCAGCGCTTTCGATCTTCGTCAAGTAGAATCGGGAATTTAATCCCGCGGGCGAATAGGCATATCCCCGGCCATAGTCGGACAAAAAATAATTGTTTCCCAGGTACGCATAATCCATAGCTCCGGGCGGCTCGGCGTCCAACATCCAGGAAGACCATCGATAGTAAGCCGCCCCGCTGGGATGCTTGGCCGCGGCGCACGCGTAAAGCCCTCCGCTGTGATCGATGTAATTCTTTTCCGCCAGGACCCGTGGCCCTGTGCACGAGTTACTTGGCCACCACTCGATTTTCCAGGCAAACCGCCCCCAATTGCTGCTGGTCGCATAGGGAGGGAATTTCTCCTGGTAGTCGGACGCATACATCATAAACCCAAGCCCCATTTGATGCAGGTTGCTGGAACAGGATACTGCGCGGGCCGTCTCCCTTGCCTGGCTCAGCGCCGGAAGCAAAATCGAGATCAGCACCGCGATGATTGCCACCACGACCAGGAGTTCAATAAGGGTAAAACCGTGTATGGGATTTTGAATTTTCGATTTTGGATTCAAAGCAACCTCCATGGTTTTTCTTCCTACTTTTTTTACTTGCCTACTCGACTACTTCTTCGATTGCAGCGGTCCACGGTCAGGCGGACCGCCACAGCCCTGAAAGGGCATTTATGTACTACGGGTTCCGTAGGGAACACATTTTCTTCCTATATGTCGTTCTATTGTACACTTTCTTATGGCATATTTGCCAGCACGATCGCCAGGTCGGACGATGTGACTTCACCGTCCTGATCCAAGTCCGCACGGGCATCCGTCGGAGGCTTGGAATCCATATTCGTCAGCACGATCGACAGATCGTCCGCATTGACCACGCCGTCCCCGTTGACATCTCCGGGGATGGTCACGGGCCCGCCCTGCACCACCGTAACGTCTTTGGATACGGAACCGGACGTCACGCGGATGATTCCCGTTCGGGCAGCGGAGGAGTTTTGTGCGGCGGTCACGAGAATCGTCCCGTGATCGGTCCCACTGGCCACGTTAATGGAAAGCCAGTCTGTTCCAGAAATTACCTGGGCCGTCCAGCTTAGGGCACCGCCTCCGGTATTCCCAACCGTCACCGCAAACGAGGTGGCGGGCCAGAAAACAGTTTGCGTCTGCGGGGAAACCTTTAGCGACGAGGTTCCCACCACCAGTACGCACATGCTCGCGCGGGGAACCTGGAACGTCAGGCTCGAAGTCGAGATGCCGCTCACGTCCCACGTCCGCCAGTCCACGTCCACTTGAGGGCCGCCATCGTACCAAGATATATTTCCGCTCAGCAACGTGCTGGTCCCGGAGAGGGCGCCCAAACGCATCCACGTGGCATTGGTAACACCTTGTGGTAGTTGGTCGAGGGTAATTTGCATGGTCTTGTCGTTGGCGTCACTGAAATTCAAGCCCCAGACCGCCACCTGGCCCGTCGCGCTGTTTTTCGTCGTGTACATCCGGAAATCGGTTTCGGTATGGACGTCCACCAGAACATCGCCCATGTGGTCGTTGAGAGCCTGCCAAGCCTTATAGACCGGGTACTCCATCCCGTCCCGGCAATCCGCCGGGTACTTGAGGTAATTGGCATCGAAGATTCCCAGCCGGGCAAAGCTGAACACCGTCTCCATGCACCCCAGAGCGTGCGACATGCGTCCGACAGAAGGGGTATCCGCCAATGAATAGTTCGGGTTCCATTCCGTAATCGCCAGAGGAATGGTTGCAGGGTCTCGCCCGCTGGCGGAAATGATCGACGTAATCCCATTCTTGAGGCTCTGCTGACCGCTATAGATGTTGTTCAAGAAGTTTTGAATTTGACTTGAATCGGTAAGCGACCCGAGATCGCCGCTAAAGGTCGCGTGATAATAAACGATGTCCACCGGCAAAGAAGAATCCGACACGACCTCGTCAATGTAAGTTCCGGCCGTCACGTCGCTCGGACCGACTTTGATGGTCGTATCTTCGGCCTTCATCGCCGCCGTGATTGCCTGATACCGAGCCCGATATTGGGCCGGGGTCAACACATAGGAATTGGTCGCCGACAAGTTCGAGGATGGTTCATTTCCGATCTCCCAGTACATGACTTTGGGGACCGCGCTTTCCTGGGCGAAAAGCAGGGGTTCAAATTGATCCGCCGTATCACCCTCCGTCTTCCAGGAAAGGGAGTTGAGAATCCCCGCGTCTCTCGGGTCGGTGATCGTATTGCCCAGCCGATACGTCGGCACGATGTGGTTAGTGTAGCGAACCCAATCAGCGGCCAGGTTCGTTAAGGTAGTAATGTTCGTGTCGTAATATTCGCAGGTCGTTCCCGACTGCCGCGTCAAGCCCCGGGTGTTGACGGTGTTGATCATCGTGGAGTTTCGATCCCGTTGATAACGCAGGAAATCAATCGTCGGTTGGCCCAGTCCGTTCGCGGGCACACCATATTCAAACCGGTTTCGCCAATCGTAGGTCTCGGCCTTCATCCCGGCCGCCAGACCCCTCAGGAACGTACCGTCCGAGACCGCCAGGACCTTCGGAATGCCCCGGAGGTATTCCCCGCGATGGACACCGACACATTCGGGATGGTGACCTCGGACGCCCGGACTAAAGGACGTGCCCCCGGCGGTGTTGATGGTATAGACCGTGGTTGGGGTGGCAAGAGCCGGAAACAAGGGACCAATCGTCGCGGAGTATCCAGGCTCGCCTTGGCTCGGAGCCAAGTACACCAAGTCATTGTAGCGAACGTCATAGACATGAAGCTCATCGTAAATAATTGCCGTATCCCCGCCGCCATAGCCTGGCGCACCTATGCCGATATGCGTCACGCCGCTCAAGGGGGTGAAGTCGCCATCGTTCCAATTTCGGTTCGCACCATCAAACCACAGTCGTTTACCCCGTTTCCATGTGCCGCCTGCACCCCAGGAGATGGCCGCATGGTGCCAGGTATTGTCGTCGATTCGCCCGACGTTGTATCGCACTACCGCCGCCCCCATCGCCGCCACCAGGTCTCCGCTGGAAACCTCCCACCGCAGGAAATTCCCGCCCCCCAGGTCGATCAGGTTGGTGTCACTGTTGTTGGTTCCCGTCATCTTGAACCAGACTTCCACCATCCCGTTGTCGGAGCTGAAACCGCTTGGAACATCATAGCGGACGCGGCTGTTGCTTTGGTCCGGCAGCACCTTCATCCCGCCGCCCCATTTCCCGTCGGCAAGCTGGAAAGAAAGACCGTAGGAATCTTCCGGTCCGCTCCCAGGGGCACGGACGTTCTTGCTGGCCGTTGAGCTCGTATTGGCATTGATGATCCCGGCGGAATTGTAATCGGCGCCAAAGACCATACCCACCGGGGTTGTTCCCGGGAGGGCCTCGGCCAACGGACCGACTTCGCCGAAATAACCCGGCGCTCCGCCCAAGTTATACACAAGGTTCTGCCAGCCTGGACCATAGAGATGCAGCTCATCAAAATAAACGTCTCCATTGCCACCGGCGGCATTTCCTTCTTGAGTACCGAGATAAGTAGCCGGGTTCATGACGGAGTAGTTCGTATCGCTCCACGCCACGTTTGCACCGTCAAACCACAGCCGTTTGCCTTTCTTCCAATTGGCGGAATCACCCCAACTCAAGGCCACGTGGTGCCAATTACCGTCGGCGATATTCCCCGCGTACCAGGTCATGCCGGCCGAGCCTAGGTAGGCAGTCAGGTTGCCAGTGCTTGGATCCCAGCGCACAAGGTTGTCCTCACCCACAACGAGCAGGGTAAGCTTATCGTCCGCATTAGACGTTTTAAACCAGACTTCCACCATCCCGTTGTAAGCGTCGTACCCACTGGGCAGACTATACCGCGTCCGCTGATCATTCCCCATGGCGGCCACCAACATACCCCCTCCGTATTTTCCCCCGGTGACCTGGGTTATCGTACCTTGGGAGTCTCCTCCCCCCGAGCCCTCCGGCCGGAGTTCAGTGCTTCCAGTAATACTTTCATTGGCATTGACCACCCCGCTGTAGTTGTAATCGGCCCCAAAGATTAGATAATCCGGCGTTGCTTGCGAAACCGCCGTGTGGGCAAGAATGATCGACAAGGACACCAACATCACTCCATAACCAATTTTTCTCGTACCCATCTTGATTCTCCTTTATGTAATTATATACCTTGCTTCGCCGAGGCGACAACCTCGGACCGATCTGGGACACGTGCCTCAAAGAGCCGGATCGCTTGCGAAGGCGGTCCGGCTGATAAATCGTTTTTAGCTTATGCGATGGTTCGTCTGCGGACGATGAAACCGACTAATCCCGACATCAATAAAATCAAGGTTGCCGGCTCGGGTACGGCCGCGGCCAACCCGGTGATTTCGCCGACGTAACCCGGCGCGACTTGGCCCGGAGCAAAGTACACGAGGTTCTGCCAGCCTGGACCATAGACATGGAGTTCATCAAAATAAACGTTCCCGCCCCCGGCAGCATTTGCTTCCTGGGTGCCGATATAAGAAGTTGGGTTCAAGAGAGAGTAATCGCCATCGTTCCAAGCCACGTTCGCACCGTCGAACCACACCCGTTTACCTTTCTTCCAATTGGCTGAGTCGCCCCAACTCACGGCCAGGTGGTGCCAATTGCCGTCGGCGATATTCCCCGCGTACCAGTACAGGCCAGCCGAACCCAAATAGGTGTTCAGGTTGCCGTTGCCGGGGTCCCACCGCACAAGGTTGTCCCCACCCAGATCGAGCAGAGTAATCTTATCGGCCGATTCGAGTTTAAACCAGACTTCCGCCATCCCGTTGCTGGTGCTGAACCCGCTGGGCACATCATACCGGGTTCGCTGATTATTCTCGTTGGGTGCCACCAACATCCCTCCGCCGTATTTCCCACCCGCGACCTGAGTGATCGTTCCAAAGGAATCGCCGTCAGTTAATCCCTGCGGACGGATCACCGTGCTTCCCGTAATGCTTTCGTTGGCGTTGACCACCCCGCTGTAGTTGTAATCCGCCCCAAAGACCAGGTAGTCCGGCGTTGCCGCTACAAGCGTCGGGAATATCAACACCATCCCAAGACCGATCAGACCCAATACCACACTTTTCATTTTCGTACTCCTTTGTTATACATTTTGTTTCAACCCCTCCGGATCAACACAACCCGGCGAATTTGAAACTAAAATCTCGTTAGGGCATTTTGAAACTGGACTCCCGGACATTTAATCGGAGCGGCAGTATCTTGCTGGGAACGGCCTTGCCATTGTTTTCGATCCGTTCGCAGAGCATGTCCACGGCCAGACGCCCCATCAGGGCATGGTCCACCACCACGGTGGTGATGGCGGGATACGCGATTTCCACCCGCTCCAAAAGCTCGTCACAGGACACCACGGCGAAGGCTTTCTGGACCTCGACGCCCTTACGCTGGCAGGCGGCGTATAGCTCCAGGGCGGTCAAGGTGCTGTAACAGACAAACGCCGTGGGCCAGGATCCCGTTTCCATGTCCGCCCATATCTCCGGGTGTGAGAACCGGTTCTTAAAGCAATTCGGATCCGTGGGTATATCCAAGGGAAAATCCAAGCACTCGCAGTCGATCACCCGGGGCTCCAAACCCGCCTCGGTCAACGCTTGGCAATAACCCTTCAATCGAAATTCCTGACTAGGGTGCATGGCCTGGGGAACTCGCAAAAATGCGATTCGCCGATGACCAAGAGCAATCAGATGTTCCGTGGCCATTCGCCCGCCCGCCTCGTCGTCCGGCCAGATGCAGTTCTCCGGGGCATGCTGATCGTTGTTGACCCAGACGGCGGGAATACGATAGTTCTCAATTGCCACTCCGATCTTCTTCGGAGAGGTCCAGTCCACGATCAACCCATCCACCTGGTTGTGGGTAACCAAGCTCGGCAAATCCTCTTCCGCAGGGCCGATGTGAACCAGCATGAGCCCGAGTTCCCGGGCATGAGCGACTTCATCCACGCCCTCAACTAATTTGGCCTCGTAAAACGGTGACTGCGAAAGGATCAGACCGATGGTATTGAACCGTTGGCTTCGCATCGCCGAAGCCCCCAGATGGGGCCGGTAACTGAGCTTTTCCGCCGTCTTGCGGACCCGCATTAATGTCTCTTCCTTAAACCGATCAGATCGCCCCGTAATGATGTCTGACACTGTGGTCATGGACACCCCAGCCGCCGCCGCTACGTCCCGAATTGTCGCGAAAGAACTTTTCTTCATGGTGGAACATTACCTTTACAATATAACGTTCACCTGAACGTTACACTATCCAATATAATTTCTTTTGCGATAAAAGTCAAGCCCTTAATTTTTCGAATATTCCTTTTTTTTGGGGCATAAGATTTTGTATCCGTTCAGACCACCTCGTGGTCATTGCGAGGAGCGCAGCGACGAAGCAATCTCGTTCCTTCATTAACCGGCGTCATTACGAGATTGCTTCGCTGCGCTCGCAATGACGGAAGGTGGCCTGAACGGTTACGAGATTTTTTTAAGCATATTAATGACAATATATTATCAGTACAATTTTGAGAGATGGCATTTTAAACAACTCACGTCTAATGCAAAGTCTTTACGCGCTTTTAAGTCCCAGAATTTGAACGATGGTCAAATCGATCTTGGAATAAGAAAACGGCAGGTCTTTCGACCCACCGTTTTGATCGTCTTGCTTAGTTTCGGCTACACTGCTGATTGCCTACTTATAAGCATGAACAGTATTGGTCCGTTCTATTGTTTGCCTTGCGCCAAGGCGGCAATTTCCGTCGCCGACAAAGCTCGGTTATAGATGCGGATTTCATCCAATTTACCAGGCCAATAGTACGCGCCGCTGGCAGTACGTCCGGCGTTGATTGTCGTCGCCGACGCCGTATTGGTGCTCGTGGTGGAGGTATTTACCGGAGAACCGTCGATGTACAAGGTGTTGGTGCTGCCGCTCTTTGTGTAGGCAGCATGATGCCAGGCCCCGGCCGCGGGCATGGCGGCCTTGACCAGGACGGTGTTGTTATACTTCCACACTCCGAACTTCATCCCGCTACTACTCACAAACCCGATATTGACGGCTGAGGAACTGCCCGTAACAGCCAGAGCGGTCTTCTTGGCTGAAGGGTTACTTGAGACATAGAACCAGAAACACTCGGTCTGGTTGGCGTTGGCGGCCGGCAGACTCGAAGCACTGGTTTTCTGGACGTAATCGTTGGAACCATCAAAAGATAGGCAGTTGCTTATCTTTCCCGTCACCCAACTTGGGCTGTTGTACGTGGTGCCGACGTTGCCGATGCCCGATGAGTCGACCGCCGTAGTGCCACTCGTATTGTCGAGCTTCCAATAACACTTGAGGGCACTGTCAGTGACGGTAATGGTGACTGGGTTGGACGTCGTACTCATGTTGTCGTTATCGTAGGCTTTCGCGGTCAGACTGATTCCATGGTCGCCGCTGGCCGCCACGTTCGCCCAACTGTAGGTCCATCCGCCGGAACTGTTGTTATCTGTGCCCAGCAAGACGTCGTTGTTGTAGAATTCCACCTTGTTGATCGTGCCGTTGCTATCGGTGGCATTATCCGTGATGGCAATAGTAGCCGGAGCGGTGGACGTATTGTCCTGGAGCGGCGAAGTGATGTTCGAAGTCGGCGGCATGGTGGATTGCACCACCGTCACGTCTTTGGATACGGCACCGGACGTTACACGGATGATTCCCGTTCGGGCGGCAGCGGTGGAGTTTTCATCGGCGCTGACGGTAATTGTCCCGTGGTCGGTCCCGCTGGTCGTGCCAATGGAAAGCCAGCTCGCTCCGGAGATGACTGCGGCAGTCCAATCCAGGGTTCCAGCCCCGGAATTGTTCACGGTGATGTTGAATTGCGCGGCCGGCCAGAAGACCGTCTGGGTCTGCGGGCTGACCTTCAATGACGGTGAACCGACTAGTAGCACGCACATGCTCGCGCGGGGAACATGGAACGTCAGGCTTGAGGTCGAGATGCCGCTTAAATCCCAAGTCTTCCAATCCACATTCACCTGAGGGCCACCCGCATCGTACGCAGAAATATTCCCGGTCAATAATGTGGAGAGACCGGAAAGTGCCCCCAGATGCTTCCATGTGACATTGGTCGCTCCTGGCGGGAGTTGGTCAAGGGATATCTGCATGGTCTTGTCGGTGGTATTGCTGAAGTTCAGGCCCCAGACCGCCACTTGGCCCGTCGCGTTATCTTTCGTGGTATAAAGTTGGAAACACGCTTCGTTCCAGAAGTCAACCAATGTGTCGCCCATGTGGTCGTTGAGGACCTGCCAAGCCTTGTAAACCGGGTACTCCATGCCGTCCCGGGTATCCGCCGGCCACTTGAGGTAATTGGCATCGAATATCCCCATCCGAGCAAAACTGAAGACCGCCTGCATGCATCCCAGAGCTTGCGCCATGCGTCCGATCGAAGGGGCATCCATATAGGCATAGTCCGGGTTCCATTCCGTAATCGCCAGGGGAATGGTCGCGGGATCACGTCCGCTGGCGGCAATGATGGCGACAATCGGGTCCATAACGCTCCTTTCATCCCAGTAGATACCGTTCAGAAGGGATATAATGTCGTCCACATTGGTTGTCCCAAGGTTGCCCCGGAAGACCGTGTGGTAATAGACAACGTCCACGGGCAAACTGAGATCCGACACGACCGCATTGATGTAATCGCCACCCGGTAGGTCACTGGGGCCGACCTTGATGGTCGGGTCTTCGGCCTTCATCGCCGCCGCGATCGCCGCGTACCGATCATGAAATTGAGCAGGGGTCAGGGTGTAGGAATTAGTTGCCGACAAGTTCATCGACGGTTCGTTGCCGATCTCCCAATACGTCACTTTGGGCACTGCGGCTTCCTGGGGGAAAAGCAGTGGCTCGAATTGATCGGACGTATCCCCTTGTGTTTTCCAGGAAAGGGAGTTGACAATGCCCGCATCTCTCGGGTCGGAAATCGTATCACCCAGCCGGTACGTCTGCACGATGTGGTTGGTGTACCGCACCCAGTCGGTCGCCAGGCTCACCAGCGTGGACAGACGCGTATCATAATACTCGCACGTTTGTCCCACCTGCCGCGTCAGGCCCCGGGTGTTGACGGTATTGATCATGCTGGAATTCCGGTCCCGCTGGTATCGCAGAAACTCGATCGTCGGCTGACCCAGCCCGTTGGCCGGCACGCCATACTCAAAGCGGTTGCGCCAGTCGTAGGTTTCGGCCTTCAAGCCCGCCGCTAGGCCCCGCAGGAACGTGCCGTCGGAAACCGGCAACAGCTTCGGAATTCCTGTGGTGTATTCACCGCGATGGACCCCGATGCATTCAGGATGGTGGCCTCGGACGCCCGGACTAAAGGGTGTACCTGCGGCGGTGTTGATGGAATACGTAAGCGGTATCAAGGGTCCAACCTCCGCGTAGTATCCCGGCTCGCCCTGGTTCGGAGACCAGTACACCAGATCGTTGTAGCCGCTATCGTAAACATGCAGTTCATCAAACATAATGACTGTGTTCCCGCCGTAGCTAATCGCGCCCACACCGACATGCGATATGCCGCTCAGGGCGGTGGTATGGCCGGTATTCCACGCCCGCTCATAGCCATCGAACCACAGTCGTTTGCCGGTTTTCCAGTGGCCGCCATCGCCCCAGGACATGGCCGCGTGGTGCCACGTATCGTTGTCAATTTGTCCGACGTTGTATCGCAACGTTGCCCCCGCCAATACGGCCACCAAATCTCCGCTCGAGGCCTCCCAGCGTAAAAAGTTCCCACCTCCAAGATCGATCAGGTTGGTATCGCTGTCATTGTTCCCCATCATCTTGAACCAGACCTCCGCCATCCCATTGGCGGTGCTGAAATTGTCGGGAACATCATAGCGGGCGCGGCTGTTCCAGTTGCTGGGCCCCATTCGGAGTCCGCCGCCCCACTTGCCGTATCCGGTGGCCTCCGAGGTCAGATCGCCGAAAGAATCCTCTTCCCCCGAGCCATCAGGACGGAGCAGGGTGCTTCCATTAATGCTCATGTTGGCATTGATCACCCCGCTGTAGTTGTAATCCGCCCCAAAGATCAGGGCGGGCGGGTTTGCATAGGGCGTGGCCAGAGGCTCCACCTCACCGTAGTATCCCGGCTCGCCTTGGTTCGGAGCAAAGTACACCAAATCGTTGTAGCCAACATCGTAGACATGCAGTTCATCGTAGATAATCGCCGTGACCCCACCATAGCTCGGCGCGCCCACGCCGATGTGCGTCACCCCGCTCAAGGCGGTCGTATGGCCGGTGTTCCACGCCCGTTCATAGCCGTCGAACCACAGCCGTTTGCCGGTTTTCCAGTGGCCGCCGTCGCCCCAGGACATGGCCGCGTGGTGCCAGGCGTTATCGTCGATACTTCCGACATGGTACCGCACCGTCGCCCCCGCCAGCACCGCCACCAGGTCCAAACTCGAAACCTCCCACTTCAGATAATTTCCGCCTCCCAGGTCGATCAGGTAGGTATCGCTGTTGTTTGTTCCCGTCATCTTGAACCAGACTTCCACCATTCCGTTGCTGGTGCTGAAATTGTCTGGAACATCATAGCGGACGCGGCTGCTGTATTGCTCCGGAAGCACCTCCATCCCGCCGCCCCACTTCCCGTCGGCGATCTGAAAAGAAAAACCGAAGGAATCTTCCGAGCCGCTCCCAAGGGCGCGGACGTTCGTATTCCCCGTGATGCTTTCGTTGGCCTTGACTATCCCGCTGTAGTTGTAATCCGCCCCAAAGATCAGGGCGGGCGGCGTTGCCGCCGCAAGCGTTGGGAATGTCAACGCCATCCCAAGACCGATCAGACACAGAACCACCTTTTTCATTTTCGTACTCCCTAGTTACACATTTTGTTTCAACCCCTCCGGGTCAACACAACCCGGAGGAATTGAAACTGAAATCTCGTTAGAGCATTTTGAAAATGGATTCCCGGACATTCAATCGGAGCGGTAGAATCTTGCTGGAACGGCCTTGCCAGATACGCGATTTCCGCCCGCTCCCAAAGCTCGTCAAAGGCCACCATGGCAAAAACCTTCTGAACCTCGATGCCCTTGCGCTAGCAGGGGCGTATGGCTCCAGAGCGGTCAAGGTGCTGTAACAGACAGATGCCGTGGACCAAGGCTCGGACCCAAGGCCTCCCATATCTCTGGGTGCGAGAACCGTTTCTTGAAGCAATTCGGGGCCGTGGGGATATCAATTGGAAAATCCACGCACTTTCAGTCGATCACCCGGGACGGCCATTCGCCCGGACATCGACGCCATGTCCCGAATTGTTGCAAAAGATCTCTTCTTCATCGTGAAATATTACATTTTAAGTGTAACGTTTACCTGAACGTTACACTGGTATTGTAATTGATTTTACATCAATAGTCAAGTATTATATTTAGAGCCTCCCATTTTTTTAAAGAGGCTTTTCGGCAAGAATTTGATCAAGGCATCTCGTCTGTGTTTGACGATAGATGGAAGATGCTTGTTTTCTAACTGTTGATTATTTGAAGCAGTGGATCGATACGCTACGATCGCCTTCAAATGGATAAACCAGTCTTGGTTATGCAAGTTGCAGAAAAGGACATTTAATGACCGCAGTCAGTTACGATCACCGAGCAGTGACGATCAACGGAAAACGGACGTTGCTCTTGAGCGGGGCGATCCACTATCCCCGGAGCAGCCGGGAAATGTGGCCGAGGCTGATGGATCTTAGCCGGAAGGCGGGGTTAAACGCCATTGAGACGTATGTCTTCTGGAATCTTCATGAACAACAGCGCAGGGTGTATGATTTCTCCGACCGGCTGGACTTGAAATATTTCTGCCGACTGGCCCAGGAGCGCGAGTTGCACGTGATCCTGCGGATCGGACCTTTTATCTGCGCGGAGACGAATTATGGGGGATTTCCTTCCTGGCTGCGGGACGAGCCTGGGATTCAGATGCGAACAAATAACGAGCCGTTCAAACGGGAGATGGCCCAGTGGGTTCGGTTTCTCTGCGATTACCTTCGGCCAGAATTTGCCCCCAATGGCGGGCCAATCATCCTCGCCCAAATTGAAAATGAATATGCCCTCATCGCAAGCCAGTACGGGCAAGAAGGGCAAAAATATTTGACCTGGGCGATTAATCTGGGCTTGGCTCAGAACCTGGGAGTACCCTGGGTAATGTGCCTTGGGGGAATGCCCGGAGCGATCGAGACCATCAACGATTGGTTTGGTCATCGGCTGCTCGAAAAACATTTTATGGAGCATCCGGACCAGCCGGCAGTATGGTCGGAAAACTGGCAGGCATGGTACGACACCTATGGATATCCGCATCATGTTCGCTCTGCGGAAAACACGGCTTACGCCGCCGCGAGATTTTTTGCCGGGGGAGGAACCGGCAACAATTATTACATGTGGCATGGGGGGACGAATTTTGGCCGTGAGGCAATGTTCCTGCAGACGACAAGTTACGATTCTGATGCCCCCCTCGATGAATACGGATTGGTCACGACGAAGTATAATCACTTGTCCCGACTGCACCATATCCTTTGGAAATTTTCGGATGAGTTGCTCCGCCGCGACCCGCCGCAGCCGAAGGTTTTCGGGCCCCAGCAGGTCGCCTACGACTATGAACCGCTGATCTTCCTGTGCAACGACGATTGTGCGCCAGCGAAAGTGGAGTACCGAGAAAACAAGTATTTGCTGGCGGGACAATCGGTGATCCTCCTAGCCGATGGGAAGGTCCTTATGAATACAGCCGAGATTTCCACCGATTCGACGGTACGGAGAAAAATGAAGCCCTTGAAAAAAACATTCTCCGCCTTTACCCAATGGAGGGAACTGAAAAAGAATTCTGCCCCGGTCATTACGGTTAATGTACCCGTGGAGCAATTGACCTTCACCCTCGACAAGACCGATTATTGCCGGTATTCGACGAACTTCGCGGTGTCTCCGCACCATGCGGGGGCCGGGGAATTACGCCTGACGGGCGTGGCGGATTTTGTTTATGTCTACGTGGATGAGAAACTGGTGGCCTGGACGGCAAACCCTTTGGTTGAAGAGCGTGGTCCTATGTCAGGGCCGAATTTCACGCAGTCCTTCCCTTTGAACCTGAAAGCAGGAACCCATGAGTTATCGCTGCTATGCTGCGGGTTGGGCCTGATCAAAGGAGATTGGCTGATCGGCGGGGAAAATATGGTCAATGAACGCAAAGGGTTGTGGGGAAAAGTAACGTGGAAGGATCTCCCGATCGGCGGTCCGTGGCAAATTCAGCCGGGCTTGGCGGGCGAGCGATGGCGGGTGTTTGAGGAGGCGGGAGACCTGGTCCCTTGGAAGAAGAAGGCTGGTCGTAGTAAGCCCCTGAGTTGGTGGCGGACCCTATTCGATCGGCCAAAGGGCCTAGGCCCATGGACTCTGGACCTTCAGGGAATGAACAAAGGTTTGGTTTGGCTTAACGGCCGATGCCTGTGCCGCTACTGGCTGGCCCCTGCCGTTGGCCAGACCCCGGAGCGGCTCAAACAACAAGGGATACAGGATATCGGGACTGGTAAGCCCACGCAACGGTATTATCATGTGCCGGCCGACTGGCTTAACGACCACAATACCCTCGTTTTATTTGAAGAAATGGGGGGAGATCCCCTATCCATCAAATTATGCCGACGGGTTTAGCATTGAAATCTACTTATTTTGAAGGCGGTTTCTGAGAAAGGATCACAATGGATCAATTGCGAAAAATACACTATTATGATTTATCAAAGCTGGAATGGAAATTGACGGGTTGGATTCCGCATATCTGGCGACTGGAACAACGGCCGGATATGACTTTATCGCAAATACCGGAAGTTCCAGCTATTACAGCCAAGGTTCCAGGATCGGTGCAGTGGTCGTTACGGGAAAAAGGTATTATTCCGGACTGGAACCAAGGGTTGAATGCCCGCAAGTGCGAGTGGGTGGAAAACCGGCACTGGATGTACGAGGCCGTGATCCCCGATGAATGGATCCAAGACGGCACGGCCTTGTATATGGTCTGCCGGGGACTGGATTATTCCGGGTGGGTCCTTATCAACGGCAAAGAAGTGGGAACCTTCAAAGGCTCTCACGTGCCGCACACCTTTGCCCTGATCCCGCATTTGGCCAAGGAAAAGAATTTTCTGCAGATCGTGTTCGACTGTCCGCCGCGGTGGCTGGGGCAATTCGGATTCACTTCGCAGATGACGGAATGGAAAGTGCGATTCAATTACCTGTGGGACTGGGTGGGCCGGCTGGTGCAGATCGGGATCTGGGACTCAATCTTTCTGAAGGCCAGCCGTGGATGGGAGATCAAGGAATTCCGTTGCACCACCACAACCAATTACCGAACAAGAACCGGCGAGGCTTGGATGGCAGGCTCGGTCCTGGGAGAAGCGGACGCGGTAGTTCGGTTGTCGCTGGAGCAGGATGGAAGAATTCTAAAGACACAGGATGTGAACGGTTCCGAATTGGCGGCGGGTGTAACGTGGACGGATTTGCCGATCGAACTCTGGTGGCCCAACGGTCAGGGTAATCGGCCTCTCTATACACTGCATTGCCGACTGTTGGATAAAGAAGGAACCGAGAACGACGCCGTCGCCCGGCCGGTGGGATTCCGGCAAATCGAATGGAAGCGGTGTGAAGACGCCCCGAAAAATGCCGACCCGTGGCTCTGCGTGGTCAACGGTAAGCCGATTTTTCTGCAGGGGATCAATTGGGTTCCCATTCTGGCGAATTTTGCCGAGGTGACCCCTGATGATTATCGTAAACGGCTGGAGGTGTATCGCGATTTGGGAGTGAATGTCCTTCGCGTATGGGGCGGAGGAATTCTGGAACGGGAAGTCTTTTATTCAATGTGCGACCAGATGGGATTCCTGGTCTGGCAGGAATTTCCGCTCTCCTCGTCGGGCGCAGACAACTGGCCGCCGGAAGACAAAAAGAGCATCGCCGAACTTTCGGAAATTGCCCGGTCATTTATCGTCCGCCGGCAGCATCATCCCTCGCTTTTCCTGTGGTGCGGAGGCAACGAACTGTTGGGCGATCAGAGCGGGAACAAGGTGGGAAGCAACAAACCCGTCGATTTTAGCCACCCCTTGTTGCGGAGATTCAAGAAAATCGTTTCGGAACTGGACCCGGGACGGCGATGCCTCTCGGGTTCGCCCTCCGGGCCGCGAACCTCGGGTGTGGAAGAGGATTTTGGCAAAAACGTGCATTGGGATGTCCACGGGCCGTGGAAGGTGGAAGGACGAGTGGACGACAAATGGATACGATATTGGAAGAATGACGATGCCCTCTTTCGGTCCGAACTCGGTGCCCCCGGAGCCAGTCCGGTGGACATCATTGAATACTTTAAAGGCGATCTGCCGGCCTTTCCCGCGAGCGCGGAAAATCCCCTATGGCGGCGTCCGCTCCCCTGGTGGATCGAATGGCCCGTGTTTGTGGAGGAAAAGGAACGTGAACCGAAAGATCTGGCGGAGTATGTCGCCTGGAGTCAGCAGCGGCAGGCAAACGCCTTGACCATTGCGGTCAGGGCCTGCAAGGACCGGTTCCCGAAGTGCGGCGGCGTGATCATCTGGATGGGACACGATTGTTATCCTTGTTCGGCCAATACTTCCATCGTCGATTTTCATGGCCGTCCCAAACCGGCAGCCCTGGCCCTGCGGAAGATTTTTAGACATAATCTCATTAAGGAGGGTCCAGCTTAATGCTTATCCCTTTTGACTGGACTTACGCCCTCGTTTTCAGAATCCGCGCAATGAGCGAGCTTTCCTCACCGCCATACGTGCTTGTTCGGGGGATTCGCAGATTACATGAACGACAAATTTCCCTTTTGACCAGGAATCCGCGCCGGTCATAAACTCATCATAGTCTGCAATGAACGCAATAGGCACACGAAAGGTTGAGGCAATAATTGCTTCATCGATTATCCGAGCTTGTGCCAGGTGTTTTGTATTGGGATCCCGATTCAAAAATTGAACGGACAGCTTGGGACTTTCGGACCAGACGTCAATCTGATGGAGTCCCAGTTCATGATGGTGAAGAAAAGCCCCACCCCATTCTGAAACAATGGAGTCAAAATAGGGCCGACCGAATTCCTCAAGAGCCGAGCGACTAACCATGTCGCCGATATCGCAAGAGAGGTAGTTTCCCGCCGGACACCACAGACCAAGGCAAATACCTTCGAGATCATACCCTCGAATATAATTCTCCCGCATGTGCTGCTCGAGTTGAAGGATGCATGTCGTATTGCGCCTCAGAAGGGCATGCAGATTCTCCGCTTCATCCTGAAGATCATAGAAAATACTATTGCCTCGAAATTGGTTGGCCAAATCGAAAGGGTCAAAGTGCGTGAAAGGCAGGATTCCATAGTTGCCGTCCCAGTCCTCAATGTAGGTCCGCAACATGACCATTTGCGCCTGGTAATACAGATTGCGGGGATCGAAGCCGATCCGATCAACGCCATCGTTCCAATCCTTAATGGGCGGCTCAAGATAATTGGTATCCTCTTCGTGATGAACCACCGGGTCCTTCACAAAGGCCGCAGCAATTGCCCCGGTTCCGGCAAGGTTTTGAAAGGACAATATCCGATCATCATCCAGGAACGGCTGTCGTTTCCAGGACTCGCGGATTCTATTTAGATGACTCCGGGCATATCTCCGGATCGCGGCCTCGTCTTTCCAGTCCAGCCGATTTAGCGGGATATCCTCCGGAAGATCTTCTGCCCCGGCTGCAACGTCCGTCAAGACCATCAACGCCCCTTGATCGGAGGAGTAAAATGTTTTGTATCTTTGCACGATGTCGTCAATTTTTCGCATATTTTTCATAATCGGTCATCCCAAACGAAAATCTCAAACAAATGTGATTTCAAATCGGAACAAAGTATCGTCACTATACCACATGGGAAAATTCGTTCCCCAGACGTTGTTATATAAATTGAAGTGGATTCCTTTTTGCAGGTTCGGCTGGCGATTGTTGAAGTCCAATAGAGAAGGTTGCCCCGGGGCCACCAAAGGCGCATCCAGCGTTTCCATGCGGAAGGTATTCTCTCGATCAGTATAGACCGCATAATCAGAAATCGCGTGCAGTTTTCGGTTCCCATTTCGGATTACTTCCAGAGGAGAAATCTGCCGGTTCATTTTATTCAAAGTCCAGGCCCCGCGGGCGGAGGTACAGGGACAAAAAGACAGCCACATTGCCTCCGGAAGTCGACAGGCGTTTTTTTCAAATGTTTGAAGCTTATAGGCAATGCTCGTCCGCTCATCGCACAGACGGATTTCCAGCAGAACTTTTCCAGGGCAACCCAAGTGTTGGACGCAATGGGCTGGCATCCGCAGTTCCAGCAGAAAGTCCAATCCGGTGGTGGTTTTCCGGGTCCATAGAAGGCATGACTGGCTTTGCCAACGTCGATGGGAGCGGACCACTCTTCCGATGCCCGGTTTGGTAAAATCGGGAATGGCCCAACCTCTGTGCTTTTCAAGGTGCCGCAGGTACTGGGCCACAAACCGATCATAATCCGCTTGGCAAAAGTTTTCATACCAGAATAGACCCAGCCGTCGGCGCGAGGCAGCCCACACCTGCCCGTGATCGCGAAGCTTTAAATAGACCATCTCGCCGGTGATGGGATGGAATCGAACGACAAATCGGTCCGTTTCAAACAGCGTATCCGCTTGCCGGACTCGTTCAAATTCCCTGGAACGATGGCAGACGGGCGTCAAGGTTTTGAAAGCCTTATTAACTTCGGACATCATCGGCGTATGCCGGAGCGCGCTTACCGCTTGAGTTAAATATCCCCGCTGCTCGGCCCAGGAAGCTTCAATTTTTTTAAACTTCTCGAGTTTCATGACCCGGCGGAATTGTTCGTTGGAGTAGTGGGCAAAGTCCGCTAAATGAGTCTTTATATCCATGCCCCAGGTATGTTCGGGAATTAAAAGCAATGCGTCGCTGAAACTTTTGAATTCCTCCCTGAATTCCTCTGCCCGTCCTTTCGCCAGCCATACGTTCCGTAATCGAAGAAGTTCGCGGAACCGTCTTACTTTGCCCGGATCGCTTCCAATCCCATGGATCCAGGTGTCGCCAATCTCTTTGTTTACCACCGGGAGTTTGTCTTTGATCACCAGAAGCTTTTGGGCAAAGGCATCCAAGGTGGAGGCCGAAATTTTGGCCGATGGAAATTGCCGACGAAGCGCGTCGTAGGTCGCGGTGACGTCATGAATTGACTGAGGACCGTGGTTGTCTCCGGCATGGGCGAAAAACACGGCCTCTGGCATTGCCGGCACCGTCATTAGATCACCGTAAGCACCCTTGTGGTACATGACGACTAATTCCCGGCCCGAAGGGTCTCGCCAGACAAATACCGGTGGTACGCCTGGAGGCGTAGATGCCGGATTGATCCCAATGTGCAGGAATTGAATTCCCGCCTCGGCCAGTAAGGGAACGATGGACCGTGTATGACCCGGCACATCCGTCATCTTTCCGGCAATCGTTGTTTTGCCGAACCGCTGATCGAGAATTTTGGACAAACCTAAGCCATGACGGAACAAGTTCTCATCCATCAGTTCGCTGTGCGTCGTAAAGGGCAGTCCATGCCAAGTAATATCGCCATCGATAATGGCCTGCACCAACAGGTCCTTGTTGGTTTTCGATTCCTTTTCCAGGTAATGGTATATCAGCCACGAACCCGTCGTCCAGATGAGCCGCTCAGACCGGCCCGACTCGCGGAGCTCACGAGCCACGTGAATCGCCCCCGGAATATATCTAAACAGGTAATCGTGCACCACCTTCCGTGCATAGTTAGTAAACCCCACGTCCAAATGACTCTTGAAGACGACGTGGACGGCTTGAATATCCATTTTTAGTTTGTTCATCCAATTATCCATTAACGTGCATCCTTCATATTTTACTGGTACTTGGCCGCCACCTCTTTCGCGAGCTTTGTCCAGACATGCAGACGATCCGTATGGCCACAGAGGGTCTGCAGTTCCCGCAGCACAATTTGATATCTTCGCCCTTGCAGTCGTCGGGCGCCTTCCTCCAGAGCGTATCGTAAGGTACTGGGATCATCCGGAAAAACAACATCGCCGGCCTTTTGCCGCCACATGATGCAATAATTGACTCCGGTGCGATCCAGGACCACATCCATGTTTGTCCATGCGCTGCAGACAATTATTCGAAGATTAGGAATCGTCAAAACCCCATCGATCTTTTTCGTCAGATTTTCGCAGCAGCCATAACAAACTAGCCCGAACCGCTCAAAAATGGGTTTTTGGTAGTTCAAACAAAACTCTTCCCACATCGCCGGCGAGACCTGATCGAACTCTTGGGAATTGCCCGCACACCAGCAATTTTTCAAGGTGTAGCGTCCCGTTGACGGCACATCGCCGACAGGATCGCTGCAAAGCATAGGACCGATAGTGTTGGGAGTTAAAATTCCCGTGGCTTCCCAGGCATCGAGCAGGCGAAGACGGGCCTGTTGCAGATGGGCCATCAACTGATGCATCAGCGTCGGTTGATCCATCATGTCCATCATCATCTGTTCCAGGCCGCGAAGGTCTGCTGCAGCGGTGCCCAGGGTGGCACTGTCATAGCCGGGGCCAACCTGAAGCCTGACCGGCAAAATATCTTCAAGCAAAACCTTCGTGCGATCGAGAAGTATTTGGCTGGCAGACTCGTTGAATCGATAGACGGGCATCTGCAACTTTCCAAAATCCGATTCGGTTTTAAGAGGGGGATCGTACCCCCAAGCCCCATCTGCCGATTGAGACTGATGTCGGTTGATCTCCACTCCCCATTGATTGGAGGGATCGATATCAAACCGGGCAGAAACCGTAAAGTAAGGATCCACGGGGGTATCATCATCTATGTCATGTTTGTGGATGAGTTGTCGGAATTCATATTCCCAACCTCGCAGCCATGGATCCTGACATACCAGCGTATCGGGCGGGATAATTTCTCTCCAGCAACCGACCGGCCTACAGTAAACAGGTGCCCTATCGGGCTTTCGCAGTGCATTAACATCCCGCCATCGCTTTTGGATTGCCGTATTTTCAGAACCTAGTGCGATTTCCGCGACCTTCCTTGCTAGCTCCCGCACCACATCCCGTTCATTTATCACCATAATAACCTTCCTCCAGATTTTAGGACTATCTTTTCATTCTGCCACCAAACGTCTTTATCATCAATAGACAAAACGATCTAAGTATTGTATAATTCGAAACTATGGGTAAAAATTACCGTCAGAGCGGCCTCACGAAGATCGCACAACGTAAGTCGTTGGTCGCGGTTCACCTGGATCAGCAGATCGAGCAAACCGAAATCACCCCAATCTCCGGAATCGAATACCGATGTCCCGCGACATGGATGCAGCGCCGGCGACAGCTCAACGATTCGATGTGGTACTGGATTCAGGAAGGCTCTGGCCACTGCTGGATTGGAGAACCTGAAAACTTATATACACTCAATACGGGCGATCTTTTTATGATTCCCCAAGGCGTCCGCCATGAAACCTGGCCCGACAAGGGTGTGTGTGTTAGAACAACCACCGTTCATTTTCTGGCAAGAGTCAATGGTCAGCTTGACATGCTCTTCCTTCTGGGAATATCAGGGATGTTTCCATCGACTCCCCACGCCCCTTACGCAGAGTCTTCCCAGACCATCGCCAGGGAATATGCCCTCAAAGCCCCCGGCTGGCGATGGGCGATGTCATCCGCCATCAAAGAGGTTCTTCTTTATATTATTCGACATCATAGCGACAGACTCAATTTGCCTGACAATGAATTCCACAAAGAATATCTTCGTTTACGGCCCGTCATAGAACTGGTCCAGAATCGATTGGATGATCCGAATTTGACCGTAGCTGATTTAGCGCAGGCGATCTTTATCAGTGAGGTCTACCTGAGAAAGCTTTTCCAGCAAACTCTGCGATTGAGCCCGATCGAATTCATTACACAACAGCGAATAGAACGTGCCCGGGTACTGCTTAAAACCACCGACTTGAGCATCAAGGCCGTCTGCGATCAGTGCGGGTTTCGGGACATCCATTTCTTCTACCGGATTTTTCGAAAGGTGACAAAGTCCACACCTCTGGCCTATCGACAATCGTCTGCAAAATGGGTTTAAGGTCTATCCGGCTATCCCAGCGTAGCGGTCCGGGGACTTCCCCACGGTGAATCGAATCTGCGGTTTATTTACGCATGCCTCATTCGTGCCCGCATCCATGAAGGGCCTCCCACATGGCCATGCTATTATAGGACGGGGTTGAGTTTTTTTTTAAAATGCTACAAATCTGCGATAGATCAGGTTATACACTATTGTTTCTGATATTTTTACTGATGCGATTGATCGTTTCAATTAGATAGAGAAGGATGTTTTCCTATGGCAAAAATAGTAATGATTGGTGGTGGAAGTTACAACTGGACTCCACACCTGGTTCGTGACATGATTGCTAAACCCGAATTGGCGGGTTCGGAATTGTGGCTGGTGGATATCGACAAGAAAGCCTTGAAGGACCTTGAAAAATATTGCCAATCCCTCTTTCGATATACCAAGTGCGACTTTACCCTGCACGCGACGACTGACCGCGATGAGGCCCTGCCCAATGCGGACTTCGTGGTGATTACTATTTCCACTGGTGGCCTGGAAACGATGCGCGCGGACTTGGAAATTCCCTATAAATACGGGATTTATCAGCCGGTCGGGGATACTGTGGGTCCGGGCGGGATTTCCCGCGCACTCCGAAATATTCCGGTCTTTATTGATTTTGCCGCCAGCATCAAAAAACACTGTCCCAACGCCTGGGTTCTTAACATCACCAATCCCATGACGGTCCTCACCCAGGTTCTTTGCCGGGAAGGGTGTAAAACGATCGGCCTTTGTCATGAGCTTTACGCCCTGTGGGGTTTGCTGGCCGAACAATTCAAATGTGAGTGGAAGGACGTTTGCTTTGAGGTAGCGGGGTTGAACCATTTCGCGTTCATTCTTTCCGCCAGGCATAAAAATCGCGACGGATTTCAAATTTTCAATAAACTCGCCAAAGACCCCAAGCATAAAATGCTCAAGGCCAACGTGAATTTAACCCATGCCGAGACTCATGGCAACCATGTTTTCAAATTCGAGTATTTCCGGCGGACCGGCCTGATGATGTACCCCGGCGACCGTCACACCAGCGAATTTTTTTCGAACGTCCTGACCAAAGAGACCAGATATGGAGCGGCCTTTGCCGTCAAGCTGACGAAAATAAAAGATCGCTATAAATGGCTTGGCCAAGCCAAGAAGCAGGTGTGGAAATACACCAACGATCCCTCCCTGGTCGATCTTAAACCGTCGCGTGAAGCCATGTCCAGCCTGATGGTTTCCCTGTTGTCCGGAAAACCCATTGTCGATGTGGTGAATTTACCGAACATTGGTCAAATTGAGAATCTGCCTCGGGGTGTGGTTGTGGAAACGATGGGAACCATCACCGCCGACAAGGTTGTGCCACACACCGTCGGAAGGTTGCCGGATGAAATGGCCATGCTCCTTAATCATCACGCGGCGCGGCTGAACGTGGTCATTGAAGCGGCCCGAAAAGGCGACCGCCGGCTGGCACTGGAAGCGATGTCCACCGACCCGCTCGTGCGGGACTGGAACACCGCGGGCGAATTGCTGGACAAACTTCTCCATGCGAATAGAAAATATTTACCCCAATTCTAAAACAATTAACGAAAGACATAGAGGCTGAGTTTCTCAAATTATGAGCGGATGCTTTCTAAACTCGCGTTCACCATCTTAAGTTTGGGCCCCTTTGTCCAGCCTTTCGCCGTTTTGTTTTAATCCCGATCTTACACTTTTTTCATTCTTAAGCGGCATCAGACCTGCTCGTCGCAGCCGGGCCAGGTTCTCCGCCGCATTTCCCGCGCGAACCCTGATTCCCTTTTAACGCCATCAAGTAATGGCCCTCGTTGTCCACGATCTTGCGGGCAATCTCTTTCCGGCAACCCATCACGTCGAAGGTGACCGTGGCGTCCTTGAGCGTCAACATCTCCAGTAATTTGGGAATGGCCGTGATTTCGTTGGATTTCGCGCTCGTTTTGAGTTGAGGAACTTATTCTAACATTCTCAAGAATGATAGAATGAGTTTACATGCCAATCAAACCATCAGTTTGATTTGTTTTGTGCCGGAGTTGAAATTTTTCTTACCGCCCTGCACGGTTACTAAAAATAATTACCCGCCCCCTCACTGCCATGCCACCCAAAATTATTTTACACTATCTACGTTCGGCGAGGGAAAATTGAGTGGTTGATCCCCAGTCACAGTAAAAATCTTTGTTTTGGGTGAAGTCGGGGACGGTTTTGAATTTTTCGGCAAGGTGGTCGATGACTTGTCGGCCGTCGGCATCGAGGAAAGCGTGAAAGGCCGGATAGTGCGAGGAATGGGTGAACGCCTCCAGAAACTCGGCAAGGAAGTCGGGGATGTTTTTGGCGGGTAGGGCGTGGTTTCCAGAGGCGAATTGAGTTTTACCTTCGCGGATGGTTCCGCCGAAATGCAGGATGTAATGCGGAACCAGATGCCGGCCGATTTTTCTGGCGGCGCCCATGATCCCGATGGCGGCGATGGGATGGCGGCCACAGGAATTGGGACAGCCGCTGATGTGTATATTGATATTAGTCTCGTGCAGCGCCAGATTGAGGTCGGAGAGTTTATTGGTTATGGCTTGGGCCAAGCCGCGGGAGAGGCAGATTCCAAGTCGGCAGGTGGAGGCGCCGGTACAGGTGACGATATCTCGATAAGGGCAGGGGCGAACGTCCGTTAAGGCAAGTTTGCTTAGTTTTTTATGGAGGGTGGGAAGTTCGTTTTCCCGGACCCAGCGGAGGAGCAGATTTTGGTGGGCGGTGGCGCGGACCGATCCTTCGCCGTGATTTTCAACGACGTCGGCCAGGGCAAGGAGTGTTGTTCCGGGGATGTCACCGAGCGGCAAAGGAATTTGAACAATGTAAAAGTCCGGTTGTTTTTGGGGATTGGTGTTTCGTTTTTTCCAGAGTTCAAAATCAGGTAAAAAAGATTCATTAAGACACGGGCTAGAAGACTTGTGACAGGCAGTCTGGTGAATTTGCAGAGGAAGTTTGGGTAGTTCGGCGAGTTCGATTTGGTAAAGTTTTCGGAATTGGTCGAGACCGATTCGCTCGACGAGAAAACGAAGCCTAGCCCTGTTTTTGTTGTTTCTTTCCCCGTGTTTGTGGAAAATTTTTTTGACAGCCTGAGCGGAGCGATGGAAATCTTCGGCGGGGATAAAGTCTTCGAGGATGTCGGCGATTCGTTTACCGGCGCCCAATCCGCCGCCGGCGTAGACGCGGAAGCCTCCTTTTCCATTCTGTTTTTTAGCGATGAAACCGACATCGTGGATGGTGGCTCCGGCGCAGTCGTGGGGGCAGCCAGAGAAAGCGATTTTGAATTTTCTGGGCAGGTCGAAGGAGTCGGGACTGGTAAGCAAAAACTCTGTAAGGGCGGTTGCGTAAGGGGTGGTGTCGAAGACTTCATTTCGGCAGACTCCGGCGTGTGGGCAGGTGGTGATGTTTCGGACGGTATTTCCACCGCCGCCTTTGGTGCTTAATCCGGCTTGGAGTAATTCCGAAAGGGCGGGACCCATGTTATCCAGAGTGACTTTGTGGATCTGGATGTCCTGGCGAGTGGTGATGTGGGGAATTCCGTCGCCGTATTTTTCAGAGACTGCGGCCACAGTTCGCATCTGATGAGGAAGGATCAAACCGGCGGGCAGACGGATTCGGAGCATGAAATTTCCGGGTTGACGCTCGTCGTAAATTCCGAAGGGGACATGAATGGCGCGAAACTGCGGGTAGGGAAGTGAACCGGTTTTATATTGATTTATGACTTGCCGAAAGTTTTCCAAGTTGCCGGCGATTCCTTCGGGCAGTTGATATGTATTTTTCATATTGTTTCTCTTTTAAATAAAACCTGGCCACGCGGTTTACGTGGCCAGGTTACTGATGAATTTTAGCACAAGTTCTTAAAAAAGCATGGGATTTTTATCCCAGGTTGCCGGCCTTGAGTGGTCGGGTGTGAATGCCGCACTCACCTCCGCATTTGGACGTTCCGATCCATCGTCCGGCGCGTTCGTCGGGTCCGTTGGCGATTCGCGTGCAAGGTTCGCATCCGAGGGAGCGGAACCCTTTTTTATAGAGCGGATTGACCGGGACTTCATATAAAGCCAAATATTGCCAGACCTCGCGTTCGTGCCAGATGAGGATGGGGTTGAGTTTGACAAGCCCTACATCGCGTTCCTCAACTTCCTGAAAATCGGTTCGTGTGCGTCCTTCGGTGCAGCGCAGACCGGTGACCCAGCAGGCGACGTTCATTTCACTAATCGCCTGGCGGGTGGGCTGAACTTTCAGGATATCGCAGCATCGGTCGGGGCTGGTCTGGTAGAGTTGGTCGGGGATGGGTTCATCGTTGCGGTAAACTTTCAGTTCCGGATACTGTTTGCCGAGACGATTCATGAAATCGATGGTTTCTTTTGGTTTATAACGGGTGGTGACGACAAATCCCCGGATGGCCGGATTGACCCGTTTGGCCAGGTCCCAGACGGCGCAGGAATCTTTGCCGAGGCTGTTGGCCACGACGAGCTGGTCGCCGAATTCCCTGTAAGCCTGTTCGATGAGCGACAACGAACGGTCAACCTTCTGGGCGAAGTTCAAACCATCGACTAAACTTTTAATGTCTTCTTTTGCGAGTTCCGTAATCATTTCTTTCCTTTCTTGATAAAGAGTGCTTAAATTTGATATTCGGGTTGTTTGACGATTAAATTCTGTTTTTCAAAAAAGCTGTGAATTATCTTGTGATCTTCCGAAGTCAGGTCTGATTTGACCTGGAGATGTTCCAGAGGGTGTCTGGACCTTCCCCAGAAAATCATTCCCCAAATTCTTTCGTGGCAATAATAGAGAATAAATCGAGCGAGATAATAAATGGTGGTGATGCCGGTCATTGTTTTTAGGTTTCGTGTTACAAGGTAGCTGACGACACCAAGTATAAGGGCACCTGAAATGCTCCAAGTGATCGCTTTTGTCAAAGATCGTTTTGATGTTTCCATTGTATTTTTATCTTATGATCTAATTAGTAGACAAATAGATTAAACAAAAAACACTATTTCCTTCTAATCGCTGTCTTATTGCTCATCAAATCTATCAAGATAATAAACATTGTTCGAGGTAATGTCAAGGAATTTTTTGGAAAAAATAAAAATGTAGTTGTTTACACCACTGATAGTTAGCAGAAAGAGATATAAGCTTATTTAGTTTATAGGGTTGCGTCATGGTTTATGTAGTTTGGAACGAAAATAAATATAACAGATTTTGACAATATGGGTATGTGGTAGTAGAATTTTTGAACTGTACGGATTTTATGTTTTCTGAGGTTTTGGATGGATCGGCATAGGATACTTGATTGGTTGAAAGAGGAAGATGGCGGGCGGCTGGAGGAACTCTGGCGGCAGGCCGATGGGGTGCGCAAAGAGAAGGTGGGGGATGCGGTTCATTTGCGGGGACTGGTTGAAATTTCGAATTATTGTAGCCGGCTTTGCTGGTATTGCGGGATTCGGGCGGAGAACCAGAAGATTGAGCGGTACCGGATGACGAAAGACGAGATAATGGAATGTGTTCGGCAGGCGGTGGAGTTTGGATATGGGACCGTGGTGCTGCAATCGGGGGAAGACTGGGGAATTACGGCCCAGTGGATAGAGGATGTGGTAAGGACGATTAAAGAAAAGACGCCGTTGGCGGTGACGCTTAGTTTGGGTGAGCGGGACGAGGAAGAGCTAAAGGCATGGCGGGCCGCTGGGGCGGATCGGTATTTGCTTCGATTTGAGACTTCGAACCGGGCGCTTTATGAGAAGATTCATCCGCACTTGGCGGGGAAGGTGTCGGATCGATTTGCGATTTTGCGGAAGTTGAAAAATTTGGGTTATGAAGTTGGCAGCGGGGTGATGATCGGGATACCGGGCCAGCGGTATGAAGACCTGGCGGATGATATTGAAATGTTTGAAAAATTGGATTTGGATATGATAGGGGTCGGGCCGTTTATCGCTCATCCGGATACGCCGCTGGGGAGGGAAAAGCCTGTCGAGGGGCAGGTGCCGAATACGGAGTTGATGACGTACAAGGTGGTTGCGCTGACAAGGATAGCGTGTCCGCAGGCGAATATTCCGAGCACGACGGCGCTGGCGACGTTGAATTTGGCTGAGGGGCGGGAGTTGGGCCTCTGCCGCGGGGCGAACGTGGTGATGCCGAATTTGACGCCGGTGAAATACCGGTCGAAGTATGAGATTTATCCAGCCAAGGCGTGTATCCGAGAGACGGCGAAGGAATGTCATAATTGTATGAAAAGGCGGATCATTTCCATCGGACGAACGGTAGGCACGGGGCTGGGCGGACGAAAACATTTTTGATTTATAATTTTATTGGGGTGACGGTATAATGCCCAAATCATCATTTTTGATTTTTGGAGGAACTGGAAAGTGACCTATTTGGCAGCGGAGAATCGGTACCAGGGGATGAAATATAATCGCTGCGGACGCAGCGGTCTGAAACTGCCGGCGATCTCGCTGGGGTTGTGGCATAATTTCGGACATGTGGACCGATTTGATAACAGCCGGGCGATGGTTTTACGGGCGTTCGATCTGGGGATCACTCATTTTGATCTGGCGAATAATTATGGTCCGCCGCCGGGGTCGGCGGAAGAGACGTTCGGGCAGATTTTGAAGAAAGATTTAGGACGATATCGGGATGAGCTGGTGATTTCGACCAAGGCGGGATATTTGATGTGGCCGGGGCCTTACGGGGAATGGGGGTCGCGGAAAAATTTGCTGGCGAGTCTGGATCAGAGTTTGCGGCGGATGGGATTGGAGTATGTGGATATTTTTTATTCGCATCGGCCCGACCCTGAAACACCGCTGGACGAGACGATGGGGGCGTTGGATACGGCGGTTCGGCAGGGCAAGGCGCTCTATGCGGGGATTTCGTCGTATCAGCCGGAAAAGACGAGCGAGGCGGTGGGGATATTGCGTAAGCTGGACACGCCGTGTTTGATTCATCAGCCGTCGTATTCGATGCTGAACCGTTGGGTGGAAGATGGATTGTTGGATGTGTTGGAGAAGGAAGGAGTGGGGTGTATCGCGTTTTGTCCGCTGGCCCAGGGGTTGCTGACGGAAAAATATTTAAAGGGGATTCCGGAGGATTCGCGGGCCGCCAAGCCGCATGGATTTTTAAAACGTGATCGGATTACCCCCGAAGTGATGGCCAAGGTGGGGAAACTTTCGGACCTGGCACGCAAGCGTGGGCAGAGTTTGGCGCAGATGGCGCTGGCGTGGGTGTTGAAGGATAAACGGGTCACCTCGGCGTTGATCGGGGCGAGCAGTCCTAAGCAAATCGACGAAAACGTTGCCGCGTTGGAAAAATCCGCGTTTACGGCGGAGGAATTGGCGAAAATCGAAGAAGTCTTAAAAGAGAGTAAGCCGCAGTAATTGTCAGCGGCATTTTTTTAGTCTGAGATACGAACATGGAAAAAAGAATAGCACGGATGTACCTTTTGGATTGTGCCACTATTTTGGGCTTTCTGGTTCTTACGTGGAGCGTTCTGGTTTTTGTTCTTCGTGAGGCGAGCAATTTGTCCTCCAGCGTGGTGGTGAAAATTATCATGGAAGTTTCCGCGGGGCTGGCGGGAGTTTTTGCCACGGCGGCCCTGGTCGCGGTGCTGGTTCATCTTAAAAAGAATCGTGAAAGTCTGTATCGCGAAGACCTGTCCCACCTTACACATTCCAAGAAGGAATAAAATGATCAAATCGGAAAAAAAGCAGGAAAAGGAAACTCATGCGTTGGTTCAGTGGTTCGACGTTTTATTCGTCATGGTGCTTTGCTTCGTCACGCTGCTGGGAACGATGCTCCTGCGGGGAAAAGTCCTGGTGGGGTCGGGATCGGGCCAGGGCTTGGATTATTCGTTCAGCCTTCCGATGTTTTTAATCGTCGGGGTTGTTTTCGCACTTTATCTTTCGTACATGCTGAGTCATTCGGACCGCGAACTTAAAGAGATGGTGGATCATGTGTACGGGACCGAGGAAAAGACAGTGGAAGACGAAAAGGAGGCGATTTGAGATGAGTATCTGGCGGATCATGAACTGGTCGGCGTGGGGGCTTTCGGGAATTTTATTCTTCGTGATGGCCCGGGATTTTTACCGGGTGGAAAAGGCCCGGCGATCCGGGAGAGAGAAATAAAAATCAATGAACCAGGAAACTACGAACGCCAATAGCATCGGTACGAAGCAAACACCTCATTTGGTGAAGGTGCTGGGTCCGGCGCACATCTGGGCGTTGGGGGTGGGGATCGTGCTGGTGGGGGAATTCATGGGCTGGAATTTCGCGGTAGCCAAGGGGGGATCGCTGGGAGCGATTATTGCCTGCTGGGCGATTGGCCTGTTGTATACGTCGCTGGTGATGGTGAATACGGAGATCGCGTCGGTGATTCCGGAGGCGGGGGGACAGTACGCGATGGCGAAATATCTGTTGGGTCCGCTGGCGGCGTTTAACGTGGGGTTGATGCTGGTTTTTGAGTATGTGATGCTGGAGGCGGCGGATGGGTTGGTGGTGGGTGAGCTTTTAAAATCGCTTCACCCTGAGATTCAAGCCTTGCCGTATGTCATTCTGACGCTGATGTTTTTGACCTACTTGAATTATCGGGGGGTGTACGCGACGCTGACGTTTAATTTTGTTATCACGGCGCTCGCGTACGTGACGATTTTTATTTTGCTGTTTTCCACGAAGTTTTATCATCCGTCGCAGAGTTTGCTGAAACTGCCGGAGTTGACCAACGGTCTTCCGTACGGGTGGATCGGGATTATCGCGGCCTTTCAGTTCGGGACCTGGTTTTTCCTGGGGATCGAGGGAACGGCATTGGCGGCGGAGGAATGCCGCTCGGTGGGCCGGTCGCTTCCGGTGGGAGCGTTGGTGGGAATGGTGACGCTGCTGGTCGGGGCGACGATTACGTGGTACGTTTGTTCGGGGTTGGTTTCATCGGCGAAACTCGGAGAATCCGTGTATCCCCTCTTTGACGCCGCCCTTGCCACGAAAAATCCGTTTGTCGTGGCGGCGCTTTTTACGGGGACGCTTTTATCCTGTATGGCCAGCGCCAATGGGTGCATCACCGATTCCAGCCGGGCGTGGTTCTCTATGTCGAGGGACACGCTGATTCCCGGGGCGTTTTCCGTTGTTCACCCCAAATACAATACGCCTTACCGTGCGATTTTGTTTTTGCTGCCGATCTCGCTGGCGTTTGGATTTACCGGCTTGCTCGACCAGGTGATTACATTTTCCATTCTCTCAGCGCTCCTGGTCTATCTGCTTTGCGCGTACATGATGTTTAAATTTCGAAGGATGTATCCGATGGGGTCGATCCGGCGGGGTTATGTGGCGCCGTGGCATCCGTTTCCAGCGATTTTGCTGCTGACGTTGGCGATGGTGACGCTGGGAGGAATGTATTTCGGATATGCGGTCAATTTGCTGTCGGGGTTTGTGTTTTACTTTTTGGCATCGCTCTGGTTCACGTTGCACCGGTATAAATTCGTGGACTACAAAACGCTGCTCAAGGCCGGCGCTGACCATTGGCCGCGACCCGAAGGATATTAACCATGAAAGCGTGGGTAGCGATCGCCTCGGCCGTCGTGGTGCCCGGGTCGGGGCATGTTCTGCTGGGCCGACCGATGCGGGGGCTGATGATGCTGTTCTGGATGGTCTTATTCGGATTTATTACGTTTCATCTGACCACGGAAAAAATTTCGCTGATCGGACGTTTTTCCGGCGGGTTGGCGGTGTGGGCGATTTCCGTATTGGAAGTTTGTCGAATCACACAAAAACAAGATAGGACTTTATGAGTATATTAACTGTTCAGGGATTGACAAAGAGCCACGGGCTAAAGCAGGTGTTTTCCGATCTTTCGTTCGGGATCGAGAGGCGAGACCGGGTGGGGGTGATCGGGATCAACGGGTCGGGCAAATCGACGCTGCTAAAAATCTTAGCGGGGTTGGATACGCCGGACGCTGGGGGGATGGAGTTGCGGCAGGATATGCGAATTGAATTTTTGCCGCAGAATCCGGTGTTCGACGCGGACCATACCGTGATCGAGCATATTTTTTTCTCAACGAGCGAAATGGCGGCGGTGGTCCGGGAATATGAATTGATTTCACACCGGCTGGCGGACGGAACGGGGGAGGAAGGGCTGCTTCGGCGGTTGGACGAGGTGTCGCGGAAGATGGACGCGATGTCGGCGTGGGAATATGAGACCCGGGCGGAGACGATTTTGACGAAATTGGGGGTAGTGGATTTTGAGGCCAAGGTGGGGACTCTTTCAGGGGGATACCGCAAACGGGTGGCTTTGGCGAGGGTACTGTTGGACGAATCGGATATTTTAATTTTGGATGAGCCGACGAATCATCTGGACGCGGATACGGTGGCCTGGCTTGAGGGCTATCTGCAGAAGTATAACGGGACGGTGCTGCTGGTGACACACGACCGGTATTTTCTAGATCGGGTTACGCAGCGGATTTTTGAGATCGACCAGGGAACGCTTCGGCAGTACGAGGGGAATTTTTCATATTATTTGGAGCGCAAGACCAAGATGGAATCGGCGTGCGCTGCGCAGGAAACGAAGCGGCGGAGTATCTTGCGGAAGGAGTTGGAATGGTTGAAACGAGGTGCCAAGGCCCGTCGGACCAAGCAAAAGGCTCGGATTGATCGGATCGGCGTCATGGCGAGCAGTTCTTTCTATCGGCCAAAGGAGGAGATTCGATTTGGAGTATCCGCCCGCCGGCTAGGGACGAAAGTGGTGGAGTTAAAAGATATCGCCAAATCGTTCGACGGCAAGAAAGTGATCGAGAAATTTTCGTATACTATCGAGCGTGGTCAGCGGTTGGGGATTATTGGTCCTAATGGGTGCGGAAAATCGACGCTGGCGAATTTGATCACGGGAAAATTACCGCCGGATTCGGGATCGGTGGTGGTGGGCGAGACGGTTTATTTCGGGTATTACGACCAGGAGAGTTTGGGGTTAAATCCTTTCGAGAAGGCCATTGATTATGTGAAGCGGGAGGGCGGGGAATTGATTCGCGGGGTGGACGGCAAAATGCTGACTGCCGCGGCGGCGATGGAAGAATTTCTCTTTACGTCGCAAATGATGTATTCGCCCATTGAGAAGCTCTCCGGTGGTGAGCGGCGGCGGCTTTATCTGGTTCGGACACTGATGAAAGATCCGAATTTTTTGATCCTGGATGAGCCGACGAACGATCTGGATATCGCGACGCTGGAATCGCTGGAAGATTTTCTGGACAGTTTTGGCGGAAGTTTGCTCATCATATCTCACGACCGGTATTTTCTGGATCGGACGGTGGATCAATTGATTTCGTTCGAGGGCGATGGCGTGCTGAGAACGTATCCGGGAAATTATACCGATTACGAGCGGATTCGCGCTGAGATTGCGGAGACGGACAAGGAAAAGCAGGGAGAGATAAAAAAAGCCCTCGACGCCAAAAAGAAAAAAGATGTTTCCGCCACGGAATCGAATCTGTCGCAAAAATTGAGTTTTAACGAACGCAAGGAATTTGCGGAGTTGGAAAAGGCAATTTTAAATCGAGAAGAGCAATTAAAATCGCTTGAAGGGCAGATGATTGCTGCCTCGACTGATTATGTGAAATTAAAGGAACTGTCACAGGAACATGCTCGGATCAAATCAAAGCTGACGACCGATTCGACCCGCTGGGAAGAATTGGCGTCGCGGAGTGAGTGAAATAAGGGACTTAAATCCTATCTCTCTTTGTCATGGTGCCCTGGCGGTTTAAAAAATATTCTTTCCCCAAAATTTGCTTTTCCCGAAAAATGTGTTATCTTTAAAGTAGGGACACGACATGCCGTGTCCTCTTGTAGGGGTACAGCAAACCTTCTGCCGTCTCTTGCAAAATTATGAAACTCTTATCCGTATCCGTCCGCGTAAGCCCGTGTCTTTAAAACACTTTTTTTCCTGGCAACTTGGCGATTAAATTTCATTTCGGCCTAAAAACAGTACAATTTCGGTCAACTTTACAGCCACACAAAGCATCGGAAACCAAAATTGCACCATTTTTGCGCTTTTTGACGAATTCTTCAATTATTTCCTCTCCTGTGAATACGTCGTTTAATTATGCAAGGCACTCTAAAAATGGGTTGGAACAGCTATTGGAAACCTTATGTTTAGGTTGCCGCGTAGTTGCTATTGTGAGGGAAACATCTATAATGACTTATAAATGGCCCACGGCGTTCGTGGGTATAAGATCAAATAGGAAATATCAGCCTGCTTGTTTTGTGAGGCAAGAATGTCCGTTGTACCCCCTGCACACTCCGAACCTCTTGTTCAAAATAACGAAACCATGCGTTATCGCCCGTTGGGCAGAACCGGTCTGATGGTTTCCGCCCTGTCTTTCGGATGCATGAGACTCTCGGAAAATCAGGACCTCAACACGTCACTTATTTCCCGGGCCATCGATCTGGGGGTCAATTATTTTGAGACCACTCGTGGCTACTGCCAGGGACAATGTCAACATCGCACCGCTCCGGGCTTGAAAGGAAAAACATCGGGGGTAATCATCTCCGGAAAGGCCTTCGTCGGGCAGGATACTACCGCCCATTCGTTTCGCAAGGAGATCGACCTTCAACTCGACATCCTCGGCTTAACGCATTTTAAGTTCTTCCAGGTCGGCTGGTTCTCCTGGGGCAGCATGCCGCACCTCTTGAGGAAAGGCGGAGCATTGGAAGCGATTCGCCGGGCCAAAGACGAAGGACTCATCCACTTCGTCGGGTTCACCGGCCACGACACGCCCGAGAATTTCAATAAGTGCGTCGAAACGGGCTTGTTCGATACGCTGACCATTCCCTACAGCCTGCTGAACCGCACCTACGAACCGACGATCAAACGAGCGGGGGAACGGGGATTGGGCGTGGTGGCGATGTGTCCCGTGGCAGGGGGCGCGCTGGCTTACGATTCCAGCAAGCTCCGCCAAGCCCTGAAGATGGACCTGCCGACCTCCGCCCTGGCCTTGAGGTTCGTTTTGTCCAACCCGGACATCAGCACCGCTTGCTCCGGAATGAACACCCTCGAACAACTCGAAGAAAACGTCCAAACCGTTAAGCGGTTCGACCCCGAAAAAGACGCCGCCTTTGAGGCCCTCTGCGAAGGCGTTGATCGGCTCCGCCGCAAGTTTGGCGACAAAATCTGCACTACCTGCGGCTATTGCATGCCTTGCCCGAAGAACATAAACATTCCCTGGAACATGGAAATTTACCGGAACTGGAAATGCTTCGGTCTGGGTGAGATATCTGAAAGTCAACCCGGATCATGGGTCAAAAAGGTTTTGGCCGACATTCCGGCGGAACAGAGCGCCAAGAACTGCAACCAATGTGGCGCCTGTGAAGAGAAATGCCCCAACCGGATATCTGTTCGCAATGTTCTTAAAGAACTCTATGAAGTGATTTAAACATCGCATTACTTTATCTATTAAGCTGTGGGCCAGGCAGATATTCTATGGCCAATCCTTCGGTACGGCGCCCCGCAACCAAAGACATTCCCGACAAGATAAAACGACGGGCGTCTTATACAGATACGGATTAGTTTTTCATTTTACCACCGCAGGGCGTGCTCAGCGTCACCAACGTTCACAATTTACAAAAAAAATAATTTTTTTTCCGACATTCGCCTTGACAAAATTTCGATCCTCGGCGACAACAATAATAACACAAGGGCGCGTGACCCTTGAGACTATTCTTTTATAATGGGAGATCAGCAATGGCAAAGAAAGTAGTCAAGAAGAAAGTCGCCGCCAAGAAACCTGCCAAGAAGAGATAAGTCTGCATGGCAAGTTCGCGGCGCGCCGGCATTGAATGAATTCCGGCGCACAAAAAGAAGATGGAAGGCGCCCCGGCCACGGCGGTACCTTCCATCTTTCGTTTTACAGAACTCATCGCAGATTTCCTTGACTGTCAAACCTTCCACCTTCGATGAAGAACTTACCCGTTCCCGAACGAGAGTTTCTTTGATTTTGTTTTTGACCCGGCCGCGCGCTTTACGCATCTGTTCGACCTTGTAACAGTTCGACAAATGCACATCCTGGCCGACTTCGTCCATCAGGTCCGAAAGCCAGCCCCAACCGAACGAGGCCTCCAGAACCACCGGCAACCCCTTGGGCCACTGCAAAAGCCGTTCACGCCGGACAATCTCGCCCTGGGCATCCCGAAACGTCATTTTGCTGAATTTGTAATGGACATCTATACCCGCACACGCTACATTTTCATACATGGCTGCTCCTTTCGGCCTTTCGGCATATACGTTTACCCGAAAGTATACAGATTTCGGTAGCAGCCTTTCATGAGATTACATTCTTCTAAACGGTAAGAGGCGAAAAATATGACACATAACCAAAAGTCTGCGCCGATCTGGCATGGGCGGTTTAGTCAATCACCGGCGGAGGCGACGAAAGAGTTTGTCCAATCGCTTTCGTTTGACCGGCGGATGTATAAACATGATATCGCCGGGAGTATTGCTCATGCTCGGATGCTGGAAACTGTAAAATTGATTTCGAAGAAAGAATTAAAAGCGATTACGGCGGGACTTGAAGCGATTGGGCGGGAAATGGACGACGGGAAATTCAAGTTTGATCCGGCGTATGAAGATATCCACATGGCAATTGAAACCCGATTGATCGAGCGGATCGGCGAGCCGGGGAAAAAGCTGCATACCGCGCGGTCGCGGAATGATCAGGTGGCTTTGGATTTACGGCTGTATTTACGAGACGCTATCGATTTGGAGTTGATGCCGGCAATTCAAAATTTGCAGATGGCGTTTGTCGAATTGGCGAAGAAGGACGGCCAGGCGGTGATGCCGGGATATACGCATCTTCAGCACGCTCAGCCGATTCTGGCGGGAGCGGTGCTGCTTTCCTACGTCGAACAGCTCCAGCGGGACCGAGACCGTTTGATCGATACCCGCAAAAGAATCAATGTGATGCCGCTGGGTTCGGCAGCGATCGCCGGAACGACGCTGCCCATTGACCGAAATGTTACCGCTAAAGAGTTGGGGTTTGTCCATCTTTCCCGCAACAGCATCGACGCCGTTAGCGACCGCGACTTTGCCGCCGAATTCATTTTCGACCTGGCAATGATCGCGACGCACCTTTCCCGCTGGGCGGAGGATTGGATTCTCTGGAGCTCGTCGGAATTTAATTTTATCGACCTCGATGAGCGATATTGCACCGGATCGAGCATTATGCCGCAAAAGAAAAATCCCGATATCCTCGAACTGGTCCGCGGCAAGACGGGACGGGTTTATGGCGATTTGACGGCGATTATGACTTTACTCAAAGGGCTGCCCAGCGGTTATAATCGCGACTTGCAGGAAGACAAGGTAGCCGTGTTCGAGGCCTATGATACGGTTTTAGCCTCGCTGAAGGTTTCAGCCGAGGTGGTAGGCACGGTGAAGTTTAAAATCACGCCGATGCTGGAACAAACGTCGCGTGGTTTTCTGGAGGCCACCGGATTGGCGGAGTACCTGGTGCGAAAGGGAACACCGTTTCGCGAGGCTCATAACATTGTGGGCAAGATTGTGGCCTGGAGCGAGCAGCATAACAAAAAATTATCAAAATTGACTTTGGACGAATTGAAACCTTTTGCTAAAAACATTGATCGAGACGTTTACCAGGTTTTATCGGCGGAAAAATTAGTGGAAAGCTATCAGAGTTATGGCGCGGCCGGGACAAAATCGGTCGGTGCGCAAATAAAATTCTGGCAAAACATCTTTACAACAAGGAGATAAATTATGGCGAAGATGAAACTGGGGCTGATCGTCGGATTGCATGACGACATGGTTTCGGAATTCAAAAAGATCGAAGACCTGGGCATTCCCACTTGCCAGGTGTCGGGGTCCGCGGAAGATGTGGTGTTGCGGGGAAAATTGGACAAGGTAGCCGAGGCTATGGCCAAGACGTCGGTCATCGTCAGCTCGGTTTTTGTTGCCTTTGAAGGACAAACCTATAATACCAAAACAGGACCGCAAACGGATGGCCTTATTCCGGAGAAATTTCGCCAGGAGCGCGCTGAATTGACCATCAAGTCCGCCAAATTAATCAAAAAGCTTGGTGTGCGGAACGTCACTTCGCATGTCGGTTTTATTCCCGATGACGAACAGGATTCGCTGTATGTTAAATTTATCGACGCGATGAAAATGGTGGCCAAAGAATTGCTGGCAGACGATCAGATTTATTGTTTTGAGACAGGCCAGGAATTACCTTCGACGTTGAAACGCGTCATCGATGATGTGGGAACGGGAAATCTGTTTGTGAATTTAGACCCGGCCAATCTGATCCTCTACGGCAAGGCCGATCCGCTCGACGCGGTAGCCATTTTCGGCTCCTTGGTCCGGGGGATGCACGCTAAAGATGGGATATGGCCGAACCGGGATGAAGGTCTTGGCCACGAAACAAAACTCGGCCAGGGGCGGGTGAATTTTCCACTCCTGATGCGAAGATTAAAAGCTTGCGGGTTTACCGGTCCGGTAACAATCGAACGAGAGATTTCAGGCCCGCAACAGATTGCGGATATCAAGGAAGCAATAAAATTTCTCGATCCGATGCTATGAGGGGAAGAAGTAGACGAGTAGAAAGATTAGTGGGGACAACCGGGCTATAAAGTGGGAAGATATGGGACACCCCATTTATTCCTTTTGGGATGTTAGGTACAGGTCATCAATAGACTGAACGGCGCGCTTTCCCTCTCCCATGACGAGGATGACGGTGGCAAAACTTTGGACAATATCGCCACCGGGCGAAGACGCCGGGTTTACTGGCTGGCCATGCCGCTTTTTTCTATTTTTAATGGTGTTCTACAGTACGTTTAGGATTTCAGCCATATCTTTTGCATTTTCCAGTTGCGCGGGTGTTGAGGCAGGATTTAGAATAACAGCCTCGATTTCCTGAACGGCACTTTTGATGGTCGTTGCCGTTGTTGTTACCGCCTGGGGGTCATACGTAACAGAACCATAATAATTGAGCTTGCCTGAAGTAACATTAAGCCATACCCCAAACAATTCTCTCTTTGCCTTGGCCAGCATGACCGAACTGTCATCCGGAGCCAGAGTTGCGGCACCGAAATTCAGGTCTGAAGCCACGGTACCAGCCAGACCGGAAGCAAAGACCGCTGAAAATATCTGTATATCATTCATGTAGGTCGGCAGGCATACGGCTTCTTTACGATTGCCCTTGCCGCTAAACTGGTGTTTCCAGTAACCGGTGGATTGAGGACTTATGCCGTTTCCGGGCGCGGGAATAATGCCGTTCGCGTAGGTTGTTAAACTTCCTTCACGAACCGTCAAGCTGGAACTTGAAGGTGGCAGCTTGCTGGCGAACTGGAATAGCGCGTTTGACCAACTGGTTTGGCCGGGATAGATGACCGTACCTGGGTCGCTCGCCACCCAATCGATTACCGTCGGGAGACTGGCATATGTAGCAAATGACCACGGCAGGAAAGGCTGGCCCAGAGGTGGTACAACGGCGCTGGATCCGGTTACAAAGTATTCTTCACCGGTGGGATTTCCAATGGTCAGATGTTTAATAAACGGCGAGAACGAAGAGTTGTAAATCATGTAACTGTAGTAGTAATAGCCGTTTCCACCCTGCCAAACCCAATACTCTACACAGGCAACACCCGCAGGACCAGTGGCATCAGCCACGCCGCTGGCAAGTATTTTGTCAGGTGTCGGTATCGACTGATATTCAGGCACTGCCGTTACGAAAGCGACGTTTACTAACAACGCCACAACCAGAACAAAGATTTGAACACATTTTCTTCCAGACATTTTCCCATCCTCCTAAACAAAAAGATCACTAACGCAGCTTCTCAAGACTTACGTCGATATAACAACCCGATAAGACCTGCCGCTAGGAATACACACGTTGCAGGCTCGGGCACTACCACAGGACCTTGCACCAAGCCTGACGCGGTCATACTGACCCCCGCGACAATGGCTGCTTCAACGGATCCCGGGGCCCAAGTACTGGCGATTTCAAAATATTGATTGGCACCGCTATCGAAGCGGGATGTTTCACCCGGATATATTACCCACTGCCAGGTGCCCTGAATCTTGACCCATTTCCACCGACTGGGCTTGATCGGCAAGGGGGTTCCGCTTCCCAGCGAAACTGTCCAATCGACACCAATATTGTTAGGATCAGGTGAATGTCCCCACGCACCGCCGCCTGCGCTTGACCCGCTGCCTGTATCCAGCAGGAACAGGCTGGTGGGACCCGTCCCATTCGCATCAGGATCCAGATTCAGACTCATCTTGTTGATGGTGCTGTATGTATTGGGATCAGAGGAACCGGAATTCCATCCGAAATGATAATCATCGTTGGGGTTGGTGGGCGTATTATTGTAGTCGCCATTGAAGATACGGTATGCGTAGTACCAATATCCGGAGGTAACATCTTTCCAGTTCGTGTACTCGATTCTGGCTTGGCCGTATTCTATGCCGTAGTTTGCATCGAAAACGTTCACACCCTGCCATACGGCACTACCAGGTACCATCTGGTAGACTGGCGTACCAAAAGCAGGAACGGAACTTGCAATTATCCCTATTATCGCCACACACCACAACACTTTTGAAACGTACTTCATTTCCGCATTCCTTTCGAATCCCACGTAGAATTAGTATAATGAAAAAATATATTTAAGTCAAGGTGAAAATAATTAACCTTTGTGATACATCGCCATCGCCGCTAAAGTCCATATTTGTAAACACTTATAATCACTTTAATTTAGGGTAATTCGATCTCGGTATTCTGGTGATAGTATCCGCCGACGATCTAATTCGTCCAGCTTTTCATTGGTCAGAGGCACGACCTCGGGCACATCGGCGATGCTATCTTACCTTATCGTTTTTTGGATTTTATGTACTGGTCAATGGACTGGGCGGCTCGCTTGCCGTCTCCCATGGCGAGGATGACGGTGGCCGAGCCTCGAACAATGTCGCCGCCGGCGAAAACACCGGGTTTACTGGTCATGCCGCTTTCGTCCGTCTCAAGGTAGCCCCACTTGTTGACCTTCAGGTCAGGAGTCGTTTGCGTAATGAGCGGGTTGGCCTTGGTTCCGATGGCTTCGATGAAAATGTCGCAGTCAAAAACGAAATTGGAGCCTTCGATGGGTTCGGGACGACGCCTGCCTGATTTGTCGGGTTCCCCTAATCGCTGGCGTTGACATTCGACACCTTTAACCCAGCCTTCCTCATTGCCGATGACTTTTACCGGATTGGTAAGGAGTTCAAACTGGATGCCCTCCTCCTCAGCGTGATGGACCTCCTCGATTCTCGCGGGCATTTCCTCGCGGGACCGGCGATAGACCAGGACCGACGGATCCGCTCCCAGCCTGCGGGCGGTTCGGACGGCGTCCATGGCGACATTGCCGCCGCCCACGACGACGACCTTTTTGCCGCGGATGATCGGGGTGGCGTATTCACCGAACCGGTAGGCTCGCATCAAATTGACACGGGTTAAAAATTCGTTGGCGCTGTAGACGCCTTTTATGTTTTCACCGGGGATATTCATAAAGACGGGCAGTCCCGCGCCGTTGGCGATAAAGACGGCGGAAAATTCTTCCTCGGACATCAGTTGATCGATGGTAACGGTTTTTCCGACGACGACGTTGAGTTCGATTTTAACCCCAAGATTTTTGAGAGCTTCGACTTCCTTCAGGACGATCTCCTTGGGCAGACGGAATTGGGGAATTCCATAGATCAAAACTCCGCCAGCCTCATGGAAGGCTTCAAAAATGGTAACATCGTAACCCATTTTAGCCAGTTCACCGGCGCAGGTTAATCCCGCCGGACCGGAACCGACCATGGCGACCTTCTTACCATTGGGTTGGATAGTTGGGGATTGCGAGGTCGATTGAGTTTCGTGGGCCATAGCCCAGTCGGCAACGAAACGTTCGAGCCATCCGATGGCGACGGGTCGGCCTTTGACGCCGCGAACGCATTTTTGCTCGCACTGGATTTCCTGGGGACAAACTCGTCCGCAAACGGCGGGCAGGGCGTTGGTTTCCTTGAGCAATTTGGCCCCGAGGGAGAAATTACCTTTGGCGACGGCGTCGATGAATCCGGGGATGTTGACCTGGACGGGACAGCCCTCTATACAAGGAAATTTTTTACACTGGAGACATCGCTGAGCTTCGAGTTTGGCTAATTCCTCGGTCAGGCCGAGGTTGACTTCTTCAAAATCCTTTATCCGCGTTTGCGGGTCCTGCTCGGGCATTTTCACGCGTTCAATTTTCATTTGTTCCGAAGGTTTCATGCGGTCATAAACTCCTTTGAGCTTCTTAGGATACGTTGTCCAGTTTACAGGTGTGGTCTTTTTCCATCATTATTTTTTCCGCCTGACGATAGGTGGTCAGACGGTCCATGAGTTCTTTGAAATCGACCTGGTGGCCGTCGAATTCGGGTCCATCGACACAGGCGAATAACGTCTGGCCGCCGACAGTAACGCGGCAGCCGCCGCACATTCCCGTTCCGTCCACCATAATCGGATTGAGTGAAACGATGGTTTTGATCCCGTGCGACCGGGTCAGGTCGGATATGGCTTTCATCATCATAACCGGCCCTGCTGTCAGAACGGCGTTTACTTTTCGGTCGCCTTTTTCAATCAATTCCGCAAGGGCAGTAGTAACAAAACCTTTTTTCCCATAGCTGCCATCGTCGGTGCAGGGCAGGACCTGATCGCAGAATTGTCTTAACGGTTCTTCGAGGATGACGAGCTCCTTTGATCTTCCTCCGATGACGGCGGTGATGTAGTTACCCAGTTTTTTGAGGGCCTTGGCCTGGGGGTAGATGACGGCGGTTCCCACCCCACCGCCGATGAGCACGACATGTCCGAAATTTTCCAATTCGGTGGGTTTGCCCAAAGGACCGGCAACGTCCCGAATGGAGTCGCCTGCCTGCAGGCTGCAAAGCTTTCGGGTCGAGTAACCGATGGCCTGAATGACCAGCGTGACGGTTTTTCGATCCCGATCGGCGTCGGCGATGGTCAGGGGAATTCGTTCGCCGCTTTTATCTACGCGAAGAATGACGAATTGCCCGGGTTGATACGCCCTGGCGATTCGGGGAGCTTCGACCTCCATTCGGACGACATTTGGACTTAACTGGTCTTTGCTGACAATGCGAAACATTCTATTTACCTCTTACCTCATTATGGTTCATCTTGGCACACCCGCTCATCTACATTTGAGTTTAATCTCTCGCCTTTCGGGCGTCAATCCATTATAGTAAAATGGTTTAGGGTTTCGGGTTAAAAAAACTCAAATCTAAAAAAAAGGAGTGTTAAAATGCGCCAGATAACGATTAAGACGAACCGTCGGTGTCAATTGCTGGATATAACGGAGCAGATCGCTCATACAATCAAGGAAAAAGGGGGCGAGCCCAAAGGGGTTTTAGTCTCGGTCCCGCATACGACGGCGGGGGTTATTATTAATGAATGCGCAGATCCTTCGGTGGGTGAGGATATCATGGAACACCTGGAAAAAATGGTTCCGGAAAGCCACAAATATCGGCACAGCGAGGGGAATAGTGACGCCCATATCAAGTCTACGCTGGCTGGGACTTCGGTTTTGGTTCCTGTGAATAAGGGTAAGATGGTCCTTGGGACGTGGCAGGGGATATTTTTCGCGGAATTCGACGGTCCCCGGACCAGGAAGATAAACATCAGCCTGTTGAATTAGAAAAATTTTGGTGGGCAAAGTCGGTTTTGGGAATTAAAATCTATTACCCAAAAGTAGAGGCGATGGTGGCGGAACTGGCAGACGCGCAGGACTTAGGATCCTGTCCCGCAAGGGGTGAGGGTTCGACTCCCTCCCATCGCAGTTATTTTCAGTGTGTTCCGATCAATGCCGATTGTTCCTATTAGAGCATTTCAACATTTATCGTACATATATCCACACGATTTGAACCATCCTTGGGCATCCTGAGCGGTGACCGCATCCAAGGCAACGGCAATGGCTTGGATCAAGGCCTCACGGCTACGGGCTTT
>JBAZZQ010000002.1:0-118138 GCA_041658725.1 Phycisphaerae bacterium | reverse complement strand
TTCGCCGCCTGCTGCGGCATTTTTTATTGTGCCTGCAGTTTTTGGCCCCGATTTTTGATCATCCGCGTATTCACACTTGCCGCTTTGCGGCGTGATCTTTTAAAATTCGACTTTTTCAGGGACGACTTTACTAGCCCCCGACGGTAGTCGGGCTGTTTTGGTTGTCGCAAGACCACCCTGCTGCCGCGGAGCACTAGTACAAGGTCTAACCGATACGTAAAATGAAAACTGCATCGGCGGCCACTCGAATGCTGTTGGTCGGGATCAAGAGATAAGCGGCCCCTCAGTCAACCTACGTTTAAGGTTTGCGATCCCATTTTTCCAGATCGGCGTCTTTGGCGGGAATCAGGACCGTGTCCCATTCGGCGGGCTTGTTTACTTTTGGATCAAATTGATCTCGCGGCCGGACGCTCAAGGTTCCGGGGGTATTGCCTGGTTCGCCTTTATAATCCGCCGGCATGGCTGTATAAATATTATCGTTTCCTATTCCCGCGTAAACGGTCTGACTAAACGAAACATGCCCATCACCATATATTACATTTTGACCATAACCGTAATGATTGACGCTGTTGACGAACTTTTTCAGATAATATATATCGAGGAGAAATTTCTTTCCGGGATAATTCGGTTGGCTGCCATTATTCGCATCGGCACCGAGGACAACTCGCGGATCAATATCGGCCTGCCAGAGTTCCCCGCTGCTGTGGTTGTCAGTGAATTTACTCCACGGTTGGATGAAAGAATATGAGATGGTCGCCCCAGTATCTTTCCAGGGAAAATCGACGAAACCATCGGGACCAAAATATTTTCCGTCCTTGATGTCAACTTTTTGTCCAGCCTGTTTTGTATAGGGACATATAAAATTTTCTGCCTGAGCAAACTCGCCTCTGACGAGCAGCCACATATTTTGGGAAATACTATGATCGTCTTGCGGCAGAAAATCTTTTGTGGGATCGTTCTTTTTGTTAAAACTCGAACATTGATCCGATTTATCTTCACCCACAATTTTGCCTGTGCCAAAGGGGACGGCTGGAAAAGCTCCCTTGTAATCCTGACTGTATATATACATTGCTGTAAAGATTTGTTTCAGGTTTGAAGAACAGAGACCGCGTTTAGACATTTCATGAGAGCCGATGTCTGGTAGCAAAATGGCGATCAGTATGAGGATGACAACAATTATCACCAGAACCTCAATTAATGTAACAGATTTCTTCGGCATGAGATTATCCTCCGAAAGATTGATCTTAATTTTACGCGACTGGTTACCCAGCCGTACCCGTTTGCTTAATTTCATCCTACCAAAGAAAACACGGCCGGGCAAGCCGACCGTGGCACGGACTTATACCGCGGCTTTCAAATAAAAAAAGAACCCCCGACTGTCGTCGGGGGTTCGTACGAGGTCTATCAACCTAAGATGGCCTTTAAATCTTCCTGCGGGGTCGTGATGGGTTTAATATTGAATTTTTCCACCAGGACGTTCAAAACTGTTGGGCTGACAAACGCGGGCAGGCTGGGTCCGAGGCGGATATTTTTAATGCCCAGGAACAGCAGCGTCAGCAGGATAACCACCGCTTTTTGCTCGTACCAGGAAAGGACCATCGAAAGCGGCAGCGAGTTGACGTCGGTGTTAAAGGCTCCGGCGAGGGCGAGGGCGATTTGAATCGCGGAATAGGCGTCGTTGCACTGGCCGATGTCGAGCAATCGCGGCAAGCCTTCGATCGTTCCAAAGTCTAGCTTGTTAAACCGGTACTTGCCGCAGGCCAGCGTGAGGATCATGCAGTCTTTGGGAACCTGCTGGGCAAAATCGGTATAATAATTACGGCCTGGTTTGGCTCCGTCGCAGCCGCCGATGAGGAAGAAGTGTTTGATCTTTCCTGCTTTCACGGCGTCGATCACTTTTCCGGCGACAGAGAGAACGGCGTTATGTCCAAAACCGACGAGGATGGTTTTTTCCGGTGCATCTTGCGTAAATCCCGGAGCCGACAGGGCGGCTTGAATCACCGGGGCGAAATTACGGTCGGCGATGTGCTGAACGTCGGGCCAGGCAACCACGCCGCAGGTGAACAATCGCGATTTATACGTGTCTTTGGGCTTTTGAATGCAATTGGTGGTCATGAGTATGGCCCCGGGGAATTGATCGAATTCCTGCCGCTGATCCTGCCATGCTCCACCATAATTTCCGACCAGGTGGGAATATTTTTTCAATCCCGGATAACCGTGGGCGGGCAGCATTTCGCCGTGCGTATAGATGTTGATTCCCTTGCCCTGGGTTTGCTTGAGGAGTTCCTCGAGGTCTTTTAAATCGTGGCCTGAAACGAGAATCGCCTTGCCTTTGACCGATGTAATTCGCACGCTTGTCGGGGTCGGCTGACCGTAGGCGCCGGTATTGGCGGCATCGAGAAGTTCCATTACCTTGAGGTTGACTTCGCCGCACTTGAGGATCGTGCCCAGAAGAGCATCGACGCTGGTTGGATTGCCGGCTAAAAAGCTTAACGCCTCATGGACAAATGCGTAGACCCCGTCGTCTTCTTTGCCGAGAATTTGGGCATGATCGGCGTATGCGGCTAACCCTTTGATGCCGTAGGTTAAAAGCTCCTGCAAGCCGGTAATATCTTCACCCTGCGACTCGATTCGTTTTTGAACGGAAAGATTTTCGCCCTGTCCGATCAATCCGTTAAGGTCTGCCGCTTTGACCCAGGCGGCGGGACCGTTTAATGTTTCAGGCACCTGGCCCTCTTTTTTGCAGGCGGTTTCGTAAAGCTCTTTTGCTTTCTTCAATAACCGCGACGCCTGCTCCAACATCAAAGCCAATCGCTGAGGATCAAAATTGACATTGGTCAGCGTGCTAAAGAGCGCCTTGATGGCAAACACGTCGATTTGAGAATCTTTCGCCCCCATCTTCCGTGCTCGATGAGCATACATCGAAATGCCTTTTACGGCGTGGACCAGAAGGTCCTGAAGGACCGCTGTTTCCGGGTCTTTTCCGCAAACTCCATGCGCCGTACAGCCGGTGCCCTTGGCGGTCTGCTCACACTGGTAACAAAACATGTTCATACTAAACTCCTCTCTTATAAATAAAAAAACCTTATCTCTTCTTCGTTGCTTCCCCGAGTTCTCTGCCGAACGCTCGGCAGACCGACAAATCTTCCGCCACCGGTTGCCATTTGAACTTGATCCCCTCGCGTACTAATGGAATTTTACAGTCCGTAAGGTGCTGTTCAAGCAGTTTGACCGATTCGCCGCTCCAGCCATAAGTCCCAAAGGCGGCGCCGATTTTATTTTTAAATTTCAATCCTTTCAAGTCATGCAAAATGGGGGTCATTGACGACAATAAGCCGTTATTCACCGTCGGAGAACCGAGGATAATGGTTCTCGCTTTAAAAACTTCCACCAGTGCGTCGTTGCGGTCGGTAATGGCAGTGTGCAGGATTTTATAATTTACTCCGACGCTGGCGAGGCCCTCTCCGATCGCGTCGGCCATCTGCCGAGTACCGTTCCACATGGTGTCAAAAAGAATGACCGCCGTCGGTTCCGGTTTTTGCTGTGCCCATTCGTAATATTTATTGACGATCTGAAACGGATCTTTCCGCCAGATGACCCCGTGGCTTGGGGCGATGATGTCCACAGGCAGATTCAGGGCCTTTAGCTCGTCGATCTTCTTGAGGATCAGCGGACAAAACGGGGTTAGAATATTGACAAAATATTTTAAAGCTTCCTGGTGCAATTCTTCCTGGTCCACCTCGTCGTTAAAATGAAACGCCGTCGCGTAATGCTGGCCGAAGGCATCGTTGGACATGAGGATATTCTCACCGGTAAGATAGGTGAACATGCTGTCGGGCCAGTGGAGCATGGCGGCTTCGATAAACATAAGATCATTTTTGCCGATGTTGATTTTATCGCCGGTTCCGACGACTTTAAAATTCCACGGCTGGTGATAATGACCTTTCACGCTCTCTTGGCCGTGTTTGGAGACGACCAGCGTAGCCTTTGGTGCATGGCGCAATATCATCGGCAACCCGCCGGAATGATCCGTTTCCGAATGATTGGCTACCACGATATCGATCTTCGCCGGATCGATGATTTCGCGGATATTGGCGAGCAGCTCATCCTGGAAAGGCGTCCACACCGTATCGACGAGCACGGTTTTTTCATCCAGGATCAAGTACGCGTTATAACTCGAACCCCGGTGCGTCGAAAGTTCATGCCCGTGAAAATGCTTCAGATTCCAATCGGTAAACCCGACCCAGTAAACATTTTTTTTCAGTTCCGTAATCATTTTAAATATCTCCTATCTCTGATGTTCATTATCAAAAGTTATTCCATCTGGCAGATGTCGCCATGTATTCCGATTTTGACCGTGTTCAAAGGAATGGACTTGCCTGCCTCATCGAGCGCGAGCGTGACCAGCCGCAGTAAACCGAAACAGCACGGCACTTCCATATAAAGCACCTCAATGGACTGAATATCGTTACGACGAAAAATTTCCGTCAGCTTTTGCAAATACAATTCCGAGTCGTCGAGCTTCGGGCAGCCAATCAGGAGAACTCGATCCTTCAAAAACCGGCGATGAAAATCGGCGAATGCAAAGGGCACACAATCGGCGGAAATCAAAAGTTTCGCGTTGTTCAGGTAAGGGGCCGTGGTCGGAACGAGTTTTAACTGGATCGGCCAATTGCGAATTTCCGAGTTTAATTCCACGTCCGTATTACGATTCCCTGCCGGATCGAACGACCGGGCCATCGTCCCCGGGCAACCACAGGGAAGTTCCTTTTCCTTCGGTTTTTCCGCACGATGGGCAAGGTGCTTATGGACGGCCTGAGGATCAAATCCTTCGGCTGGCCGATCTTCAATTGTAAGTGCCCCCATCGGGCAATCTCCGAGGCAAGCCCCCAAACCGTCGCAATATGTTTCGCTGACCAGTTTGGCTTTACCATTGATAATCTCAATCGCCCCTTCCGCGCAGCGGGTCGCGCATTGTCCGCATCCATCGCATTTTTCTTCGTCGATCTTGATGACTTTTCTGGTTTCCATTATGTTACTCCTCAAGGTTCTGGCTGGAAAGTTTCGTCATCGCCAGGTGTTCGCTGATTTGGCGATTCACATTTTTAATGACGTCCCCGAAAACGCATTTTCCGCCGCAACAGATGGGCTTGGGCAACAGGCACTTGGTCATGGCCAGAGGTCCTTCGATGGCTTCATACACTTCCAGCAGATTAATCTTAGCGGCCGGTCTTCCCAGCAGAAATCCCCCCCGTGGACCTCGGGTCGATTTGACCAGTCTGACCTTGGCCAACCTCTGGAGGACTTTCGCCAAATGAGCTTCGGAGGAACGCAGAATCTTGCTCAATTCCCCAACAGAGAGCTTCCTGGCCGGATCCCGCGCCAACACCATCATCGAGTGAAGCCCCAGCGAAGCCGCTTCGGAAATTTTCAGTACGCTTTGCATGTGATTTTATACCCACCGTCGCAGTAATCAGGTATCATTATGCCGAATTGCCGGTCGCCGTCAATATCAAAACCAATACAACTCACCGGCAATCTTAACCTCGTCATTTTTTGTTATGCCCTTTAATCAGGTATTTAGGTATTATTATACCTAAATACAATTTCGTGTCAACCAGTAAAAATAAAATATTTCATAACCGCTCAGGCCGGCGTTTTTTGCAGGGGCTGCCCAAAATTGGAGGCGCATGCAATGCGTCTCTACGGTGGACCGGAAAAGGGCGACCACGCAGGGTCGCCCCTACATGAACGGTTACAAGAATTAAATATGGCGTCGTTGGAATTGAACGTTGAATAGTTCGGAGTGGAATTTGGTTGGTTTGTTATGTTATAACTCAAATTGACCGGTTTTGGTTTGAATCTTATGCAAAACCACTTTAAAAGGTCATTGCGAGCGTAGCGAAGCAATCTCATTGGGATGTCGTTGGCGTTGGCACGAGATTGCCACGCCGATGCTGCGCATCGGCTCGCAATGACACTTTGGTGCTTTTTGGTTTTCAAAAACCGGTCAATTTGAGTTATAATTCAATACTTATCAATTACTTTGGTTGAAAAGGAATCGGTTTAAAAATGGTGCAGGCACAGTCGGAACATGAAGGGCATGCGGCGACGAATATTGATCGGGCGATGGCGGATCTTTCGGCGGGGAATATGATTATTCTTGTTGACGATGAGACACGGGAAAACGAGGGGGATCTGGTCTGCGCGGCGGAAAAGATTACTCCGACGATTGTTAATTTCATGCTTAGAGAGGCACGGGGGGTTTTGTGTTTGGCTCTTTCGGGTGAACTTTGCGACCACTTGAATCTTTATCCGCAGGCGAGCAATAATTCGGCGCCGTTGGGGACGGCATTTACGGTGACGATTGATGCGGCGGGGGCTTTTGGGGTGACGACGGGGGTTTCGGCTTCGGATCGGGCGAGGACGATTCTTCGGGCGGTGGAGGCGGAGGCAAAGGCGAGCGATTTTACCCGGCCTGGGCATATCAATCCGCTTAGGGCCCGTGACGGCGGGGTGCTGGTGCGATGTGGTCAGACGGAGGGATCGGTCGATCTGACTCGGTTGGCGGGTTTAAAATCGGCGGCTGTGATTATCGAGATTATGAACGAAGACGGGACGATGGCCCGGATGGATGACTTGAAACAATTTGCCCAGAAGAACCAGATTCGCATTTGCTCGGTGGCGGATTTGATTCAGTATCGGATGCAGCGGGAGCGGTTGGTTTATCGGATCGAGCAGATCAATCTTCCGACTCGGTTCGGGGAATTTAAGCTGACGGCTTATCATTGTCCGGCGGACGAGCATACGCATGTGGCGCTTTCGATGGGGCGGCTGGGTCGGGTTGACGCGAATGGGCTGCCGGTGCCGATTGATCATCCGGTGCTGGTTCGGGTGCATTCGGAATGTCTGACCGGGGACGTGTTTGGGTCGAATCGCTGCGACTGCGGGGAGCAGTTGGACGCGGCCATGGCGATGGTGGCTGCGGCAGGTGAGGGTGCGATTATTTATCTGCGTCAGGAAGGCAGAGGAATTGGCTTGGCGAATAAGCTTCATGCGTATGCCCTTCAGGAGCGCGGGCTGGATACGGTTCAGGCTAATTTGCGATTAGGGTTTTCGGCAGATCGTAGGGATTATGGAATTGGCGCACAAATCTTGCGTGACCTTGGTGTTCGGGAAGTTCGAATATTGACGAATAACCCGAAGAAAGTTTCCCGGCTTGAGCTTTATGGATTGAAGGTGGCCGAGCAGGTTCCGCTTAAGATTCAGTCGCAGGCGATGAATCGACGTTACCTTTCGACCAAAAAGGCGAAATTGGGGCATTTGCTGGATTAGACGGCCGAGGCAATGGGATAGCTTTTCAATCAATAAAAAAAAAGGCGACTTTTGGGTCGCCCTTTAATTTTATATTCCATCGTTGCCTGGGTTTACCAGAGAGATTCTTCCTGAGCTGGGGGAGGAGGTGGTTGGTCGTTGCCGGGACCGTCTGGTCCTCTTCCCTGACCTCTGCGACCGCCTCCACCGCGAGGTCCCCATTGACCACGCTCTTGACGCATCTTGCTTCTCAACTGGTCCATTTCTTCCGGCGAGAGCACACCGCGGATTTTTTCCCTCATATCCCGCATGATCTGCATGTGGGCTTGGGGATCACCTTTGGGGGCGGCTTGGAGCTTTGCCTGGCTGTCGTCTATGATCTTTTTAACCTCAGCCTTCTTATCAGGCGAAAGTTTCATTTCTTCGAGGGCTTTGGTCATCATTCCCGGTCCTCGCATTCCCTGTCCGCCGCCCATGCCAGGGCCGCCTTGCCGCAATCGCTGCATCGTTTCTTCGCGATGCTTTTTGAGTTCTTTTAACTTGGTTTGCTGCTCCGGGGTCAACATCGCATTCAGGTCGGTGTCAAACTTGATCTTTTGCTGTTCGAGTTTCTTTACGATTTCCTGAATCGCGGCGCGTTGCTGTTGGACGAGGGTGTTATATTTTGTCAATTGATCCGCGGTTAATCCTAATTTTTCCGGCAAGGATTTTGTGACTCGATCAAACATATCGAGCATGGCCATCGGTCCTGGCGCGGGTCCCGGTCTCTGTCTCTGTCCGAAGCCTGGTCCGCGCGGTCCGCCCGGCGGCGGAGGAGCGATTGGATCGTCCGATTGAGCCAGGCACATCCCCAACGGTGCCACCAGAATAGCCAACATTCCCAACAAGAGAGTTTTTCGTAACATTTTGTAACCTCCAGTTTAAAAAACAATTGATTCCATCGGGCATTCCCGAATTTTCTAAGAGTACAAACGTTACGGATTTTCTTTTATTGCAGGGAAATTGTCTTTAAACCACCGCGATGTCCCTCCGGGAAAACCAGATCATGGAAATCACCAGTAAAACTGCGCTGGCCGCTACGAGGATGGTGAGGTCTTTCGGCAAGTCGGTATAATTACCGGCAGCGATTTTGATCGGTCGAAAATAGTACAGCGGACCCAGAAAAGCGATCTTCCCCACCCAGGTCCACCATTCCGCGAGAAAATGCAGAAGATAGGCAATTACCCCCAAGGCTATGGTCCATCCGACGGCCATACCGCGAATTGACGTGATTGCGCTGAAAAAAATAGAACCGCTTAATATCAAAAGATAAAGCATGTATAGGTTCAGCGCCACCACACAGATACGGTCAAATCGAATCTCCGTCAGGTGGGTTTGTTGGATTCCGATCCAGGAACCCAGGAGCATGGAGGCAACCAGAACGATACCCCCAACAATTCCTGCAAGGAAGGTCGTGAAAATAATTTTCTTGCGAGAGACAGGGGTTGCCAGCAACAGCTCGACCGTACCCCGGTCGATTTGGCCGACCAGCATCCATGAAGGCATCATGATGGCGAAGGCGACGAGGATCAGGAGCGACACCGGATGTAAATAGATAAACGCGGCGATGGAGGTCTTGGAGGTCATTTGCATCAGGTCCGGCCCGATCATGGCTTTGACGATACCCGGAAGGTTATCGATAATGTACAATCGATATTTCATATTGTATTTTGGCAGAAAGGTAATCGCCAGCCAGTGAAACCCGACGAGCGTTCCTCCGCAGATAAGCGTAATGTGCCAGTAGTCTCGCCAAATGCGCCCCCAGATCGGGACACTAATCGGTAAAATATATTTTTTAATCCCTGGTGACATGATTCTCCTTTTCCTGACGATAAAACCGCATGAAAACTTCTTCCAGACTCGCCGCCTCGATCGTTAAAAAATCGATGGGCAATTTATTTAAAAAATCGATCAACCGATCGGCGGGTCCGGAAGACACCAGATGAACCTCTCGCCCTTCGGTGGATATTAGTTGCAGGCCTTCGGGTAAAGGTTCGGGAAGGCTCCCGCCGGATTTCAAGATCAGCATGACATGGGGAATGCTTTTGGCACGTAATTCGTCCACGTTATCGTCGGCGACCAGCCGGCCCGAACGGATAATGGCCACGCGAGTGCAAATACGCTCCACTTCGTTGATGATGTGGCTTGAGAAAAAAACCGTCCCCCCCCTGGCAGCATATTGCCGCAGAAGATGATACACCCTCTGCTGGACCAGCGGGTCCAGGCTGTTCGTCGGCTCATCCAGGATCAGGACGTCCGGCTCATGCATCATCGCCTGGATGATTCCCAGCTTCTGGCGCATGCCCCTGCTGTGAGAACGGATTTTCAGGGAAAGATCCAAATCCAGAACATCCGCCAGTTGCTCCGCGCGCTTTCGGCAATCAGTTCCGCGAAGGTTGGCCAGGAGGCTGAGCATTCCATATCCGGTCAGATGGTTAAAAAACCGAACCTCGCCCGGCAAATATCCCGTTCGCGACCGGATCGCCAGGGAGTGTTTGGCCATATCAAGCCCCATGACACGGGCCCTGCCGAACGTGGGTTTCAAAAAACCAAGTAACAGGCGTATCGTAGTGGTTTTACCAGCGCCGTTCGGACCCAGAAAACCATAAATACTTCCTCGCGGAACCTGGAGGGTCAGCTCCGCAATCCCCCGTCGCCGGCCATAGTATTTGGTCAAATTTTGAATTTCTATTGCGTGCTCTTGAGCCATATTTTTATCCAATGACAATTATAGTCGCTCCCAAAAATATTTAATGTAACAACTTTTTATCCAACCCTCAAAGAAAATGACTAAATCCTAAATTCTAATGTCTAATCAATGTCCAATGACTAATGCCCAAATGTCTGAACGAAGAAAGCAGCCAGCACTTCTTTTCCTTTTCAGAGCGTAGTCAGTGATTAGACATTTGACATAGGCGACGTTATGTTCCATATAATCAACTAGATAATAAATAATATGAAAAAATATATTGACAATGAGAAATCAATCTTGTATATTATTCAACAAAAGAAAGGGCTCGGTTTATGAAAGAAAACCCACTTCCTATAGTTTGTCCAAGCTGCAATCAAAGACTTACGGTTACCCGGCTTAAATGTGTGGGATGTGGAACGAGTGTTGAGGGTGAATATGTTCTGCCGATTTTGGCCAAGTTGGGTCCGGAAGAACACTTGCTGATCTTAAATTTTGTGAAAGCCAACGGTAGTTTGAAAGACCTTAGCAAACAATACAGTCTGTCTTATCCCACCATTCGCAACCGCTTGGATGCCCTGATGAATAAAATCGAGGAATTGGAAACCCAGATCAAGAAAGGAAAGGAAAAAACATGACGCAGATCAATTCGGAAAGACAATCGAGTTCGCACGCAAGTCTTCGAACCTGGTTTTTTAATCCCTTTTATTACGTGGCGGGAGGACATGCCCTGCTGGCGGGTTTGATTCTTATTCTCCTGGCCGATGATCGTCTTTTGACACGTAACGCATCTGCGAAAGACCCGCTTGCCCCTCAGAATATGCGTTATCGTATGCCAATGTCATGAGGAACTACCAAATATGATGAACATAAATCGAAGAAAAACCATGTTATTTCTAGGACTAACATTTTTTATTAGTTGGGGCTTAATAGCCGTTTTTTATTATTCAGTAAATAGTCCTGGTATATATTTATCTTCTACGATACGCATTTTTTATATGTGTATACCAGCATGCGTAGCTATTTTTGTTCAAAAGTTTATTTACGGTAATTCTATCAAAAACGCATTAGGCATATCTTTCAATTTCAACAGATGGTTTATTTTTGCGTGGTTATTTCCCCCTTTAATCGCTTTTGTAACATTTAGTATTAGCTTGTTCCTGCCTAATGTTGAATATGATCCCAATATGAGTGGAATGTTTGAATTACTAGGAAAAACTTTAACAAGTCAGCAAATAGAACAGATGAAATCTCAAGCCGCTACTTTACCTATATCGCCTTTTTGGTTAGCTCTTATCCAGGGTATGGTAGCAGGTATTACCGTAAATACTATCGTCGCACTGGGTGAAGAGCTTGGATGGAGAGGATTTCTTCATAATGAATGGAAGATAATTGGGTTTTGGAAATCGTCAATTATGATAGGCATTGTCTGGGGCATTTGGCATGCTCCATTAATCCTAAAAGGGCATAATTATCCTCAACATCCGGCCATAGGCATTTTTATGATGATCGTTTGGTGTGTGCTTATTTCCCCAATTTTTAGTTATATTAGAATTCGTTCCAATTCTACAATTGCTACCTCTATTTTACATGGCACACTCAATGGCACAGGCATTTTAGCTGTTATGATGCTTAAGGGCGGAAACGATCTCCTTATTGGCCTAACGGGATTGGTGGGATTTTTAGTCTTGTTCATAGTGAACATATGCTTGCTGTGCCTAACAAAAGGACGTTTTTGCAGAAGATGGTCCGGTATGCTTCAAGACGTCACTCTTGACGATTACGGACGGCAATTCGGGTGTGATCGACGCTGTAAAGGAAAGGAAAACCCATGACGCAGATCGATTCGGAAAGACAATCGAGTTCGCACGCAAGTCTTCGAACCTGGCTTTTTAATCCCTTTTATTACGTGGCGGGAGGGCACGCGTTGGCGGTGGGTTTGATTTTGATTTTCTTGGCCTGTGCGATTGGTAGTTTTAGTCAAACTCATTTTGACGGCGTTCTGGACGTTCATACCCGTGGGAGAGTTCCTTTTTGGGTATTTCTCACTGAAGGGATCATCGACTGGATTGTGATGGGGGTGCTCCTGATGATCGGCGGAGGGATTATCTCCAAAAGCCGTATTCGCGCCGTGGACGTGCTGGGAACGCAGGCACTGGCGCGTGGTCCTTCGGTCATCACCGCCCTTTTTGCCTTGCTGCCAAGTAATCAGCGTTATGCCCGGTATTTTACCGATCAATTGCTCCACAGGACCACCCAAACTGTCCACTTGCAAGCCGCCGATCCGGTTATCGCCTGGATTTCAATGCTGGTCGTTATTCTCATGACGATCTGGATGGTGCTGCTGATGTACCGAGCGTGTGCGGTCTCTTGTAATGTCAAAGGCGGAAAAGCCATCGGGGTCTTCATCGCGGCCTTATTCCTGGGTGAAGTTGTTTCCAAGTATCTGATCACGTGGATGCTTTTTGCAATTCATGGACTTTTTTAAATCTGGGAGGTTAAAATAAATAAACTCCTTCTTTAACTTTTGACACCTCTTTACCTCTTTGATAAAATCAAGAAATGATTTCTGAAAAAGATAAATCACGCATTGTTGGCCTTGCAAAAAAATACAACGTGTCTCAAATCCTTCTTTTTGGGTCAAACGTAGATTTTGGCCACGAGGGGCGTGATATTGACTTGGCGGTTGAGGGAGTTAGGCCCAAAGATTTCTTCAAATTCTATGGTGAGTTGATCAAAAATTTGTCAAAGCCGGTCGATCTCATTGATCTATCTCAAAAATCGTTGTTCAATGACCTTGTTGCCGAGAATGGGATGAAAATCTATGCGAGAGCAAGACAAAAAAGTAATCGCCGAAGAAATCAAAAAAGTGGAAGCAACTCTGAAAAATCTCAAAATCACAATGGAACGGTCTCCTAAAACGGTCATTGAGCTGGCGGCCATAGCTACATTTCTTCATAATGTTTACAATGGAATAGAAAACGTACTGAAGCATGTTTTCAAATCAAAGCATATCGAACTTCCCACGTCGGACATGTGGCACAAGGAATTGTTGGAGCTTTCCGTTTCAAATGACATTCTATCGGAAGAACTTTCCGATAACCTCTATGAATATTTGGCATTCAGACATTTTTTCGTTCACGGCTATGGATTTATGCTCGATGAGTTGCAATTACAAAGGTTAGCCGGAAACATTTCAAAAGTTTGGAAAACCTTTTTAAATGCCCTGACGAAAGTAAACGAGAAAGAAAATTAGATCGCCAAAAGCAGAAGATATGTTCACCTTATGGCATTAGGATATAGAAGCACACTGATAATATTCTTCGATTCATCCTGTTATTTTTATAGATAAGATATTTCTTGTGCTTTCCGATATTTTAACTCGCTCATCAATCCGCCAGCCGACAAGCCAGAGGATTCCTTTTTTATCCGCGAGCACAATGGCGGGGCGGGCGGTTTATTGGCAATGGCGAAATGAAGCCTCTTACGCCAGCCGACGACGCAAAAATTTTAGAATGAATAGTTCATAGCGCTGTCATATTAGGAGCGAAGCGAAACATCTGGCCTTAAGCTTCAATCAACGCCAGATACTTCGTTGCGAACAAAATGGCCGAGCGCATTAACTAAACATGTTACGTATTATACCCACCATAAACGAACATCGACGACTTGCCTCCGAGCGCATTAATTAATCATGCGTCGCATGAGGGGTTACCAGGGCATTTTGCGCAATTTTCCCGTAAAATCCGGTAATCGGAGAAGAAACCCCCGCTCCCTTGCTGTCGCGGCCCTTTTAATTTTGAATCTACAGGCTTCTTCGTTCATCGCTGGACGTTTCCACCGATTCGCGGGACAATTTGACCAGGGCGGTGAGTTTTGCGGCAAAGATCGCGGACCCAGCCACTGACAGCAGGCCGCAGATCAGGTAGGTGTTGGAGATATTGATCGCCTGCGCGAGCAGACCGCCAAGCAGACTGCCGACGGTGGATGTGCCCATGAAGGACATGGTGTAAAAGCTCATCACTCTGCCGCGCTTGTCGTCGTCGGAAATGGTCTGAAGAATGGTATTGCTGGCGGCCAGGACGATCATCATTCCGAAACCGATAACAACCGTGAGGAGCAAGGCGATGTGTAAATGATGCAAAAAAGCCAGAATGATTAATCCCGCTCCGTAGATAACCCCGCCGCCGACCATGATTTTCCCCAATCCCCCGGTGCTGGGTCGAGAGGCAAGAAAGAGTGCTCCGGCAAGCGCGCCTAGCCCCGTTCCGCCCATGAGAAATCCGTAGGTCCGGGCCGTTCCCATCAGGATTTTTTCGGCAAAGACGGGCAGCAGGACCTGGTAAGGAAGCAGGCAGATCAAACACAAAAGGAGAAGGATTGCCCGAATGGGGGCAAATCCGGTGACGTATTTAAACCCTTCCTTTAAACCTTCCAGGACATGGCCGTTGGCGGACTTTTTGTCGACCACGGTAATCCGCATGGCCAGAAGTGCGGCGATGACGGCGATATAACTGACGGCGTTAACGAGAAAGCAGACCCCTTCGCCCATACTGGCGACAAGCAGGCCGGCGATTGATGGGCCGATCAGCCGAGCGCCGTTAAAAATGGAGGCGTTCAAAGCGATGGCGTTTCCCAAATCTTCTTTTTTTTCCACCATTTCCAAAACGAACGAGTATCGGATGGGGATATCGAAGGCGTTGACCAGACCGAGAAGAACCGTCAGGACAATGATCCAGCCAATATTAATCCAGCCGGTGTAATAGAGTATCGTCAGCACAAAGGCCTGGACCATGCTGAGGATTTGCGTGATGACGAGCATTCGCCGGCGGTTCCAGCGATCTGCGACCAGCCCTCCGAAGGGGATAACGAAAAAGGAGGGAATCTGACCGGCGAAAGTGACCACGCCCAGCAAAAACGCCGAGTGCGTCATCCGGTACACCAGCCATCCGGTGGCAATCAACTGCATCCACGTCCCAATCAGGGAGACGGCTTGTCCACCGAAAAAGAGACGGTAATTTCTATATCGCAGCGCCCGCAGCAGCATCCATCTTTGCGCCGGGGAAATCGTATTAATATTATCGGATTTCATCGTACTAATTATATCCGAAAAATACTTCCTTTGCGAAAGATGTATCGAAAAGTTACCACGCTTTTACCTAAACTGCTCCCATTAATAGTCCGAAAATTTCCATAATAGCTTATATAAGGCAATCGTATGTCGTTAAGAGTTAAAACAACGCTGTATTTTTTTCTGCTTGTCGCAATCATGGTACAGGCTACCCTGGGGATATATATCAAGGCCCTGCGTGATTACCATATCGAAAAAGATTTATCCCTGATACAGGCAAAAATCGATCTATTTTCCAATCAATCACGAGACGGTTTTTTAAATGACAAGGTCGATGCGCTTATCAAAAATGTAAACGCCATATCTAAAGGTGACCCTCATATCATCTATTTCGCCGCTATCAAGGGAAATAAGGTGCTGGCCCATAATATAAACGCCCCTTTGCCCTCCGACGTGGTGGAAAGAATTAATTTGAAACGAGGGACGGGATTTTCTACTTTTCAGGACAAGTCCGATAATCAGTTAATGCTCCTTTCAATCCCGGTAAAAGGTGTGAAAAATGCTTTCATCAACCTGGCCGTTAAAACAGGCACATCCTATGTCTTCTGGCCATACCTTAAACCGTTATTCGTAGTGGGTGGGGGGCTGTTGTTGATCGGTGGCATTTTGGGGGCATTTCTTTCCCTGCTCCTCAATGCTCAAATGGAAGGGTTGAACGCAAAACTGAGAACTTCCGTCCAGAATTATCGGACGATTTTTCAGGATTCGCCCGAAGCCATCTGCATTCTCGATGAAAAAGGGAAAATCGTCGCCGCCAACGATACCGCCTGCCAATTATTTCACTGCACGTCGGAGTGGTTGTTGGGCAATTCACCGCGAAATCTGGTAGTAAAACGTGGTGTAGAAGAATCCCCGGAAGACCTATTGGATTTTGATCATATTTTGGATGCGATGAAGGATCAACCTTCCATCATCGAACGATGGCTTACACAGGGGGATGGAAAGCAGTTTCTGACCCAAATCCATTTATGCCAGGTCATTCTGGACGACAGAAAGCAGGTCCAGGTTGTTTTTCGGGATATCACTCAGCAGCGAGATCTGGAAGAAAAGCTCCGAGATTCGGAAAAACGGTTTCGTGTTCTTGTCCGCGCGATTGCCGATATCATCTGGGAAATCGATGCCGAGGGACGATACACCTATATTTCCGGTCGGCATGAGCAGATTCTCGGATACACATCAGAGGAAATGATCGGTAAAAAAATATTTGATTTCATGTCGCCGGACGAGGCGGCCCAGGTTGCGGAAGAGTTTTCTCAATTTGCTTCGGAAAAATCTCCGTTCACGGATCTGGTCAACTGGAATATCCGAAAGGACGGGACACGTGTCTGCTTGTTGACCAACGGCGTGCCCATTCTGGAAGATGGAAAAATACTTGGGTTTAGAGGGATCGATCGCGACATCACGGAGCGGGTGGAAAGTGAACAGGCGCTCCTGCGGGCCATGGGCGAAACCGAACAGGCCAAGCAGCAGGCGGAGAGCAGGGAACGATTCTTAAACGCGGTGCTGGAAACCGCGGTGACCGCCATTTTCACCATTGACAAAAACAAAAAGATTCTTTCTGTCAACGATGCCTTCATCCTCAACACCGGCTACTCTGACCAGGAGGCGTACGGCAGCGATTGCCGGGATATTCTCAAGTGTCAGGAATGCGAATCCAAATGTATGCTCTTTTCCGAGGATGGGGCCGAAAAAATTTATCAACGGCACTGCCAGATTCAAACGAAGGATGGGAGAATAAGATCGATTATCAAAAATGCCAAGTTGACCACCAGCGAATCCGGGGAGGAAATCGGGGTGGAATCTTTCGTGGACATTACCGATTTGGTTCAGACCCGGCAGGTCGCCCAGGTGGAAGCCTTGAAATTGCGGGCCATGATCGAAGGTATGGAGGAAGGAATTGTCATGGTGGACCAGGATGAAATCGTTCTGGAGGTCAATCCATACTTCGCACGGCATTTTAACGTCTCTCGGGACCAGATAGTGGGGCAGAATCTTTACACTATTCACCCCGCGGCCAAAAATGCCAAAGTACGAACGGTCTTTGACCTCTTCCATGCCGGGGACCGCACGCCCGTGGTTCTGCATCGGCAGATCGGGGAGCGTTACTTTACATTCCGCGTTCAACCGATCGCCAAGGATGACAAGTATTGCGGCGCGTTGCTGAACGTGGTGGACATTACCGACCTGGTGGCGGCACGGGAAGAGGCCGTGGCGTCCAGTAAGGCGAAAAGCGAGTTTCTCGCTAATATGTCCCATGAGATACGAACGCCCATGAACGGGATTATCGGAATGGGTGAGCTTCTGAAAAATACTAAATTGAACACCGAGCAGCAGGACTATATTAATACGATTTCTTCCAGCGCCAACAGTCTGCTCGATCTGATTAACGATATTCTCGACGTATCCAAAATCGAAGCCGGCAAACTGGAATTATGCTCTGATAATTTCAATTTACAGGACCTCTTTGAGTCCGCGGCGGATATTTTGGCGCCCCGCGCCTCCCAAAAGAATCTTGAGCTAATCTGCGCGGTAGAGCCGGACGTTCCTATCCATCTTCTGGGCGACGATGTCCGGCTGCGGCAGATTATCATCAACCTGGCTGGAAATGCCATTAAATTCACCGAAAAGGGTGAAGTGGGCATCCACGCTTCGCTCAAAGAGCAGTCCAAGGATAAAGTAACTATCCAATTCACCGTGCGGGATACCGGAATAGGAATCCCCCAGGACAAGCAGAAATATATTTTCGAAAAGTTCATTCAGGCCGACGGATCGACGACCCGGCGGTTTGGCGGGACGGGATTGGGGTTGGCGATTTCCAAACGGCTGGTGGAGATTATGGGTGGTCAGTTGGGACTCCAGAGCGAACCTGGAAAGGGAAGCACCTTTTGGTTCACCGCCGTGCTTGAAATGGGTGTCAAGCCTGAAGTCGAAGTGCCGCTGGAAAAATTGCCTGAACCGATCAAGCCGCTGCGTATCCTGCTGGCCGATGACAACGCCTCCACACGGCAGGTCATCTCTCAAATGCTTAAGAAAAATAACCATGCCTATTTTGTACACCAAGTTGATACGGGTGTTTCCGCTATGTCCGAATTGAAAAAGGCGGCAGGTGCTCATCAACCGTTTGATCTCCTTTTGCTCGATCTGCAGATGCCCGGGTCGGAAGGGCATGAGGTATTAAAAAGCATTAAAGAGGATCGCGAAATTGCCGACACGAGGGTGGTCATCCTGACGCCGCTGGATACGGTTTCTAAGGCCAAGGAATTAAAACGTCTGGGCTCTAAGGGCTATCTGGTCAAACCAGTCAAGCGAACGCAATTATTTGATGCGGTTATCGGTAAACCGTTATCCACCGTGGAGTCACGGAGCAGTTCAGAGGCCATGCATGAATCCGCCGAAAACACCGGTCTTTTTGACAAAAAAGAGCAAAATGCCTCCGTGCGAATTTTGCTGGCGGAAGATAATCCGGTCAACCGTAAACTCGCTATCACCATCCTGACCAAATTTGGTTTCAAGGTCGATGCCGCGGTAAATGGCAAAGAAGCGTTAAATGCTCTGGCGAGACAATCGTATGACGTAGTTCTGATGGATGTGCAGATGCCTGAAATGGATGGTTTCGAGGCCACCACCGCCATTCGCGCTTCCAATCAACCCTGGGCCGATATGCCCATTATCGCCATGACCGCCCATGCCATGCAGGGTGACCGCGAAAAATGCCTCCAGTCCGGAATGAATGATTATCTAACCAAACCAATTCAATCGAAAACGTTGGTCGAAACCATAAAAAAATGGGCGGCGATTTCGCAAAGTAACAAGGAGAGCCAAATGGTCGTTGAGCAACCTCAAAATGCGAAGAACCTACCGATCAATCGTCAAGACGCTCTTGACCGTTGCGGCGGGGATCAGGAATTCTTAAATGAAATCCTGGTGGATTTTCTGAATATGTCCAAAAATCAGATGGTGGATATTGCCCAGGCGGTCCAAACCAATGACGCCGGTGTTCTGACGCGGCAAGCTCACAGCATCAAAGGAGCGGCGGCGAACGTGGGGGCCGAGAATATAGCGAAAACCGCTCTGGAACTTGAAGTGTGCGGGAAAGAGATGCAACTTCAAAACGCGAAACACTTGCTGAATCAGTTGACCGAACAAATTCAACTGCTCAGCGATTATATAAACCAGACGGCACAAACAACCGAAAGTAAATAAAAAAAAGAAAGTAGTGGTATTTTTATGACACAAATGGAAGACCTGAAAGTATTAATCGCCGACGACGATCCCATTTCGCGTAAACTTCTTCAGAAATTGCTGTCGAGTTTCTGGAAAGGCAAGCTCCTGGTCGCTAGTGACGGTCAGGAGGCTTGGGAAATTCTCCAAAAGGATTTTGCTCCGCTGGTCATTGTTGACTGGATGATGCCCAGAATGGACGGAACGGAACTGTGCCGTAAAATCCGCCAGACAAAATTCGATCGTTATATTTACAGTATTCTCCTGACCGCGAGAGATGACCAAAAGGACGTTCTGGAAGGGTTGGAAGCCGGGGCCGATGATTACGTGCGAAAACCATTCAACTCCCAGGAACTTCAACTCAGAATCAACGCCGCCCTGCGGGTGATTCAACTGGAAGGGGCATTGGCGGAAAAAAATGGAGAACTCCTTAAACTCAATGTCAAGCTCGAAGAGCTGGCCCGCATCGATCCTCTGATGAAAATCGCCAACCGGCACAGTTTTCATGAATCAATTGAACGGATCCACGATCAGTTTCTTCGGTATGGCCAAACCTACGGCGTGGTGATGTGCGACGTGGATTATTTCAAACAATACAACGATACTCTCGGTCACCAGGCGGGCGACCATATCCTGCGGGAGGTGGGAGGGGCGATTAAAGCCACGATCCGCCAATCAGACGAAGCATTTCGTTACGGTGGTGAGGAAATTGTCATCCTATTACCCTTGCAAAATTTTGAAGGCACCGTCATTTCCGGAGAGCGCTTATGCCAGGTGATCCGAAACCTTTCCCTGCCTCATCCGAAAGGGATTGATGGAAAATTAAGTATCAGCGCCGGTGTCACCGCCTGCAGCCAGTCCAATCGCGCCGAAAATTGGCGGGACATTCTGGAGCAGGCCGATCAGGCGCTCTACCAGGCGAAAAAAACGGGACGAAATAAAGTCTGTGCGCATCAATCCGCGTCGGTGAGCGTACCAGCTTAAAAAATGTCTAAGCGAAGAAACTTTGCAGGCTTTGCTTAGGCATTAGTCATTTAAGAATTAGTCATTGATTAGACATTAGGCTTTAGGGTTTAGTCATTTTATGCTTCAGTTGCCCGCATGCCGCTTCGATGTCCTGCCCCCGGCTGGCCCGCATGTGAACGTTAACATTCAATCTTTTCAGGTGGTTGAGGAAATTCATCACCGACTGTTTGGTGGGCGCCTGGAACGGATCGTTTTCCGTGGGGTTGTAGACAATCAAGTTGACGTTGGCGCGAATGGTCCTAGCCATTTCCGCCAGAACGTCGGCGTCCGATCCATTACAGTTGACGTCCTTCAATAACAAATATTCCAGCGTGACCTCACGATGCGTCTTTTCAAAGAAATAGACGGTAGCGTCAAAAATGTCGCGGAGGGAATATTTTTTCGCCAGCGGGATCAATTGCTCGCGAAGTTTCTGGTCCACCGCGTGCAGCGACAGTGCCAGGTTAAACTGCATCTTTTCATGGGCAAGTTGACGAATCTTATCAGGAATCCCCACGGTGGAAATTGTCATCCGCCGAGCTCCGATGTTCAATCCCCAATCCGAATTGATGATGCGAATCGCTTTTATGGTATTCTCGTAATTCAAAAGCGGCTCGCCCATACCCATGAAAACAATATTACTGATTCGCTCCTGGGTTTGATCCGCCAGTATCTGAAGTTGCAGGAGTTCTTCGGCGATCTGTCCCGCCGTCAGATTCCCGCCATATTCGCCCTGACCTGAGGCGCAAAAAACACATTTTACCGGGCAGCCAGATTGCGTAGAGAGGCAGGCCGTCAAATGCTCTTTGGCCGGGATAAGCACCGCTTCGACCTGCACTTTGTTTCCGAAATCCAGAAGCATCTTTCGCGTGCCGTCGGCGCTGTCACGGACCATAACCGGCTGGCTGCCCAGAATAAAATACTTTTCCGCTAATTTGATTCTTAGAAGTTTGCCGATGTTGCTCATTTGGTCAAAGTCCGGAACTCTTCGCCGGTATATCCATTGAAAAATCTGCCCAGCCCTATATTCCGGCTCATTTAATTCGACCATCTGCCCTTCAAGCTCTTCCAAATCAAAATCCAGCAGATATTGCTTTTCATTTTCCATTATGCTCTTCCACAAAGTTTCTAAATGCCCCGCTCGTGACAAATTTCTCAAAATCTTCCAATGTTAGGAAATTCTTGTTTGTTAAAAATTTAATCACCCAATTCTCCGTCATGGGCGAAATGGTAAAAATAATTTTCTTCGCCTGGTGGGCCTGCCAAAGTTCGATGGCCGTCCCCAGACTCGCCTGGGGTAAAAACGCGACCAAAATATCCGACTTGGCTGCGCGATTCATCAGATCAAAAAACACATCCCGGGCCTTCACCGAAGCGTAATCGACGCTTTGCGGATGTTCTTCCACCGGACAAAAAACGTTCGACTTCGGCAGGGCCTTTCGCAGCAGGATTGTTAATCGCCGGCGATAATTCTGATCGAAAATATCCTTCCCGCGACACGAGCCCTGAATGATTCCGGCAATAAATATGTCTCGTTTCATGGTGGTGAATTATTACGGCCATGAGGAAGGAAAGCAAGCCTGGAATTTTGTGTATATGGCGGTCATCTGTTAATAAAATACCGGTTATGAATAAATTATTTCTGTAACCGTTCAGCCTCCCCTCATTGTCATCATCCGGCTTGACCGGATGATCCAGGGGTGCGGACTGGATCGTCCGGTCAAGCCGGACGATGACGAAAGCGGGAGAATCGTGACAAGATAGGACCGTGGTCTGAACGGTTACTTATTTCTGTGTCTGGTTGCAATAAGAAATAGGTAGGTGATTTATATGAACGTCATCGGCATTCAACTGGATATCGTCTGGGAAAACAAAATTGCCAATTTTGAAAAAGTCCGATCCCTTTTGGGAGCAGCCAAGGTCGAACCCGGCAGTCTTGTCGTCCTTCCCGAAATGTTCGCCACAGGTTACAGCAAAAATCTTTCTGCCGTCGTCGATGACAACGCCAGGCCAACCGAACGATTTCTCGCCGAGATCGCCAAACAGTTTGGCGTTTACATCCTCGCCGGGATGGTGGCGTATTCCGAAAGCGAAAAAGCATCCAACCAAGCCATTGTTTTCGATCCCCAGGGCCGCGAACTCATCCGCTACAACAAACTGCATCCCTTCTCATACGAAAATGAAGGCGATTATTATGCCCCCGGCGATAACATCGTAACATTCGACTGGGCTGGATTTACTGTCGCTCCATTTGTCTGCTACGATTTACGATTTCCGGAAATATTTCGCCAGGCCGTCCGTCAAGGCGTGACGCTTTTTGTGATCATCGCGAACTGGCCCAAAGCTCGTGAAATGCACTTCAAAACGCTTCTTGCCGCGCGAGCGATAGAGAACCAGGCCTACGTCATCGGCGTCAATCGCTGCGGCCATACCCCGAAACTGACCTATGCGGGTCACAGCATGGTCATTGATCCCCGCGGACAGGCCCTAATCGACGCCGGAGAAACCGAAACGTTAATCCAAACTGTTTTGAATCTCGATTATCTGAATACCTACCGGCAGGAATTTCCCGTCCTGCGCGACATTCGCCCCGAATTCTTCCCGTAAGAGCGGTCCAGGATTTTCGGGCAAGACGAGCCGCGACCGTAAGGGAGCGGGTAATTATTTTGTGTCACCGGGTCACCAACAATGTTCTATTCAAATGGAACAAAATTCTATATCTATTTATTGAGATCGGCAGTCCGTTTTCTTATCATTAAAATTCAGCAATTATATTATTTTGTCGTTAAGCTGTGAGCTGGTCGCTGTCAGCTTTTTTAAACAGGAGTTAAAAATGGCCGCGAAAGTATTTCCGCTGGAACCGCGAAAAGTCGAAAAAGTCGAGAGTAAATATCGCCGCATCGTTACGGATATTCCCGTCCCGGATTCGTTGCCCCTTCTTAAGACGTTGCGAACTTATGAACCGCAGTGCATGGAAGGTCAGCCACCGATCGTCTGGGATCATGCCGATGGTTTTAACGTCTACGACCGATGGGGCAACAAGTGGCTGGATTTCAGTTCCGGTGTATTGATCACAAACGCGGGTCATGGCCGAAAAAAAATCATCGACGCCATCGTCGCCCAAGCCCAGCAAGGGTTGCTGACCAGCTATTGCTTTCCGAACGAAGCGCGGGCGAAACTGGTCAAAAAACTCGTGGAGCTGGCTCCAAGGGAACTGGACCGATGCTTTCTGCTTTCCACCGGTTCCGAGGCCGATGAGTGCGCCATCAAGCTCAGCCGGACACACGGCGCAAAAGTCGGAGGGGATAAAAAACATATCATCGTTTCCTTCGATCGCTCCTTTCACGGTCGGACCCTCGGATCTCAGCAAGCAGGAGGAATCCCGGATTTGAAAACCTGGATTAAGAATCTCGACCCCGGATTTGTGCAGGTCCCCTTCCCGGATGGGTTCAGGACCAAAGATACCAGTTTTGCCTTGTTTGAAAAAACATTAGCCGACAAGGGAGTCGACCCCAAGAACGTCTGCGGTGTAATTACCGAGACTTATCAGGGCGGGGGAACGGATTTCGGTCCTCCGGAATATTTCCAGCAGCTTCGTAAATGGTGCGATATGCACAAAGCCGTGCTTATCTTCGATGAAGTGCAGGCGGGTTTCGGCCGTTGCGGAACGATGTGGGGTTTTGAATATTATAAGGTGATCCCCGATATCTTTACTTGCGGAAAGGGCATTTCCAGTTCACTGCCGATATCCGCCGTCATTGGAAAAGCGGACCTGATGAACCTCTACGGTCCAGGCTCGATGACAAGCACACATACCGGCAACCCGATCTGCTGTGCAGCCGCCCTGGCGAGCGTAGAAATCATTCTCGAAGAAAAACTGGTGGAAAACAGCGCCAATGTCGGCCAGGCGATGCAGGATGCCTTGACGGCCCTGATGAAAAAATATCCTGATCGCATCGGAGCCTGCCACGGCAGAGGATTGGTCAACGGACTGCAGATAGTGATAAAGGGTTCGGAAACCCCGGATTCGGAACTAGCCTGGAACATCGTGCGCATCTGCATGGAAAGGGGCCTGCTCTTTTTCGCTCCCGTCGGGTTCGGAGGTGGAACCGTCAAAATCGCTCCTCCCCTGTGCATCACAAAGGAAGCAATGCTCGAAGGGGTGGGCGTTCTCGATCAAGCCATCGCCCAGGCCATCTCAGAAGAAAAATAGTCGTAGTCTTATTTAGCAGGCGGGCTTGCCCGCCACGTAAAAGACACGGGCAATAAGAATTGCCCACGCTACCCAAAAAAAAGGGAGACCATCGTGAGATGATCTCCCTTTTAAATTGCTTAAGGGTTAACGATTAACGTCCGCCCCGGCCATAGCTGCCACCGCGGCTGCCACCGCCGCCACCGCCACCGTAGCTGCCACCGCGGCTGCCACCGCCACCACCACGGCTGCCACCACGATCTTCTCGCGGCTTGGCTTCATTGACCGTTAAGGCACGGCCGCCACAATCTTTTCCGTTCAAAGCTGCGATAGCCGAGGCTGCTTCTTCGTCGCTGCTCATTTCGACAAATCCGAATCCCTTGCTCCGTCCCGTCATGCGGTCATTAATGACCTGCGCGCTGGTCACGGTGCCGTGTGCAGCAAACATCTGTTCCAATGCCGAGCTATCAACGTCGTAGCTCATGTTACCGACATACAATTTCTTGCCCATGGTATTACTCCAATCTTAGGCGTTTTGGACCCCACATTTTACTTTCCAGGTCTCACTGAAAGAGGCCGACGTTCCGGCCCAGAAGGTTTGACTGGTCGAGTGAAAGAATTACGAAGAGCAAGAAATCGTCCAAGCCCAACCTCAGATTCGTTCGACTAATCAACCGATGGTATTATACCTCCCTCCCGAATAATGTCCAAGATAAAATTAAATTTATTTATAGTATTTTTTAATCTGAATCATCCACTTGTTTTCGCCGCTCTTTTAGGCGGCTTCGTTGCTTTTTACCCACCAACCGCCGGTGTTGGGCGGATCGGGTGATTTTTGTCTTTTTTCTTATCGGCATTCGTTTTAATGCCTCCTGCAGCAGTTCGATAAAACGTTCAAGGGCGATTTGGCGATTTTCCGCCTGGCTTCGGGTTTGCTGGGAAACTACCCGGAGTATGCCTTCCTTGTTGATGCGGGTGGCCAAACGATTCCGAATAAGCAGCTTTTGGTCATCGGTCAGGCTTGGGGAATTAATCACATCAAAAGAAAGAATCACCCGCGTGCTGACCTTGTTGACGTTCTGTCCGCCCGGTCCACTGCTACGAGTGGCGGTAAAGACCAATTCGTCTTTGGAAATTTGAAGTGCCATAATCTTATGACGGCGGTTTGGCTTCGAGGTCCGCCATGTAGGCGAGCGCTCGTTCCAGTTCATTTTTCAAATGCCGTAACCGGAGCAAAGATTTGACGCGGGTAAGCAGTTCAAGCTTATTGACTGGCTTGGTCAGAAAATCGTCGGTCCCGCATTCCACGCTGCGTTCGATATCGCTGATCTCGTTGAGCGCGGTGATCATGATCACGGGAATGTCGCGGGTGGCGGGGTCCTTTTTTAGCTTTTTGCAGACTTCGAAACCGCTCATCTTCGGCATCATGATATCCAGGAGAATCAGGTCAGGTTGGTGTGCGTAAACCTTGTCCATGGCCTCCATGCCGTCATTGGCCACCAGGGTCTCCACGGGCAGGTCTTCCAGGTAAGCCTGGAGGAGTTCCACGTTTTGAATATTGTCATCAACGATAAGCACCTTACCATCGACCGGCTGCGAATTTTGTTCCGACATTTAAAATCTCCTATGAATCGCTTCGATCATTATAAACATCCACCCCGCAATCTTCCATAGTTTTAAAATGGTTCCTTTTTTTACCAGTTTTCCGGTAAAAAGTGAATTTTTTCCTTGCGAGCGGACGATATTATGTATATTTATACCAACTTTACGTTTTCGGCCGGTTTCCCTGCTTGAAGGGAGGACCGCCGGTATTGAAGTTTCTCAAGCGTGGTCACAGGATGACCCGATATGATAAACGGTTTTTGAAACAATATCTTTTTCAGTTACGGATGTTTTAACGAGGTATTAAAAGTGATAAAGAATTGGAAACTTTCAGGATCAGTCGTAGCGCTGGTCGCATTGGTGATGGTCGGCTGGTATGTTCCGCAATGGACCCAGGCCCAACCCATCCTGACGTCGGCTCCGGTCGTCGAACAGGTGCAGCATTTATTTAAACCTTTCGGTTTCTTGAGCGATCCGAAATTCAGCGAAGTCGAGCGCGTGGCGCTCTTTGTGGTGCTGGGGGTCGCGGTGGCGGGATTGCTCTATGCCTGGATGCTGGTCGGACAGGTCAAATCCGCCGATCAGGGCACAAAACGGATGCAGGAAATTACCGACGCTGTCCGGGAAGGGGCCAATGCCTATATGGCGGCTCAATTCAAAAAGATTGGTCCTCTGATCGTCATTATTACAATTATTCTTTATTTTACGACGCAAAGCAATAACGATTGGTTCAAGTACGGTCGTGCCGGAGCGTTTTTGATCGGTTCGCTATTCAGTTGGTGCGTCGGTTTTGTCGGCATGAGATTGGCGACGACAGGAAACCTTCGCGTCGCCGCAGCCGCCCGTCACAGTTACGGTGAAGCCTTGCAGTTAGGTTATCGTACCGGAACAGTTACCGGAATGCTCACCGACGGCCTGGGACTTCTGGGCGGTACGACCATCTTCCTGATGTTTGGTGAAAACGCCTATGAAGCCTTATTGGGCTTCGGTTTCGGTGGAACATTGCTGGCGTTGTTCATGAGGGTCGGCGGCGGTATCTACACCAAGGCTGCCGACGTCGGAGCGGACCTCGTTGGCAAGATTGAAAAAGATATTCCGGAAGACGACCCGCGTAATGCCGCGACCATCGCGGATAACGTCGGTGATAACGTCGGTGATTGTGCCGGTATGGCGGCCGACATTTTTGAAAGCTATGAAGTAACCATCGTGGCGGCCATGATCCTGGGTCTGGCGACTTTCGGTCACAAGGGCGTTGTGTTCCCCTTGCTCGTTCGCGCCATCGGGGTTATCGGATCGATTATTTCCACGTATACCGTCCGGGCAGGTGCCGATGACACTTCCGACACCGCGCTAAAGAGCGTTCACCGCGGCTTCTGGATAGGATCGATTATATCAATTGCCGGGTTCTTCCTACTTGGAATTTTCTATCTGCGATTTAGTCCGGCTTACTTTCTCACCAACCCGACGGCCGCTGCCGGTTTCCCGAACGGCGATCCGAACGCACTGCCCATCTGGGCGACTTTGGGTCTGGGAGGAGGCGTGGACATGCGTCCCGCCATCACCTGCTTGATCGGCGTATTCCTCGCCGTAGCCCTCAACAAGGTTACAAGTTATTATACTCACACCTCGCATAGCCCGGTCAAAAGTCTGGCCAAGTCCTGCCAGACCGGCCATGCGACCAATATCATCCAGGGGTTTGCCGTCGGTTACGAATCGACAGTGGCCGCGGTCGTCGTAATCGCTACCGCGATCCTGCTGTCCGTGCTCTGTTATTCGGGTACGGATCCCTTATTTATCGCCTATGGCGTGGCCATGACGGGTATCGGAATGCTCACCCTGACGGGCAACACCATTTCAATGGACGTCTTCGGACCGGTGGCAGACAATGCCAACGGCATCGGAGAAATGGGCTATGACAAAGAAGCCATGGAAAAGGAAAAACCCGGCAGTTATCGTCGTGCCCGCCAAATTCTGGCCGACCTCGATGCCGTCGGAAATACCACCAAGGCGGAAACCAAAGGAATCGCCATCGGCTCAGCCGTCATCGCCGCCGTATCCCTCTTCGCCAGTTTCATCGCGGTAATCGCGGTGGGCAGTGAAGACAAGATCAGTCTGATGAAACCGGCCCAGTATCTCGCCGAAGCCGGCAAGCTCACCGTTGCCAATCCGATGGTATTCATCGGATTCCTCCTCGGCGGAGCCGTTCCATTCTTATTTAGCTCCATGCTGATCCGTGCGGTCGGTCGAGCCGCCTTTCTGATCGTCAAGGAATGCCGAATGCAGTTCCTGGATAAGGATATCTGGTCCGGCAAGAAGAAACCGGATTATGGCCGCGTAGTCAGCATCTGCACCATAACCGCCCAGAAAGAACTGGTCGGTCCGGGATTCCTGGCCATTCTCACTCCCATCATGGTAGGCTTCCTGCTCGGCGCATACGCCCTGGGCGGCTTCCTCGCCGGCATGATCTTAGTCGGCCAGTTGCTAGCGGTCTTCATGGCCAACGCAGGCGGTGCCTGGGATAACGCCAAAAAACTCATCGAAGACGGCCACTACGGCGGAAAGGGTTCCGATGCCCACAAAGCCGCCGTCACCGGCGACACCGTCGGCGACCCATTGAAGGACACCGCAGGCCCCGCGATCAACCCGTTGATCAAGGTCATGAACATGGTCAGCCTGCTGGCTCTGGGATTGGTCCTGAAATTCAACATCATCAACGGAACGTCCCCCGACAAGCTGAAGGTCGGCCTGATCGTAGCCTTTATCTGCCTCGTAACCCTCTGGTGGGCCATCTGGCAGTCAAAACGCGAAAGCGAAGAAATGAAGCAAATGGAACAAGCCGTAGAACAGGCAGAAAAATAACCGCCCCATCCATCGGTTAAATTCAAATAAAAAAAGGGACACAGAAATGTGTCCCTTTTTTTGTCGATATCACTGCTTGCGCTAAAACGAAAACAAACACGCTCCGCGAGTCGGCTGCCGGTTGGCTGCTACCAAAGATTGCCCTTGCTTGTTGCAGGCGATAACCACCCGCTGAACATCGAGAGGGAAAAGAATTATAAAAGAGAATCGTCTTTAGACAATATAATTGGATGCCTTCAGAAGGGTAAGGTAATCATCCAACGACAATGGGCAGTTTATCAAATCCAAAAACTGAGATTTCTTTAATTTCAACTCTCGAGACATGGCCCCCATTAAACCGTCGTGAATCTCTTTTTCCCCATGACTGATTTTAGTAAAGATTGTCGTTTTCTTTCCTTCGACATAAAGATGATAAAAGATATCTTTGCTGTTCCGTTCCTGAAAACCTTTATGAAGTAATGCTTTGCTGATTTTTTTTGCATCACCCGGCATGTGTTTCCCCCACCAAAGTGAGCAGTTTCTTTTTAATTTCAATTGCCTTTTTTTCTAAATGTTCATCCTTTTCCTGAGCAATTTCCCGCCAAAGATAATCAAAATTATCGCCTAGGTCTTCTAATGCTTTCTCCCGCCGGTTTCCCCGTCCCCAGAGATTCAATTCCTCATTGCGGTATAACCACAATCCATCCAGATATTCGACATTGAAAAGAACGGGGAACTTTAACGTTACCCTACCGATACGATTAAGGCGTAAAGGTTCAGTCCCAACGGTATCTATATCCAGTATTCGATCAATTTGTTTGATCCGTTCGTTCATGTCCCGCGATACCACTCCCGTCACTTCCACCGTCGAACCGGCTAATAGATTGGTGATTTGGTCCCGCAAGCTCTCCTCATAATAACAATCGATTTCCATACCGGAAGAAAGTTGGATGGCAATTTTGAGGGGGGCGACTTCCACATGAATCTTGGTCAGCACACCCACCAAAGTTTCAGGCTCCCGATCCTCGTAAACCGTGGTGATGGCGTCGGAAATTCTTTGCCGAATTTTTTGGCGGATTTCTCCGGTCAGGATCATCGTTGGATGTTGCTGCGATCCGTTTTCCAGCGAAACGCGATATCCCTCCAGCGGCGAGGGACAAAGCCCTTCCAGACTACGAAGAATAAAAGTCCGATCCTGGATATCGGGAAGAAGCTGTAAAAGTGAATCTGGAGACTGCTCGCAAGCTTCTCCGGCCTTAAAAATTAAATCAAGGGCCTGCTGGCCTGTATCAAAATCGGGGGATAATACCTCGGCTTCGGGAAGTTCCGCCTCTACCGCCAACTGGCTGTGATGAGAACAGACAAACGTAAGTTCCGCGATTTGCCGATACCGATTAATCCACGGTCCCCGGCGAGCGGTCTTATCTCTGCGTATTGTAGCCGCCGCGTGATAAACGAGGTTCTGCAATGCCTCCAGTTTGGCGGCAAGGACCGTTACCGGAACGCGGTCATGCAAAAACCCTTCTCCGGCGATAGTTAAATTTATTGTTCTCCCGGCCATTATTTTCCTCATCCCTGTGTTCTTCGGTCTTATCGGCACTTGTTGGCAAGTTTCTTTATTATATTCATCTGTATTCAAAAAGAGAAGGAGCTTTTGATTGTCTTATTTTCCATCCCAGACTGACGCGATACGGGTCTTGACCGAGAAATGGAAACGGGAGTCGTTTTAATTCTACACTTGGCGTCTTGGCGGCTAAAAAAATATTCTTCCCCCAAAATTTGCTTTTCACCAAAAATGTGTTATGTTTAATTGTAGGGGCACGGCTTGCTGTGCCCTCTTTCGATCAGCCGCGGCCTTTGCTTCTTTTCCATTCTTAATCTGTACGCTGTGTGCTATACGCTGCCGGCTGAAAGGGCTGGAAACCAAAATTGCACCATTTTTGCACTTTTTGACCAATTTTTAATGTTCCCAGCAGACGCATCTTTTCTTTCTGCCGATGTTAAATGCACGATGGTGCGTCGCAGCGCACCCTACTGGCTACTGGATGCTGGCTACTTCTTTTCTACTCGTCTACTCGTCTACTTGCCTACTTGCCTACTTGCCCACTCGTCTACTTCTTATTACAATTTCCCTATGAACGCTTCAAATCAAATGAAGGATCGGATCGCGTTGTCGGGCTGGCCGATGATCGTTTTCTGGTTGGCCATGATCATTTTTTCCGGCTACGCTTCCACGCATATCGTTTCCGCCGGTGATACGTGGGTGGCGTTGGCTTGCGGAAGGCATATCGTCAATCACGGGGTTACCACAGCCGACCCCTTCAGCATGAACTCTCATATATGGATTAATCAGAACTGGCTGACCCACGTCATTTTTTATGAACTCCAAACGCATTTTGGTTTCAATGCCCTGGTGGTTTGGAAATTTACAATCGGCATTCTGACAATCATTACATTGTTTTATACCGCTCGAATTTTGGGGGCACATCCTGCGCCGGCGGCCATTTTTGCCTGCCTGGCACTTTTTGTCAGTCGAACCTTTCTGGACATTAGGCCGCAGGTGTTTACCAATCTGCTGGTGGCGGTTTTTTTGCTGATCCTTGCTTTGACGGTTTATCGGAATGTGCTTTACATCTGGCTGGTCGTTCCATTGCTGGTCTTCTGGGCCAACGCTCACGGCGGGTATATCTACGCCTTTATTATGATCATCCCATTCATAGGCCTGAATTTTATCGCGAGTTTTTCAAAAATCCGCTTTCGTTCCATCGAACGAAAAGGCTTGGTTCACGTGATGGCCGCGATGGCAGTCGGCTTTGCGGCGATGGTCATTTTTAATCCCTACCATCTGACCAATCTCACCCATACGTATATCATCAGCGTCAGCAAAGACGCGAAACTCTGGCGAAGCGTAGCCGAATGGGGACCGGCATTCGACTGGAGGAACACTATCGGAACTGCAAAACCGTTCCTGGGAATGTTGATTGCCGCGTGTTTACTGTGGATTGTCTGGACGGTTGTCGTTCTGCGTAAACCGCAGATTCCCAGAAAAAGTTCTAAAAATCCCCGTAAATCCGACCGGCAGGCTCCCGCAGTCGCCGAATACGCCTGGCCGAAAATTGATTTATCGTTACTGACAATCGCAGCCTTGACGATCTACATGGCGATGAGTTCCCGACGATTCATTCCACTGGCCGCGATTGCGGCGTGCCCCGTGATGGCCCTGCTCGCCGATCAAATTATCCGTATGATCCAAGCCAGGTCCAACTTCAAAAAACAAAATCAATTAATACTTTCACCTATGCCCCGGCGAATCGAGCAAATTTTGTCGTGGACCGCAACTGGCGGAACGTTGTTTTTTGCGGTCGTATTCGGTTTGTTTTTTAAAAATTTATATTTCGACCCCTGCCGCCATGATATTACACCCGATACGATGTTTATGCGAATGACCTCCGGTTACGACAAGCCGTTCGATGCCTGCAAGTTTATCAAGGCCAATCGTATAAAGGGCGGACTATTTAATCCCTGGACTGACGGCGGGTTCGCGGTTTGGTCCCAGGATGCGGACCCTGTAAGCGGAAAAGTGCCTTTAACGGTTTTTATCGACGGCAGAGCCCAGGCGGCTTACAATTCCGATCTCTTTGTTCAGTATATGAATATTTCCAGCGGCGGCCCGCTGAGTCAGGAACTTCGTTACGCAGGCCGGCAGCCCACACCTTCCGATTACGAACAGATTGGAAAATGGCTCGATCAGCAGTTAAAACAATTCAACGTATCCGTAATATTGGTTTCAAGCCGTTTTGCGGATCCGATTGTTTTAAACGCTATAGGCACTCTGCCGAACTGGCGAGTGGTCTATATCGACAATCGATCGACTTTGTTTGTCAATATCGATAATCCCGATCAGCGGGAGTTGTATCATGGCCTGACGCAAAACAAATTGACCTTTCCGGATGAATTTTCGAAAAATCTTACACTGGGGTTTATTTTTCTAAGATCGCCGGATGAACCGATACGGCAGGAAGGGCTAAACCATGTCCTCCAAGCCTTCAGGCTCAAACCCTCCCCCATCGCCATGCTACAGATTGTGGTCGGAAGCAGGGATCCCAAACTTAAATCGCAGGTGGATCAGATTTGCAGGGCTTATCTCGATGATTTAAACAAAAACGGAAAAGATTACCAGCGGCAAAATGGATTCGAACTCAGAGCGCTGTCGAGTCAAGTGGCGGCAGATTATTTACAACGAGGAGGTTCGCCTTGAAAGATATTCCTTGAATATCTCATCAGCAAGATGGCCGGAACCAGCAATCCCGTGACGCGGGAAACTTTTCGAACCGTAAGCCAAACGAAAATGCAAGCGGCCATGATCATTCCTGTTCCCAGGAAGAAAGCTTCACCGCTCACGAAAAGATATGTAACCGTGTTCGTTGGTCGTCATTCCTTTTTGTTTATCTTATCAACAAATTTTGCAATGGACATCACAAAAAGAGATGCTACAATAACCCGCAGGGTTCAACTAGATGGATAGTTGCTCAGTCTCAAAATCGTTTTTTAAAAGTGAAAGGGGATACCTGATGAAAGGAAACGCACAGTTACTTCAAACATTGAACGGATTACTCGCCAACGAACTGGCCGCTATCAGCCAGTACATGGTGCACGAGGAAGTCGTTGAGAATTGGAACTATGAAAAGCTGGGAAAAATGATCCGCGTGCGCGCGATTCAGGAAATGAAGCACGCCGAAACCCTCATCGGTCGAATCCTCTTTCTGGAAGGAATGCCCATCGTCAGCCAACTCAGCCCGATTCATATCGGATCGGATGTGCCCAAGCAATTCGAAAACGATCTGGCCTCGGAAATGATCGCGGTCCGTGATTATAACGCGGCGATCAAACTGGCCGTGGAAGTCGGGGACAATGCCACCAAGGAAATCCTGGAATCGATTTTGAAAGAGGAAGACGGCCACGTCGACCAAATCGAGGGCCAGCAGGATCAGATCAAGCAGATGGGATTGCCGACGTATCTGACCAATCAGGTTTGATTTCGGCAAGAGGAAATATTCCATGAAAGCCTACGTCGATTCTAGTTTGTGTACCGGCTGTGGATTATGCACGGATGCTTGCCCGGACGTTTTCGAGATAGGTGATGACAACATCGCCAGGGTTAAAGTGATTGAGGTGCCGCCGGAGCTGGAAGATGCCTGCCGGGAAGCGCAAAATGATTGTCCCCCCGAAGCGATCCGTTGCGATGAAAAATAAGCAGGGTCTAATCCAAAAACAAAACGCTCACGCTAAAAAACCGAATGTCGGCCAAATCTCAATGGAATGGGATCATAGGAATCTATTTTGGCTGACGCTCGGAATATTGATGTTGGGTTTGATCTTGCGGCTCGGTCTGGTGCATCTCGCCATCCAGTACGGATACGTGCCGGATCATTTTGATAATATCGGAACCGGGGCCACCGCTCATCAGCGGGGTCTGCTTAATATTTATTCGGTAACTCCCGATCAGCTTGCCATTATCAGCGGTAACGTCTACCACAATGATCAGTTTGTTCCCTATAGCCGTCGGGCAACGACGCTGCCGAATTATCCTCCGCTGGGTGTTCTTCTTAACTGGCTGCAGGTGGAAATTCTCCGATGGCTGGACCCCACCGTCAGCGCCAATACATTCTGGTCACGATGTGTTATGGGGTCGGGGTCGTTTCTGGCAGAGGTTCTGACCGCGATGGGTGTGTTTCTCATCGTCCGTAGATTTAGCACCCTCAAAACTGCTTTCCTCGCCGGGACGGTATGTTGGCTTTTTCCTCCGATCATGATGGATTCCGCTTTTTGGCAACAGGTGGATTCATTCCTATTGGCCCCGACGGTTTTTCTTATCTGGTGCATGCTGGATCGGCGATGGATATGGGCGGGAGTGTGTTTAGGGATTGCGCTTTTGCTCAAGCCGCAGGGTATTTTACTAGGTCCGATTGTCTTATATGGAGCGATTGTGCTGGCTGAGCCGGACCGTTCCGTAACGTTTTTTATGATCCTGTCGCGGATGGTTAAAGCAGGGCTGACCGCGATTTTGATTGTTACGATTGTAACGCTTCCCTGGATGCTGACCGACGGCTTCGCCTGGTTTGAGCGAAGCTACGTATATAGTATTATCCACGCATATCCACGAACAACGCTGATGGCGTTCAACGTATGGTATCTGGATCTCCTTCGCCTGGATCATCAGCCGGTTTTTAACGCGATAGATTCCCAGGCCGCCCTCTTGGGTCTGGGCAAGGATATTTGGGGGCGGTTGTTTGTGCTTATCGCTACGGGGATCGGAGCCCTGCTCTGTTGGCAAACGTATAAACGGTGGCCGATAGGATTGGTGGTCTTTTCCGGCCTTTGGTTATGGAATATATTTCTTTTTCCGACACGCGTTCACGAGCGATATGTTATTTACTGTATGCCCCTGGTGCTTATTTGGGCGGCATGTAAAAGACGATTTTGGCCGGTGGTGGTGGGGTTGGCCATTCTGGGCAGCGCGGAAATGAGTTGGAACGTCTGGCTGAGACTACCGGCAGGTGCTTTTAGCCGCGAGAGAGTTACTTATTATCATTCGCAAATGACGCAGTACTATAATCAACAGACCGCCTCCTTACCTACCGATCAACGGCCGGCGGCCCCCTCCCGGGGGGAGGCGGAGCGACTGGCATGGGAAGATTATCGAACAGCCCGACGATCCAGCGAAGGCAAAGAGTGGTTGGCCACCGGGCTGAGCCTGCTCATGTATCTGTACGCGTGGATCGCCCTGTTCGCTTTTAAACCCTATCGTGAAAACGCCGGCGGCCGGAAAGCTACTCAATATCAAGTTGTTTGATACGATAATTAAGAGTTGTGCGTTTTATACCCAAAATTCTCGCCGCCTGGCTGCGATTGCCTTTAGCCTGAGCGAGGGCGGATAGAATCAAACTTCGTTCGAACTGCTGCATCGCTTTGTCAAAACCAATGTTGTCGGGAAGGGTATTGTTGATTTTTGTTTGACTTCTAACCTGCGAATCCACATCACCGACACCGATCATTTCACCTTCGCAAAGGATCACGGCCCGCTCCAGGACATTTCGCAGTTGCCGGACATTCCCCGGCCAGGAATATTCCTCAAATAATTCCATGACCGACGGGGAAATCCCTTTTACGGGTTTACCGAATTGCCGGGCCGATTCCCGCAGGAAAAAATCCGTCAGGATGGGAATGTCTTCCTGCCGTTGGCGAAGGGGGGGAATATGGATATGAAACACATTTAATCGGTAAAACAGGTCTTCCCTGAATTTGTGTTGGGCGACCAATTTTTCCAGATCGCAATTCGCCGCGGAAACGAATCGACACTTGGCTTGATAGTCGCTGTTGCCGCCCACTGGTCGGGCCGTTCGCTGTTCAAGCACCCGCAGCAGCATGACTTGAAAGGCAGGAGCAACCGTACCGATTTCATCCAGGAACAAAGTTCCCGATCCTGTTTCACAGATCAGTCCCGGTCGGCTGGTTTCGGCCCCGGTAAAAGCCCCTTTGACGTGTCCGAACAGTTCACTGGCCAGGAGGTTTTCGCTGATGGCCCCGCAGTTAAGGGGAGTAAATGGTCCTTCTTTGTAAGACGACAGTCCGTGAATGGCTCGGGCCACAAGCTCTTTACCCGTCCCCGATTCTCCGGTAATCAGCACGTTGGCCGGGGTGGGGGCCACTTTTCGGATCAATTCAATCACCCGCAGGATTCCTGCTGACCGACCTTTGATAAAATCCGGATTGTTTTGACCGATCAGATTTTCTTTCAGCTTCTGATTTTCACGCGTCACTTCCCCCCAGGCGATGGCCCGGGTCAGGGCGAAGATCAGGTCCTGGATGTAGCCGGAAATTTGTGGATCTTCCAAATCGGATGGCTCTATGACGTAATCGAAGGCTCCCTGTTTGATGAAATCCACAATAACACGCGGGGACTGCTGATGCGTGGAGATAATGACCGGTATCTGGGCATCAAGCTTGTGAATTTCCCGCAGCAGGGTCTTGGCATCAAAATCTTTTTTCATCGCCGGACCGGGAACATTCCCGATCAAAGCTGCTTGGGGCATCCGGCAACAGGATTTCAAATATTCCAACGCCTCCCTCTGATCAGGAATATGAATCACCTTCCATCGGCGGGAAACTTCTTTAATCACCGCCTTGGGATATCCACTGGTCATTAATACCCGTTTCATTTGCGTCTCTCCTTGCCAAATATTTGGCACTTGACAATATTTTAGCAAAACGGTATCTTCGATACAAGCCTTTTTTGCGAAGGAACGGTTCGGCACAAAATTTGCTATGTTAGGTAATGGCACTACTTGTTGTGCCCTCTTAAAATTTAAATGTTATAGAAGGAGTTTGTAATGACATCAAAATTGGCCATTGACGGTGGAACGCCTGTCCGAGGAAACCCGATGCCGGGTCGCGGACATTTTGGATCGGAAGAAAAAGCAATCGTTATGAAACTTTTTGAGGAGTGCATTGCGCAAGGTGGCGCCCCTGGCTACGGTGGGGCCTACGAAACACAATACGAGCAGGATTTTGCCCAGTTTATGGGCGGAGGATTCGCCGACGGAGTCAATTCCGGAACCAACGCCTTGTTTGTCGCCCTGGGGGGTTTGCAGATGGAACCGTTCTCGGAAGTGATCGTTCCTCCCATCTCCGATCCAGGGGGAGTGATGCCCGTGGTATTTGTCGGCTGCGTTCCTGTGGCGGCCGATGCCGATGCCCGGACCTATAACACCTCCGTGGATCAAATTAAACCGATGATTAACGAGCGGACTCGCGCCATCGTCATCGCTCATATCGCCGGCGATCCGGTGGATATGGACCCGATCTTGGAGCTGGCCCGGTCGAAAGGAATTTATGTGGTTGAGGATTGTGCCCAGGCCCACGGCGCCAAATACAAAGGCCGACTCGTCGGAACCATGGGTGATATTTCCGCCTTTTCCACCATGTTCGGAAAACACCATTGTACAGGCGGTCAGGGCGGGGTGGTATTTACCCGCAATGAAAAGCTGCACTGGCAGGCCCGACGGTTCGCCGACCGCGGCAAACCCTATAATATCCCCGATGCCACCGGCAATGTGACGGCGGGGTTGAACTGCAACTTGAGCGAACTGGGCGCCGCCATCGGAATCGCCCAGCTAAAAAAACTGCCCGAAATCGTCCGCCGGCGCCGACAAGTCGCCGGGGCCATCGACCAGGGTCTCAAATCGTCTAAAATTCTTTCCATCGGCTGGCAAGTTCCTCAGACGGAATCTTCCTATTGGTTCTTGAAACTCAAATTAAATATCGACGCCATCCGGGTAGATAAAAATACTTTCTGCAAGGCATTGACCGCAGAAGGATTGCCTATCAATCCCGATTATCGCCACATCCCCAGCGAAGCCCCGTGGTTCAAAAATAAGGCCGTTTTCGGCACCTCCGGCTTCCCATGGAACTGCTCGGAGTACAAAGGACCGAAAAATCCCCAGTTCAAAATGGACAACGCGATAAAAGCGACCGAAACCCATTTTAACCTGCATTTCAACGAGAGCTACGGCCCTAAGGAGATTGCCGATACCCTCTCCGCCTTCGAAAAAGTCGAAAAAGCGTATGTGAAATAAGAAAAAAGTCTGCCGACGTGAACTATATACGAGCCGTGACCGTGAGGGAGCGGGTAATTATGTTTGTAATCCGCTCCCTCATGGTCGCGGCTCGTATCTCACCCGAAAATCTTGGCAGTGCGCCAGGCGAAGCCTGAGCGAGGCGGTCGTGATATAAAAGATCATCTAATCCTAATTTGGATTAATTAATCCCAAACCATATTGAAAATTTAATATTGAAATTTACCCTTTTTTGACGAAAAATAGGGTATGGGCACTATTCGCAAGATATCCTGTATCGTCTGTGCTTCCCAGGCATTTCACATCAAACTCGTTGCCGGAAGATGGGATATTTTTAAATGCGGCAAGTGCGGCCTGGAATTTTGCTCTCCCATGCCTACACCGGAGGATTTAAATCGATTTTACACCAATTATTCCGATCCTCGGGCAGGGCAAGACGTGATTCTTGCCAACGCCCATCGGAATATCAAAACCTTGTCTGATTTCGGTTTGACAACAACCAGCCGTGTTTTGGATTTCGGCTCCGGCCAGGGAGCATTTGTTCAAGCAGGAAATTCCCCCTCCTGGGTAAATTTTGATCCTTACAAGGAAGGGGCTAATGACGAAACCATCCTCAAGAGCGAAACTTACGATTGGATAACGCTGTGGGGTGTGCTCGAACATCTCACCGATCCCGTAGCCCAAACAGAAAAATTATCAGCCATCCTTATGCCCGATGGTTATCTTGCTCTGACTACTGTCACCACAGAAGGATCGATTCCTTACCAGCACAAACCGCCGGAACATGTCTCCTATTGGACAAGGCGGGCTTTAGAACTATTATTGAATGATTCAGGCCTAACTATTTGCAAATACGCCCCTTATGCAATGGCGCAGGATTGTGATGTCTATTTGAACTCGGTTCTGCGTACCGTTCCCGAATCTCTAAAACCTCATATACACCACACACTCCCTAAAATGGTGGAAGTGCCTACCAATGAAGTTTTTGTAATCTGCCGGCGTATGCGGCAAAAGAGCTAAGATGTTCTAATCCTGCCTAAAGGGAACATCCGATAACTTAATGAGACGCCTGGACATAAGAGGAAAGATTGTTTACCGATCAAGAAGTCAGCCATAGTCATCTCTCGCAGGTTTTGGAGAGGGGTACTCTCCAGACAACCACTCGCGTTTTAATCGTAAAACTGGGATGGACCGAAACTTTAGTGATGGATCAGGGAGTAACCTGCAGCCTGGGCGATGTGCTCCGCACCACCCCCCTTCTACATCTTTTTAAGAATGATCATGTTACCTGGCTTACCGACGAGCGGGCGGCGGACTTGCTTCCTGGCAAACCGTGGATTGACGAACTGATTACATATAGATCGGACAACGCTACGCAACTAGCCGGGCAGGAATTTGATATGGTAATCAACCTTGAGTGTGACAGCAGGCTTACCGACCTCCTAAGTTCGGTAAGTTATGATGCCTGGCGGGGGCTTCCACTCTGGGCGGTGAATGTGCTCGGACGACGGGATCCGGTGGAAGATATAAAAGAGGGGTTGATTTCCACTATTCAAAAAGGAAAGACCTGGCCGGAAATTTTATATCAAATGGTCGGCGCCCAATACAATGGCGAGCCAATGATTTTAGGTGGGGTTAAAGAGGTGGAAATTACACACGATATTGGTCTGAATTACAAGGTCGGAGCCAAGTGGCCCACCAAAGCCTGGCCTGAGGATTACTGGCAGGAATTGATTCAAGGCCTGGGAGGGCGATACACTTTTGAATTTCAAAAACATCTCAGTGATTTGCCCGGATACATTGAATGGATAAATCACTGCCGGGTGTTGGTTACCAACGACAGTCTGGGGATGCATATCGCCCAAGCCCTGGGTAAAAAGACCGTCGCGCTCTTCGGACCCACGAGTTTTGAAACGGTTCCGCAAACCGAGACCATCATTTTTCTACATTCCAAGCCTCTGCTGATGTGTCAACCATGCTACCGCTGCGAGTGTAACCAATCCAGCCAATGCATGCGGAATATCCGCGTCAGCGATGTGCTCGAGGCCATAGAGACATTAATATCAACGTAAATCGCAAAAAGGTCATGGATGACGAATCCGAAAGGGACACAACCGCCGGATTTCGACTGGATGTCGGAATATAACCGCGTTGAAGAGATGCTGGTCAAAGGCCAATCGCATCAGGTGGGTCCGTATGTCCGCGAATTGACAAAAAAGTATTGCCGCAGCCGTTATCTTCACATCTTACTGGGAATGATCTGCACCTGTATGGGTTCCCGGACCGATGCCTTAAAATCGTTTGAGACGGCGGTGGAAATGAATACTTGCGAAATGCTTCCTCCATTGAATTCGTCCGCAACGCGGGTCTACGTAGAGCTGCAAATGTCCTTCCAGGGCCAAGACCGCCCTTGTAACCGTCAGGCAAAACGCGATTTTCAAAAAAATCTAACCGCCCTGCGAATTAAGGATACTGCGTTGACAGATGAACTGGAGACAACGGGAAATGGCCTGGGTTTGGAATTTGTAGATGTCTGGGGTCAAACTCATCATATTTATGCGCAAAACAAACAGGTGGTAACCATATTGGAAGATTTTTCCAAGGTCATTGCTCCGTGGCTGAACCAGTGGGGACCGTTGGCCATAACGAATATTATTTCCGGTCAGGAACTGCCCTGGCTTCTAACAATGCAGGAACAACGCCGGGAAATCGCTCTGGGCCGGACACGCGCCATTTACGTTTTCGACCCTGATCTAACCCGTATACGGATTCAGCTTCATTTGGATGATTTTTCCCGCGAAATCGAATCCAATGAGGTCGTATTTTTTGCCGGGCATAACTCGGATAAGCGGGTTCGAGAATTTTTCAGTACGCTACGGTATGCCCCGCCGATTACTATCGCGGGAGACGAAAAGGCGCTTTCGGATGATCTTGGGGTAATCCACGAGATACTTGACCCACGAGAAGTGAAGGCCGACGCGCAGGGGTATTACCAGTCTGAAGAATTTGCCCGTCGACTCCGCGGAATCGCGGCAGGAACCACCCTACCGCGAATTCTGTTTAGCACCTGCCGGTGGACGACGTTTTTGAAACACTGCGCTAAAGATTTTGAACGGGCATTCGTCGGGCTGGGCTGTGAGACGTTTTTTGAGATCGAGCAGGGAGACGCGGAATCCCTATTATCCAAATTGACCTGGAAGCATCTGTCGGAATTTAAACCCGACGTGGTGTTCGGCGTCAGCCACGCCAGACCTTCGTTCGATATTCCCAGGGAATTACCGGTCATCGCGTATATCCAGGATAAATGCGGGGCCATTTTAAATTTGAGCGATCTTTCCGATAAAATAACAAACAACGACTTGTTTGTATGTATGATGCGGGATTTTCAAAAATATTTAATTGGGAAAAATGTTTCGCAGGAGCAAACTTTCGTCCTGCCGATCCCGGCGGATGAAACAATGTTTTTCCCGCTGCCAGAAGCCGGTCCCGGCGATCAGCGATTTGTGGCTGACGTCGGATTTGTCAAGCACGCGGACACTTTCGCGGATCAAGCCTTTGAGCATTTTTCGGAAATTCAGTTTTCCCATATTCAAGACGAATCTCTGCGAACGATTTTGACAACGGTCTTTCGAAAGCTCTATGAAACCATGTGCCGAAATGACGACCAGCGGAATTTTGAAGACGAGATGCAAAAGTTTGTCTGGTCTCGACTCCGGGGGCATTGTCAGCCGGAGTTTGAAATGGTGGTCAAACAGCTTGTGACGAGTTTTAATATTGTTGTCTATGCCAATATATGCCGGTATCAGTATCTGAACGCCCTCAATCGAGCTGGAATACAGGTGGGACTTTTTGGTAATAATTGGGGTACCCATCCTCGCTTCAAACGCCTCGCCAGGGGTCCGGTATCTCGGAATGAATTGAATAAGGCCTACAATTACAACCGGATCAACTTGAATATCCATCCGTGCGCAACCATGCACCAGCGGGTAAACGAGTGTGCTCTGGCCGGCGGATTTATGATCGGCCTCAGTCATCCGGACGACAAGGACTGGGAACCGGTGGGCACATATTTTGAGCCTGGAAAGGAAATCATTCTGGTGGATACCGCCCTGGAATTGGTGGAAGCTTGTCAGTATTACCTGGCTCATCCGGACCAGCGGAAACAAATGGCCGAAAAGGCACGGCAACGGGCGCTTGAGGAACAAACCATCTCAATCGCGGTGAAAAAGATTCTGGATAAATTTAGAACGGTGTTGGGAAGGGCTATTTGAAATGAAAATCGTTTTAACCACAATGCCGAAGGATGGCGAGGCGATCAGTTGGATCACCCCGAAATATTTCAAACCCGATAACGAGCGGATGATGCCGTTGGGATTGCTTTCTTTGGTTACGAATCTTCCGGACGATGTGGATGTGGAGATTCTTGACCCGCCGAGTCATGGCTGGTCGATTGATCAAACAATCGAAGAAATCGAAACGCGCAAACCGGATATTCTGGGCTTGTCGGTGGTAACGCTCCAAGCCTGGCCGATGGTGGAAATTCTTCGCCGAACCACATCCGCGTACAAGGTAGTAGGCGGCCCGCACGCCACGCATTATGCCGACCAAATTCTCGCACAGGGCGCCGATGCGGTATTTATCGGTCAATTGGCGGATAAAGAATTTGCCGCCGCCGTGAAAACCCAACCCCGTGGGAAAGTAATCTGCAAAACCCGCGTCGATGAGATCAAATTTCCAAACCGCCGCAATGTTGATTTGAGCTTTTATTATCCGCAGGCGAATTTGTTCAAAGCTCACAATCGGGTAGTCATGTTTTCCAGCATCGGATGTCCGTATCGCTGTGTGTTTTGCGACGTTCAAACAAAAAAGACGCAGCGGAAGACGCCCGAGCGAATCCTCGACGAGATGATCCACATCCATGAACTCGGAGCCGGCAGCATCCATATTTTGGACGATTGCTTCAATGTGAATGAAAAAGAGGTTCAGGAAATCTGCCGGCAGATGGACGCCATGAACCTGCGATGTGAATGGAGCGCACGCGGCAAACCGGTGATGTCGCCGGAAACGGCCCGGATGCTGGCGGAGAGGGGATTCCGCCGCATTCACGTGGGCATGGAAGCCCTTTCTGACACGACGCTGGAATTTTTCAATAAACCTTACCGGTGTGCCCACATCGAGACTTTTTCCCGGACGATGAATTCGGCGGGAATAGATGTTTTGGGATATTTTATCATCGGAGCCCCGACGGAGACCGCGGAATATCGCAAAACCCTGGCTTCAAAGATTCGTGATCTCAATATCAAATATCCATATTTTAATATTCTTATGCCGCTTCCCAACACAAAATATTATGACGACCTTTTGAAAGAAGGTGTGTTCCCGAAAGATTACTGGCGGGAATTTGTGGAAAATCCCGTGCGCGATTTTATGGTTCCGTTTCCGTATGGAACCGAAAAACATGATCAGGATGTTGCCTTTGCCTGTGAGTTAATCAATGAATTTAAAACCAATTAATCTTGACGGCGCGTTCAATTATGTGGGCGTGTTTTTGACGTTCCGATGTAATTACCAGTGCAGCTACTGCATCAATAAGCACGCCGGTGGAGTTCGCACCAGCAAACATCTTTCCGCCGACGAGTGGATTCTTGGATTAAATCGGTTGAAGCTGAGGACTGATCTTCCGCTGTCCCTTCAAGGCGGCGAGCCGACGATTCATCCGGGGTTTTACAAAATCGTAACCGGCATCGCGAAAGAAACGAATCTTGATTTGTTGACCAATATGCAGTTCGACGTGGATGATTTTCGGCATCAGGTATCGCCGGAGCGGATCAGGCGAAATGCCCCGTATGCCTCTATTCGCGTCAGTTTTCATCCGCAGGTGATGAATCTTGAAGAGACGATGGAAAAAGCGTTAGGGTTGCAAAAGTTAGGTTATTCAATCGGACTGTTCGGGGTGCTTCATCCGCGGCAGGAATCGATTATTCTCGATGCGCAGGAAAAGTGCCGCCAGGCGGGTCTGGATTTTCGCACAAAAGATTTCCTCGGATTCTATAACGGGCAGTTGTATGGTGAATATCTGTATCCGGCGGCGCTGGACGGGCAAAGGCATTCTCCGGTGAAGTGTAAGAACAGCGAATTATTGATTGATCCGTCGGGTTTTATTTACCGATGCCATCACGACGTGTATAAGGGCCTCAATCCGATCGGGCATATTTTGGACCCGGAGTTACGGATAGAAAGCAAATTCCGGGAATGTCAATTCTTCGGAAACTGTAATCCATGCGATATAAAGGTCAAGAATAACCGCTTCCAACAATTTGGCCATTGTGCGGTGGAGATTCTCCGGCAAGAGGTAGGGGCACTGCTTGCCGTGTCCTCTTAAAACTAAAAGAATATTCAAGAAAGAAAAATGTGACGAAAACCGAAATTGATAGTCATCGATTGATATTCCATCCCCGGCGGGTGGCCGACTGGCTGGACGGGAAAATGACTTATCCGATTTACGTGGAAGTCGGCCCTACGAACCGCTGTAATCATCGGTGCGTCTTTTGTGCGTTGGACTGGATGCGGCATGGCGGAGTGGACTTTGAAACCGACCTGATGCTCAAGACGCTTTCAGAAATGGGGCGAGTGGGTGTTAAATCGATCATGTTCGCCGGAGAGGGCGAGCCGTTTTTACATAACGACATCGGACGGTTCGTGAGTCACGCGAAAGAAAACGGGCTGGACGTGGCGATCACGACCAATGGCGCGGCGATGGATGAGGAACAAGCAAGGGCATGCCTGCCGCATCTTTCATGGATCAGAGTGAGTCTGGATGCCGGTTCGCCGGAAACATACGCCGAACTGCACGGAGTAAATCCTAAGGAATTCTCAAAGGTATTGCAAAATATCGAAACTGTTGTGAGGATAAAACGGGAAAAACATTTTACAGCTACCATCGGTGTGCAGGTGCTTATTTTACCTCAAAATTCCAAAGAGCTAGGGACCATTGCCAAGCGGATCAAAGAAGCGGGGGCGGACAATATTCAATTCAAACCCTATTCGCATCATCCACTAAGCCGGAATAATTTTTCGGCGGATTTTAATGGCTTGGAGCAAGAAGTTCGGAACTTTGAAGATGAATCTTTTCAGGTCTCGTTCAGAAAAGAGACCATCGAGCGGATCGAAAGCGGGAAAAACTATTCGGAATGTTACGGCCTGCCCTTCTTCGCTCTGATCGACGCCAGGGGAAATATCGTTCCATGCAATATGTTTTATAACAATCCTGATTTTACCTATGGAAACTTGCATGAGCAGTCGTTTGCCGAGATTATGTCCGGCGAACGACGAAAACAGGTGATGAAAAAAATCCAGGCAAGAGGCATTGAAATTTGCCGAAAAGGATGCCGGTTGGAGGTCGTAAACCGATATTTGCATGAAATAAAGAATCCTCATCCGCATGTGAATTTTATATAATGAATATTCGACAAGCAAGCAAAGTGTTTCACAGTCAAGTCATATGCCAAAGATAACGTTGGATGGTTTAGGAAGGAACAGAATAATGAACAGCGATGAAAAGAGGCGTGTTTTATTTTTTCCTTTAATGGAAATACTACGGTCTGGGTATTATCTTCAACTCCCGCTGATTATGATGCTTATAATCCTTTTTGGTATTACTTTTTTGGGCATTTCCTGTATAGAACGGAATGGCTCGAACATACGCGATAAAGCGGCTAACATGCAAACACAGCGACAAATCGGTAACGAAGTGTGGGGCGATGCGGTCGAGGGTGTCCAGGTAAGGCTGCGAACAACCAAACCTCTCTGGAAAATTACCGAAATACCTTTTTTTCAGGCCGATATCCGAAATTCCGGAAAACGAGACTTGCAAATTTCCCAAGCCCACAGTTTTCATGAGCTTGAGTACGATGGAGCCTGGTATATCTGGTCTGGTGAGATTGGAGCTCCGTTATTATGGCTTCCGGCGGACCGGAAGTATGAGAACATACGCTTCACCTTGGACGAAAAATGGCATACCAAAGGCTTCACTCCCATCGAGCGTACTCCTGGCAGGCATAAAATCCGCGTGGCTTTCATTGCTTCACCGACCAAAGAGAAGAAGCGGCAGGGTAAGCCTATCCGAGCTATAAGCAACATGGTAGAAATTGAGATCATTCCCCCGCAGAAGGAAACACGGAAATCCGCTACGCAGCCGGAAACAACCCCGACAAGCGCATGGGGAGAAGAGGTTGAAGGTTTGCGGTGTCGGTGGGTACTTCCCATTGAACAGCTCGTGCATGGCACTGCTCCCATTTTGAGCATGGAAGTACAGAATGTCTCATCGAATCAGATCATTTGGGAATGTAAGAGTGGTATGGCTTGGGCGTTTCGCACTCCGGGCATCGGTCCTCACGAGAGTTGGGTTATGCCAAAGTTCCAAGTACACATTGGCCGAGGTGCAACACCAGAATATCCGAGTGGGAGAGATGGGTCTAAAAACCAACCGACAGACTTCTACAAACTGCAGCCTGGAGGCCACCTGGAGATCGCATGTGCACTTCCCTGGATTTTGCCTAAACCCGGGAGGTATGAGGTTAATACCTCCTTGTTTCGTCACGAGTCAAAAGTGAAACTTGTGAGGATGACTTGCCCGCCGCTTAGTCTCGATGTCCCTGCCGAGGCCGTTTCTGGCGATAAAATCTACTGGGGTGCAGCAGATACGCTTACCGGCATACAGCTCGGACTTGGTTTTGATCCTGACGATCGGCAGTATCGTCCTGGGGAAATGGTAACCTTCAAAGTCTATGTTCGCAATACCGGGGACCAAGTGGTCAGGCTGAAAGATTATGTGCCGGGCGATCCAGCTCGGGAGAGAGCGTACCTCTTAGCATGGTCCCCCACCGTCAGAGATGTCTGGGGCAAACGTCTGCCCGTTTCTAACCCTATGCGCAACATGCAAGTTCAGGAACGTCGTCTTAGCCTGCCATCCGGCACCACAAGCCTTGTTGGGATTGTCTCTCTGCAACTCACCGCTCGCCCAGACGAACGTCCAGACGAGAAATCGAGATTTCTCGTCTATCTTGAGCCTGGCCAATACCGGATAAGTCAAACTTATCGATTTGAGGAGAGACCTGAAGCTACATGGTACGGTGAGCTAACCAGTGGAGAGTTAAGCTTATCAATACGAGATGAAAAGCGTGCCACGCAACCGACAGAGAAAAAAACAAATTCCAACATCGGCCATTCAACCTCAGAACGGAATGGCTCGAACATACGCGATAAGGCAGCTAACGTGCAAACACAGCGAGATCTCGGCAACGAAATGTGGGGCAATGCGGTTGAAGGTGTCCAGGTAAGGCTGCGAACAAGCAAAACTCTCTGGAAAATTACCGAAATACCTTCTTTTCAGGCTGATATACGTAATTCTGGAAAACTGGACTTTCAAATTTATCGTGACCAAGGCCTTTGCGAGCTTGAGTACGATGGAATTTGGTATCATTGGTCAGGGGACATTGGAGCTAAGAGCTCCTGGTTTCCGCCGGACCGGAAGTACGAGAACATACCCATCTCTTTAGTAAAAATCTGGCATACCAAAATCGGTGACACTCCTCTTGAGGTTACTCCGGGCAGGCATAGAATCCGCGTGGCTTTCATTGCTTATTCAACCAAAGAGAAGCAGGGTAAGCCAATCCGAGCTATAAGCAACATGGTGGATATTGAGGTCGTTTCCCAGAGCAAGGTACGTTAAAGGATGACGAAGCAGGAATTGATTGAATTTGAAAAACGGATTGTCCTGCTGTGGGAGGAGGCGAAGATTCCCTATCCGGTCCATTTTTGCGGGGGAAATGAAGATCAGCTTATCGAGCTTTTCCGCCAGATCAAGAATGACGACTACATTTTTTCGACGCATCGCAACCATTATCATTATCTGCTGGCGGGCGGATCGCCGAAAAAACTGGAAAAAATGATTCTCGACGGCAACAGTATGCATGTGTTTGACAAGGGCCTTAATTTTTTTACGTCCGCGATAGTAGCCGGTTGTCCGGGTATCGCGGCGGGGGTGGCGGTGGGATTGAAACGTAAAAAAAGTCAGCGGCATGTTTGGTGTTTCGTGGGGGATGGAGCGGAGGATGAGGGTCACTTTTACGAGGCGGTGCGGTATGTGGATGGGCATGATCTGCCTTGTACGTTCATTATCGAAGACAACAACCGTTCAGTGGAAACGCCCAAATCGATGCGGTATAACCGCTCGGTGATGCAGTGGCCGAAGTGCGTGAGGCGATATGAATATACCCCGACGTATCCGCATGTCGGCACGGGGAAATGGATTAATTTCTCAAACGTGCAGGCGGGAGGAAATAGCTTTTAAATGAAATACAAGGATGCTTTAAAACAAGCGATGGAGACGCTGGCGGCTGACCGGCGGGTGATTTTTATCGGCTACAATATCGCCGCGGGTTCGCGGGCTTATGGGACGCTGGCCGACGTAACAAAAGACAAGTGCATTGAGATGCCGGTAGCTGAAAATTTGATGGCCGACCTGGCGATCGGAATGGCGATGGAAGGTTTTAAGCCGGTGCTCTTTTTCGAGCGGCACGATTTTATGCTCAACGCGTCCGATGCTCTGGTGAATCATCTGGATAAGATGAAAGAACTTTCCGGCGGGGCGTTTACCGCCCCGGTCATTATTCGGGCGGCGGTGGGAGGTACCACGCCGATCTACCCGGGTCTGCAGCATATTCAGAATTTTACGGATGTTTTCCGAAAGGTAATCCGATTTCCGATTTATGAATTGAAAACGGCGGACGATATTTTGCGGCGTTATTCGGAGGCTCTGGAGGCCGGAGAACCGGTCATGCTGGTGGAAGAAAGAAACCTTTACGATCATGACTCAAAATCTCATTCTTGACGGACATAAATTGCTGTGGCATCGCGAGCGGGTGGAGGCGTGGTTGCGAGGTGAGCGGGTGGCTCCGATCACCATCGACTGCGCGTTGACGCGAAAATGTAACTATAACTGCGTGTATTGTTACGGCAAACTTCAGGAAAATGACGAGAAGCAAATGACACGGGATGTGATTTTTCGATTTCTGGATGATGCCGCTGAAATTGGAGTCAAGGCGATCAGCTTTGTAAGCGACGGGGAAAGCACTTGCTCACCGCACCTGTACGAGGCGATTAAACACGGCAAGCAAAACGGCCTGGATATGGCTCTGGGGACGAACGGAGCGCTTTTGAAAAAAGATCGGCTGGAGGAAATATTACCATGCCTGACTTATTTACGTTTTAATATTTCGGCGGGTCAGGCCAAACGCTATGCGGAGATTCACGGCTGCCGGGAGGAGGATTTTGAGCGTGTGCTGGAAATTATCCGTGAATGTGTGCGGATTAAAAAAGAAAAATGCCTGGCGGTAACGCTGGGATTGCAGATGGTGCTGATGCCGAGTTTTCAGGATCAGATTTTACCGCTGGCGAAGTTGGGACGGGAATTGGGGGCAGATTACCTGGTGATCAAGCACTGCAGCGATGACGAGACAGGGAGTCTGAAGGTTGAATATGACAAATATTTCGGGCTGGTGAATCTTCTGAAGGAAGCGGAGAGCTATTCGACGGATACGTATCTCGTGAAGGCGAAGTGGTCAAAAATTTTGAGCGGAGGAAAACGGGAATACTGCCGCTGTTACGGTCCGGCCATGATTTTGCAGTTATCCGGTTCTGGGCTGGTGGCGCCCTGCGGAATGCTGTTCAATACGAAGTATAAAAAATTTCACATCGGAAATATCGTCCAGACACCATTTAAACATATCTGGCAGAGCGAGCGATATTTGGAAGTAATGAGTCATCTGGCGTCGGAAGCTTTCGATGCCCGAACAATGTGCGGGACCCTCTGTTTGCAGCATAAGGTAAACGAGTATCTGTGGAAGATCAGGCAGGAAGGGGTCATGCCTGAAACCCCCTCGGACACCATCCCTCTACATGTCAATTTTATTTAATTACCGGATGGCTGGCGGCGGCGCGACAGGAAAGACCCTTCGCAACTCCAATCGTTTAAGGTTGTTATCATATTGATAGATTCCCACGTTCCTGCTTCGCCCATCAAGAACCCAAAGGGAATCTTCACCGCTTACCGTTCGAGCGGTGGTTAGAATATAATCTCCGCCGTTTTGTTGACCGGCCGCCAAGGCCTGCTGAGGGCTGGAAACCAGTTGAAGGAGAACGAGCAAAAGCAGTAAAGCGAACGCGCTGGCGGAAAGCGATAGAATAAGAATATTTTTTCGATCCATGACCAAGCTCCTTGTTTGGAAAATCGTGCCACTCTACCTTACGGGGTTTTCCGCACGGCCGGCACCCTGCGGGTGGCGCCCGGACGCGGTATTCCCAATTCTGTGCCCACCCCCAAATCTCTAATCAAATCGCGGCTTCCGACGTTGACAACCACCTGCGTGGTCGGATCGTAAATCAGGGCGCTGATTTGACGATTGGGAAGATCCACGATGTAAACGACATCATTGGGAATCCCCAGAATGGTTCCATTAACCATAAGGTAATTCCCCGATAATCCGAGCGTCTGGGCCTTGGCCGTCGGAATTTGAAAGAGACTCGCCATAACGGCCAGGGCAAGGATTATATTTAAAACGATCAACCCACCCACTAAAAAATTACGCATCTTGCACCTCCGTCGTTATAAAAAAGATTCTGCGGTCTTAAGACGGTAGCCCGTAAACTCTTCTTAGTCCAAATGCGTTCGTCCCGGATGCTTGAAACCGGCGATCAAGGTCAGGACCAGAACGCCCAGCCCGATGACCCAGGTCAGTCCGATATTTTGCTTCGGGAGCAGAATATCCGTCGGCTGAGCATCTGCCGCCCAGACCAAAACCGCAGGTGTCAGAACAAACGCCCAAAATATATGTAACAATCTAATCATGAAAGTTTCCTCAAAAGCCATAGGCCATTCTAAGACTTTTTCTGCAATTTATCAATACGTTGCCGCACGTCCCGATAGTTGAAATCCCATTGGATCAATTTGCTGTAAATCTTCAAAGCCTGTTCGCGTTGCTCCGCATTCTCATACGACCGGCCGAGGATGTAATGCATCTCTTTATTTAAATTATCACCGGTGATTTCGTAACTGGCAATCGCCTCATTCAGGATTTCAACGGCCTGCTGATTCCATCCCTTCTGATAAAAACAGACCCCGATATAATTTTTGGCGAGAATGGAATGCCGAGGATCGCCCACGGTCTCCTGAAAAGCGGGGATCGCCTCGTCAAAGCGTTTGGCCTTGAGAAGCCGACGACCATATTCGAATTTCATTTTCACGTCCGTCGGGTATTGCCGGACCCGCTCCTGGTAAATCATCAATTCAAATTCATCGTGGTTTTTCTGAGCCTGGTCGATCTGTGCCTTGAGTTCCACATCGTCGCTTTGACCCAATTTTTCTTTGAGTTCTTTTATCGCCCTGTTCATTTGCCGGATGCGGACATCGTCGGCCCGAAGCTTAAAGGCATATTGTTTCGTGCGGTCAAAAGTCGCCCCAAGCAGATCGATGGCTTCCTGTTCGTCCGCGGGTTGTCCCCGCTGCAGAAGCACATCCGCAAGACCGTTGATTTTTCCGGCGACATCCGGGTTTTCCCGCAACTCCTGCCGCCCTTTTTCGATCATTTCCGCCAACAGATCATCACCCTTGATGGCCCGGTCTTTATCCTGAAGTTCTTTCTGGGCATCCGCGTTATGGATGGATTGCCGGAAATCCCCTCCACCGTTGTATTTACCCCGGAGAATAGTAAGCTTTCCCGCCAAGTCCCGTTGTATGCTCACGAAATCCAGATTCTGCCCCACGCGAGCCTGAATCCCCGCCTCCAGGGCGGTAAGAGCCGATTGAAAACATTCTACGGCCAGATTCGGTTGATCGTTTTTCTCATAATAGTCGCCGAGTTTTTCATAATAGCTTTTGATTATGAGCAAACGGTTGGCATTGATCTGCTTTTCCGTCCGGGCCAGTTCCAGGTATACCCCCAGCCCCCAATGCAACGCCTCCGGAAGGTCGGCCTGGTCCAAACCTTTCACCATCGCCTCGCAGTGACCGATATGAAACGGATCCTTCGCCAGAAAATATTCCGAATTTAAGATCGCCTGGTAAGTGTCCTTTTTGCCCAACCCGCCGCGTTTGACCGTTTCCAGCAAACCGGCTTTTTTGCCCCCCGTCATTTTTCGCTTCATGCTTATTCCGCGCAGAGCTTTATGACCCAACTCGACGGCCTGAGGGTCTTTGGCCAGACCCTGAATGAAAAGTTCAATGGCATAATCATAGTTGCGAGTATCGGCAACGGTGTTGGCGCTTTCGAAAAACTTCTTAGCGATTTTTTTGGCCTCGTCGGGTATCTCCGGTGGTTGATAACTCACGGACAGGGCCTTTCTTTTTCATCGGTTTTGGTTTGGCCGGTAAGGGTCACGGGATCGGTAATCTGCTGGGCGACGTTATCCAGCAGGTCGGTTACCGTCGTTTTGCGAAGGGCTTCCCCTTTGATGATCCGTTTGACCTCATCGGCATCGAGCGTTTCGTATTTAAGCAGAGCGGCGGCCAGGTGATCTAGTTGCTCCTTATGCTCGCTCAAGATTTTTTTGACATTTTCATAAGAATTCCGAATGACCAGAGAAACTTCCTGATCAACGACCTGTGCCGTCTGATCGGAATACTCTTTTCCTCCCGGCAACTCCATAGCCCACGGGCTACCCGCCGATTCCGACGCCAGCCGTATCGGACCGATCTGGTCGGACATGCCCCACTCGCAAATCATCGTCCGCGCCAACTGCGACGCCCGTTTGATATCGTCCGAGGCCCCGCTGGAAATATCGCCGCAGGCGATTTCTTCCGCAACCCTGCCGCCCAGGGAGACCTGGAGCATGGCCAGAACGTATTTGCGAGTATACAAATGGCGATCGGTTTCCGGCAGCATCATGGTCATTCCGCCCGCCTGGGCCCGCGGAATAATGCTGACCTTATGAAGCGGGTCGGCGTTTTCCACGAATTCTGAAGCCAGGGCATGACCGGCCTCATGATAGGCGATCACTTTTTTCTCCCGTTCGTCGATAACCCGCGATTTCTTCGACCGGCCCCATCGGACCTTGTCCCGAGCCTCTTCCATATCTTCGTCTTCAACGCTTTCTTTATTGGCCATGGTAGCGGCGATGGCCGCCTCATTGATAATCGCCGCCAGGTCCGCCCCTGAAAACATCGGCGTTCCCCGGGCCAATCGCCACAGATCAACGTTCGGGCCCATTTTGATCTTTTTCGCGTGAACTTTCAAAATTTCAAATCGCCCTTTAATGTCGGGCAGCGGAACATATACCTGCCGGTCGAATCGTCCGGGACGAGTCAGCGCCGGGTCCAGCACGTCCGCCCGATTGGTAGCCGCTATGACGATCACCTGGTCGGAACTGTCAAATCCGTCGATCTCCACCAAAATCGCGTTTAATGTCTGCTCCCGCTCATCATGCCCGCCACCGTTGAATCCCATTCCACGCCGCCGACCCACCGCGTCGATTTCGTCCAAAAAAATGATGCACGGAGAATTGGCCTTGGCCTGGGTAAAAAGGTCCCGTACCCGCGAAGCGCCAACCCCGACGAACATTTCCACGAAGTCCGATCCGCTGATCGAGAAAAATGGAACATCCGCCTCACCCGCGATGGCCTTGGCCAGTAACGTCTTTCCGCAGCCGGGCTCTCCGATCAGCAAAACGCCCCGGGGAATCCTGCCTCCGAGTTTCTGAAACTTCTTGGGATTTCTCAGAAACTCGATGATTTCCTTCACTTCATCCTTTGCCTCTTCGATCCCCGCCACGTCGTCGAACGTCACGTTCGTATGTTCCTTTGTCAGCATTCGATGCCGGCTTCGACCGAAATTGCCCAGCATCCCCGCTCCACCGGCAGTATTTCGTAATTGTCGAAAAACAAAAAACCAGATGAACCCGAAAATCACAAGCCACGGAACCAGGGGCAGCAGGACCTGGATGAAAATGTTATCCGTATTTTCAACCCGTAGGGAGGTTCCCGTCTTGCGACACTGCGCGGTCAACTCTTTAATAAAGGAAGAGTCGATCATCCGAGCGGAGAAGTAGACCTCAAAGTCCTTAGGCGTGCCTGTTTTTTGTCCGGTCGGGGTCTTTAACTTTCCCAGGACGGTGTCGTCCTTGACCACTAATTCCGAGATATTTGCGTTATCAAGATTGGTGTAAAATTGGTCGATGGTCAACGTGGCTGGTTTCGGATAGTTCTTGCTTAGAAGAGCGATCATGGCGAGCGCCAAACCCAGGAAAATCAGCCAGCTTAATCCCCCCCGTGAAAATTTCAAAGGGGACATTCCCCCCGGACCTTGCAATCCGTTACGCCGGCCACGGGGATTATTGCCGTCGTCCCGCTCTTTATTTTGTTTGTCGTTGTCGAAATCGTCTACCATCAGTATTCCTTCTCTTTGCATTACGCAACATGGTATTTTATACCTAACCCCTTCTAAAATAAACCCCATTCGGGAAATAAAATTTTATTGTCCCGAAAGAAGCGCCAAACTATAGTATAACGAAATGAAAGAAAACCAAACGCATCTCTGGAAGCACAATGCCCAATCGGAATTTAACCGATGGGCTCAGACTTATGATCGATCGATTTTGAATCATTTGCTTTTCCACCGATGCTATTTGAAATTTATTGAATGTATCCTGCGGTATCTTCCAGCTCCGGACCGAGTGCTGCGCCTATTGGACGTCGGATGCGGCACGGGAACCTTCGCCTCGATGCTGGAAAAAAGCCAACTTCCGATTTCGCCGATGGGGTTGGATATGGCCGAAAAGATGTGCCAGTTGGCCCATCTCAAAGCTCGTCAGATGAGTTCGAATCAGGCGATTCGTTTCGTCACCGGAGATTCCGAACATATACCCTTTGCCGACTGCAGTTTTGATATCGTTACCTGTTCCAACTCCTATCATCACTATCCTCATCAGCGGAAAGTTTTGGCGGAATTTTTGCGTATCTTGAAACCAGGCGGCCGAGTTATAATTATTGACGGTTTCAGGGACAACGTGATTGGCCGGCTGATTTTTGACCTCGGGGTTGCCCTTGTGGAAAAATCCGTTCATCATTGCTCGGCCATTGAAATTCGAGATCAATTACGATCCGAAGGATATATTGATGTTGTCCAGGAAAAATTCGGTTTCTGGGTCCCGGTCTTGGCCTCCGTGGCCCGGAAAAGTAACCACCAAGACACAAAGACACCAAAGGAAAATTCTTTATAAGAAATTCTCTTGGTGTCTTCGTGCCTTGGTGGTGAAAAACTCTTCGGAATGAATTATGAACGAGCGAACAAACGAAAACAGCGACTTGACCAACGCGATGGCCATTCTGGACGTCGCCCGGCGGATCGGACTGTCTTATGATCTCGATGAGCTTCTGGACAAAATCGTTTCCGAAACCGCCTCTGTCCTGAATTGTGAACGCGCCACGTTGTTCCTCTACGATCCGGGGCAAAAAGAACTCTACAGCAAAATCGCTCACGGGACCGGTCAAATCCGTGTGTCCATCGACCACGGCATTGTCGGAGCCTGCGCCCGGTCGGGTCAACTAATCAATATCCCCGATGCCTACGCCGATCCCCGCTTTCACCAGGAGGTGGACCTGAAAACGGGATATCGAACGAGAAATATCCTTTCCTGCCCCCTCGTCGGCCACAAAAAGCAATTGGTAGGGGTCCTTCAAGCCATCAACAGGCGTTGGGGCGTTTTTTCTTCCACCGATGAGTGGCTGCTGGAAACGCTAAGCTCTCAGGCCGCCGTGGCCATCCAGCGCACGTACTTGCTGTCGGTCCACGAAGAAAAGCAGCGTATGGAACACGAGCTTAACCTGGCCCGTGAAATTCAACTTGGCCTTTTGCCCAAAGAATCCCCGAAAATCAGAGGCTACCAAATCGCCGGCTGGAACCGCCCCGCCGACCAGACCGGAGGAGATTGTTACGATTTCCTGATTACGGACGAAAACGATCCGGGAATTCTCCTGGCCGACGCCTCCGGACATGGGATCGCCCCCGCCCTGGTCGTCGCCCAGTTACGCGCCATCCTCCGTGCCCTCTCTGGAACGTCCATGCCTCTGCCGCAAATCATGTCCAGGGTCAATAATATTCTCTGCCGCGATTTACCCGGCGACCGTTTCGTAACCGCTTTTTTCGGAATGTTGTCAAGCTCAAAACACGAACTGATCTACTGCAGCGCAGGCCAAGCCCCGCTTTTGCACGTCAAACCCGCGAAAAAAGTCGTCCACACCCTGATGGCCAACGCCTGCCCCCTCGGCATTATTGAGGGAATGTCTTTCCCCGTGGCCGACCCGATAAAATTCGATCCGGGAGACATTTTTCTCCTGGTTACGGACGGATTTTTTGAATGGACGAATAGTGCGGGCGAACAGTTCGGAATCGAACGCCTGGAAAAACTTGCCCTGACCCTTGCCAACCTGCCGGCTGAACAATTCATCGATCAACTCCGAAATCGAGTCGAACAATTCGGCGAATCCACCCCCCAAAAAGACGACCTGACCGCTGTTGTCATTAAACGGATTAAGTAGACAGCCAGTTATCTGCCGTCTATCCTTCCAAATCGCGACCAATTTTTAGCTGGAAAGTAGATGTAATCCACTCGACCTTTAATGGTCGCCAGAAAGACCGGTCCGTACTGCCGGCTGTCGTTGGATTGGCCTCGGTTATCACCCAGACAAAAACAATAGTGGCTGGGAACCTTGATGGGGCCAAAATCTGTAGTGGGACGGTTTTGACTTTTCTGAGTTAGGATAATTTTATATTTGGCTTGGCCGTTTATTTCATAATACATCTTCCCGGCTATTTGGTCTTTTGTCATGTCGGCCGTGGCGATGGGAATATCCTGTCGTTGGAGTTTTTTCCCGTTGATATACAAATCATCATTTCGGATTTCCACCGTATCGCCTGCCAGGGCGACGATTCGTTTAATTCGATTTTCCCGCCGATTATCCGGATTGGAAAAGACAATCACATCTCCTCTTTGAGGGTCCGCGGTGCTATAGGCAATTTTGTCGGCCAAGACGCGATCCCCTTGAAAGATCGTTGGATACATGGAGGCTCCCGGTATCCGAAACGCCTCAACAAAATGATCCCGAAGATAAAAAGAATATACGACGCTGCTTCCCGCGATCATCGAAATCAAAATCACATATACATACCAGCGGTTATACTCTTTCAATTCATAATTGTTTTTTACGCGTTTTGCCAGGCGGTAGGAATCGACGACCACAATTATTGTTATCGCAAGCAGCCAGAATAGTGCGATAATGAGAATTGGCATGCGAACTGAGACTTGAGTCGCCATAGCCGTAAAGAACATAAGGGCGGGTATCCCGGCGAGAAAGGCCAGGACAAGGCCCTTGACCAATTTTCCACAATAAATGTGTCCTAGTCCGGGCATGACGAGAGAAAGCATAACCGCTATCGACGGCTGCCTTGCATTTTTATCCGTTGTCGTTAAGTCTACCATATCAAACCTCCTTTGGCTTCCATACAGGAGCCGAGAATGAACCCAATCACACTTGCGATTCTTAAAAGTCCGCCGACAAAACCGACCGTGATAAGAGCCGCCTTGACAAATCGGCGGGAAAGAAGCCGGTACAGCAATTCCCTGTTGTAAAAACCGGTTCGTCGTTGTTGCTCCTGACGATGTATCCCGCTCATCACGTTATCCGTAAACTTGCCGCCGACGGGGATGTCGATTTTTTGATTTTTCCATTGGTTGTAGATTTCATTATCTGTCATTTTGTATCTCCTGATTAAACAGCGAACGCAATGCCGCTTTGGCCCTGCTGATTCGCGATCGGACCGTTCCGATGTCGATGTCCTCGATTTGTGAAATTTCCTCGTAGGATAACCCAACGAATTCCGCCATAACAAACACCGCCTTTTGGCAGGGGGGCAGGGTGTCCAATTTTTTATCCAGTTGCTGGAAAAATTCTTTCCGAGCCACTTCATCGTCCGGGGTAGTGGTATAAATGGTTTCCGGCAAATCGTCCATCACGTTGGGGATTCTTTTTTTCATCGCGTTCAACGACAAATTTCGAGCGATGGTAAACAGCCAGGTCGAAAAGCGGCTTCGTTCAGGATCATAGGAACCGAGTTTTCGGTAAGCGGCGAAAAAAACCTCCTGGGCGATATCTTCACCGGTGTGAATATCGCCCACCAAATTGGCGACCAGACACATCACAGGTTTCTCATACCGCAGGACCAGACAACGGAAAGCATCGACCTGGCCGTGGAGTATGCGGTTTATTACCTCGATTTCATCCATCATGACGGATATCCCGAATGTACGCATGTCGTTCTGTTAAGTTATACAATCCGCGAAGCCGAAACGTTCCCTGAATTTTTGTTGTTGGTTGTGGCCTTTGAAAATAACTTGAATTGACTGTTTTTTTCTGCCACTCCCTCGAAAGCTGGAGGCCAGTGGCTTTTCGCAGGACTGGATTCCCGCCTGCGCGGGAATGACAGCAAGAGCGTAATGCGATTGAATGCAAAGAGTTACATGGTTTCAAATATCAAAATCGGGCAATGACGGGTAAGGCTATTCGTGTTCATTCGTGTAATTTGCGGCTAAATCAGACTGTGAGCCTTTGATTTTGGGTTTGATCAGCAGGAGGCGAGTTTGGCTGTAGTGGGCGAGGACTTCTATTCTTTGGCCGAGGATATATTTGCATTGGTTGTAGGTGTCTTCGTCCCTGATAAGATAAATCATTTTACCGGGATTTTTATAGTAGTCGGCTAAATCGGCTGTTCGTGAAAAATATTTAATCGTGTAGCCGTTTCCCAGATAAAACGGCAGGGACCATCGCTGGTTGTGAGTCACTGGACCTTCCAGGATAGGAGTATTAACGTCGCAATTTTTTTTGACCAGAGGGGTGAGTCTTCGGCAGGAGGCAAGATCGGCGGCCCGCGGGAGATCGGTGTAGGATACATCCACCATCAGCAGCAGGAAGGCAGCGCCGATAGTCATTACCAGTTGGGGTAGTTGCCAGTTTCGCCAGAGGTACCAGAAGGTTTTTATTAAAACGACGGCGATGGCCAGACGGTAAACGAGGGTAATGATCCATCCCCATCGTCCGAACCAGGAATTTCCATAAAGGTCCGGCAGTCCGATCCAGCGTTCGTGGAACTGGAGCCATCCTGAGCCGAATGCTGCCAGGATATACAGGATCACCACCGATATCCACACCGTGAAAGCGGCGGGATAGGCCCAGGCGAAAGTCAGTTGCCTGCGTCGGCGGGGAAAATCGCTTTGCCAGTAATCGTAGAGGAACCTGCCCAGGAAAATGGCAACCGGGACGAAGACGGGAAAGACATAATGAAACAGCCTGGCCTTTGCTATGGTAAAAAAGATCATAATCAATGCGAACCAGAGAAAGAGGAATTTTGATTCCCAATCGCGGCTGCCCCGGCCCAGGGCGGATTTTGTATATCGGGCCACTGCCAGGACCGCCAGTCCCGTCCAGGGCACAAATCCGATCAGTAACGTTGCCGCATAAATGAGAGGGGTCGTGTGATGACCCAACTGGCTCTGGTTATCAACGGCACGTTCAAAATTTTGCCGGCTGAAAAATTCATGGGCGTAACCTGGGTACTGAGTTACCATGTACAAAAACCAAGGGCCGGCGAGGACGATGATAATGGCCAAACCAAGAATCAGCCGCATGTGATTGAGAACCTTCCAATCGCCCTGACCGATCAACCATTGCCACACAAGGAACAGAAAAATAATCGCCGTCGGAATTACGATCGCGACCGGTCCTTTGATCAGGGTTCCCAGTGCCAGAAAAGGATATATCAGTAAAAACCATCGCGTCGGCCCCTGCTGTTTGTATCCTTTTAAAAACGCCCACAGCGTCATGGCCGTCAGGGCAACCAGGTAGATATCCATGCGGACAAATTTCCCGCATCCGACCATCATGACCGTACTAAGCAGGCAGCCAGCGCTCAAAAGTCCAAGCATGTGATTAAACAGGGTTGACGCGACCAGGTAGGTCGCCAGAATGGTCAGCAGTCCGCCCAGCACGGGAACGATCCGTGCAGAAAATTGAGGGTTGTCCAGGCCGAAAATTTTTAAGCAACCCGCGGTCATCCAAAAATACAGGGGCGGTTTATCCGAATAGTAATTCTCCCCCAGCCAGGGAACGAGGAAATTGTGCCGGTCGATCATATTTTTACTGATCAGGGCGTATCGTCCTTCATCCGGATCCGTTAGAGCCAACTTTCCGATCCCCGCGACAAAAACCGCAGAGGAAACAATCAGGAGCAGCAGGACCTGCAAAATTTGACGATGGCGAGATTCGTAGGAGCTGATTTCAGAAATCATATCGACCTGTTGCATAGCAATAATTTACTTTCGGATTATATAAATTCCACCGGTAATGTATGGGGGATAAGGCGTCCGGTCTCGGCACGGGCGAGTAATTCATGGATGGCTTGTTTACCATCCTGGCCGCAATCAAGGGTCCATTGATTGACATACATTCGGACAAAGGCTTCGACGTGTTCCCTGCTCATTTTTCGGGCAAAGGGCATGGCGTAATCGACCGCCTCGTCGAAATGGTCGAATCCATATTGGATGCTTTGACGGATAATTCCGGCCAGATCGTCGATCACATTAGGTCCCAGGCTGCGTTTGATGGCGTTTCCGCCCAGCGGCAGGGGCAGACCGGTTTGTTCGTGCCACCACTCTCCGAGGTCCACGACTTTATGAAAACCAAGTTCCGAATAGTTCATCTGCCCTTCGTGAATGATCAATCCCGCGTCCGCCTGGCCCATCCCAACCTGGAACAATATTTTGTCGAACGGGACAGCTTCATAATTAAAATCTCCGACCGCCAGCCTGAGAACCAGAAAGGCGGTGGTCATAATTCCTGGGATGGCTATTTTTTTGTCGGACAGGTCCTCGATGGTCATCGGGGTCTTGGAGACGACCACCGGACCATAGTTCAATCCCATACTAGCCCCCGATGTCAGCAAAAGGTAATGGGATTTAACGTACGCATAAGCATGAATGGAAATCGCGGTTATATCCAACTCGTTACGGATCGCCCGTTCGTTGAGGGTTTGGATATCTTCCATAATGTGTTTGATCCGATAGGGACCGGTGGATATTTTTTCACGGGCCAAGGCATAAAACATAAACGCGTCGTCGGCGTCCGGACTGTGGCCGAGCAAAATTTCCTTGTTTGCCATTAACGTACTCCCTAAAATAGTCCCTGAATTATAACACTTTCTTTAGTCAGAGCAAAAACATAGGAGAAAAACTGTGGCGAAAAAATCTTTTGTATCGACAGCGGTGAATGGACATCACTATGTCGCCAATCCGGCACAGTTGGGAGGAATTGAGCTTTTTAGCGCCATGAACGGCCCGAGTTACTCGAATCGGGTGGCCTGGGTCAATACCGGGTCGGGATTGCATTATAAAGTCGTCATTGACCGCGGGCTGGATATCGCGGAGGCGTTTTACAAGGGGATGTCCTTATCGTGGCTGTCACTTTCCGGGATTACTCGTCCGGAAATGAGTCTGAATAAAGGATTGGACTGGCTGTGGGGGTTTTATGGTGGCTTGGTGGTTTCATGCGGTCCTTCCTCGGCGGGCTCGCCTGTCAAAGACCGGGGTCAGGACCTGCCTCTTCATGGCCGGTATTCCAATCTGTCGGCTACCTTGGAATCCGTAATCAATCCCGACCCCCTGCTGGATCGGGGCGAAATGAAGATCACCGGGATCGTTCGCGAAGCAAAAATATTTGAACCGAATTTGGAATTGCGGCGAACCATTAGCTCGCCCTTGGGGCAATCGAAAATTGTTATCGAGGATACGTTTCTGAATCGAGGGACGCAGGAAACCGAACACGCCTGGCTGCTGCATATCAACCTGGGGTTTCCCCTGATCGAGCCGGGAACAGAGCTGATCTATCGTGCGGACGTTCATCCGCTGCCTTCGGCGGTGGATTATTTCACCAAGCGAAAATTTCAGATCGTTCCCGAACCCCTGCCGGAACACGCCATGGGCGAAGCCGTGGCTTATTTCGACCCGAAAACCGATCGCGACGGTCAGGTCCATTGCGGGGTGATTAATCCTCATCGGAAAATCGGCTTAAAGATTAGTTTTTCCAAGCGAGACTTTCCGCGATTTGTCAACTGGCATCATTTTGGTCCTTGCGGGCAATATGTAATGGGCATCGAACCTGCCAACTGCGGAGTGGAGGGTCGGGACAAGGATCGCGAGCGAGGATGGCTCAAATTCCTCAAACCCGGAGAAAAGAAAAAATATCGCGCGACGATTGAGGTCCTGGAAGGCCCGGACCAACTGGCGGAGTTTCGAAGACTGGTGAAATAAACTCCATGTTCGTCAACGATTCGGTTTTAAATAGCGGTCGATGAATTGATAGGCTTTGGTTCGAGAATCCGGGGGAAAGCTATGCTCGCAATCGGGAGTTACCGTGATAAACTTTTCTTCCGCGTTAAATAATTTGTAGACGGGTTTGACCGAATCGACGCAGTGTTTCACTCCATCATAGTGAAAATAACCATCTTTCAACGTGGCATTTCCAAAAAAAGGACGCGGAGCCAGAGTTGCGACGATATCGGTGAAGTCAAAAGGCATTTCCGAGGGGTGATTATGATACATTGAGGCGATCCGCGGCATGTAATACTTGGAACTCCACCCCTCAATATCCGGGCTATTATAATAACTATAGAAGGAGCCAAATCCGCAACTGACAACGATGACTTTGATTCTTGGATCGAAACAGGCGACAAAGACCGTATTGACTCCTCCCAGCGAATGACCGATACATCCGATACGATTGGCATCAACCTCCGGAAGCGATACCAATACGTCAATCGCCCGTTTATGATTCCAGATTCCTTTCATGGTCGCGCTGGAGTAACCATGTTTATAGGGATCATAATTATTTTCGCCGAAATACATGTAATCGGGGATGATCGTAATGTAACCGCGTTCGGTTAATTCTTTGGCATAATGCAGATCGGAAATTCCACCCAACCCTGCCGGCTCATCCTTGCCGATTTTTATGGTCTGGTGCAGGCAGAGCATGGCTGGATTTTTGTTTTTGAGTTTTTTGGGGATCATCAAATAGGCGGGGACTCGGTCGCCCTTTTCGGCGGTATAGGTGATTTTCTTTCGAATGTAATCCGGCTCTTCCTTCACTTGCAGAACCTGAATATCGAGCGGGACTACAACGTCAGGGCCGGGCAGCGCTCCCATTACCCGTTGCAGGTTTTTTAAAATTATTTCCCGTTTCTTTTGCCAGTCTTTGATATTTTTGATGGATTTGGATTTTCCCTGTTGGTCGATAATAGTCAATATAACACCCTTATCCGGAAATTTTATGGGGGTTTCAACCGCCCGAGTTGAATTTTCGACACCAAACGATCCCAACATGACGAGCAAAAGCAAATAATACATTTTGTTACAGTAACCTGCCGTTCCATTATTATCCACATTATTCTACCATTTCTATTTGCATAAGGTTCGACCCGATAGATAGAATCTGTGTTGTGGGGTCAAAATTTAAAAGGAGAAAAAAATGAATCGTCGAAAAAGAGTTTGTTTAACGATGGTTGTTCTCATGCTGGGGTGTCTTATTATTGCTCGGGCGGAAACCTCGACTTCGGAACAACAAGCCCAAACATGGCTTGGAAACATTTCACTCCCTCAAAAGAATTATATCCAGGACGGTTCGTTCGAATACGGGGAACGATGGGGCTGGTTTATGCACAAGACCGGGGGGGTCGAAAGCGGGACGGTCGTCACGGGCAAAAATGCTTTCCACATGGTCGGCAACGATCCCAGCCGGCACTTTTATTTCCACCAGTACGATGTGCCCCTGGAGACGGGAAAAACGTATACTCTTTCCGCGATGGTAAAGACTAAGGGCTTGAGCGAGGAACGCCGAGTCCACGGGGTCTTGTTCCTGTGCAACTATGGATGGGACGGCGATTCGATTGCCATGCAGGCGCCGAAGACCACGATGGACTGGACGAGAGTTACCAAAACCTTCGTTGCCCCGCGTACCAAGCCCCGCGCGGATGGCAAGCCGACCTACACCCTAACTATCTATTGGCCGCCCAAAAGCGAAGGAGAATTCTGGCTCGATGATATTCAGATCGAGGAAGGCGACAAGGCCAGCGCGTTCACCGATGTTTACGTCGGCGATGCCCGTGTGTCCATGGAAAAGCTCCAGGGTCTGGTCCAACAGATTTTTGCCACCCAGGAGGCATTGGCGAAGTTCCCGGCTGGAACACTGATCGCCCAGCTTACCCGTGACACAGAAACGATTTTGACCGAGGCGGGAAAGGTTCGGGACGATCTTACAAAATTCGCTGCGCTTTCAAAATCAGATCGTGAGGAATTATCCAAGCGGGTGGACGTTCTTGGCACTCGGCTGGCGGGTGTGCGGACCGTGATGTGGACGGGTCCGGCTCATATCGCCCTGAACGAAGTCAAAATGCCGGCGTCCCGGTCGGAAAAGTTGAATATTGCCCTCACCTGCTTAAAAGGTGAGCATCGGGATATTGCCCTGAATATCGCCAACCTGACCTCGACGGGATATCCGGCTCGGTTTGCCGTTTCTGAACTCTACAATGAAGCTCGAGCCGAACGAATCCTTCCTTCTCAATGGATCAAATTGTATTCCGTGCCGGCGATGCGGGGGTTCTCCAAACCTAAAGAGATGTTTACTGACGCCTTGCCTGAACTGGATAAAGGCCAGATTATCCAGGTTAATCCCGCGACCATCAGCCAGGCTGTCCTTTCCATCGATACCACCGGCCTGCTGCCTGGGGAGTACACCGGAAGCATCGCCGTCATTTCGATGGTGGACGCGTCGGGCAAAATGGAAATCCCGATCAAAGTAAAGGTCCTGCCGGTTGCGATCCTTCCCTTGAACAAGGTCGATATCGTTGAATGCTTCGGCCATACCGATTATGCCTGGGACGCCATGATCGTTCTGGGCGTCAATACTTTCGATATTGAGTCCGCATGGATCGATTCGGAATTCAACGACGACGGCAGTTTAAAATATATCGACTTTACCCGCGTGGACCGGAAAATTCACCGGGCGCTCACCCAGGTGTCAGAGGCCCGGTTCCTCTGCTTCGGCGGGCAAGGACTCTTTTCCCGCCTGGAGAATCGCTACGGCTGGAAATGGACCGAGCCCCGGTTTGAAATCGCCTTCAAAGCGTGGGTCAAGGCCTTGATGGATCATTTGGGCACCTTGAATGTGGCTCCCTCCCGCCTGGTCATGGAGACCTTCGATGAACCTGGGGAGGGGGATTATCCAATGGGAATGAAAATGGCGAATTGGATCCACGAGGTGAATCCCGCTATCCGAGCCCAGTTTTACGTGACAGGCATCGGTCAGGACGATGGCTGGAAGAAAAATGCTCTTGCTCACGACATTCCCTCCCCTATTGTCGGATCCTGCACCCCGTCGAACATGGCGTTTATAAAAACCCTTGGCAAACAACTTTGGGTCTACGATTGCCAAGCCGACGGTGAGAGCTTCGAGCCGATCTCCTACTACCGCCTCATGCCCTGGACGTGCCGGAAATACGGCATCACCGGCTGGGGTCATTTTTCCTGGTTCAACAGCAGCCACGGGTTCGGCCGGGGGTATCGCCCGTGGGAAGGAGTGGAAACCCAGAACCTCGTTTACCCCGGTCCTGGCGGGGAAGGATTTGTGATCTCCCGGCGTTTTCTAGCTCTGCGGGCCGGACATGAGGATTACCAGGTTCTTGACGCCCTCGAACGGGCAATGGCGGATTCCAAAGGGATTGCAGACGCCAAACAGTTTTTGGAAGAAAGCTACGACCAGGCACTGAGCCTTTCGCCTCGTGGCTCTGGCTATCAGACCCATCTGGAAAAGGGCGCATCCCCGGACTTGCTGGATCAGCTTCGAAGCAAGGCCGTGGCAAAAATCGAATCCGTTTTGTATTCTCCCAATGAATTGGATGCCGCACTGACGGAGCAGGATAATAAAACCACGCTCGCCGTAACGGCCCCTGAGGCCGGGAAAGTCAGTGTGCGGTATCTGGTGGATGGGAAAACTCCCTGGCGGGTTTACTCTCGGATGGTTTCCGCCGGTAAAATCGACATTCCACTGACCGACGCCGGCGAAGTCAACCGATGCCTGGTGTCGTTGACCGGTGAAAGCGGCCAAGTCAGGGTAGGATTGCCGTTGGCGATCCCCAGGATTTCCGTGGACAGCACTTCCGCTCCTTATACTCCGCTTCCCCTGAACGACGGGCTGCGGTTCGAGGCGGTCAAATTTGAACCGGAGGTGGCATGGATTTCGGGTCCCGCTCCTGTGGAGCATTGGGTCCAGATGGACCTGGGTCAACCTCGTAAGGTCTCGCAGGTGAACGTTTTCTGGATGACCTTTACCGGCCTGCCTCAAAAGACCATGATCCAGTACGCCGATGAGTCGGGAGCCTGGAAATCGGTATCTGCCACTCCGGACTTCCTGGCGGCGAAAGGCCCGGTGGAAAAAATCAAATTCACTCCTGTAACCACCAGCAAAATCAGGATTCTTATGGCTCCGAACGGCGGCGGTAAGGGCGGGCCGGTTCTCATGGGACTGAGCGAAGTGGAGTTGCGATAAACTCTAGTATTGAGTCAACCCTGATTTAGCGGGTGACTTGTTGGTGGCATGGCATCGTAGTCGGGGCCATGCCACCCAACGCCGTGAACTTGGGCTTTTGAATAAGATTTTTTCCTCCGCATATCAATCGGCCCTTTTGCTCCCAACGCTGAAGCAACAAAGGTTTCATTCTAACATTCTCAAGAATGTTAGAATGAGAATCTCGCTATACGAGCTACCGGTTCAAGTGGGTTTACCTATCTGAAGATCAAACATGAGTGGCGGCTGAAGGTTTCTTACCGGCAGAGACACAGAGCAAAATGTGCGTTCCTTTTTTATCCGCTTTGCCGTTAAGTTCACGGCGTTGCATGCCACCCGCAGCAAATTCAAAGTCAATAAAATCCATCAAATGTTCGGCTGAAGGTGATGGTCGAGAAAGGCATAAGCGATCCGGCGATGATGCTCCGCGAAGCAGTGCCCGTCACCATGAAGCACGCTTTCGAAATTTTGGGGACAATCGTAAAGTTCGTAAACCTTTTTGACGCTCGCTGCCATCGCTTCCAGGCAGGGTCGCGTCACAGGTTCTTCATCCAAGCCAAACCCCCAGTCGTTCAGAGCGGTGAGGTTCAAAAGTGGTCGCGGAGCCGCAAGGGCCATTTTCTCGTGCAGGTCAATCGGGTAATCCTTTCCGGACCAGCAGAACGGCCTCAGGTTCGGCATCCCGATCCACCATCCGGTTCGTGCCCGCACGAATGGATTCTTGTAGAGTCTCGACGGCCAGTCTCCGCAGTTGTTTACTCCGGCCTTGATCCGCGGATCGAGGGCCATCGCGTCGATAGTAATTCCCCCGCCTTGTGAGTGGCCGATGGAACCGATGCGGGCGATATCCACCTGGGGGATAGTTTCCAGGACATCAATCGCGCGAGAAATATCCCACATATCCTTGCCGCGAACGGACCAGTTGGGAAAATCCCGGTAAAACGGATCGGTGGAAAAGGGCTTAAGCCCTGGATAGATGCGTTCATTGGCGCTCAGGAGGTCATACGAAAAGGTAATGTAGCCGCGTTCGACCAGATGCAAGCCATAGGACTGGTCCCGCCCCTGTGGCGAGGGATCGTTGCCGACTACTTGTTCCTTCCCGAACGGCGTGGTTGGATGGATGGTCAACACCGCCGGGCGCGGGAATGGTTTATTGTGGGGAATTAATACGTAAGCCCGAATTCGTTCCGCAGGACCGACGTTGTAAGAAACGATCCTTTTCATGTACGTCCCCTGATCGATTTCGTCTTCGATGCGTGGATCAAGCGGACAGGAATACTTTTCCGGGGGCTTGCCCAACATCAGCGTGAAGATTTCCCGCAAAGCCGACGCCTTGACCGTCCACTCGTCCACGCTACGGGCGTTTTCGACCACCGTGTCTCCGATACCCAAGGTCATCTCAGGACCGCCGCGGCGAACTTTCAACACCTGCTCGAAATATTCAACCCAGTTCATGCCTGCTATCTTACCAAATCGGATTTCCCGGGTCGTGAGTTATTTTTGACATTATTTTTGACAGGTGGTCTGGTAGTCCAGGACGTTGCCGCTGCGGACGGTAAACGGAGTGAACCACTACCCGCGGCGGGAAACGGGTGGACTAACCGAGGGCCGTTTGTTATGATGTCTCATAAACGGGATAGCGGGGCGAAACGTCGTCCCGGATTCACCAATAAATTCGCCATCGATCTCGGAACCATGCTCGCAATGACCGCGAGGTGATCTGCACGGATATGGAATTTTTAGGATTATGATGAACGGACCGGACCAGATAAATATTGAAGAACTTCGGCAACGAGTAAATGAGCTGACCATTTTGCATGGTCTGACCTCACTGCTGGCCGGTCGCGCCGATTTGGACCAGATTTTAAAAATCACCGCGGAGCAGGTGGTCAAGGTGGTGGAAGGCAAGGGCTGTTCGATTCGTATTTATAATCCGGATACCAGAGAATTACAAATCAAGGCGGTGGCGAATTTATCGGCGGAGTATCTTCGCAAGGGGCCGTTAAAACTGGAGCGTTCACCCATCGATCAGGCCGCCTTGGCGGGTGAACCGGCCTACATTGAAAACATGCTGACCGATCCGCGGGTAATTTATAAGGAAGAAGCTCAGCGTGAGGGCATCGTCAGCGGGCTGGCGGTCGGAATGATTTACCGGGGTCAGGCGGTGGGAGTTCTTCATATTTATTCGAGCCAGCCTCACACCTATGAACACTTCGAAATCGAATGCCTCAAGGCCATCGCCTCGCAAGCGGCCTCGGCGATCATCAACGCCCAACTCTTCCAGGAATCGATCGAAGCGGAACGTATGCAGCGGCAGTTGAAAATGGCGGCGGATATTCAGGGGCACATGCTGCCGAAAAAATCTCCGAACCTGCCGAACATCCAGATCGGCTCGATCTTTGAGCCGTCTTACCTGGTCGGCGGCGATTTTTATGACTTTCAGGAATTTCCAAACGGGCAATTGGGAATTGTCATCGCCGACGTGGCCGGCAAGGGGATTCCCGCTTCGCTTCAAATGGCTTCGCTACGGGCCACGATCCGGGCCTATATCGACCAGGGGAAAAGCCTGGACGCCTTAATGAAAATGGTCGATAAGGCGTTTCGACGGGACAGCCTAAGCGGTGAATTCGCCACATTGATCATGGGCATGATTGATCCGGTCAAGGGGACGCTCACTTATGTCAACGCCGGGCATAATCCTGCGCTTCTGATCCGAAATCATCTGGTCGAGCAGCTCAAGGTCTCCGGTCCTGCCCTGGCTATCTTTGACGACCCGGAATTTCCCAGCCAGACGATTCAACTTGCCGCATCCGACCGGCTGGTTCTTTTTACCGACGGTATAGTCGATGCGATGAATTTCGACGGACAATCATTTAGCCTGAATCGGCTGATTGCTTCCATCAATAGATATGCCGACCTGTCTGCCCAGAAAATGGCGGATAATATTCTCTGGGATGTTCGCCGTTTCATCGGTTTGGCGACTCAAAGCGACGACATGACCCTCATGGTCATCACCTACAACCCCGTGTAAAATCTTTTTCTTTCCTTGGACATTGAGAATTGTATTATGCCCAAGACTCAATTTTCAAGTGTCAATGAAATTTGGTCAGGCAAACGAAGGGCAAAAAAAACCGCGTGAAAAGATTCGATTTCTCTCTCTCTCCACGCGTTCTCTCTCTCAAGTTTCCTCTAAGGGACTATAGTAAAAGGTTTTTCCTAGAAAGTCAAGTTTTTTATTTTTACGAAATTTCTATTCGAGATGGGATTTTGGGTAATTTGGCCGTTATCAGTATTGATAATAGGGGGGAAGGCGGGTCCCGATGGAGGCGCACAGGACCCGCCTGGGGGATCGCGTCAGCCCCGTTGGCTAGGACTGACGTGGTTTGTTATTAAATATACACACAATAATAAATTATTGGCATTAGCTAAAAAGACTTGTCATCATATCGTGGGATTGCTGGCCAATCATAGCTAGTATCGAAATTTGCGCATTGAAAAGGGCATTTAGTCTTGTGGCATTGGCCATTTCCTCGGCATAATTCGTATCGGTAATCTGACTTATCGCTGAAGACAGTCCTGCCTTGGCGGCTGAAAGCATATTTTTCATGCTACCGACCGTGTACTCTTCAAAAGACCCGATATTCGCCCGTGCCGTGGCCACTTGCGTCGTGGCAAGGTTGGCAATCCGCTGGGCATCGCCGGGGTGATCTAACGGGTTATGCGTCCCTCCGCTTTTCAATTGATATAAATATCCCAGCGTTCCATTGCCCAGTTTGGTGGAGCCGACGTTGTTTATGCCAATCGTATAAAGGTCTGTGACGGAAGGTGATACCAAAAAAGCGGCTCCGCCGCCCGTTACATTAAAGGTTGTGTTTGCGCCTGTGGTGGTTTGAAAACTCTCCGTGATGGTTGCCGTTCCTCTCACATCTCCGACGTTGAAATTAATATCATTTCCGTGCACGCCGGCATTTTGACCGTTAACGGTTGCCAAAGCGTCAACACCGGAGTCTTGAGTCACTCCTCCAACCAGGTTAAAGGTTCCGCTGATTTTGTCAACCTGGACAAATTCATCTTTGCCGTAATGCTGGCTTCGGAAATACAAAACATTACTGCTGGCGATAGCGGACACGCCTGTGGATGCGGTATCGGCGTTGATACTGGCGGCCATAGTCGCTATTGATGCGCTTCCGACAAAACTGAACTGATTCGAACCGAGATTTCCTGTTACCTCAATGGTTACAGGGTTGGCTGCGGATAGACCGGTGCCGGCGAAAGAAACTTGTCCCTTTTGGGCCGCTGAGACTATGGTTATACTAAGGCTGGTGCTATTCACCTGGGGTCTGGAGGTGATATTAACGTCTGTGATATTGGCTGCGTCCACACCGGTTGTATTGATGCCATAAGTTCCATCGAGAAGCTTTTTTCCATTGTATGTTGTCGAATTCACCAGTCGATCTATAGAATCCACAGCGGAGTCTATTTGTATCTGTTTTGCCTGTTTTTCCGCATCCGTAAGACCGGAACTGTTGGCCAATTCTACTGTCAAAGAACTGATACTGGAAACCAGGCTTGAAATCTGGGACATGGCTCCATCGGCCACATTCATCATCGCCTCGGCCCGGTCGGCGTTGTTCCATGCCGCCTGCGTGATGGTCAGATCGGAATTCAAAAGCAAACTGGCCACCAAACCGGCGGGATCATCCGCAGCTGAATTGATTCGTGAACCCGAAGACAATCTTGCCAGCGTGGTTTGCTGTTGATACTGCGTTCGATACATCGCGTTCATTAACGTATAAAAGCTGGAATCCAAAAGTAATAAAGACATACAAGCCCCTCCTCTAAAGTTCCGTGGCGGGCAAGCCCGCCTGCTAAATAAGATACGCCTCGAGGACGATGTCCTGCTCCCCGAAATTCTGTCGATTTAATTGTGGACAGGCGTACTAAGTAATAATAGCTTTTTGAGGTTTTGGGCTTCGTTTATATGCGACCCTGGCAGCTTTCGGTCTGATCAACGCGCCTCTACAAGAAAGGTAAGATACGAATCCCCCGTTGTCAAATTTACCCGACGAAAAGTGTTCGGATATACCAGGCAAGCCCGGCGATCAAGGCTGCTCCGGGAATGGTAAGGACCCAGGCGTAGATAATTCGCCGGACCACATTCCATCGGACGGAGGTAATATTCTTTGCGGCCCCTGTTCCCATAATCGCACAGGAAATAACATGGGTGGTACTGATCGGCGCACCGAGCAATGACATTCCGACAATTACCGCGCCTGCCGAGGTTTCGGCGGCAAATCCATCGATCGGTTTAAGGTCCACCATGCGCTGACCCATCGTTTTGATAATGCGCCACCCGCCCGCCGAGGTTCCCATTCCCATCGCAAGAGCGGAGGCCAGCATAACCCAAATGGGGACCGGAAAATCATTGGGATGGGCCAGTTTGATCCAGTGACCGGAAATCAAGGCCAGAGTGATAATTCCCATGGCATTTTGCGCATCGTTCATACCATGGGAAAATGACATCCAAGCCGCGGAAACAATTTGTGCCCAGCGAAAATTCCTGTTGGCCCGACTGGGATGAGAGCGGTAAAAACACCAATACAGGATCGAGACGCAGATCAGTCCCGCGATCGCGCCGAGAATCGGGGAAACAAACATGGCAAGTAATACTTTTCGAATGCCCTTCCATACGAGACACTTAACCCCTATCGACACAATCCCCGCTCCCATTAATCCACCGACCAGCGCATGGGTGGAACTGGACGGAAGACCCCAATACCAGGTTATTAAATCCCATCCGATGGCGCCGATCAATGCAACCAATACAATAGACATCGGATCCGTATGCCCCGCCACATTAACCACACCTTTTCCCACGGTATAAGCAACGGCCGTCGAGGTAATCGCCCCGACAAAGTTCAACGTTCGGGCCATGAGAATCGCGTTTCGCGGACTAAGGGCCCGGGTGGATACGCACGTGGCGATGGCATTGGCGGCATCGTGAAAACCGTTGACGAAATCAAAACCTAAAGCGAGAATTACGACGATAATCAATTCCACAGACATTGAAATTCCTCTTTCCGATACGCATCAGGCATTTTTAACCAGGATAGCTTCGATCACCCCGGCTACTTTCGAACACAAATCCAACGCGGTTTCAAATCGCTCGTAGATTTCCTTCCATTTGATCAGCTCCAGGACGTCTCGAGGATTATCGAATAACTCTCCGACCGCGTGTCGGGTGACCGTGTCCGACCGGCTTTCCAAACGGCCGATCTGGGCACAACAGGCTTCCAGCTCTTCAAGGTTTTTCATGTTAGGCAAGTATTTCACCGCCTTGTGGATTTCTTCGACGGCCTCGATCAGGATATTGCACAGGTCCATGCAGATAGGAGTCATTTCCTTAATGCGAAAAATCGATATTCGATTCGCCAGCGATTCCATCGCGTCGAGCACCTTGTCCATGTTCGACGCCAGGGCATGAATGTCTTCCCGCTCCAGGGGTGTGCTGAAACTGCGATTGATCTTGCGGAGTATTTCATGGGTGATTACGTCGCCCTTGCGCTCGAAGTCTTTGATGATCGGGGCTTTTTGGTCCCGAGTATTTGCCTCCCGCATAAATTCCGCCAGGGCGTGGGAGGTGCTGATCATATTGGCGCTGGCTTCTTCCAAAAGCTCGAAAAACTTTTCCTCTTTGGGAATAAACGAAAATCGCATAACCGGCTCCTTTAGCTTCAATGTTGGTCCAACCAAAACCAATGGAATTGTCAGGGTTTTGTGTATTTTATATAAAGATGGCGTTAAGACAATAAAATACTTTTAAAAATAGTAATCCCTCCGTCTTTTCCGGTCGCGGGAAGAACACTCCCTTACGGTCGTGCCTCTTAAAGAAGCGGCCTGAGTTTGCATTTGCCAAATTGGACCGGTGATGTTACCCTGATAAAAAGTTTTAAGAAGAGAGGTGGCAAGGCATGACGTTTTCGTCTCGAATTATAGTTAAAAAAATTGGAAAGGTCGCGGTTGTGGATTTTGTCGATGCGGCCATTATGGATATGCAGCAGATCCAGCAGATTACGGAGGAGTTGGAAAACCTGGTGGATCACCAGGACCAGAAATTTTTGTTGTTGGATTTTTCCTCGGTTAAATTCTTATCCAGCCAGGTGCTGGGGTTGATGTTGAAACTTCATCAAAACCTGTCGGCACGAAACGGTTGGCTGGGGATTTGCGGTCTTCGCAAGGATATTCACAAAATCTTCCGGCTCACCCGTCTTGATCAGATTTTTCATTTTTACGACAACGAGCAATCGGCATTAGAGGCGGTGGGGGTTTATATCGGCGGTTGATACCAGGTTTTTAAAAAGAATCACACCTGTAGATTCTGCAGGCGTTGCCGGCGGTCGTAGGTTTGTATCGCTTCGACCAACTGGTCCATATCCCCCATGAGAATTCGGTCGAGGCAGTACAGGTCGAGGTTGATCCGATGGTCGGTGACGCGGTTTTGGGGGAAATTATATGTGCGAATCCGCTGGGACCGGTCGCCCGATCCGATCATCACACTTCGCTTCTGGTCGCGTTCCGCTTTTTTCTCGGACTGCATCCGTTCGAATAACCGAGATCGCAACACCCGCCAGGCCTTTGCGCGATTTTTATGCTGGGACCGTTCATCCCGCATGGAAACCACTATTCCCGAAGGCACATGTTCCAGCCGAATGGCGGAGGAGACCTTGTTGACGTTCTGACCCCCAGGTCCCCCTGCCCTGGAAACGCTTTCGATCACGTCCTCGGGTTTGATGTCGATTTCCACTTCTTCGGGTTCCGGCATGACCGCGACGGTGGCCGCCGAGGTATGAATACGCCCCTGGGACTCCGTCTTGGGAACCCGCTGAACCCGATGTCCTCCGCCTTCGTATCCGAAAACGGAAAAGACCCCGGTCCCGGTAACATTTAAAATGACTTCTCGAAATCCGCCCATATCCGACGTAGACATATCCATCACTTCAGTTTTAAATCCGCGTTTTTCCGCGTAACGAATGTACATATTCATCAGATCGCCGGCAAAAAGCGCTGCCTCCTCCCCGCCCGTTCCCGCTCGGATTTCCAGAATCACGCTGCTGATCACGTTATCGTCCGAAGTCACCAGTGCCGATTTTATCTCTTCAAAAAGCGCCTCCCGCTGCGTGAAGAGGTCTTTGATTTCTTCCTGGGCCATGTCTCTTAGTTCACTATCCTGGTTGATGTCATCGAGGATGGCCTTGGCCTGGGCAGTCTGCCGATCTATCTCCATGATCTTTCGATAGGGTCCAACGAGAGGTAATAACCGGCTTCGCTCCTTCGATAGCTCAACCACCTTATGGGCAACCCGGGCGTTTTGCGGATCGTTCATCAGCTCTTCGACTTCGCAAAACCGACGATCCGTATCGCCGAGCTTTTCCAGCAATCGTTGTTCTAAATCAGATAAAGAGTTATCACTCATAATTACACAATGAAAATTCGCCGGCCGTCAAAGGGTTTGTCCCATTACGGTCGGCGAATCAGATTTTAAATATTAACCTAACCCTGGGCCGGTTTGACTTCTGCCGCCTTGGCCTGCTTGTCGGCCTTGAGCTTGTCCCAGTTATATTTCTTCTGGAATTTCTCCACGCGACCCGCCGTATCGACAAACTTTTGTTTGCCCGTATAGAACGGATGGCAATTGGAGCAGATTTCCACGCGGATTTCCTTGATCGTCGAGCGGGTCTTAAATTGATTCCCGCATCCGCAGGTTACGTTTGTCTCTACATAGGCCGGATGAATCTTCTCTTTCATGGTTCGCTTTCCCAAACAAAAATATTATAGTTACCGGAAACTTGTAATTGTAGCTTAAATAAAAGAAAGTTTCAAGGACCAAGAAATGAATTTTTGATCAAAATTTCGACACCATCGACAAAAGAACTAGTATCATCAAGCCAGCCGGAAACTTCCTCGGTTTTAAACTGCACGAAATCTTCGTAATCCCCTTTTTGGCGATTATCAAACAACCGGTCGAAATGCTTTCCAAGTTTTACAGGAAGAAGTCCAGGTTTGACAAATTCCTGGTGAAACAAAGCACGTAAGCGTCCATGTTTAGCGGTTGACAAGTCTTTGGTCAACAATAAAGCGGAAGCGGCATAAAAGCAGGCATAATACAAGCGGTTTACATACGTATTTAGATGGTCAGCATCAAAAAGTATTTTAGCTTCGTCAATCGCTTCATGGGCTCTTCTCAGCCGGTGTGAAATTAAACTTCGTGCCTCTTCGTTCATAATAAAACACCTTCTCGCTCCACATTTTTATAGAACGGAGTTGCGCGATGAGGGAAGCCGGACCATTGTTCACGATTATATACGAGCAATGTGATTACGGCTGCCGTTTCCAACTCAAGTGGGTAAAGTTCCGATCTGATCGCATCCTCCAACTTCATATCCACCGGGCCATTTATCAGCACAAGAATATCATAATCCGAGTCTTCTCGCGCATCTCCTCGTGCTCGCGACCCGTACAAAATGACTTCGCAATTGTCGGCGACGTTTTTGATCGCTGCCTTGCATTGCCGGAGTATGTCAATATCTTTATTTCTCTCCATAACTTGAATCGCCTTTCCTGACCCTTCGAGTTTTTATAAGTATATTTTAATCTTCCATAGGCGCGAAAACAAGTTGCATCTTTACGCCAAATTTCGGACAATTAGAAAATAGTTTTTTGGAGATAAATCATGGCAGTTATTGGAACCCTGACCAATTCGAGAAAGTTTCGTTGGATTGCCTACATCGTGTTATCCGCCTTTTTCGCGGTCTATTGTTTTTACGACGGCTGGTTCAACCCCAAATACATTAATGAACCGAGCGATCTATGGTTCAACCGGGTGGCGGCCATTGCCTTGACTGTTTTGTGTGTTATTTTAATCATCGGATTCTTCGTGATTAAGAAGACGCGGGTGGCGGTTGATCAGACTGGCTTTGACATCGACGGTAAAATCCAGATTCCCTGGTCGGCCATTACCGGGATCGATGCCCGCAGTCTGGAAAAAGGGTTCCTGGTTATTTTTTACAAGGCAGGCGACCGCGAGAAAAAATATACATTAGATAGTTATAAAACCACCTGCTTTGAGGAAATGGTGGACGAATTAAGCAATCATCGCCCCGATTTACTCGAACCAGCGGAGCAGCGCCGGGAGAACGGCCAAAATGACCCAAAAGAAGACAAAAGAACATAAACCGGTGGAAGTATACATCGCTTTGGGTTCGAACATCGAACCGCGTGGAAAGTATATTCAGCGGGCATTAAACCTGATCAACGACCATCCGAAAATGGAAGTCCAGACGGTCAGTTCGGTTTATGAGACTCAGCCGGACGGAGGACCGCCCGATCAAAAATTGTATTTAAATGCCGCGGCAAATATCCGCACAACTCTCGGAGTCACCGAATTGCTTGATGCCCTGCAGGCCATCGAGAAGGAACTCGGACGTAAGCGTGAAGTTTTCTGGGGGGCCAGGACGATCGATCTGGATATTTTAATTTATGGACAGGAAATCATTTCCACCGACCGATTAATCATACCGCATCCCCTTATGCACGAACGGCGATTCGTCATGCAGCCGCTTGCGCAAATCGCCCCCCACGTCGTCCACCCCGTTCTTTTGATGACTGCCCAGACAATTCTGGAATCAATGGACGAGGTTGAATAGAATTGTTAATGTCTAATAACAAGATGCTGACGTTAAAGAAAATTGATGATGTTCGACGGTCGTTAAAGATTATACGCGAACGTAAAACCTGCATTGGTTTTGTCCCTACTATGGGGGCACTGCATGAAGGACACTTGGAATTGATTCGGCGGGCCAAACGCGAATGCGGATTTGTAGTGGTCAGTATTTTTGTCAATCCGACGCAATTTGGTCAGGGGGAGGATTTTCAAAAATATCCCCGGTCCATCGAAGAGGACCTGGACAAGTGCCGACAGGCGGGGGTGGACCTGGTTTTTAATCCTGAACGGGAAGAAATGTACCCGGAGCACTCGCTGACAACGGTGCAGGTGGCGAAATTTACGGATAAGCTTTGCGGGGAATTTCGGCCCGGACATTTTACCGGCGTAACGACGGTCGTGACGAAATTGTTTAATATCGTTATGCCCGATATTGCCTATTTCGGACAGAAAGACGCCCAGCAAGCCCTGGTCATCCGGCGAATGATCCAAGACCTTAATTTTCCCGTCGAACTGCGGATATGCCCGACGGTCCGAAGCGAAAGCGGGCTTGCCTTAAGCTCCAGGAATCGATATTTAAGCGAATCGGAACTCCGACAGGCGGCTTGTCTTTACCAGTCCTTGCAATCAGCCAAACGGCTCATCAACCAGGGAAACAAAGACGGATCAGCGATTATGCAGTCGATGCGAAAGCAGATCGAATTAGCGGGGCCATGCCAAATTCAGTACATCGGTATTGTGGATATGAATACTTTTGACGAGCTAGCGAAGATCGACCGACCGGTCCTGATTGCCCTGGCGGTCAGAATCGGTCCTGCCCGGTTAATTGATAATATTATTTTGGATAGTGAAGGAAATGAAACTATAATATAGAAGTTTCGAGTTTAGTGTTTCGAGTTAAGATGAGGAAATATTGATGTTTTTGAAGTTGATGAAAAGTAAAATTCACCGAGCCACGGTTACCGAAGCCAATTTGAATTACGTCGGCAGTATTACCATCGACCGCGACCTGATGGAAGCCGTAGACTTGCTCCCGAATGAGGCGGTGATGGTCGCGAACCTGAACAATGGAACCCGCCATACGACCTACGCGATCCCCGGTCCGGCGGGCAGTGGAATTATTTGTATCAATGGAGCGGCGGCCCGACTGGTGAACGTAGGGGACATTGTCCTGGTTTTTTCCTTCGCTTATATGACTCCGGAAGAAGCTAGAAACCATAAAGCCAGAGTGGCTATTATCGGCCAGGGCAATACAATCAAAGAAGTTATTACGCATTAGTAGAGACGCATCGCATGCGTCTGGGAGTATTTATGCACCCGACTTTGTTTAATTTAGGACCCATTCCAATCCGATCCTATGGATTAATGATGATGGTCGGATTTCTGGTGGCCCTTCAGTTGGCTTCCCGCCGGGCCCGAAAATGCGGGGCCAATGAAGAAATCGTGGTCAACTTGTGTCTGCTCTCCCTGGTCAGCGGGATCATCGGGGCAAGGATTTTTTATGTCGTTCATAACTGGACCCAATTTGCCGCCGCGTCGAATCCTTTATTCGCAGCCATCAATTTGACCTCGGGCGGACTGGAATTTTACGGCGGATTTCTAGTGGCGGTGGCATCGGTAATTATTTATCTTTGGCTCAAGAAAAAATCGTTACGGTGGTACCTGGATATCATGGCGCCGGCCATTATGATCGGTTTGGGTTTTGGGCGAATCGGATGTTTTTTAAACGGCTGCTGTTGGGGAGCGCCCACACAGTGTCCCCTCGCCATCCGATTTCCTTACGGCAGTCTGGCGTTTGAAGATCAATGGCTCAATACGCACCAAGTCAAAGTACCGGCGCCGTTGATTCTGACCTCTCCAGGCTATACCGGTCTTATCGACCGCGATACGTTGAAGATGACGGATGAGCAATTTCAGAAAGCACTGGCCCAGGCCAATCCGAATGCAAGTGATGGAATTATTCTTGGGATGGTCAACGGCAATCTCAAGGCGTTTAATACGAACCTGGCCGACCTTCGCAAGATGGTCAATGATTTGCACTTAAAAACTCTCCCTGTCCATCCGACCCAGATTTATGCTTCGCTTACCGCCTTTATGATCGCCTGGGTCCTGGGCTTGTATTTCTGGCGGCGGAAACGAGACGGAATGGTCATCGCCCTGCTTTTCGTAATTTATCCGATCAGCCGGATTTTTGAAGAAGCCATCCGGGCAGATAACCCAATCGATACCTTTGGCCTAACGGTTTCCCAGGGCATCAGCGTAGTTTCAATTCCCATCGCCCTCCTGCTGATGCTCCTTTTACGATATCTGCCGGAACAGTCACCTCGGCACATAGCCGAACTGGAGCAAAAAAATGCTCCCACCGTGGCCCGACCGTTGAAAAAATAAAAAATGGCATTAGCGGCCGAAAAATAGTATTATACACTACAAGTGGCCAACTAGCCCCCGATGGCAATCGGGGGTTCTTTCTTGAGATAATGATGGAAAACAAGGAGCGATTAAATGAGTTTATTCTTAGTTTCCGGCGGAGCGGGATTTATCGGTTCGCACTTGGCGGAAGGGTTGATTAATCGAGGAAAAAAAGTTCGGATCATCGACAATTTTGCCACCGGCAAGCGGAAAAATATTCAGCACCTGATGGACAAGATCGAACTGATCGAGGGTGATATCCGAAAACCCGAAGATTGCAAAAAAGCGGTCCAGGGCGTGGCAGTGGTTTTTCATGAAGCCGCCATTCCCAGCGTTCCGAAATCCGTGGAAGATCCGGGCCTGTCCCATCAGTCCAACGTCGATGGAACCTTTAATATGCTGATGGCCGCTCGAGACGCCGGCGTAAAGCGTTTCGTCTATGCCGCCAGCAGTTCCGCGTACGGAGATACGGAAATTTCCCCCAAGTTTGAAAAAATCCTCCCTGGCCCCAAGAGTCCCTACGCGGTGGCCAAGCTGGTGGGTGAATATTATTGCCGATGTTTTTATCAATGCTTTAAGCTCCAGACGATTGCCATTCGTTATTTTAATGTGTTTGGTCCCCGGCAGGACCCGGCCAGTCAATACGCGGCGGCCATCCCGGCCTTTGTGACGGCGATCATGGAAAACCGGCGCCCAACGGTCTACGGCGACGGCGAGCAGTCCAGGGATTTTACGTATATTGAAAATGTGATCGAGGCGAATCTCCTGGCGGCCGCGGCTCCGGAAACACATGGCGAAGTGATCAACGTCGCCTGCGGAGAATCGATCACGGTCAACGCCATTATTAAACGCATCAACGAATTACTCGGCAAAAATGTTCAGCCGATTTATTCCCCATCCCGACCAGGTGATGTAAAACATTCTCTGGCCGATATCACCCTCGCCGGTGAAGTGATCGGTTATCGACCCAAGATTCTTTTCGATAAGGGACTCCAATTGGCCATCGACTGGTACGTCAAAAATGCCTCCTTCTGGAAAAAATAAGAACAACACGTTAAAGGATTTTGCCATGAAGCGTATTTTTACCATCCTGATGCTGAGCGTTTTATTCGGACTTTACGGCTGTGAAAAACGAGAAACCACCAGGAATTATCAATCCACATCCTGGCCTTTGAAAAATCATCAGGGAACCATTCTGGAAACCCCGCATTATCGAATCTATACCACCATCAAGGACAAGGATTTGCACGCCGCCGCCGTCAATCTTGCCGAAGGGCAATATGAGCGTTTTTGCCAGGCATTGATGATCAGGCCGAAAGAAAAAATGACGGTCTATATCTTCTCCGACGTCCAACAGTGGACGGCCTTTACGGAATCGAAATTTGGTCGGCGGGCCCAGGACTACCTGCGGATTCGAAACGGAGGCTATACGGCCAAGAATTTCGCCGCCTTCTATTATATCGGGCGATATTCCACTCTGACGATCCTCGCCCACGAGTTGTTTCACCTGTACGTGAACCTGGCCTCGTGCCCGGAACCGGTCCCGGCGTGGTTGAATGAAGGAATGGCCTGTTATTTTGAAGCCCATGAGTGGAACGGCTTTTCGCCCATCTTTACCCCGAAGAAAAATTTGTTCCGGCGGGAAAATCTCTCCGAGGCCGTGGGCAAAAACAAACTCTTTTCCCTTAAAGATATTCTCGCTACTCATGCCGGCGAGATCAGCAAATTACCCCAGCCAAGAGTGCTGACGTATTACGCCCAATTGTGGGCCATACTGGAATTTCTAAACGATCCAAACTCGGGGCAATACCACGTGAATTTCCAAAACTTGTCAGGTGAATTGGGAACCCGCAAAATGGCCATGCGAGCCAAAGGATACCTGACCACGGTTCGCGAGGATGAAAAGGTAAGCTTCGGCGAAGCCGTTTTCCGGCAGTATATCACGAACGACCTGAAACAGTTTGACACAGACTTTAATAACTACCTGCCGACGCTGATCGGTTGGAAATAGGAATTTATGATTTCTAATTTCTCAAATTGACCGGTTTTGGATTGAACCTTATGCAAAACCACTTTAAAAAGTCATTGCGAGGGCAGCGAAGCAATCTCATTGGAATGTCGTTGGCGTTTGTACGAGATTGCCGCGCCCGCTGCACGGTCTCGCAATGACAATTTTCAACGGGGCCTGAACGGTTACAAGAAATTGAATTAAATCATAAATTAGAAATTCATTATTCTTCCAACGGTGCGATGGTTGGAAAACGATCTACAATCGCCGAATCTACTCCGGGAGTTTTTTCGCCGAGCACTTTGCAGATGGCATCGAGATCGTCGGCCACCTGAATAGGTTTGTTGGCCAAGGTACCCCAGACCTGTTCCGGCGGGGGCGGGACGGCCTTTTTCATGGGGATTCCTGTGTGATAGCTGACTGTGGCATCGGGGTCCTTGAGCAGATGGCCGGTTAGGATGCAGACGACTCTTTCCGAGGGACTGATAATTTGTTCCTTCAGGAGCAAATGCAATCCGGCAATCGAGGCCGCCGAGGCAGGCTCGCAGCCGAAACCAAATCGACCCGCCATCGCCTTATGTTCCAGAATATCTTCATCTGTTACCTGCCGAACCACACCGTTGCAAATTTCCAGAGCACGGAGGGCTTTTTTCAGATTCACAGGCCGACCGATCTCGATCGCGCTGGCGATCGTGTGTGCCCGGATATTCTTCGCGTCGAGCTTTGCATAATAAGCGTTGATCTTCTCATTATCGACCTGCCCCTGATTCCAGCGGATACCTTTATTTTCGACCATATCGTAAAGAGTGTTGGCTCCCGCGGCGTTGATGATGGCCAGGCGGGGGATTTTTTTAATCAACCCCAATTTGTAAAGCTCGTCAAAGGCCTTTCCAAATGCGCTGGAGTTCCCCAAATTTCCACCGGGAACGATAATCCAGTCCGGCACCTGCCAGTCGCAGGCTTCCAGAATGCGATACATAATCGTCTTTTGCCCTTCGAGACGGAAGGGGTTGACCGAGTTCATCAGGTAAAGTCCCAGCCGTTCCGACGCGGAGCGTACCTGTTTGAGGCAGGCGTCAAAATCGCCTTGTATCTGTAAAGTCAAACCGCCGTACTCCAATGCCTGGGATAATTTACCATAAGCGATTTTTCCCGACCCGATGAAAACGATCCCCTGCATCGTGCCGGAAAGGGCGGCAAAAAGGGCCAGCGAGGCCGACGTATTACCGGTCGATGCGCAAGCCACCCGCTTTTTCCCCAGTTTCCGGGCCAACGTAAACGCCGCCGTCATTCCATTATCCTTAAAACTTCCCGACGGGTTTAATCCTTCATATTGGAGAAAGAGTTTTCCTTTTTGATGCCCGATGTAAGACGCCAGGAGATCAGCCCGCTGCAAAATAGTCCTGCCTTCACCGATGGTTACGATATCCTGAACTTCGGCAAATGGCAGAAGCTCACGAAACCGCCACACACCCGAAAAATCATACGGACTGCCCTTGGTCCCCCAGCGATTTTCAAAAAACCGCAAGTGTTTTGGCACGTCGAATTTATCCCAGTGATATTGAACGTCGAGCAATTCCCCGCAGGTGGTGCATGAGAATAATATTTGATCGAGGCTAAAGGTGGCCCGGCAGGAAGGGTTGATACACTGTTGAAAAGCGATTTCAGTTTTTGACACGGCCAAATTCCTTTGTAGAAAAACGAAAAATCAACCAGCAGGATAGTCGGCAAAGGATGGAAAGTCAAGAAAGCAGGTATATAATGGTTGATATGGAAAAAACAATTTATCGGATATTGGACGCGAATTTAAACCGCGGCCGTGAGGGTCTTAGGGTGGTCGAAGAATATCTTCGGTTTGTCCGGGAAGACCGCCGGGGGTCGTGGTTTGTAAAACGTTGGCGGCATCAGTTTCGAGAAATGACGCAGCAATTGGGCCAGGAAAAACTATTATCCGCGCGAGCGGCGATCAGCGATGTGGGGAAGGACCTAGCCAGTCCATCGCAACCAGGCAAACAGAATCCCCAGGCGATTACCTCCGCCGGTCTCAAACGCATCCAGGAAGCCCTGCGGGTAATTGAAGAATATTCCTCCCCCATCGCCCCGACGGTAAGCGACCTGGCCAGCCGAATGAGGTTTGAGATATACCAGTTTGAGAAGGAACTTTTCTTGAGTAGTCCGCGAACAAGATTTGCCCAAATCAAACTGTATTTGCTCATCGGATCAGATTTTTGTCCCATGGAAAAAATCGTTGAACTGGCCGGACCTCTGCTCGACGCTGGCGTGGATTGCCTGCAGTTGAGGGAAAAGAAACTTCCGGACAAAGAAATCTTTCGCCTGTCGGAAAAACTGGCAAAATTATGCCGCGACAAGGAAAAATTGTTCATCGTAAATGATCGCCCGGATATCGCTCTGGCGGTAGCGGCAGATGGTGTGCATATCGGGCAGGAAGATTTGCCCATCGATGCCGTTCGGCAGATTTTAGGCCCCGATCGGATTATCGGGATCAGTACCCATACGATTCCGCAACTGCGCGAGGCCATTGAGAAAAATCCCTCGTATATCGCGATTGGACCGGCCTTTGACACCACAACCAAACCCCATGAGCCGACGGCGGGGCTGGAGTATATTACCGCTGTGATAAGCGAACTGTGTGACGCTGGATTACCCGAAGTGGCCATTGGTGGGATTACCATCGACAATCTGCCAAAATTGATGTCCACCGGTGTGCGACGAGTGGCCGTCTGCAGCGCGATTTTGTCGGCGAAGAACCCACTCCAGGAGACGGAACGTTTTGCCTCGCTGTTGTCTTGCGCCAATCCTCCTGACTGATTTGGAGATACAAGGTCATCATTGATCGAGCAGGACTATCCGGCGTGGGAGGATTCGTACGCGGAGTCTTAAAAACGCGGGCAAGAAAACTTGCCGCAGCCAGCCAAAACTGATAATGTACCTGCAATGATGAAAGGCGATACTAAGCGCGTATACATTTTGGGTATCGAAAGCAGTTGCGATGAAACCTCGGCGGCGGTGGTGGTTGATGGCAGGGAGGTTTTGTCCTGCGTGGTTGCCTCACAAGATGAATTACATGCCAAATTCAAGGGCGTGGTTCCGGAAATTGCTTCGCGGGCCCATCTGGAAAAAATCAATATCATCGTCGGCCAGGCTTTGGAACAGGCCAAACTATCCTTCGATCAAATCGACGCCGTAGCCGCCGTCAATACCCCCGGACTGGTCGGATCGCTTTTGATCGGTTTCACCGCCGGAAAAACCCTCGCCTGGGCCCTCGGCAAACCCCTGCTCGCCATCCATCATGTCCAAGCCCATGCCTACGGCGCGGTCCTGGGTTATCCCGGCGATGCCTTTCCCGCCATAGCGTTTTTAGTCTCAGGTGGTCATACTTCCTTGTACATTTGCAATAATCCCCTCCAAATGCAATCCATCGGCTCGACCCAGGACGACGCCGCCGGCGAAGCCTTCGACAAAGTCGCCTGTATCCTTGATCTGCCCTTCCCAGGCGGACCCATGATTGATAAAATCGCCCGCGAAGGAAACCCCCAAGCCGTTCGCTTCCCCCGCACCTGGCTGGCCAAAGAATCCCTGGACTTTTCGTTCAGCGGTCTGAAAACCGCCGTTTTGTATCACATCCGCGGCACCGACCTTTCCCGCCCCGACAGTTCTCATTTGTCCGCACAGGAAAAATCGAACATCGCCGCCTCATTCCAAGCCGCCGTAGTGGAAGTGCTCGTGGAAAAAGCCATTCACGCCTGCCGGCAATTCGAAATGAAACGTCTGCTGGTCGGCGGCGGAGTAGCCGCCAACAGTTATTTTCGCCGGCAGCTTTCTGATCGAACCCAGCAGGAAAAAATCGAATTGATCCTCGCCAAACCAAAACTATGCACCGACAACGCCGCCATGGTCGCCGGCCTAGCCTATCACAAATTCCAATCCCGCCAATTCGCTAATTTAAGCGAAAACGTAATTTCAACGACATGACCAGTCAATTTGAGTATTTTTTAAACTGGGCGACCAATTTGACCAGTTCGGCGGTGGCGGTGAAGCAATTTTTATGGAAAGGCATCACGAGATAAAACCCGTCCACCTGCTCGGCCAATTCGATGATCAGTTTTTCGGCCAGTTCCATTCCGGCCTTTACCTGCGATTCCGGATCGTCGTATTGAAGGATAAATTCGCAAATTGGGTCGGGAATGACGATCCCCGGAATTTTTCCTGAACGAAGGTAGGCGATCTGTTTTGCCGAGGTTAAGGGGAGAATTCCCGGCAAAATGGGAATGCGAATGTCCTGGGTGGCTTTTTGGATTTGCTCGAATTCCTCGCGAAGGTAAATCGGCTGAGTAAAGACAAATTCCGCCCCGGCTTCGATCTTTCGTTTCAACCACTGGGTTTGACTGACAAGATTCGTCGTCGGGGCATATCCGCACCCCGCGAGGAAATCCACCGGCTGCGGTAACGGTTGACCGTTGAGCAATTCCCCGTTTCGCAATAATTGCAGCAGGCGAAGGAGTTCCACCGAGCTTTTAATATCGTTGATACGCGAGGCCCATCGGTCGAAGGGTCCGACGTGTGGAGGATCGCCGGTTACCGCCAGGACGCCTTTTATCCCCAAATCCGCCGCTCCGAGGAGATACGAATGCAAGTGCAAGGCATTGGTCTGTGTGGCCGATTTGTGAATGATCGCCGGAATGTTGTATCGCTGTTGGAGCAAATAGGCGCAGGCGAGACAATCTCGTCCCAGATGCCCTCCTGGATTGTCGGGAACATCAAAAAAATCGGGTTTGGCATTGGCGATGCACGCTACGGCTTCGACCGTCTGGTGCAACGGTCGGGACAGACTGGCCCGGATTTCCACGGCGACCAGGGGCGTACGCGACTGGGTCAGGCATGACCGAAGAGGATTCTCCTCACGTACGCTTGGGGCAACGGAAAGTGTTTTTTGAGGGGTGGCCGGTTCGAGGGTAAATCGACCGGAGCGTAAAATGGCGGGGCGCGTTTCGAACGTGTCTTTTAGAAGTTTGATATGATCCGGAGAAGTTCCGCAACAACCGCCGAAAATCACTGCTCCGCATTGATACCAGTTCTGGGCTTCGGCCAGGAGTACGGCGGAGGGTAACTCGTAGCGAACCAGTCCGCGTACAACGGTGGCCGTGCCGGCGTTCGGATAGGCCATCAGGGGTAAATTTGTTCGCTCGGCCAGGACGGGTAAAAGTTGACTCAAATCATACGGAGTGACACAATTGATTCCGATGGCATCGACCTGAAACTCACCCGCCAGTTCGATCAGGTTCAGGACCGTCCGGCGGGCATAAGGTTGGCACAGGGCTAATCCGCCCATGGAAAAGAAAATGGGCAATCCGGTTTCATGGGCTTCGGACAGAGCGCCTCTGGCTTCATCCACCGAGGAAAAGGTTTCCAGAAATAAAGCATCCACTCCACCGGCCGCCAAAGTCAACATCTGGTGGTGGTAATATTCCCGCAACTGGTATTCGCTGAAATCTCTGACCGCCAGACCCAAATCCAGCGGTCCGACAGAGCCGGCCACCAGGGCCTTATCCCCGGCCACGGATCGGGCAAGCCGCACCGCCGTTTCATTGATCAGTTCGCACTGCTCCGCCAGACCCGAATGGGCAAGACGCCAGGGGTTGGCGGCAAATGTATTCGTTTCCAGAATCTGGGCTCCCGCATTCAGATAAGATTGGTGCGCCTGTTTGATCAATTCCCGACCACCGGGGTCCAGGCAGAAGGTTTCCGGTAATTCTACCGGGGTCTGCGACAACTGTTGAAGGCAGGTTCCCAGCCCGCCGTCACCGATGATAACTTTTCCAGATTGAAGTAAGTCGGATGCTTTCATAAAAACGATTTTTCCAATTCCATTCGCGGATTGAGTATCTGCTGATAAAGTTTGACGAGTCTGGCCCGATATTCCGATCCACCGCACTTTTGACGCACCAGTTCCCGAGCGTTAGCAATCAGCGTTTGCCGAAGAGCCTCATCGCCGAGCATCTTATAAATCCCGATGCCCGCCGCCCGGCCGGTAACCTTGCCCATATTCCAGAACGTTTCATTGGGACGAAATAATTCCGCCGGTTCCGCGAAGGCAGTGGAAATCACCGGCACGGACCGGCCCATAGCCTCGACCAGAGCGAGGGTTTCACTATATCCTCCGGCGGGTTGAATAACAAGATCGCAGGCCCCGATGACCTGATGCACGTCCCAATCCCTCGCAATATGTAAAATGCGAGGCACAATCGTTTTTAACGCGAAATTCCGGCATTGCTCCATCCGCGGTTCGTCGTTTCCTGCCAGGATAATTCGTATTTTTGGATTGACCCGCTCGTTAATTCCGCACCCCAGAAGGGCCAGGTAATTATCGTTGATCTTTCCTTCCGTGGGAACAAATACCAGGACCGTTCCAGGCTCAAATCCCATTTGCCGACGAAGGGATTCTTTATCAATCGTTTCCGATGGTTTTTCAAAAACGGGATACACACAGTGTACACGCTCCTGGGCCGAAAGCTCCTGGCTCGCCCAGCGGCCGAGACGCTCGGAACCGCAAATTACATGCAGATCAAGGTGGCGATAATTGGATTTCAGCTTAAAGAGAAATTCCTGATTGATCCCGGAATTAAAAAGCATCACCGCCGCCGCGACTTGTTTTCGACTGCCGCGCTGGGCTAGTTTCAGTTGTTCTGTCGCCTGGATATCCCAACAAAGGACAAGATCGGGATCGTTATTTCGCAGGAGCTTGCTAAGATTGCGGGCCGCGGTATATTCGATTTTAAGACGCCGGCCAAGGCGAACCACCGGGCGAAACACACGGTTCTCAACCTGCCGGGCCACTGGTTCTTCCCCGGCGGCTATCGTTTGATCGAAAAGCTCCTCAGGCCATAAATGGTACTGGCTGGCCAATTGACCGGAAACCCACACCGAGGCTTCACCGCCGACAATATGTAAAATTTTCTTTTTCGCCATGATGACTCAATTTATTTTTTGCCGCATCGGTCGCATCCGGGATTTTTCGCAAGACTATTGCTTGATCGAACCCGGCTTTGCCATAAATCGATGGAAATGACCTTGCTGCCGCTAGGCTTGTCTTCATCGTTTGTCAATAAATATCGAATGACCTCATGGGCCTCGATGGCTCCGACCACGACAGGCGTCGTAGGCAAAATGGGAAATTTGCCCGGTGGATTTTGCTCGGCGGCATCGTATGGTCCGAACAGGCATTCCAGGCATGCCCCGGTGCGATTTCGAACGAGCATCACCGTGCCTTCCGTCCCTACGCAACCGCCGTAAATCCAATCTCGACCGATTTGTGTCGCGGCGGTATTTAACATATACCGGCTGGCCAGGTTGTCGGTCGCGTCGACGATCAGGTCCGATTGGTTAATTAAATCGACAACATTTTTTTCGTCGATCCGTATCGGCAAGGCGTGACATTTCACCTGGGAATTGATCTGTAAAAGTTTTTCCGCGGACAAAACGGCTTTGGCCTTGCCCAAATCTTTTTCGTCGTAAAGAATCTGCCGGTGGAGATTGTCAAGTTCCACTTTGTCGCTGTCGCAGAGAAACAATTCGCCCACCCCCGTTCGCGCAAGAATCTGACCGATCGTGCAGCCAAGACCGCCGCAACCGACGATGACCACTTTCGATTTCAACAGCTTTTCCTGCCCCGCCAAGCCGACTTGCGGCACAATAATCTGACGGGCGTATCGCTGAAATATTCCTTCGTTTGATTGTTTCATAATTATTATAAACTTGATTCTGATGTTTTGCGTTCAATAATTGATTATACATGATCACAGGTCAGAAACAAGTAACAGAATCGTCCGGCAAGCTCGCTCCCTGGCAATATGCGGGGTTGATGCTGAGTTATTGGTGTTCAGCCGAATGCGCCTTTTGCTATGTAAATGGCGGCCCGCGGCACACCTTTTGGGCGGATGCTGAAAAAATTGTTGATTGGTGGAGGCAATTGGATTCGCTGGCCAAGCGGAACGGGGGGACTGTCAAAATTCATCTTACCGGCGGAGAAGTGTTCGGAAACTGGCCGCTCCTGATAAAAATTCTTGAGTTGGCGAATAAAGCGGGACTCCCCCCGGTGGAAAAGATCGAAACCAATGCCTCCTGGGCCACGGATTCCGCTTTGGTTCGGCAGCGGCTGACGGAATTGAAAGATTTAGGCGTTACGTTACTGACCACCGATGCCGATATGTTCCACCAGCAGTTCGTGCCGATTAAACACGTAAAACTCCTGGTCGAAACCGCCCAGGAGATTCTCGGCCCGGAATGTATTCGGGTTCGCTGGTGGGACTTTTACAATTTTGCCGTCGAAAATAATCTGGACTTCTCACAAATGGATGAGCATGAGCAGCGGGAAATACAAATGGACGCCCTCCTGAACGGCAGGGAAAGGCTCAACGGCCGGGCCGCCGTTCTGGCGGGAAAACTCATCAAGGGCCATCCACCCTATACTTATTTCGGAGAAAATTGCCAAAAGGGAATTTTAAAAAGCAAGCACGTTCACATCGACCCCCACGGCAATATTTTTCCCGGCACCTGCTGCGGGATCATCCTCGGCAACGCGATCAGCGAAGAAATCGCCGATGTTTACGATTGGCTGAATACCCACGGCCCAAGTGGTCCGGTCATTGCCACACTCGCCGAGAAAGGCCCTGTCGGTTTGATGGAGTTTGCCACACGCTTCGGATTTGAACCGCTATCCCAGGGTTACATCTCAAAATGCCAGCTCTGTTACCACCTGCGGTCAACTCTCTATCAAGCCAACCAATGCCGAAAATGGCTGGGACCAGTCGAATGTTATCCCGTTTGTTTTTGAACGGATATTCAGGAGAGGATTTCGCAAATAAGCCCGCATTTCCCAGATAACTCAGTGCGCCGTTCGCTGGAGCGTATTTGTTTCTCATTTGGTTTCGTCTGCTTGTCGCGTCATGGCAAAGTAAATGACATAGAACCACGAGAGGATACCCGCAACAATCGCCCACAGGATCGAACGATTCCGCTGCCAGGAACATACAACAGCGATTGCCGAACCGAGTCCGATCCCTGTCTGTGTGACCGTGTGCGTTGTCGCGTTGGTGATCTGAGCAATTATCATAGAGTCCTCACTGAACTACTGTTTATATGGTTTCCAGAGAAACACGCTTTCGGGTCTTGCGGGATGCGTCGGGACGCATCGCCTCTATATATTTATAACCAGTCTCTCACATTACTGCAAGGACGGTATTTGATGGCCATGTGCCACGGTCGGCTTGTCCGACCGTGTTCGTTAAGACACGGCGGGGCAAGCCCGCCGTGGCACATTTACATATTATCCAACCGGGTTTTCGCTTAATCTTCCGGCCAGCCTTGTTCGCCGATCAACTTGACGAAGCGGCAACTGATGATCGGCTCTTGCTGAAGTTTATTGCCGATTTTTCGAATCCGAATCAACGTCTGGCATTCCTCCGGTCCCACCGGAATAATTAAGATTCCGCCTTCTTTGAGTTGATCGGATAAGTGTTCAGGGACTTGCGGTGATCCTGCTGTAACGAGAATTCGGTCGAATGGCGACGCATCGGGCCAGCCGATTGTGCCGTCGTCGATTTTGTACCGAATGTTCGTTAAGCCAAGTTGGGTTAAAGTCATTTGGGCTCGCTGCGACAATTCGTCGATTCGTTCAATCGCATAAACCTCCGTGGCCAGTTTCGCCAGGACGGCTGTCTGGTATCCCGAACCCGTGCCGATCTCCAGAATGCGATTCTCCGGCTCTATCTGGAGTTTTTCCGTCATCACCGCCACCATGTACGGCTGGGAAATTGTCTGACCTAAACCGATGGAAACCGCCCGGTCTTCATAGGCGGCTGATTGACTCTCGCCAGGTATGAAGCGTTCGCGGGGTAGTTCCGACATGACCTTAAGAACGCGAGGATCGGTAATATTCCTTGCTCTCAACTGGCGTTCAATCATTTGTCGGCGGGCAGGAGCGAATTTATCGGGCTGCGATTCTCTTAACATATTTAGATTATATCCCTGTGCCTACATTATAGGATAAAACTTTCTTAACACAAAGTAACCCCTCTCGGTCCTTTCTGGCCGCGGGAAGAACACTCCCTTACGGTCGTGCCTCTTAAAGACGCCGCCAGAAAAGACCGAGGAGTTACAACGAAAAATTAGTTCCTGTTGGGTTTATGTGTTTATCATGCTACAATTATCGGTTTACGCTCAGATGAAGTTTTTGGAGTGAACGATGATTGCAGAGGAAGAATTATTGGCTGATTTAACTCCGCCGCAACGGCAGGCGGTTACCCATATAGATGGTCCATTACTCGTGCTGGCCGGAGCGGGCAGCGGTAAGACCCGCGTTATTACCCGGCGAGTGGGATATCTTATCCAGCAAGGCATCAGCCCCGGCGCGATTGTGGCGATAACGTTTACCAATAAAGCGGCTGACGAGATGTCGAGGCGCGTTGGTGAGCTTTTGGAAATGAAGAGTGGCTCCATGCCGATGGTTTCCACCTTCCACAGTTTTTGCGCCCTCATGCTGCGTATCTATGGGACGGCCATCGGACTAGAGACTAATTTTACGATTTTTGATACAGGGGACACCGCCAAACTGATCCGTAACGCCTGCGGGGATACCGGGGCCCTTCCGACGGGTCTCACTCCGGCGAAGATCGGGGAATTTATTTCCAGGGCCAAAATGCAAATGATTAAACCCGAAGAAGTTTCTTCACGACTCGAATTACCGCAGTTCCAAGCCTCGTCGCTGGCCAGGATTTACAAACGATACGAAGAAATGCTCCTGGAAAATAGAGCTTTGGATTTTGACGATCTGTTGTTAAAAGCCTTGGACCTGCTGAATAACGATGCGGCTCGGGAAGTTATTCATCGGCGATATCAATACTTGCTTATTGACGAATACCAGGACACCAATCATGTTCAATATTTACTGGCCAAGCGCCTTTCCGAACATACCCGGAATATCTGTGCCACGGGCGATCCCGATCAGTCGATTTATGGCTGGCGGGGAGCAGAAATCAACAACATCCTGGATTTCGAAAAAGATTTCCCTGATGCCGCCGTGGTGTTTCTGGAAAACAATTATCGTTCCACCGAATACATTCTAACGGCGGCCAATAGCCTGATAAGCAATAACAAACTTCGCAAGGAAAAAAAGCTGCTGGCCGTATTGGAAAAAGGGGTAAAGATACAAATTCATTCCTGTGACGATGAAAACGAAGAGGCCAAGACCCTGGCCGATTTGATCAACCAAGCCCAGAAGCGGGGGAGCAAACTTAAAGATATCGCGGTCATGTGCCGCATAAATTCACTTTTCCGAATCGTGGAGCAGACGCTTCGCACCCGGGAGATTCCCTATCAACTGGCTAGAGGAGTCAGTTTTTTCCAGCGGCGTGAAATCCGCGATATCATGTCGTATCTTCGTGTTTTGGTCAATCCCGCCGATCAGGTTGCCCTGGAGCGGATCGTCAATACCCCGACGCGCGGGATCGGTGCCCAAGCCCAGGCGGCTTTAAAGGACTTTGCCCAACAGAATCAGATTAGCCTCTATCAGGCCATTTTACAGGCAGAAAAGATTATGACCCTGGGAAAATCTCAGACCAACGTTATTCGGTTCGGTGAAATGATGGAGCAGTTTCGCCAACGGCTCACCCCAACGTCGGCCACCGAGGACATCGTCCGGCACGTTACCGATACCAGCGGTCTGCGAACTTACTATAAGCAGATCGCCCAAAAGGAGCATCGCACCGATGAGCTGTCTCCCGAAGCCAATCTCGATGAATTTATCGGTATGGCCCAGAAATTTCACCAGGAACTCCCCGACGGGTCGATGATGGATTTTCTTTCCCAGCAGTCGCTCGTCAGCGATACCGACGCCATTAATAATCAAACGGATTGCGTCACCCTGCTGACCATGCACGCGGCCAAAGGACTGGAATTCGAGCAGGTGATCATCCTGGCTGCGGAAGAGGATATTATCCCGCACATGTTCTGCTCCGGGGACGAACGCAAGATCGAGGAAGAACGCCGGTTGTTTTTCGTGGCCATGACGCGGGCGAAAAAGTTTTTAAATATTTGCTACGCCCATCATCGGGCAACCCGCGGAAGCTACCGCCCGACCGCACCGTCGCGATTTATTAAGGAACTCGATCCGCAAACCGTCGAGGGCCTGGACGTAACCGAACTTTCCAAGCCCGTCCGAACCAACCAGTTTATTATTTCACCCCGAAAACCGGCGGTGGAAGCATCGGTTCCGACACCTGCTAAACCGAGGTGTCAATACCGGCCCGGCCAGCGGGTGTATCATGAAAAATTCGGATACGGGGTCATTCAGGAGATTTATCTCAGCGGAGCCAATTATCTGGGCACGGTCAATTTCCACACCGGGGGTTTGAAAAAATTGGTCCTGAACATCGCCCCCCTGCAAACAGTCAAGACCGATCAGTGATCTTCCGGCGTAAGCAAATCTAAGAACCGGAAAGACCCCTTTAATTCCTGTTTTAAGCTGGTATAATTGTACCAGGAAGAAAAGACGACGAGAAATTTGGAAGGTTAAGGGATGCGATGAAGACCGACCTTTGAGGATTTTGCTATCAAAAGGAAAAGATGAAAAAGCGATTTTGGATTGTAATTGGCTTAATAGCGGGGTCGATGTTATCGGGATGCTCTTCCTCGCCGCAAACGATCAAAGAAAAGCCGGAGGTCAAACGGGGCACTATCGTAATTCCTCCGTACCAGCGCCATCATGATCTCGTCTCTTATCCAGCAAAGACTGAAGGGTTATATAAGGTCCATGTTTTCTCCACCGCCCCCGCTAATTCTACCGCTCCAGCTGTCTCCACCACCCCTGCGAATGTCGAGCCGAACGATTTGCGGGAATTCAAGCAGGATATATCCTTTTATCTTAAATCGCCCGGAGTGGAAGGTGAATACATCACGGTTCAGCGGCAGAAACAGATAGATAAAAAATATAATGAAGAATATTTTTCGGTTTGGCATCGGGATCGCGCAACTGTCGCAAAAAGCAAGGTTCTCGATGTGTTTGAAAAATTCAGCAAGAAGCCGGGGTTTGGGGAAAACATGCGTCCTCATGGTGAGGATTGGATTCTCAAGTTGAAAGACAACGCCAACCTCGGCACCTACCCCAACACCGGGGCAAAAGCGATTACGGTGGTCAATGCCGATTTGCGGGAGCTTCCAACCCAACGGCCTGCTTTCGACGGGGTCGAACATTCCTGGGACGCCTACCCATTCGATAATCTCCAGGTCTCCGCCCTGCCGGCTAATACCCCGATTTTTATCTCACAAACGTCCAAAGACCGATCCTGGGTACTGGCGGAAACACCTTTCGGGGTGGGGTGGATTGCGATTCAGGATATTGCTTATGTCGATAAGAATTTTATTCGTAAATGGGAGATCGGCCAATACGTTGTGCTGACCCGCGATGAACTGCCGATCATCGATCAGGAAGGAAGTTTTCGATTTTACGGGTACATAGGATTTTTATTTCCCAAGGCCGGTGAAAGCAAAGACAACTTTGGCATTCGCTTGGCGGTGGCCGATGAGCGGCGAATCGCCATGATCAAATTGGCGACGATCCGCAAAACCCAGGCCGCGGGTAAACCGCTGCGATTTACTCTCTCCGCCATGGCCCGACTGGGCATGGAAATGATGAATCAGCCTTACGGATGGGGCGGAATGTATCAGAACCGGGATTGTTCTTCCATGATTAAAGATTTGTTTACCCCGTTTGGATTTTGGCTGCCCAGAAATTCTACGGACCAGGCCGCCCGGGGCGGGCAGTATATCGATCTTCGCGAACTCGATCCAGCCGAACGCGAAAACAGAATTTTAAAAGACGGCGTTCCTTTCCTGACGTTAATCAAGGTCAAAGACCCGAATCATATCATGCTTTATCTTGGCAATCACAAAGGCCGAGCCGCCGTTTTCCATAATTTCTGGGGCATCCGGACGAAAAGTTCCGAAGGCGCCGAAGGAAGAGTGATCATCGGTCGGGCGGTGATTACCTCGCTAACCCCCGGAATCGAGCGACCGGATATCGATCCAAAAGGGACGTTGCTATACCGGACGCAGGGGATGACAATCCTGGCTCGTCAGACAACCACAGCCACCACTACGCCAACCACAACCACCACCGCCAAATAGATTCCTGGTTATACCAATGTTGTTGCGGATCGGACGGAAAGCTTCTGCAAGGCGTTCAGAATGTAATCGAGGTCTTCGATAGTGATAAATGGTCCGAAACTGAATCGCGTGGTTCCGCCGTTTTCCAATGTGCCGATAGTCTTATGAGCCAGAGGGGCGCAGTGCAGACCGCTTCGGGTCAGTATCCCAAATTTGGATTCCAAAGCGGCGGAAAGTTCACGGGGAGTATAACCTTCCATTCGCACCGAAAAGACCCCGATGCGATTTGCGCTCTCGCGCGGGCCGAACCAGGTCAGCCCGTCGATCTCGTCCAGACCGGCCATGAATTTCCGGCACAGGGCACGATCCTGCTGGTGGATGTCGGCGACGGTACGGTTAAGAAGATAATCGAGACCGGCGGTTAAACCGGCGATGCCGAGTGCGTTGTGCGAACCGGATTCATACTTGTCGGGAAGGGCCTGCGGTTGAACGGCCTCCTCGCTCCAGCTTCCGGTTCCCCCTTGCTTTAAAGGCCGAAGAATCTTTTCCAAACCCGGCCGGATGTAGAGAAAACCCGTCCCCAGCGCGCCGAGCAGTCCCTTGTGACCAGGTGCCGCCAGGAAATCGATCTGATCTTTTTGAACATCGATCGGCAAGTGGCCGATGGTTTGGGCGGCATCGACCAGGATTAAAAGATCATGTTCGCGAGCGATTTTAGCGATTTGATGAATCGGTTCGACCGTGCCCGTAACATTGCTGCCGTGAAGGATAGCGATGAGTTTGGTGTTGGGCTTGATGGCTCGGCGAATATCGTCGGGATCAACGATCCCATCAAACGCGCATGGAACAAAATCTACTTGCAGACCAATGCGACTTTTCAATTCATTCAACGGCCTCAGGACGGAATTATGGTTCATCCAGATGGTAATCACGTGATCACCGGAATTCAACAGGCCATGAATTGCGAGATTCAAACCGTCCGTGCAGTTAAAGGTCATAATGATATGGTTCGGGTCCGGGGCGCAGATTAACTGAGCGATCTTTTTTCGGCACTCGCCGATCATGCGGCCGGATTCGATAGCTTCCCCGTAGGCCCCCCGACCGGCCGACGCGCCAATACGGGTGGCATAATCTATCATCGCCTGGTAGACCTGGGGCGGTTTAGGAAAACTGGTCGCCGCATTATCCAGATAAATCCGTTTCATCTTTTACTCTCCATCAACATCTTCATTTCATTATTAATGCGAATCGCACACCACTTTTTGCCGCACATGCTGCAATAATCGTTTCCAGGACATTCATCACGTTCTCGAATCTGTTTGGCCTTTTGACCATCGAGGGCAAGACTGAACATGGCGGGCCAATCGAGGGCGGCTCGGGCCTTGCTCATTTTGTCATCGCGATCACGGGCTCCGGGAAGTCCGCGGGCGATATCGGCGGCATGGGCGGCGATTTTGAACGCGATAACTCCGGTTCGCACCGCCTCGCTGTCGGGAAGTCCCAGATGTTCGGTCGGAGTAACATAGCACAGGAAACTGGCTCCATAGTAGGCGGCCAGAGTCGCTCCGATGGCTGCGGAAATATGGTCGTATCCCGCACCGATATCGGTTACAAGCGGACCAAGAACGTAGAAGGGGGCCCCCTTACAAATTTCCTGCTCTAGTTTCATATTGTATTCGATTTGATCGAGCGGAACGTGCCCCGGACCTTCGACGATGACCTGGCATCCCGCTTCCTGCGCCCGCTGGGTAAGTTCTCCGAGCGTTCGCAATTCGCTCAACTGCGCCTGATCGGAAGCGTCAGCCAAGGCTCCGGGGCGAAGACCGTCCCCGAGGCTGAACGTTACATCGTATTCTTTCATAATGGCGCAAATATCGTCGAAATGCTCATAGAGCGGATTCTGACGCTGGTGATACACCATCCATTTAGCCAAAAGCGCCCCGCCCCGTGAAACAATTCCGCAGACGCGCTTAAGCGTCAGCGGCAAATACTCCCGGAGTATTCCGGCATGGATGGTGAAGAAATCCACGCCCTGGGCCGCCTGCTTGGCGATGATGTTTAACATATAATCGACGGTAAGCGATTCCACGTCGCGATCGACGATCATTTCATACATAGGCACCGTGCCGACCGGAACGGGGCTTTCCGCGATGAACATCTGCCGAATCTCGTCGAGATTTCCACCAGTGGAAAGATCCATAACGGCATCGGCTCCGGTTGTAAGGGCAAGTTGGAGCTTGGCCCGCTCATCGTCCAACGAAAAATGCACCGACGAGGCGCCGAGATTGGCGTTAATTTTTGTCGAGACGATTCGTCCGATGGCCATCGGTTTCAGACAGCCTGATAAATGAATTTTATTGGCGGCAATCACCGCCCTTCCCAAAGCCAACTCCCCGGCGAGCAGTTCCGGGGAAACATTCTCAAACCGGGCCGCAGCCTGAATCGTATCGGTAATCTGCCCCTGTTTGGCTGATTCAAGGAGTGTCATTTTGTATTTTCCTGTTAAAAAAATAGTTTCGGGTTTCAGGTTTTTAAACTCGAAACCCAAAACTCGAAACACGAAACATTTTTAAGGGGGAGGCGGGTATCGTCAATAACGTGATACGCGCTTCCCTACGCCGGTATCAACCGGATCAGGTTCCAAGGGTTCCGCCTCTCGGGCGAATCTCAGGCCTTTCGGCCACCCCTAGCGCAATTTCATCCAACAAAACCAATTATAAAAAAATTTAAACAAATGTCAAAGGTTTAACCCAAGAATAGTAGACTAATTCAAATAGATGTGTTAGAATGCTATTTTAATTGGTATGGGCCGCAGGCCCGCAGATGGAAGGCAAGTATAAAGTGCTTTAGGGTTTTAATCCGTAATTTTCGATATTGTAACGTGTGGATGAACGATACAATCATCCTGTCGGAATTAGCGGAAAGGTGAGAATGGACTAAACCATTGCATCGGGTTAATTTGTTCTCCCAACGTCATAAGGATTCGAACTTCAGTGAGTAAAACTAAAAAACCGGGTGAAAACGTAAATTATGATTCAATGAAAATTTGATTCTGCGCTATAAACGTTTAATTTCCAAGTATATCCCGGTGCAAAGATTTAAAGAATCCGCCCAACAAAGTGGCTCGAACCTCTTCCCTCCTGCTTGAACCTGTCAGCCCATGTCGTGCAAAATTTATTTAATTCAAGCGAGGTAACTAAAATGATACTAGCATTGACAGGTTTATTTTCTATTTTTTCCATTTTATTTGTCGTGGTGGGTCTAATTGTAGGTGTGGCGGGAACATATCTTGTTATCTCTTTGAGAAATAAGAAGATACGGAATAATGCGCAGCAGGAAGCCATTTTAATCGCTCAAAAGGCCCGTCAGGAAGCAGAAGAAATCAAAAGAAAAGGTGAGCTGGAATCGAAAGCGGGGTTTGTTCGCCGAAGTGAGCAATTTGAAAAAGAATCAATGGAAATCCGAAACGAGCTGCGGGAAACCGAACGGCGATTAGCCAAACGGGAAGACAACATGGAGCGTAAGCTGGAGGGTCTTTCCGGCAAAGAACGCGCTTTGGAAGCTAATGGTCGGCGATTAGGCGAGCGGGAAAAGGCCATTGCGGTAAAAGAGCGACAGCTAACCGATACGATTACCCAACAGCGTGCTCAACTTTTGAAAATTACTAATATGTCGATGGAAGACGCCAAAAACATGCTCCTGCAGCGGATCGAGAAAGAAGTGGAAAAAGAGGCTGCGGCGCTGATAGAAAAGCGTTACAACGACGCCAAGGAGCAGGCGACCAATAACGCCCGCGAGATTATCGTTACCACCATTCAACGTTATGCCGCGGAACATACCAGCGACTATACAGTTTCCACGGTGGATATCCCCAGTGATGAAATGAAAGGCAGAGTGATCGGTCGGGAAGGCAGAAACATCCGGGCTTTTGAGAAGGCGACGGGAGTGGATGTCATTGTTGATGATACACCCGGAGTGGTGGTGATCAGTTCATTTGACCCGGTCCGGCGTGAAGTGGCCAGAAGATCGCTGGAAAAATTGATTCAAGACGGCCGAATTCATCCTGGACGAATCGAGGAACTTGTGGCCGAGACCGCGAATGAAGTGGACCAGGAAGTGACGGAGATCGGAAAGAAGGCGGCACTGGAAGCCAACGTGCTGAATTTGCATCCGAAGATGTACGAGCTTCTCGGCCGGTTGAATTTTCGAACCAGTTACGGCCAGAATGTTTTAAGGCACAGTATCGAAGTAGCGTATTTGTGCCAGATCATGGCCGACGAACTCGGGTTGGACGGTGGGTTGGCCCGGCGGTGCGGATTGCTTCATGATATCGGCAAGGCCGTCGACCACGAGGTGGAAGGCGGACACCCGCACATCGGAGCGGAGTTGGCCAGGCGTTACAACGAGAAGCCCGAAGTCATCAACGCCGTATCCGGACATCACGGCGACGGAGAAGTTACCTCCATCTTTACCCCGCTGGTGTCGGCTGCCGACGCGATCAGCGCATCGCGACCGGGAGCACGCCGAGAATCCCTCGAACGATACGTTCGGCGGCTTGAGCAGCTCGAAACGATTGCCAATACGTTCCCCGGCGTCAAGCAGTCCTACGCCATCCAGGCGGGCAGAGAAATCAGAGTCATTGTCGATGCCAGTGAGGTCGATGACGGAAATACGATCAAAATGGCCAGGGATATCGCCAAGAAAGTGGAGGAGGAAATGGAATACCCCGGTGAGATCAGGGTAACATTGCTGCGCGAAGTCCGGGCGGTGGAGTACGCCAGATAGAAGATTGGCAGTTGCGGAAATAAGAAGAAAGGTTTTGAATGCTGTTAAATATTTTCTGTATCGGCGATATTGTCGGTCAACCTGGTAGAGCCTTTCTCGCTAATGCCCTGCCGGTTCTGGTAAAATCACATAATATTGATTTTGTAATCGCCAACGCGGAAAATTCGGCGGGGGGTTCCGGATTAACGCCTCAGATTTTTCAGAAACTTTTGCATTACGGTGTGGACGTGGTTACGCTGGGGGACCATTGTTATAAACGATATGAAATCATGCAAACCCTGGAGACGACAGACCGGCTGACTCGGCCTGCCAATTTACCGCCAATGGCAAGCGGAAAACCATTTACTGTGGTCAAGTCACGTTCCGGGGTGGCGGTTGGGGTTGCCACGTTGCTGGGCCGGTTGTACATGAAACCAATGGATTGTCCCTTCCGTGTCGCCGATCAAATTGTAACCGAGATCAGAAAACAGACTCCTGTCGTCGTCATCGAAATGCACGCCGAAGCCACCAGCGAAAAAGTGGCGCTCGGGTGGTACCTGGATGGACGGGTTTCGGTTGTGTTCGGAACGCATACCCATGTTCCGACCGCCGACGCGAGGATTCTACCCAACGGAGCGGCTTATATTACCGACGTAGGGATGACAGGTCCTTACGAATCTGTATTGGGAAGATCAAAAGAAAAAGTGATCCGTTCTCTGATTACGGGCATGCCTAATATCTACAATATCGCGGAAAAAGACGTGCGGGTGGCGGGCATACTCACGACAGTCGATTCCAATACGGGAAAAGCGGTCAAAATCGAACAACTCATCGTCGATGAACCGACCATCGAACACCTGAGAGCCGAATTAAAACTTCAGCAGGTCCATGTCCCGAAAACCAATGTTGAAAATGATTAAATTTTATTTACTCTATCTTTTGTTGCTCGCAGTATAATGGGGAAAATCGTATTTTCGTAAAGGAACGTTACCATTAGAATCGCATTAGTCAATCCAATTTCACGAGCTGGACAGGGATACCACACGATCGGGACGAAAATCCCGCACCTGGGTCTGCAAGTGCTCGCGAATTGCACCCCGTCGGAACATCAGGTTGATATTTACGACGAGATATTTGGAAAAATCAACATAGAAGAGTCGCTGGGTAAGAAGGGTTACGATCTGGTTGGAGTTACCGCCATGACCAGCGGAGCGACCCGGGCCTATGAATTGGCCAAGGCATGCCGCGACCTGAAACTGCCGGTTATTTTCGGTGGAATGCACGCCACGACCTGCCCCGAAGAAGCCCAGCCGTATTTTGATTCGATCGTCCTCGGTGAGGCCGATGAACTCTGGCCTAAAATCCTCAGCGATTTCCAGGCCGGTAAACTGCAAAAAAGATATGTCGCCGACAGATTGCCCGACATTTCCAGCGGGGCCGGAAGGGCCAGGCAGACGGTCGATCCGATCAACGGAAAATACGACGTCGCCTCCCTGCAAACGTCCCGCGGATGCCCGACCGGATGTAAATTCTGCTCGGTAACCAAAGTCAACGGTCCAGTCATCCGACGCCGATCCATCGACGCCGTCCTCGAAGAATGGAACACCGTCAACAAGAGCTTCATTTTCATTGTGGATGATAATTTCTTCGGCCTGTCCAGCAAGCAGGCGGAATGGTCCAAAGAGTTCCTGCGGGAAATCATCAAGCGGGGTAAAAAGCATTACTGGTTCAGCCAGACGACGATCAATATGGGTGATGACAAGGAAGGGCTGGACCTGGCCTACAAAGCCGGATGCCGCGCGATGCTGGTGGGGATTGAAAGTTTCGACGACGAAAATCTTCAGAGTTTCCAAAAACGGCTTAACCGGCAAAATCTGAGCCGTTACAAGGAACTCATCGACGGATTCCATCGATCCGGGATTGCCGTCTTCGGGGCTTTGATCAGCGGATCAGACAACGATGTCCCGGAAAGCATCGGCCAGACGGCCACCACGGCGGTGGAATTGGGAATCGATATCATTCAACTGACCAATCTGACTCCTCTGCCCGGAACCGGCCTGTATGAAGAGTTCAAAAACGAAGGCAGAATCATCGCCAATAACTATCCCGACGACTGGGAAAAATATACATTCACCAATACCGTCTTTCAGCCCAAAAGAATGACACCCCAGCAGCTCGACGAAGCGATGTTCCTCTTCCGGCGGGGTGCCATCGAACGAAGATGGCTTTTGAAGCGAACCATCAAATCGCTTTTCAAAACGCGATCCCTGACCACCGCCCTTTTCGTGCACGGCATGAACAAAGGATTTCTCAATTTAGCCAAAATCCAGGTGGCTCACGACGCTCCGAAGTTCCCGCATCTGAAAAACGTCCCATCCACCGAGTTTCCAGATTGAACTTGCCCCCGATGGAAATCTGGGGGTTTTTAATTCATCGTCAAGATTCCCTTCATTAATCATTGACACCGCCAATATCGTCGTTGATAATGTGTAAAATCATTCAACACTTTTGAGGGCGGAAAACAATGGTGTCAATACACAAATTGGTTTTAGCAGCGGCAACGGTGGCGGTATTGGCGAGTCTTCCCGTTGCAGGCCAAATGACCTCAACGCAATCGGCAGTGGGGCAACGAAAGGTCGAGGTTCTTAAAGCACGGGGAATGATCGGGCCAACCCTGGCCGATTATCTGGTCAAAAATATCGACGACGCCAACAGTAACCTTTACGAAGCTATCATCATCGAACTGGATACTCCGGGCGGGCTTGACGACTCGATGCGACAGATCATCGAATCCATTTTAAAAAGCGAAGTTCCGGTGATAACGTTTGTATCCCCGGAAGGAGCCAGGGCGGCCTCGGCGGGAACGTTCATCGCTTATGCCTCTCACGTCGCCGCCATGGCGCCGGCCACCAATATCGGGGCGGCTCATCCCGTCGAAATGACCGGCGGAGCGGTCGGAGAAAAAATCGTCAATGATTCGGTCGCCTTTATCCGGTCCCTGGCCGAACGGCGAGGCCGAAATGTCGAGTGGGCGGAAAAATCCGTCCGCGAGAGCGCATCGGTTTCCGCCGACCAGGCACTTAAACTTCATATCATCGACCTCGGCGCCAACAGCTTGACCGACCTGCTCACCAAGCTCGACGGCAGAAAAATTATGATCGGCGGACAACCCCGAATCTTACATACCCGCAACAGCGAGGTAGTCTACCGCCAGCCGAATTGGGTCCAAAACTTTTTCCAGGTCCTCGGACATCCGAATATCGCCTACGTCCTGCTCATCCTCGGTATCTGGGGATTATATTTTGAAATGGCGAATCCGGGAATGGTTCTTCCCGGTGTCGTTGGCGGCTTGAGCCTGATTTTGGGGTTACTCGCACTTTCCGTTTTACCGGTGAACCTGGCAGGCGTGCTGCTGATCTTTCTGGCGGTGATCCTATTTACCGCCGATCTGTTTACTCCGACGCATGGAGTGCTGACGGTGGGGGGAATCATCGCTTTTATCTTGGGCTCGTTTCTGCTGTTTCCCGCATCGCCTTATGGAAAAGTCCCCTGGAGCCTGATTATCGCCGGAAGCGGATCGACCGCCGTATTTTTCGGTTTCGTGCTCTGGCTGGTGATCAAGGCCCATCATTCCAAGGGGATCATGGGCGTGGAAAGGATGCCCGGCATGGTCGGGATAGCTCAGTCCGCTCTTAATCCCGCCGGTGTCGTTCATATTCGCGGAGAGCAGTGGTCGGCACAGAGCGTCGAAGGATTGATCGAAGAAGGCAGCACGGTTGAAGTCGTTACCGTCGATGGATTAATTCTCAAGGTACGAAAAATTTCCAAACGCTAATTAATTTAAGGAGATCGCACATGGGTCCACTACTGGCAGTTGGGTTTGTAGTCGTTTTCTTTGCCGTGATTGTTTTCACTTCGATTTTCAAAATCGTCGCCGAATATGAGCGGCTGGTAATTTTTCGTCTTGGCCGATGTATCGGTCAGAAAGGCCCCGGATTGGTGATCATCATCCCGGCCATCGACCGGCCGGTTCGCGTCGATCTGCGCGAGAACTACCTGGAAATTCCCCGCCAGACGACGATTACAAAGGATAACGCCCCGATCAGTATCGATTTTCTGATTTACTGGAAAGTAACGGACGCGGTAAAGTCCGTGGTGGAAGTTTCCAATTTCGCCGGAGCCTTGCAGGGGATCGCAACGACGACGCTCCGAGCCGTGGTCGGCGATATCCCATTGGACGACGTCCTGTCGAAACGTGAACAAATCAACAAAATTCTACGCACAAAAATGGACGAGGTCACAGAGCGCTGGGGTGGAAAAATCACCTCGGTGGAAATCCGAGAAATCCTTCCGCCGAAAGAAGTCCAGGAAGCAATGACAAGACAGATGTCCGCCGAGCGAACCCGACGAGCGGTCGTAACCGAAGCGGAAGGAACCAAGCAAGCCAAGGTCACGGTAGCCGAAGGCGAAAAGTCCGCCGCCATTCTCCAAGCCGAGGGCGGCCGCCAAGCCCAGATCCTTCGCGCCGAGGGTTACGCTCTAGCCCTGGACAAAATTTTCGGCTCCGTCCGCAACGTCGATGAAAAGACCATGGCTCTTCAATATCTCGAAGCCCTAAAACACATCGGTGAAAGCGCTTCGACCAAATTCATATTCCCCATGGAATTTTTCAACCTGGTAAAACCCTTCGCCAACTACGCCGAAAAATCAAACGCGCCGGCGAAAACGGTTTAATTCATTGTCACGGGTTTGACGAGGGCAACCCGGTGATGATCATTTGCTTGTCATACTCAAGACGGAACTTGTATTCGACATTCAAGGCTTTGGACCCGAGGGTTTGGCCGGGAACCTTTACGTCCCATCGGAGAATTCCTTTTTTAGATTCGTCGGTGGTCTTGGGGTTTGCGGAAGCCAGGGTCAGCTTGATATCGGTGCCCCGGGTCGTGGGCAGACGGTCAAACAAACGCATGGCGGCAGGCGCGTTACCGAAATTTTCCAGCGCCAATCGGTAGGTGAAGTCCACCAACCGGTTTCCCCCTTGAACATCTTCTTTGCGTTCCACCAACTCGCGGCTGGCGCGGAGGGAGGGATCGATTCCAAATCCCACGGTGATATTTTCCCCGATGGCCACAGTGGGAATGGCCCCGTTCCCGACAAATTGACCCGCCAAGTACGTGGCGACGGGTCCGGCCAACAGCACGGTTTTGCTTTCATTGGTCAGCGAGGCCTCCTCGTACACATAATTGGTCAGCACCGGGATAGCCATTTTATAAAATTCCGCCTTCATGGGCAACGCGGCGATCTGGATGATCTGCTGGTCGGATCGGCTGGGAAGTGTGGTCCGTCCGGAAAGTTGGTAGGTCACACTCACGCCTTCGTCGACCGGAGCAGGCCGGACAGCGGACTTGGAGAACTTGCCCTCGCTCATCATTTCCAGAACCTGGATGTCTTTGGCCACCACGTTCAGGTCCGCATCAAACCGGTCCTGTGGAGCTCTCTGGACCTGCTGGGTAAACCCTTCCGCTTGTGCGGGCATGTTCATCGCGCGGTTGGAAACCAGCTCCCGTTGTTGCCGGAGCAATTTACTTTTTTGTTCCACAAAAAACTTATCATCCATCGGTCCGCTTGGTCCCATACCACCCGGCATCATCCCAGGGCCATTGGTGCGTGGCGCGATCAATGCAATGGTCAGCGGTTCCAGTTTCGGCGCCTTGGCCGTCAGGGATGGAGTGGCGGTGGAAAGCGTCATGGCCACGTCGCTCCATTCCTCTCCGCTCATCTGCTGGACCGAAGCGTTATACTCTACCGTAACTTCTTTACGTTCCGCATTGGCCCGAATATTGTAGGAGGCAGACCACGATGCGTTGTTTACCAGATATTGGAACTTGAACCGCCCTCCTTTGGACACACTCAAATTCACAAAAACGACCGCTTCACGAACCGATTGGGCATTAGTCCCCGCAACAGTGTCTCGCTGACGCTTCAAAAGCTCGAATTGTTCCTTAAGGTCTCGAATTTCTTGACTCGTTTTAACTTCCTGTTCCTGGACGACTTTTTCACGCTGCTCAAAAATGAATCGTGTCATCTCCTGGATGGCTTTGGGGTTAAAGTCGGCTTTGGAAGCCTGATTGTTGGCTGTGATGGCGATAAAGTTCCCCAATGAGTCAATATATATCCCATTACTTCTTGAAATATCTACTTCTCGATTTTTTGCGTGAATGGCATCCTCTATCTTTCGAATTTGATCATCGAGCTTCCGCACCTCCGCGCGGACGTCCTGCATAACAGGCCGTTCGCGGTATCGGACAGAGCGAATCTCCACCCCATTGGCCGACTCCGCGTAGATGCTGCCAGGGACGATGGACTGTGGTAGTTCGGTAACCACTACCTCCCGTAATCCCACCGGTCCGGACACCTCAACCAGCCGGGTGACCAACGCCTGGCCTCGGTAGACCGTGGCGGCATCGACTGTTCCTTTGACCGAAATCGGCTCCGCCGCAGGAACGGAAAGACACAAAATAAGTAAAATTAGAACACTGGCGGACTGAATCGGTTTCATCACAAATTCTCCTTGTTAAAAAGAATATTTGGGTTTCATTCCGTTTTAAAATTAGACGATCCCGAAGAAAAAAAGTTTCCAAAAAATTAAAAAATCGTGAGTGTTATCGTACAACGTCGAACTATGAATTACAAGCGATTGCATAATCCAATCACAGCTTATGGGTGACACGGGCAAGTATTCTTGCCCGTGTCTTCTTCGTCATGCCAATAAATCCATGCATTCTCGGCGATCACAAGGTAATATAATATACCAAAGAGCCGCGACCGTGAGGGAGTGGGTATTACGCTACCCGGACAAATTACTTGTTAACAGGAGTGCATGAATGAATTATCGGATCGGATCGAACCGAATGGGAATTTTATCGTTGATTTTGGTTGTACTGACGGCGGGGAGTCTGTGGGCTGGACCTCGCGGCGAAACCGCTAAACTGGAAAGCAAAGGAGGCAAAGCCATTTTTGATTATCAACAGATTAAACTCGATAATGGGTTGACGGTTATCACGCTGGAAGATTTTTCCTGCCCCATCGTAGCTGTGCAGGTGTGGTATCACGTCGGATCGAAGGATGAGCAATCCAAACGGCAGGGGTTTGCCCACATGTTCGAGCACATGATGTTTCGCGGCACGGACCGGCTGGGTCCGACCGATCATTTTGGTCTTATCCGTCAAGTGGGCGGATCGACCAATGGATACACCAGTTTCGACCGCACGGTCTATCTTGAAACGCTCCCAGCCGATCAACTCGACCTGGCGCTATGGCTTGAGGCCGAACGAATGGCGTTTCTAAAGATTGATCAAAATGCCTTCGACACCGAGCGAAAAGTGGTGGAAGAAGAACGCCGGATGAAATTGAACGAACCCTACGGCACACTTGTGGAAAATTTGCTGGCCGCGATTTTTAAGGTCCATCCCTATCGCTGGGCCCCGATCGGAAAAATATCGCATCTGCGAGCCTCGTCTGTCCCCGAACTGCGGGATTTCTGGACGCGGTATTATGTGCCGAACAATGCGACGCTGGTGATTGTCGGCGCGGTAACGCACGAGGCGGCCCAGCGGCAAGCCAAAAAATATTTCGGCTGGATTCCTCGATATCCCGATCAGCCGAAAGTGGCGGTCCACGAACCCGATCCGACCGAAAAACGGTCCATCACCATCAAAGAATCCAACGCCCCCGCCCCAGGTGTCGGAGTCGTCTATCGAACGGTTCCGATCAGCGATAAAGATGCCGTGGTTCTCGACCTTTTAGCCGAAATCCTCGGCGGTGGAAACTCCAGCAGGTTATACCGTGAACTGGTGGCCGAAAAACAACTGGCAATGGCCGCCCAAACCGTCTCCTGGTCCCTGGAGCAGGACGGTTTGTTCGGGGCGGGAGCGGTCCTGTCTCCCGTCGGAGCAGACAGCGCCAAAGTTCTTGAAGTCATGGAAAAAAACATCGCACGCCTGCAAACCCAGCCCGTCAGCGAGCGCGAGTTAACAAAAGCAAAAAATAAACTCCTCTACCAGTTGGTAACCCAACGATTGGAGATCGAAAGTAAAGCGAGCGTCCTGGGCACCGCAGCCGTCGATTGTGGTGACATTTCGAGGGTAAACCATGACCTGGAAGATATCCGCAAAGTCACCACCGACGATCTTTTGCGGGTGGCCAAAAAATATTTAGCTCCCGAGCGGTCCCTGGAAGTAACGGTCGAACGAAATATGCTCGGCACTGTCCTCGGCTCGACCAACAAAGAAGAAGCGGCCCCGATAACCGCCAAATCGGAGAAAGTTCCCCCCAAACCGGGTCGGCCAGGTATCGAGCGAAGCAAGAATTTCCCAGACAAACCACCTCTGGCCAAGATTTCCGAAGCAAAAATCACTCCGCAGTTCACACGCAAAACGTTACCGAATGGCCTGAAAGTAATTGTCGTATCAAATCATGAAGTCCCGTTTGTCAGTATGCAGTTGGGACTGCTCGCCGGCGGCTGGACGGAAAATAAACCAGGAACCGCCGCGATGACGATGAAAATGCTGACCAAAGGAACCGCCAAACATACCGAAGGCGCCCTGGCGGAAGAACTCGAAACCTACGCCATCAGCCTTTCCGGCAGCGGCGGAATGGATACCGGCACGATCAACGTCGGCTGTTTAACGGAACACGTCGGCCGGGCTGGAAAACTTTTAGGCGAAGTGGTCCTGTCCCCGAGTTTTCCGGAAATGGAATTCAAAAAATTACGCAAGCAGGTTCTGACATCGCTCGCCGTTTCATCCGCCGAACCCGACTATCTGGCCGACCGTGAATTTCGGCGGCGATTGTATGGAACGCATCCGTATTCCCGCACTGCCACCGGAGAGGTCCGGGACGTGGACGCCCTGACCATTTCGGATTTGAAGGAATGGTGGAACAAATTTGCACGACCAGATATGGCCGTCCTCATTATCGCCGGAGATATCAGCGAAAAAGAAGCGATGACCCTGGCAAAAGACACTCTGGGAACCTGGCAGAGCAAAGGACCGCAACCCGCGAAGGAATTACCGAAAATCCCCAAAGCCGACAAAACACATATCTACCTGGTGGATCGCCCGGGAAGCGTACAGAGTCAGATTCGCGTCGGGCAACTCGGAATCACCCGACAGAACGAAGGATATTTTGTCAGCCGGATCGTCAGCAGCTATTTCGGATGGGACTTTAACAGCCGGCTGAACAAGAGCATTCGCGTTGCGAAGGGATTGACCTATGGCGTTTGGGGCAGCTACGTCGCCCAGCGGTTTGCCGGCGACTTTAAAGTCGGAACGTTCAGCAAAGCGGAATCGACGGGTCGAGCCGTTCAGGCCGTCCTCGATGAAATCAAACGATTAAAAACCCAAGGGCCGACCAAAGAGGAGCTTGAAACCAGCCGGTCGCATTTTCTCGGCAGTTTTATCGGCGAGCGTGAGACCCCCCAGCAGATCGCCGGCGATTTGTGGCTGATTGAATCGCAGGGACTGGCCCGGGATTATCTCGAAAAATTGCTTGCGGGAATAGCGAAAACCAAATCCGCGGATTGTGAGCGTCTGGTGCAAAACACAATCGACTCGGATAAACTGATCGTGGTCGTTGTCGGACAGGCGGACCAAATTAAATCTGACCTGGAAAAAATCGCCCCAGTTACGGTCATCCCAACAGAAAAAAACAAATGAAAGAAAAGATTACAATCACGATAATTCACGAAAAAATTCGCACGGGTCATCGGATCTCAATGTTGGCCTTGTACGATTATCCTTTGGCGGTTTTAGCCGAACAAGCCGGGGTCGATGCGATTATCGTCGGCGATTCGGTGGCGATGAACGTATATGGCTACCCGGATACCCTGCAGGCGGATATGGAAATGATGATTCGCCACACCCAAGCCGTCCGCAGGGGAGCGCCAGATGTCTTCCTGATCGGCGATATGCCCTATATGAGTTATCAGAACGTCGAAACGGCAATACACAACGCCGGTAGATTTATTCGTGAGGGTAACGCGGACGCGGTAAAACTGGAAGGCGGACGCAGTGTGCTCGAAACGGTCCAAGCCCTGGTCAGTGCTTCGATACCCGTGGTCGGGCATTTGGGATTACTCCCGCAATCCGCAGCCCTTGCCGGCGGATTTAAAGCACAAGGCCGAGAAGCCGAATCGGCTATGGATATCGTAGACCAAGCCAAGATTCTGGAACAGGCTGGAATTTGCATGCTGATTTTGGAATGTGTTCCTCCAAATGTATCCGAGACCATTGCAAAACGAACAAGTGTCCCGGTGATCGGCATCGGAAGCGGACCCGCATGCCACGGGCAAGTACAGATCATTTACGATATCCTCGGTCTGTATCCTCGCCCAACGGCGAAATTCGTTCATAAATACGCCGAACTAGCCCCACCGATTATAGACGCCATCAAAACCTATATCAGCGATCTCGACACGGGAAAATATCCCACCCCGGAACATTGCTATCGAATGAAACCGGGCGAAGAAGAGGAATTCCAACGAAGACTGGCATAGCGCCATCTCCGAGACCCGGTGGCGGCCAATTTCGGGCTTTCCTTGAACCGTCTCGACGGTCTACCTTAATTTTCACGCCCCAACCAATTCCAGACTAAGGTCCAGTGCCGGGGCCGAATGCGTCAGGGCTCCGACCGCAATGCGTTCGACGCCTGTACGTCCGACATCCCCAATATTCGACAAATCCACTCCGCCGCTGGCCTCTAAAAGCGGAACCGTACGATTCGATTTATAGTCCGACTGGGCAAACCAGTCATTTCGGGTTTGGACGGCCGTTCGAAGCTGCTGCAAACTCATATTGTCCAACAAGATCACATTCGGCCCACCCTCCAAAGCGTCCGGTAGTTGATCGAGACGGTCGATTTCCACCCAGATCGGAATATTTCGTTTTCGCCGTTTTAAAGCTGTCCTGACCTGCTGAACCATCTGGCCAATCGTCATGTTATTCATGGCGGAAATATGATTATCCTTGATCATCACCCCATCGCACAGGTGCATCCGGTGATTTTTCCCTCCTCCGCATTGCACCCCGTACTTATCCAGCACGCGATACCCCGGAAGCGTTTTTCGCGTATCGGTGATCACGGCGTGAGAGTCAGCCACCGCGGTTACACATTTACCGGTCATCGTGGCAATCCCGCTGATGCGAGAAACGAAATTAAGGAAAATGCGTTCCGCCGTAACGATGTTGGCAACAGAACCGCTGATCTTCACAAGCACCTGCCCCGCTTTGACCCGTGTACCGTCGCGAACCACCACGTCAACAACCATCGTCGGATCGTAATGGCCGGCGATTTGAGCCACCAGCCAGCCCCCGGCGAATATCCCCTCCGAATTGGCCAAAATTCGCGCCTCACCCTGCAACTCCGGATCAACGATCAACCTCGCATCGACCAGGTCCAGACGCGGAGCGTCTTCCTTCACCGCCAGCTTAATCAGCGGTTCCGCCGCGCGATACAACTCCACCGCGGTAAACGTGCAACCCAGCGGCAGCAAATACCGTTGCATCAGCTCGATCAAACTATTCTTGTCGGTCGCAATCGGGGCCAATTTCCATACTCCAAAAACGTTTTAAAGCATATACAAATCATATCCAAAAGCCAAGCAGTTTGTTCCCGCGATTTTTTCCAACCATAGATATACGAGCCGCGACCGTCAGGGAGCGGGTAACTGTTTCCAGAAGCAGGTATATCTATTTCTTTTTCATCATTCGGCTGGGTTTGCGTTTGGCCGGGGTTTTCCGCTGAGACGCCGGAACCGCCAAAGAAATATCCTTCATCGTCTGCCCGCGAACGGTTAGTAATTTGTCCCGAATAATCGCCGCCCGCTCGAATTCCATCGCCTCCGCCGCCTCCAGCATCTCTTTTTCCAGCATCTGAATCAGTTCCACCTGCTCAAATTGGTCTTCCGGAATATGCAGGGCATCGCGTTCGGCTCTGCGGGCCGTAATTTCCGTCTCCAGACCGGCTCGGATTTCTTTTATAATCGTCTTGGGTGTAATATAATTGTCCTGATTATAGCGTTCCTGGGTCGTGCGTCGGCGATTCGTTTCCGCCATCGCGTTTTGCATGGCCGGGGTGATTTTATCGGCGAACAAAATTACTTCCGCGTTGATATTCCGTGCCGTTCGGCCGATCATCTGAATCAGCGAAGTCTCAGACCGCAAGAATCCCTGCTTGTCGGCGTCGAGGATCGCCACCAGCGAAACCTCCGGTAAATCCAACCCTTCTCGCAGCAAATTCACCCCGACGATCACGTCATATTTGCCAAGCCGCAAATCCTTGAGCACCTCGACCCGCTCCAGCGTTTCAACTTCAGAATGCAAATACTCGCAGGAAATACCCGCCTCTTTAAAATACTCGGACAAGTCCTCCGCCAGCTTTTTCGTCAGCGTGGTTACCAGCACGCGCTCGTGCACCGCCACCCGTTTTTTGATTTCCTCCAACAGGTGCGGAACTTGCCCCTGAGCCGGTGCGACGCGAATCTTCGGATCAAGCAATCCCGTCGGCCTGATGATCTGCTCGACCACTTCGCCCTGGCATTTTTCCAACTCGTATGGGCTGGGTGTGGCGGAAACGAAAACCACCTGGCTCCAGAGCTGCTCGAATTCATCGTATCGCAGCGGACGATTATCCAATGCGCTGGGCAGGCGAAAACCATGCTCCACAAGCACTTCCTTCCGATGCCGGTCGCCCGCCCACATGGCGCGAATTTGCGGTAGCGTTACATGCGATTCGTCGATAATCAGCAAAAAATCTTTCGGAAAATAATCGATCAACGTATAGGGCCGACTCCCCGCCGCCCGGCCTGACAGATGCCGCGAGTAATTTTCGATCCCCGAACAATACCCCACCTCCATAATCATTTCCAGGTCATATCGTGTCCGAGCCGACAACCGCTGCGCCTCGAGCAACTTTCCCTGCGATTTTAATTCCTCCAGCCGTTCGTTCAACTCGTCCTCGATCCCCTTGGTCGCACGCGCGATATGGTCTTCGGGAAGCACGTAATGCTTGGCCGGATACAGCACGAGGCTAGGCTGGCGCTTTCGCGTCTCGCCCGTCACCGGATCGATCAAATCGATCATATCAATCTGATCGCCGAAAAATTCCACTCGATACGCATACACGGCATAAGCAGGACAAATCTCCACCGTATCCCCGCGAACGCGGAATTTCCCGCGAAGCAAATCCGTCTCCGACCGCTCATACTGCATCTCAATCAACTGGGCCAGTAAATCGTTCCGCGCCAACCCCTCGCCCCGCGAAACGTTTAAAACCATCGACTTATAATCTTCCGGATCGCCCAAACCGAAAATGCACGACACGCTAGCCACAATGACCACATCCCGCCGACTCAAAAGCGAACTGGTTGCCGCCATCCGCAATCTATCCAAATCATCATTCCGCGAAGCGTCTTTTTCGATATAAATATCTCGCTGCGGAATATACGCCTCCGGCTGATAGTAATCATAATAGCTGACAAAATACTCCACCGCGTCGTTGGGAAAAAATTGCCGAAACTCCTCATAAAGCTGCGCGGCGAGGGTCTTATTATGAGAAATCACCAGCGTAGGCCGATTGACCCTGGCAATAACATTAGCCATAGTAAAAGTCTTCCCAGACCCCGTAACGCCCAGCAGCGTCTGGAATCGCTTTCCCTCCACCAGCCCCGCAGCCAGTTTATCAATCGCCTGCGGTTGATCGCCCTCAGGCTTAAAATCGGATATTAATTCAAATTCATCCATAACAAAATTATACCATCAACCGCAAACCAAATAATAGGGGTTCCCTTCTTCAAGAGGCACGACCGTAAGGGAGTGTTCTTCCCTCGCCGAGCGACAGGTAAGGTCTTCGATGTCATATTTTTTGTAGGGGCGACCCGGTGTGGTCGCCCGTTTCCGATCCACCGTAGAGACGCATTGCATGCGTCTCTGATTTCGGGCAGCTGTCTCTATCCGTTCCCGGCGCCTTTGCTCCCTTTTTTTATTGCAAAATGCAAATTGCAAATATCAAAATACAAAGTTAATATTAAATATTAAAGATGAAAGAGTTGTTTACATTCGTGAACCCCGGCAAGCTTATTGACGGCGATTTGGAATTGGTTCTGATCAAGAAAACACCAGCCGATCCGGTCAAAGGATATGTTCCAGGGTATGAGTTTGAAATGCGACGGCTCGGCAAATCCGCTGCGATTGGAACCATTCGCTTGCGCATTGGTTCTGCTGTCAAGCTCCGCTATCCAGGTCACATCGGATATGAAGTGAAGAAGAGATTTCGCGGGCACAGATACGCAGCCCGAAGCTGTCAACTGATTTTTCCCCTCGCCCGCGATCATGGCTTGGGCTCGGTCTGGCTAACTGTCGATCCAAAAAACGTCCCATCTCAGCGAACCTGTGAAATCGCCGGAGCAACGCATATCGAGACTATACGCATTCCGAAGGATCATGAAATGTATGCCCGAGGTGCGAGATTTTGCCGACGATACCGAATTGACTTGAATAAATAGTCAAATTGACCGGTTTCGTAATTGGAATAATGTAACCTTTTACGTTTAATGGTATTACGCTTTTTTTGTCATTCTCGCGCAAGCGGGAATCCAGTCTTGCGAAAAGCCCCTGGACTCCCGCTTTCGCGGGAGTGACAGAAAAAACCTTGGTCAATTTGAGTTATATAGAAGGAACACTGATTGCACTTTTAAGGGAATTAGCGACATGAAATTAGTTCTTACCCTTTTTTTCATAGTTATTGCCATGAGTCCTGTCTACGCCGATTTCAACTACTCGGATTTTCGCACGGTAGATAATCTTAGCTTGTTTCAGAATGCATCCATATCGGGTTTCAAGCTTCGGCTTACTCCTTCGGCCAAGGATCAGTTTGGGTCGGCTTGGCGCATCGAAAAACAATCGGTCGCCGATGGATTTGAGACGACCTTTCAGTTTCAAATCGCTGATCGCGGTTCGGCCAGCAAACGGACTCCGCCCGGCGGCGTGGGTTTTGCGTTTGTCATTCAAAATAATCGGATCACCGGTCTGACGGGAAATTTTAAGGGATATTACAACCTGCCCAACAGCCTGGCCGTCGAATTCGACACCCTCTGCAACAAAAAGGACGGCGATTCCAACGACAATCACATCAGCGTCCAGACCCGGGGTGAAAATCCCAACAGCACGGACCACGGCTGCTCTCTGGGTCTAACGACCGGCATCCCCGATATGTCGGACGGCAAAATCCACCAGGTAAAAATCGAATATCGCCCCGGCACGATGAAAATCTACTTCGACGGTCTCAAAGACCCCGCCCTGACCGTTCCGCTAAACCTCTCGACAATACTTACGCTCGACCACGGCAAAGCCTGGATCGGTTTTACCGCCGCCACCGGCCCCACCTTTGAAAAACACGACCTTTTAACCTGGTCCTTCAAAAAAATGTCTCCTTTGTTTCCCACCACCCAATCCACCCAAAAAGCGTTCCGGGGAAAAATGATTCTTATCCAACTGGGCGACCCGCTTGAAGATCAGGACCAGATCAAAATCCTACGAACCAACCTAAAAAAATATCCAGCCAGGTGCGGCCTGTTGTTATGGATCGATTCTTTAAACGGTGATCCTGCTTTAGTGGACCAGATGAATGCAGAACTACAAAAGTTCACCGGCCCAAAAGTCGCTCTGGTGGGCGGCGGAAGGTTCAAAGGCGTCTATGGTGAGCTGGCCGGAATTTTATCCTCTTTTGACGAAGTCCTAAAATTTCCCAACGCGGTTATATCGGAAAAACCGCCAAAACTCTCCGCCGCCGAGTGCAAGGTCCGTTCCTCCACGTTACCATCTTCCGCCATCGACCCTGCCAGATTAGCCTATTGGACAGACGCTCCGGTTAGTTCCCAACAAATCTTTTCCGAAGCAAATGTGCTCAACACCGCAAAAACTCCGAGAGAAGCGATAAGAAAAAACGGCTTGGAACTAACTGCAGAACTCACTTCACCGATCGTTTTAAAATCCAAGCTCGGCGAAAAAATCAAACAGGCAGATATCCTTTTAAGCAACCTATCCGACAATCTGCGAAAGTCCATCGCCCCGCGCGACTTCTGGAATTCCCTCGACCGTGCCCGCAGGACAAATGTTTTGCAAAACATCCAGGCAACTCTCGATGATCTTATCCAAAATGCCCATCGAGGGAAAATCGCCATTGCCAAACTTACCTCATTGATCGAATCTTCTCCCGCCATATCCAAATTCATAAAAACCGAAGGCCTCGCCGCGGAAGCATGGCGGGAAGACCCTTTTGTGTACACCTTCAGTTTAAAAAATCCTTCCGATAATCCTCACAGGAACAAAAAAAACGGTCCCCGGCAACGGGTTAAAAATGAACCCTCGCCAAATAGTATAACCCCCAGAAATCGCAACGTCAGAATAGAACTTTATTATGGTCCCAATCTGGAACGCCTGAAGGACACCTCTGAATGGCTTGACTCCGCTATCTTTAATTACCAGAAAATAAAAAACGACTTGGTGAATAGATAAGGGTGTAGTTTCCATTTTACGTTGAAAATTTGAAAAACAGACCCCTTCTCTTTAGGATGTAACTTTCTGAAACAATGGAGGTTACAGGCCCAAAGGAAAGGAGTCCGA
>JBAZZQ010000001.1:0-189261 GCA_041658725.1 Phycisphaerae bacterium | reverse complement strand
CGTGGTACAATCATTTCGGACTCCTTTCCTTTGGGCCTGTAACCTCCATTGTTTCAGAAAGTTACATCCTAAAGAGAAGGGGTCTGTTTTTCAAATTTTCAACGTAAAATGGAAACTACACCCCTTTCAATCGGTTCAGCCTGTTTTGCTTGATGGCTTGTTTTTCCTGGCCGAGCCTATAGTTTGGAATAAAACCCAGACGGTTATCACTTATGGTTCCCAACCCCTGGTGGATGCTTTTTTGGAAGAGCACTTTTGCAGCCAGGTAGACAACTGCCAAAAGTTCGGTAAATACCGAATGTATGAATTGGGGCCAATCCATACCGGGGAGGAGATAACCCTCACCACTTTGGGGGATGAGTTGGTCGACACGCTGCTTTACGACGAGAACTACACGTTCATGCCTTCCGATTATCGCGGCATCATTCCTGTTCGGTACGAGAGCGGTGACGCATTTCTTTTGCTTTACCTGAAACCCGAACCCGAAAATGGTGAGCCGATTATCCGAATCGCTCGAAATCCTTCTTCCGGCTTTATCGCCTACCGGCAGGCGGTATTGATTAACTTTTCCGGCCTGAATACCACTTCAACCCCTCAATCTTTTCCGGATTATCAGATTCAACCCTTTTACAACTCAGCCGGGCAAAAGTCGATCATCCAATCCTTCCAAAAACGATTTTATGCCTACGATTTAATCCTGGGGAGGGATAAAGACTATATGTTTTCCGAACCTTATAGCACCGTCTATATCGGCACGGCCGATCCACCCATTCCGGGTCCGTACGTGGGGGAGGGGGAGCTTACTCATCCTCAGGATCGTAACAGAGACATGAAAGAGGTTGCGCGGGTAATCCGCGGCAAGACCGACTCGTTTTCGATTGAAAAACGCTGCGTTCGCAAAGACGGACATGTAATCTGGGTGGGTGTTCATGGGTTCGCCCTGCGCGATTATGCCGGGCGAACCATAAGGATCATGGCTATGATCGAAGACGTCACGGCACGCAAACGAGCAGAGTCGCGGCACCGCGATGTCCAGACGCCACTGAAAAAAACAGCTCCAAGAAAAAACAGCCGAAGTGGTGCAAATGCTCAGGTCGATTCGTAGCCAAGTTACCAATCGCAAACCGGCATAGAAGCATGAAGATTTCATGCAAAAGGCGGAGGAATACTGCGCCGGGGGCGGGGCGGAGTAAAAGTGAAGATACGGAGAGACGCATCCCAAGAGCATCGGTGGTGCTTGGGGGAATATCATGCCTTGGTTAACCTCAAAATCAATGGCAAGCCCGCCATCATCGTTCTTGGCCCCTCCGCACCGATCGGCGATGCGAAGGACGGCCAAGGCGTTCTCCCCCTTTACAAACCCTCTTTTAACCCAGAATACACAACCCATGAAAGATCCGGTGCAGACCATGCTCAAGACGTTACGGTTATAAGGCACCGGCAATACGAGTGTTGATTACAGAACCAAGTTCGGTGGCTCACCGCTTGCTCAGTTCTTCATAGACCTGATTGTAGTAGAGAGCATTTTCCACCGGCGTATTGGGCGGGATGTGGTTGCCGACGTTCATAAAGTATCCGGGACACTTTTTTCCGATCTGCATGCACCGCTCGACCTCGGCGCGGATCTTGGATTTCGGACCGGACAGCAAAATGCGGGTGTCGGCGTTGCCGACGATCACGTGCGTCTTGCCGTACTTTTCCGCCAGAATTGTCATGTCGTTGGTGGGCTCCAGGCAAAAGCCGTGGACCCCGCAGGCGGCCAAGTCGTCAAAGAACTCGGTGTACGTCCCGTCGCTGGTGAACAGCAGTCGCTTGCCGCGGTCGAGAATGGGGGCAAACATCTTCTTGAAGTTGGGAAAGACGTACGTGCGGTACCAGTCGGGCTTGAATATCGCCCCGCTGGTCCACACGATGTCGTCGTGGATCATCACCACCGGCACGTTCGATTCGGCCAGGGCCTGGAAGTATTGCCCGATCCACGTGCAGTAGCGATTGGTCAGGTCGCCGAATCGGACCGGATCCAGGCCTGCCGCCTCCAGGAGCATGTCCCAGCCAAAGATGTCGATCAGGCCGGAGATGCACGTGACGTAGATGCCAGTCATGTTCACGCCCGTCGGTTCGGCCGTGCAGTTGGCCTGGTAATGGCCCTCGAAACGCCGGATCATCTCGGCCTTGTCCTTGCGGCCGTAGGCCTGCCAGGGGTCGAAGCGCAGGACATCCTCGGGGTCTTGGAACGGGCAGGAGACCGTGTCCCGCCGGTCGGTCCCGGCCGCTGCGTATTCGGCATGGCCCATGTCGGTCCGCAGGGAGCCAAACTCGACCGCGAAGATCAGCACGTTCCAGAAAACATCGTAGTTCCATGCCCGGCGGAGGGCCCGGCCGGCCTGGATGCGGTCGGCCTCCGGGCTGTCCGGCTCAACCGAGATTCCCGTTACCGCCTTAATCAAGTCAAAGTGCATTTCCGCCGAATATTCAGTCCGAGGTACTCGCTTGGGCATCTGCAAGTTAATTGCCGCCCATCCATCTTCAAAAGACATAATTCCTCCTTAATTATCATCGTCAGAAAATATTAAACGACAAATGATTTGGTTAGCTCTACGATCGCTGAATAATTAGCCATTGTTTGCCCGGTAATAATTCGACCATAAGGGGAAGCTGATGGCATGAGTACAAATCCGCGTCCTTCTCCCCTTGTTCCATCCGTCAAGGATTTCAATACAACCTTTTTAAAATCGTTGGTTTTCATGTACTCAATATCATTAATTTCAAGATTCCCGAAAAGAACTAAATCTTTGCCGTACTCCAGCCGTGCCTTGGATAATTCCATATCACCTTGCGGAGGTGGTTCGATAGGGTCGATACCGCAAGCTCCCATTTGAATAATGTACGGAAGTATATTTTGGATTCGCCCATGACAATGTATTCTTGCAAATCCGCCGTATTTCTGAATGGTTTGGACCATTGGCTCAACGTACCGAACAACATATTCTTTAAAGAGGTACGGTGGAAGATACGGTTCACTGGCATATTCCGGACCGAAAATACGCCAAAGATGTCCGGGAAACCTTTTGGCGACTTTTTCCGTAGTTAGGTAGAGACTTCGCGAAAGTTTTTCCAGTAGCGCATGAAACAGACTTTGTTCGGTCAGGGCGATAACAGTGTAGTCTTCCATGGAAAAAAGCGAAGCTCCCATGCACAGGGGATCGGAAGTATCCACCATGACGATTCCCCGATCGCCAACCTCCAAGTCCGCCTGAATAAGTTCTGAGATATCGGGCTCATATTCAAAAAGGTCATCTGGAAGCCTTATATAGGCCTTAAGATCCTCGATATCCTTGAGCAGATGCTCAATGGTCCAGACGGTATCAACCTCCGGGTCCCGTCGGGTCAGCGACATCAGAGTTCTGCCTCCAATGTTGATTATCGTGCGAATAAATTGATTTCCATTCTGAACAAATTGTTCAACCTTCATGAACTGATGACGAGCATCGTTTTGTTTCCCCGTGAGCCAAGGATTACGAGTGCGTATCAAATCTGTCTCCTGCTCTGCCAGTTGCAACAATGGCTGCCAGGAAGGATGGTTATAGATGTTAAATTCACTCGGGTCCGAAGGAGTTACTTTTATCCCGCCAATTTCATAGAAATTGACTGCTGGTCGGTCCACGGACTTTCCGTTCAAAGTAGCCATCAGTCGCTCACGATTTGTCATTTACTGCTCCATACTCAAAAATTTTGCATTGTCTTTATATTACTATAGATGGACTTGAAAGATTTCCAGGACAATAGGGCAAAATTTCCTAAAACAACATATTTTAAAGAACAAAAATGGTAATCGTTCAGGCCGCTATCCCGATTGTCATTGCTCCGCTTTGCTCGTAATGACCGCAAGGGGCCTGAACGGTAACGGATAATTTTCATGCAATGCCCTGTATCGGCATATTCAAACTACCTTTTGCATCAGGTCGGCGGTAAAATCAGACGCAGTCCTCTGTTAACCAAAAGTGTCCATTGGCGGATTTCGAGGCCCACGTGGCCATAACCCGCCATCCAATGATGCCCGATCCCTTCCATGTGTATCCAGTCTATTATTTTTTCCGTCGGTTGTGAAAAACGCACACGCAGGGGATTGCCGGGAAAGACCATCTTGGTCGAGATTGCCTCTCCTTCCAGCATGGCACACTGGTAATGATCACCGGATGGAAGCAGGTTCAGCAATGTGACGGGGCCGGGCTTGGCAGGAAACAGGGCACAGACCCCCTGATTCATGAGGCGTACAGGGGCAAGGGTGATATCCTTTTTTTGCTCGGCCAGACAAAAAGAACCTGATCCACAGTGGGTGAAAATGACGGTGTCATCCGATAGCGGTTCGAGCCAGTCGGTGTTGTGGGTCGGTTCGCCTGTCAGCAAAGTTAAAATCATCTGGCCGACAACGCCATTGACGTCGCCCTCGCAGCCTATGGGAATGCCCTCATCCGCCAAAAGCGATGCGGCGAGACAAATACGTCCCATGAGATGAGGATAACATCCGACAGCCAGAGCATCAAGCCGTTGCTGGTTTGCCACTTCTTTTAAAGCCAGGTAAACCTTCATTGAATCGATGCCGGTTTCCTCGGTAACTTTACAGGCTACACTTTTGCGAACAACTTGTTTCCAGAGCGACTGAGCCTGTTTACGGGACATTGTCTGAAACCGGTTCAGCATTTGCGGCAGATCCAATGTTACGATCCGCGTGCCGATGGATTTTTTTAATTCGATTTCATTGGCTGACACTTCCGTCATCCCCATTGCGTGGTGACCGATCAAGCCGATCCGACTACGGCGCAATTTGTTTTTCATCGCGCACGCCCGAAGGTAATGGCAAGCCTTAATTAGATGTGGGCCTTTCTCCAACGGACCGTAAACGCCATGGTAAGGAAAGTCCAATTGTTTCAGATACGCCGTCAGTTGCTGGCTACCGCACAATGCTCCCGTTTCCATGCCCGGTACCGACCAGAGCAGGACCGGGACTCGGTAGTCCTCCAAAAGATCAAGAACGAGGTAATCTTCAAACCAGCTTGTTATGGCGAATACAACTGCGTCGACGTGTTCCTTAGCCAATGTCATCCCTGCGGCGAGGGAAAGTTCGGGGTTGTTGATTGGGATGAAAGGTACGACATCGAATCCCGTTTTACGTAATAGATCGGCCAAGACTTTTGCCGCCTTTGGGGCCTGGTCCGCTCCGACTTCCAGGGGACTAGCCAAAGCGAAGACACCCACTTTGGGTCTCAAAACGTTTCTTTTTTTAGGATTTAAGATCACATCAGGGTTCCTTTACGTTTTTTTATTTAATTCTTCCGGGATTTGATTCTCCGCAGAAGCGTTAGTGCCGCCTCAGACACCACCTCGCCGACATGAGGTTGAAAAAGATAGATTCCACAATATTTGGGACATTCGATGGCTTCGTAGTGGTTGATTTCAAAGGCCTGACGGTTAGGAAAATAACCTGCGTATCCGTTGGCGAAGGTGGCAAGAGCCGTGAAGGAAAAAATCGCCGCCGATTTGATACGTATTCCGAATTCTGTAAAAAGTTCGCCTGGGATACCGAGAATAACCGAATTTCCGATCCTCAGGACCGAAAGGGTGATGGTTTCCACGGTCTTTGTAGTGTTGGCTTCGACCTCTTTTAGAGCGTCCTGAGCCCATTCGAGTTGGGTTTTATTTAAGCAGTATTTCCAATTCGATGTAGCCTTGTCCGGTTTTTTTTTCACCAAACTGCGGAATTGGTCGATCAGAGCTAGCAGTTCGAATTTTGCCGGCAGGGGTTGGAGAGGTAAATGGGCTTCGATCGTATCCCAATCCAAAATAGGATTTTCCTCCATAGGGATCGAGGGAAGAAGCTCAAGGGCCCTTTTCGCCAATTTGTGACCCGTTTCCTGTGCTGCCTGTTCGGAAGGTTTTAAGAAGATAAAATTTTTGGGATTTAAGTCTCCGCCCGCTTCGGCAAGGTAAAAGACGGACACGCCGTGTCCCAGCCGATGTTGGATCTCCAGTTCGATGTAGTACGGAAAATCCGCTGAAATCAAATTGTGATAGGAATGAAGATTAACGGCATGGCAGGCGTAGTTCAGCACGATAGCGAGAATTTGTCCCTGCATGTTTTCGATTCGGATAACCCCGAGTTGGTTATCCACGGGACCATCTTCCATCACCCGATTCGTCGCAACGCCAGGACAATCGATGTATCCAGAACCGATTCTGGCAGGAGTGGAAGAGGAAATCGCATTGCCGACCAATTGTTCCAGTTTATTTTTCAATTCCCGGCAATAGGAGTCATCGACTTTTCCCCAGTTGCGGAAATGGACCGTGGCCGGTCCAGCGTGGGTATGCGTGGCGGTAAGCATAATGGAGGTAAGGGGAATATTGTATTTTTGTGAAATGGTTTGTTGAATTTGTTGGGCATATACGGTGTCAAAACCAACCAAGTCCGCCGAGATCAGGAGTAATTTTCTGTCCAGGCGTTCAATGTATAAGGCCTTGGCGGAAAGAGCATGTAGAATTCCTTTGGAAGGACCAAAGGCCCCTCCGGACAAATCCAGACCAATCGCTGGAGTAATATCGATACGAGACAATCCACAACAAAATTTATCATTGTCCAGGTTCATAAAGTTACCAAACAATTGAATTATCGCCTTGTCCTGCCGCGGCGACAATTACCCCAACGCGGGTCGCCCCGGCAAAATTTTCCACCGCGGTTCGGTCAAACCGACCCGTTTGTGCCGTCAGACTCCAGGTCAGTTCCACCATGCCTTCCTGGTAGGCGGGAAAATTCGTAAACCAAATGTTGTTCATGATCCAACTAAACACGTGTCCACAAGAGATTTCCAACCGTTTTGCCCATTTTCCTGTATGAAGGTCTCCGATCTGAACCAGAGGCGTATCATGGGCTACGAGCACGATGGTTTTGCCTGGGTCGCTGATGGCCGCGTACTGGTCCACACTATGCCAATCGGTGGCGCTACCCGGAAGCTGATCCGCGCCGGCCCGATACACGGTTCCAGCATTTTCAAGCCAAACCTCGGGCGGCGTGACGGAAAAGGGAAAGGCGAGATACAGACTTTCATAATTTGTATCCACTTGCTTGTTAATCCGTAAAATAATGTCGATCCGATGCAATGCATGATACAGGCGAATCTCGCGAGCAAAGGTTACTCCCGGCAGTTGACCGGAGGTTAAAAGAGAATTGAATACTGCACCGGCCAACAATGTACTGGATTGTTCGGATTGATCCCCCCCCCGCCGCTCGAATTGCGGACGCAGACGTTTGGCTTCTGGATGATTGCTGCCAATCTTAATATCATACAAGGCTTCCCGGCTTCCATGAGGCACGCATTCGTGAATCACTTCGCCAAAGCTCCATTGGGCGCTTTTGTCGCAAAGTTGAAACTGATGAACCCGGTCCCAGATGCCCGTAATCTTGCCCGTTTGGGAATCGTAATCGATCTGAAACTGGTCATTTTCCAGTCCTGCCCACTTTATCGGCGGGAGGGTCGTGACCTTGACCAACTCAAACCGACGTTTCTCGGTTCGAGGAACACTCAGGCAATAATAATCCCATGTTTGTTTTTCCAGATCCGGTCGTTCGACCCGTTGTCCCACAATCCTTTCCTGGGTCTCGATATCTTTTAGCAGTGGAGCCTGAGGGTAACCTTTATCGTTGCCTTTAAGTCCAACGACTCCCACCCATTTTGTTTCAAAGGGATTGGCTAGGACGATTTTTCCGGTTTCCCCGATTTGGGTGGCGATCTGATTTTCCATATCCCTGGCTGTAGTGAATCCTTTCATGGCATAGGACCGTTTTTGAGCCCACTGCAATCGCGCAGCAGTAGCCCAGGGGGTTATGGCCGATGTGGAATGTCCCCACGTGTGTTCGTCAAAGAGCAGCATGTCTTCCATGGCCGATCTGAAGAGTTCAGGATTGTATTTGAGGTTAAATTGTCGAACGGCGGCCATGCTTTTCCGCAGGGACGCTTTAGTTTGTCGTGAGCAGGCTACCTCGTATGCCGCGGAACCGTTTCCATTCGCCCACCAGTCAGGCCATGCGGCGCGATGCACCTGAAATTCCGATCCGTGCTCCTTTTCCATGAACTCAAAAAAATCTTTATTGATGGCCAGTCGCGCCTGTACGCTCGATTGAGAACCGTTAAATCGCGATACAAAATCCATCAATGAAGGGGCTGGGGGCGCATTGTCCATAGCCACGTGGATGGCTAAACCCCGCCACCGATAACCTTCCTTCTCAATCTGGGTTACGTAATCCATCAACCGTTTTATCGCTTCTTCCGGTGATTCGGTAAGTTTCAGAGCAAACAGTCCCTCGGCATACCAGAAATTCCGCCATTCCGTAAACCAGGTTAAAACCCGATTTCCCGCAGGACCTTCCCAGTAAAATGGCCGTTCCACTTCCAACGGATATGACATGATGAAATCCGGAGCCGCCGAAAGGTATTTAATCCCTCTTTCCGCCAGAAGGTCGGGAATACACCAGGAAATTCCCGGGCAGTCGCTGAACATGGCCGTTGTTAACGGTAGATCATTTTCGAGGGCCAGTGTGCAGGCATAATCGGTGGAAATCTCGAAACTGTCACGGTCGAAAAGATCGGTGGGGTTGACGTAAAAACCCGTCAGTTCCTGGTATCCTTGGCGCAACTGATCAAATAATATTTCCTTTTGCCTGCCGCCTTGGCGGAGGTACTCCAGCACCGGCCAGGAAACTTCATGGATCCAGCGAAGCCGTTCGGATTCAGGCCGGTACATGGATCGGTCAATAAGGTCGATGGCTTGATCGACCATTGCTACCAGGTCCTGATTTACCTTTTCGCGCGGACCGGTGTATCCAAAATCGACGTGGGTGTGGTGCAGTATAAATATTTTTTCGATCATTGTCTTTTCTCTTAATAAACAGCGGGTGAATATACCGAGATCAGCCTGACCGGTTCGTCCGTATGGGTAAAACCGCGATGTTCGACACCGGGAGGAATGTAAAATGCATCCCCGGGACGCAAAGTTTTGGGCGGCTGGCCTTTGACCTCCAAAACCAAACTTCCGCAAAGTATGTAACCGGATACGGTGCATTTTAATTTTTCAAAGGGGGGTTTATGGGAGTTAAAGGAATAATGTTCGTCAAACATTTGTATTCCAATATCTTTTCGTCGGGGAAAGATCATGGTGTATTTTCTTTCCTTATCAGTAACGACCCGCATGCCCTCTCGAAGAAAGGCCGGACCATCCTGTTTTCCCTCGCCCGATCCGAAAAAGGTTCCCAGATCGCTTCCCAGTGCCTCCAGTATCTTGCGAAGCATACCCAGGCTGGGGGAGGTCTTGTTTCGTTCCACGCAGGAAATCATCCCCGCCGTCACCCCAGCCAAAGTTGCCACTTGGCGAAGGGAAAGGCCGCAACGCTTTCGCAGCATTTGAACCCTAAAACCAAGGTCTTCTTTTTGCGGTAAAGTCATATTTTTTCTCGGTATTAAACAAAAGTATAATATAAAATACATGCGCTATTTTCAAGGAACAAATGACAAAAAATTAATTTGTGCGCCGTATAGTAATGATCATGACTTTTCGCGAGCAATTTCCAGAAGAGCGAGGAAATTATCAATGGGAACGTCGGATTGGATACTCTGGGCGGCGGAAAAGATATATCCACCGTGTTGGGACATGACGTCACGTACGTCTCGGGCTTCCTTTTTAACGTCTTCGGGTGAGCCGTAAGGCAAGGTTCGCTGGGTACTGATTCCTCCCCAGAAAGTAAGCTTGTCTCCATAAAGTTTCTTGAGCTTATAAATATCCATAGCCTCCGGTTGAATCGGATTGAGCACCTCGACCCCCATCTGGATCAATGAAGGTATGATTTTTTCGACATTACCGCAGGAGTGGACCCAAACATCCTTTCCATAACTATGGATCAAGTCATATTCCTTTTCTTCACCGGGGCGGATCATGTTTTGCCACGTATCATAGGACATCAGTAAATCGCGCTGAGATCCCCAGTCGCTTCCAAGCAAAACCCCATCAATCTCAGGCATGGCCAAAAAATTTTCGAGCATAACGATATTTTTTTCGATAATCAAATTCAGCAATTTATGGGCAAATTTTGGTTCGCCGGCCATATCGGCCAAAAAGTTTTCGATACCGCGGGAAAAATATGCCTTTTCGAAATGACTTCCGTATATTCGGGCTAGCAGGTATTTGTCGCACTTATTTTTTGAAACCTTGATAAAATCAATAAGTTCCTGGTAACTGCCAAGACCTGTGACTTTTGGCCGAGAGGAGGCAGGAGGATCCAGCGCACTCCATTCCGGACCTAAATCCTGCCAATTCCACCAGGGGATGGGGACATCCATGACATCGTTGTCGATAAATTCCTCTTGAGTCATTTCTCCCACAACTATTTTTATTTTGTCCCAGGCTTCCGGACAAACTTCCATGAAATATGGAGGGCACTCTGTTTTATCATGTTGAATGGCCGCTTTTACAAGTTCACGTCTGATCATGTCACACTCCCTTAAAAGATAGTTGTAAGACAAGAAGAAAAATAAATTATAGTCATTATACTCATAAATTATCGCAGCAGCATAAAATTAAATCATTTTTTGACAAAGATATTTTTTTTCACAAATACTCTTGACATGAAATTTAATTTTTGCTAAACTGAACGTGTAAACGTTTTCATATAAAGATCATATCGTTTTATAAATGTAATGTAAAGATGAAAATGGCAAAAGAAATAGAAAGTAATCAACTTCTCTTAAAAAACATCGAGCATGTTTCAATCTCCGCGGTAGCCGAAAAAGCCGGTGCGAGTATCGCGACTGTCTCGAGGGTTTTAAACAAACATCCTTATGTAAATAAGGTAACTGCCGATCGTATCTTGAAGATTGCCACCGAACTTAAATACCGGCCAAATTCCTCAGGTCGATCCTTGCGTGGGGGCAAACATTTTAATATCGGATTGCTTCGTGCCCGTTTTGCCATTCCGGATCAGCTATACATGGAAACCATGTTTACAAACCTGGTCCGTTATATCACCCTTGAGGGATATGGTGTCAGCCTGGAGTTTCTGAAAGAAGAAACAGAAAAAGGCTATTTGTCGTGTCCCGAAGTTGTGGCCTCAAGAAAAGTTGACGGCATGGTGATTATCGGTCATATGGATCAAAAAGAATTGGAACAGGCAAGCACTTGGGGAATTCCAATATGTTTAATTAATAACAAATTCGTTCACCCGAATTTCTGCTCTTCCAGTTTGGATGATTACAGCGGAGCTCGGGATGTGGTGCAGTATTTGGCCGCATTGGGACATGAGCGAATAGGTTTTGTTTACGGCAGCTTGGAATGGCCTGGAACTCGGGCACGGCATCAGGGGTATATTGATACCATGGCGGATTTGGGTCTGGAAGTAAATCCCCACTATCTGGTTAAAGTTGATGAGCATCAGCAAAATTATCAGGGAGGATATTTCGCGACGGAAAAATTACTCCGGGAAGTTCCGGACCTGACGGCCATTTTTTATATCAATGACTGGTACGCGATCGGCGGGATTTGCGCGATCAAGGCGTATGGTAAGCGAATACCAGAGGATATCAGTCTGGTGGGGTTTGATAATAGTTGGATGGGTGAGGAAGTTTTGCCCCGGTTGACGACGGTGAGTATGGAAGCACCGGAAATCTGCCGGGAGGCGGCTTCGACTTTGATTCGCGCCGTAGAAAACAAACCCGTTGCCCGTCCCCATGTAAATATTCGTCCGAAACTGTTTATTCGTGATTCTTGCGCGCCATTAAGAGAAAAATAGAAAAAGCGGTAAAGCGGCTCGAAGAAAGGAGGTTCAGGTATGGTGTGAGGCTCTCGATATTTGTTATGCAAGAAGGATGAGGCGAGGAGAGGAAATGGTGATTTTAAATATTTTTTTTAAGGAGACTAGTATGAAGACGAAATTGATGCTTGTGGTGTTATTGGTATCGTGCACGTCTTCCTTCGCATCATTTTTTGACACTTTTAATTATGCGAATGAAGCGGCGATGGCGGCGAATTGGAGCGGGACCTACAGTCTTGTTCTCGATCCCCAGCAGGGCGACGGCAACATGGCGCGGGTTAGCAATGCGGGAAGTTTAATCGGTTTGCAGACCGCTCCCTCTACCGATTGGTACGTTGATGTAGCTGCTCCGGCCAGCCTGGGCAACTACCAGGGTTTTGGTATCTTTAATGCGGACAAGTCCAAACAGATTTCTTTCTTTTTTGATCAGGGTGCCCCTCAGCCAGTTCGGATTCAGGTGAATACAGGGACCTGGGCCCTGAACTTCTGGGAAACCTGGTATGGCGCCGGCGATCCTTCCAACGTAGTGACTGGTATTGCCGGTTTGTGGCACTTCCATTCCGATGCAGCCGGTACCACCGTAACAAAAGATGGTCAGACTGTTTGGAGCGGAGGCGGCTATTCCTTCATCAACGATTCCGCCATGCACTTTGAATTCGGTACGCAATATGGTGGAACTCCTGTTGACTTCAACTATGTAGGAACGGTTCCTGAGCCGGCCTCTTTGATTTTATTAGGACTGGGTCTGGTGACATGCATTTCCAGGCGGTATCGAGGATAAGAGTTCTCGATACCTACTATGCTTCCTGGTTTGGCTTGTTCTGTCCTGACGTTAACGTCAGCGACAGAACAGGCCCCAAGGAAGTCTGAGGGTGAGAAATTTACGGCCACAGCTTTGAAAAAGAGAACAATTGTGATTTGCCGGGATGTTCCTGGTGAAGACAAATAAATAGCGATATTTAAAGGAGATTTAAGATGCGGAAATTACTAGTTATCGCGGGAATTTTGATATTCGCAATGCCGGCATTCGCTTGGGTGGACACGTTTAATTATGATAATGTAACGGCGATGTCAGCAAATTGGAGCGGGACCTACGACCTTGTTCTCGATCCCCAGCAGGGCGACGGCAACATGGCGAGGGTTATCAATGCTGGAAGTTTAATTGGTTTGCAAACCGGCCCCTCAACCGATTGGTACGTTGATGTCCAAGCTCCGAACAGCTTAGGCAATTACCAGGGTTTTGGTATCTTTAATGTGGACAAGAGTAAACAGATTTATTTCTTGTTTGATCAGGGCGGCACTTATCCGGTTCGGGTTCAGCTTAATACCGGGACCTGGGCACTGAACTACTGGGAAACCTGGTATGGTTCGGGTGACGCCAGCGCGTATGTGACCGGAATTGCCGGTTTGTGGCATTTCCATTCCGATGCAAACGGTACCTATGTAGAACAAAATGGCCAGGTTGTTTTCAGCCGGCCCGGCTATTCTTTCATTGACGACAGCGCCATGCACTTTGAGTTCGGCACGCATTACGGCGGAACTCCCGTTGATTTCAACTATGTAGGAACCCAGTGGGTTGGCAAGCCCCTTCAGGGCACAATAATTCTGGATGATTATGGTGACCCCCAAAATCCGGATTATAGCAATATTGGCGCTCGGATTGACCTTCGACAGGGAGAAACAACGAAATTTTCACAAATATTACTCCTTAATGACAATGGAAGCTTTTCCGTGAGTGCTCCGTCAGGTACATACGATGTTGCCATTAAGGCCTGCTCATGGCTGGAAACAGTGGTTGACAATGTAACTATTGGTGGCGCTCTCGGAGGCACGGTCGGTACTGTACATCTAACCAACGGCGATCTCGATGGCAGTAACGAAGTTAGTTCAACCGATCTTTCTATTGTTCTGTCACAGATGAATACGATGGGTGATCAGTAAAAATTTTCGATTTTCGACCAGGGTGTTCCTGGCTAAGACAAATAAAAAGGTGACTTTTTTAAGGAGAAATACGATGAGAAAATTATTAGTTATTGCGGGAATTTTGATGTTCGCGATGCCGGCGTTTGCCTGGGTGGACACGTTCGATTATGCGGACACTCAAGCGATGCTGGATTCGGGGAACTGGAGCGGGGATAACATTTCGATTGTTAACCATCGACTTCGTGTGGATGGTTTAATAGAGCAGTACAGTGGTAGTCTGCTGGGGCACCAAACCGGTCCGGCCACCGACTGGTACTTCAATATCGAATCGCCTGACAATATTACCGGCGGGGTTACCAATTACCAGCAGATCGGTATATCAAACGCGGATGGAAGCAAACATGTTTGGTTCTATTTTGATTCTATTTTTCATCCTAACAAACCGATCACGATTGATATCGATACCGGCGGTACCTGGTATCTTGCCTACTGGCAGACGTGGCTGGGTTCGGAAGCAATCAATGACTATGTAACAGAACTGGCGGGGCTGTGGCATATTCACAACGACGCGGCCACCGGAGTCACGGTCTATAAGGATGGCCAGGCGGTCTTCACCAGCGGTGCCTATTCGTATTTTAATGAACCAGCCATGCACTTTCTGGTAGGTGTAAATTATAGTGATACAGGAACTCCGATTGATTTTAATTATATAGGAACAGAGTTTCTGGGTGGAAATCTTCAGGGCACAATAATCCCGGACGATTATGGTGATCCCGCCAATCCGGACTACAGCTTAATCGGTGTTCGGATCGAGCTTAGAAAGGGAGGAAATACTGTATTTTCAAAGAATACACTCCTCAATGCCGATGGAAGCTTTTCGATAAATGTTCCGGTAGATACCTACGATGAGATTGCCATTAAGGCCTGCTCTTGGCTGCAGAAAGTGGTTTACGATATAACTGTTGGCACCGGCGGAGGCACTATCGGCACGGTGCATCTTACTAGCGGCGATCTCAATGGTGATAACGAGGTTATTGAAACGGATCTATCTGTAGTTCTGGCCAATATGGATATGATGGGTAATTAGTAGCTATTTTTGATTTTCGACTGAAATCGAAAATAATTGAATTGTGGCGGTTCATGTAAAAGTGGGCCGCCGCGTTAAAAGGTTTTGATTATCTTGTTGGTATAAAATAGCGTAAAGCGGAGATATCCACCCAGGTTTTACGAAGGAACAATACAAAAGGTTGGAGATTTGCTATGACTATAATGAGGAAAGGATTTACATTAATTGAATTATTGGTGGTCGTGGCGATTATCGCGGTTTTGATCTCTATATTGCTGCCTGCTCTGGCACAGGCCCGGGAGAGAGCCAAGATGGTTGTCTGCGAATCGAATCTTCGACAGATTGGTTTGGGGTTTACTTTTTATGCCGATGCGAACAATGATTGGGTTCCCGGAATATTTATGATGGACCCGTACCGGGGTGCTTCGCCCTGGTATCTTTTTATCATTGCGGCACGAACGGGTGATCGTGCCTGGCTTTTGCCTGATAACGTGTCATTACCGCCAAGAATGAAGGGAACAGAATTTACCTGTCCGTCCGACCCCGATCCCGCCAACCCCGCCGGGCATAATTATGTTTCTTATGGGTATAGTTATATTATTGGGGGAAATGTAGGAGATCCAATAGTAAATCGACGTCCGACATACGGGGCGGTCAAGCGATTGACAAGCATCAATAGGCCGGAAAAAACGTTTCTGGTCGGGGATTCGGGCAATCTGCAACCGGAATCTTACTTTGCTGAGCCTTGGACTCGATTGTATGAGCCGGTTTTCCTACCGTCACGCCACCGCGGCATCACCAATATTCTCTGGGCGGACATGCATCTCAGCTCTATGCGGACCGAGGAAATCGGGGCGGGCAGCGCTTGTCTTTACGTGTATTGGAATAATATCAGCAATTAAAGGGCTAATTGCACATTGTGTTCGTTTATAATACATTCCAAGGAGATTCCGTGTCATGTCAAACTTACAGAGATTCCACACACTTGAATTTGTTTTCATGATGATCCTTTCCGGCATCCTCATTTGCCCAGCATATGCCGAGGAGACGCAGGTTGCGGTTACCATTAATTGTGCGGACACTTATTCCTGGATTTCACTGGCCGGTTTTCTGCATGGGCATTATGTGGCCACGGATGACCAGATCCGACGATTGTCTGTTGGATACTGGCGGGATCCGCCTATTGAACGATTTCCCAAAATGAAACAACTGGGAATAGAAGCGAGTATTGGATTCGCCTATCTGGTAAAAGAAGGAAAGGATTACAACGCCCGGATGGTGACGGCGGAAAACTCGGCGGCGTATGTCCGGTATATCAAAGACCGTTATAACGCGGTATCCGAAGCCGAGAAAAAATACAATTACCGTGTTAAATATTGGGAATTCTGGAATGAACCGGAAGGTATGTATGTTTGGGAGCCTCAAACCAAAGGCAAGCCGGACGTAAAGATGGAAAGGTTGTTTTATGCCTTCAAAATATTTTATGATACAATGCGGGAGTTAAAGCCGGATGCCCTGATCGTGGCACCAAGTTCCTGTCACTTTTGGCCGGAATTGATGGAAGATTTCATCAAGCGATGTAATGAGAACAAAATCAGGCTCGATGCGATCGCATGGCACGTAATTGACTGTCAACCCCATGAGATTCCAAAGCAAGTGGAGTTTGTTCGCCGGCTGATCAAGAAATACCCTTCCATCGGAGTAAAGGAGATTCACCTCAACGAATTTGGATGGCCCAACATTGGAGCGGGTTCCCAGATGGGTTATTTTTATTATATGGGCAAAAGCCGTGTCGATCTGGCCACCAAAAGCATCTGGGGGTATGAGCCGATCGACAATCTGATCACCAGTGAAGGCGTGCCTCGCGTGTCCTATTGGGCGTGGGAGTATTACGGGAAAATCAGTCCGAAAGGGTTTGATGTAAAATCAAACAACCCCTTTGTGGTGGGGTTAGCGGGTACAGATAAAAAAAATAGGGATACTATTCGAATCATTCTGGCCAGAACTACGGTAGCCAAACGGTATTCTTCCGATCCGGGTCCTCCGATCCCGGCGATTCCTCCCATCGCCAGCCCCGTGAATGTATCCTTGTTGGTAATGAACATGCCGGATGGAAAAAAATCCATTGAAATTGTCAGTCTGCCGAATACGGATTATTCGCTGTCCGAGGATGTTCGGAAAAGTTTTATCTCACAGACGGAACAAGTTGCCGCAAATGGTAAGATTCTGCTTGCCTTTCCCCATATGGAAGAAGAAAAGGTATTTCTAGTCACCATTCAACCTGCAGAGAAAAATTAGGTAAATATAAATGAAAGACTGTCTTACAAGTACCGAATGGTACAACGATTCTCAACTTTTGCTGCATCTTGATTTGCATTTGAGTTTGGAGATGCCAAGCCCAGGGGCGGGTATTACCTTGGAAAAGGCGCGGTCGATCCTCCGGGAAATTAAGCCCCGGATCGTGCAATTTCACTCCAAGGGTCACCCTGGTTATGCCGCCTATCCGACACGGGTGGGATCGCCTCATCCTCATTTGCAAAAAGACCTTCTGGATCTTTGGTGCCAGGCGGCTCGCGCGGAAAACGTTCGATTCTTTATTTACTATTCCGCCGGTATCGACAACTTGGCTGGTCAAACGCATCCGGAATGGGCCAAGCGGAGAAGCGATGGAAGTATTTGGGACTTCGGGGCCCATTTTGTGGAGATGTGTTTTAACACGGATTATGTCTCGAAACTGTTTTACCCGATGTTGGCTGAAATGATAGAACGTTACCATCCGGATGGGTTTTGGATGGACGCAGAAATCGGGTCCATTGTCCATTGCTGGTGTGATAAATGCGTGGAGGTGTTTAAAAAGGAATCTGATATGGATCCGCCTCGCTCGGCGAAGGATCCGGGTGTGGCCGAATGGGCGGATTTCGGACGCAAGATGTTTCGAAAGCATATCAAGCGGACAGCCGATTTTATTCATCACCTTGATCCGCAATGCATGTATTCCAGTAGTAGTGCTTTTTCCGAAGTGATGCCCGAACCGGTGATCGAAGGGGTTGACTATCTAACGGGTGATCTTAATCCGCTGGAGGCCATGAGCACGAGCGATTCCCGTGCAAGGACTTATCGAAAACTGAATACGCCTTTTGATATCATGCTCTTTACCAACGGTTATGCGTGGGGTGAACGCCCCATGCAGCCGAAACCTGTTGTTCAACTTTTTCAGGAATCCATTTCCGGAATGGTTCATGGCGCAAAGGTGTGGATGTGGGTTCTGCCGAGTCCGGATGCGTCCGTACCGGAAATTGAAGTGAAACAGGTTGGGGAAGTCAGCCGGTTTCTTTATGAACGAAAATCTCTGCTGACTGGAACAATCTGCGAGAGCGAAGCCTATGTATTAAACAGCCGGTCCTTTGCTTATCAAAGGCAGGATGGGTTCCAGTATGACGGATTACTGGCCGTCAATAAGTGGGCGGACGAAGTGCGAGGGGCGCATGCGCTCTTGCTCGAGGGTCATTATCAATTTGACATCGTACATGAAGATCATTTGCGGCAGGAGATTCCCGAAAGTATTCGGCTCATCCTCATTCCCGATCAAGGTTATCTACCATTGGATATCGTAACCACCCTCGAACAGTTCGCTACCAGGGGTGGAGTGGTAGTGGCCAGCGGAGGGACGTTTGTTAAAGGCGAACAGGCCGGACACCTTCAATCACTTTTTGGAGTTTGCTTTGATGAAATGATTAAGGAACCGGCGGGGCTGGACAGTTCATCGGGAACAATTCCGGTGCCCACGGAGTGGTGGAAAATGGAAGTTGATCCGCAATCTGGATCGCGGGAAACATCAATCCTGAATTTTTACCGAACGACCGGAAGGGCAGGAAGTGCGGCGGTAATTCGAAAAGTAGGGCAAGGGCATTTATTGGCGATTGCCGGCAATGTTTTTCGGATTTATCACCAGGAACGCCACCCCATGCATCGAAACTGGTTTCATCAAATTCTCGGACAGATATTTCCAAATCCGATGGCCAAAGTTGAAAATTGCCCGGGTATCTCGTGTGTAGTCGCGCAACGAGATAACCAGAAAATAATCCATTTGATTGACAGAACCTCCACAAATTCCGCGGAACCCAATTTCTGGTACGTAGACCAGCCCGGCCACACAGCGGAAACCCGGATAAGCATCCGTTCGGAACGTGACCCAAAGTCCGTTACCTGTGCTTTATCGGGCAAAAATGTTGCGTGGAAGCGCCAGGGTGATTATCTGGAAATGCGGATACCGGGCATATACGTTCATGAGGCGGTTGTTATTCAATATTGACCAATTTATTTGTGAGAAACAAAAATGGAAAATAAAAGCCAGACAAAACAAAACTACGATGTTTTATTTGCTCGGAATCGGAAATGGGAAATTCCGCTGGAGGATGTTTGTTTTAACCAATCCTTCTTTATATTTATCGGTGATAACCAGGAACAGTACGGTCGTAAATTAGGATATGATTTCCTTTCCGAAATGAAAAAGTACGGCATGATTACCGCGACGAGGGACGCTCCGGGCCACATGGGAGGCGACCTTACCTACGTCCCCCTGACCCAAGGAATCGAATGGGTTAGAAAAAACATGGTGGCCTATTTTACGCATTGGGACAATGACCAGGGGCGAACGCATAATTATCTGGGGATGAGCGTTGAAAAATATCACGACTATCTTATTGAAACGGCTCAGAAGTCCAACGAACAATTCGGGTGCAGGAAAATATGGCTGAACTATGGTGGTGAGGCCGACAGTTGTTTTCCCTGGCCGGTGGGAAAGAAGTTTTCTACGAGAAAAGAGATTTTTGAATATTTCAGAAATCGTGTGCTTTCGAAAGAAAGCCGTGGAGAATGCTTTGCCTTCTGGAGCGGATGGTATCAACACGCTCTTGAAAAGAGCCGCCAGAATCTTCGCCGTCTGCCGATGATCTGGACGTGCGCGGAAGTTCATGATGTTCATTATTGGTTTGAGTGGGGCGTGCCATTTATCACCTTCGAGACCAATTGCTGGCGGAGTTTGCCTCTGAATGTCGAAATGGCCTTTGCCCGTGGGGCCGCCCGACAGCACAACAGCCTTTGGGGGATCGACATTTCCCTCTGGAACTGGCCTGGCCGGTTGACGGTTTATAACAAACTCAATGAATGGATCAGCGGCAATACGGCCGATTATTTTCTAAGGCAGTGGATGTTGTCGTATATGGGCGGGGCCAATGCCGTCCATTTTGAAATAGCGAATTCTCAGTTCTTCCTGGAAAAAGGGCCGATGGTTAAAACCTGGCCTGAAGATTTCGGCGAGGAGCAGGCGGCGGCTTTGATGAATGAGGAATTTGGTCCTCAGGAAAATTGGTTTTACGGTGGGGGAACGCTGGTGCCGTCTGAGATTGGAAATAACGCGATTGATTTCAATGAGTTTTCCGCGATTCGCCATGTCGATCGGGGTGAACCGTTACGGGGACTTGGAATCATGCTCGATTATCATCACGGCTGGGGTACGTCAGCCTCCTTTACCGCTCCACCCGACGGCAGGGTGATGTGGAAAGAACTTTTCAAACCGCGAGTTTGGGGGGACTGTGTTGAACGGAATGCGGGCGATGATTCGCTGGACGGCTTTTTCAGGGCAGCTTTTCCTCGTGTTCATAAGGACATCATGCAAGATGAAAAAACCGTGTCACTTAGCACCAAAGAGATGTTTGAGGCCTTCTGGGAGGGTCGGCTGGACCCCGAGGATTACCTGCCGGGACTTTCTGACACACGGTGGGGAAACCATCTGGAGGTTTTGCTGGATAACGCCGATCCGGAGATAGTTCAAAAATACACTAACCTGATGTTGCTCGGTGGAATTCAACCCGAGGAGAAAACGTGGAGTCGTCTTTTTGAATACGTTCGTCACGGTGGTAATTTAGTTACCAGTGTCTCACATCTTAATGGATTAGCCTGCAAGCAAATCGGGTTAAAAGAATTTGATCAGTTAAAACCTGGGATACCTCATAATACCGTCTGGAGATCGAACAACGATAAATGGGGAACGGACCGGTTGATGTATCATCTCATTTCCGGCGGCAGCGCAATTCCGATCATGCAAACCTCAACTGGTGATAATCTGCTTTTAAAATTTTCAATGGGAAGCGGCGCGGTTTTCATTTCCGCCGTTCCACATTACATCGATCTGGACGGAAACATAGCCCCCCATTTCATAGCGTTCCTGGACGATTTGATAAAAAAGGCATTGCCCGCCCTTGTCTCCGGTCCGGCAATAGATTTTACCGTGTCAAACCAGGGGGAAAGGGTGATGATCACGCTTTTGAATCATCACCGCGAACCCTGGCGGGGCTATTTGTTAATGCCTGTAAAAGATGGGTTACATTCAAAACCTCCGATGGTCAGGGATCTGTGGCGGGAGCGGAATATAGATCGCTCACGGATTGAAAAGTCGGAGAAAGGGTGGAAAGTTGATGTTGGAATTCGTGGGCGATCCCTGGCTGTTTTTGAAATCAAATGAAGATTCTTAAGGAATTAGAATGGCTGACCGACAAATAAAAATAAATTCACCGTGGATCGATGCCAGGGAGCGAATTCGGCACATTCCGATACATATTGAGAATCGGCCTACCGTTTACGATGTAGAAAAGATGCGTCAATTTGTTCGACGAACCGGCATCCGTGCCTGGGTTTCCAGCGCGGTCGGAGCCAACCGTCGACCGGAATATTACGGATCACCCCTTTATCGGTCGCAGGTGATGGATTTCGATCTCCACCCAGATGCTGATCCGGAGTATTTGCCGCGATTGGTGCAAATGGCCCACGAGGAAGGCATTGTTTTTTTATCCTGGTTTCCGATGACGCACGTCTGGGCGGGTGCGCATGCCCATCCGGAATGGCAAGTGCAATTCCTGCCGGAAGGAAGGACTCCTGGGGATGATACCTGCTGCTTACTATCCACAGGTTATTTGGATTTTGTCATAGCTATCAGTCAGGAGATTGTCACCTCGGTGGGTTTTGATGGCCTCTGGTTCGACGGGACCGGGGTTGGGTGTATGTATGGGTCCGAGCCTGGTGTGTGGGGTTGCGTGTGTCCCGGATGCCGGTCGGGATTTAAACACGATACCGGCCTGGATATTCCCGCTCGATGGAATTGGCCCGATGCCGCTTTCCGGGCATTTGTTCTTTGGACCAACAGACGAAAAATAGAGGTTCTATCACAAATCACCGATCATATCCGTCAGGTTCGGCCCGATGCCTGCGTTTTTTACAATCACAGTTCCGCCGGTCCGATGCCCAACGGGGGGCGTTTCAATGATTGGCGAGTCAATATGCCGCTTGACGATGACGGGTCCGGCACCTCTCACGGCAACGAAGCCATGGAGGGTTTGTCACCCCTGCTCTATGCCCGGATGGGGGAGTCGCTTAGACCCGGTGATTTCGATGTCTGGCGACCTTTGTCCCAAGTAAGCATTCCCTGGAATTCCGCCCTTGAACCGCCGCTGGAAGAAATCCTAATGCACACCTACGCCCAAATCGCTCATGGCGGCGCCGCTTTCCTGGGCCTTCATCAACTTACCGATAATTGTGTTCGTGTGCTTGCCGAGGTGATTCGTGAATCGGATCGCCGGGAACCGTGGCGGGGCGGTCAGTCCTACCGTCATCTGGCCATCCATCTTTCACAAGCCGCTCGAGATTTTTATGCCCAGGACGATCCGTCGCGATACCTGAAAAGCTGGTTTGGCGCCTATGAAATGACCGCCGAATGCGGTTTGCCGCTGGGGATTCTTTTTGATTCCCAGTTGACTTTGAACCATCTGGACGGTTACCGCACCATTTTTTTACCGGAATCGACCTGCCTGTCTGATGCGCAAGCACAAGCTATTAAGGAGTTTGTTTACCGGGGCGGAATTCTTATTGCCACCGGTCAAACCGGTACTCTGGATGAGCAAGGCCAGCCGCGATCTGTAGGAGTCCTTGACGACCTTCTGGGCATCGAACGAGAAACCAGCGGATCCTTGCGATGGATGATCGTAGGACCCTTTGACAATCCAGAAAGCAAAGGTTTTGACATACCCTACGGGCCCGAATTGGGACAGATCGACCTGACGGCTGAATATGTGGGGGCATGTGGCAAAACAGTCCGATGGAAAAGTTACCCCATTCCGGGAAACTACGTTAATTTTCTGGACCAGTTTTTGCCCAAAGAGTGGGTTTGCGCATATGCTTACACCATTATTGAAAGTCCGGAAGAATGCGACGCAATTTATGTAGTCGGCAGCGATGACGGGATCAAAATCTGGCTTAATGATCAATTGGTTCATCGGATGTTTCGCCTCCGGGGTGTCTACCAGGAACAGGATGTTGTCCCTGTCCATTTACGAAAGGGCAAAAACCATATTCTTGTCAAGGTCGAACAACGGTTTTGGGACTGGGGTTTCATTCTCCAAATCCTTCGACCCGCGGAACCCATCAAGCCCTTTAAGGCAGATTTCAATACTGTTTGTCCTGCCGATGCGGATGTTCGATCCGTGATAGGTTCCTGGGTCTGGATGGGGTCAAACCCTGTTGCCTTTAAATTATTGCCCGATTCGGAAGTTCGGGTATTTGCCCACAAAATGGCTGACAAAGTCAATGAACTCCAAGCCAATTTTATGGACCCGATTTCTTGCGTTTCAGAAAGCACGGCAGTAACAACACGTCGCTTCGGAAAGGGAGAGGCAATCTATATCAATACAGATTTAGGTCAGACCCAGATCCAATATCCGGGAATAGGCCATCGTGAGTTGTTCAAATTCCTGGCCTGTCGTAGAGACGCCGCCTTGAAAGTAACGGGTCCCCCTTGCGTGGAACTTTCCGCTTTTTGGAAGGACGACCGTTTAATCTGTCATTTGCTTAATCGACCATTCACTTCGGCCAGGCCGATACTTCAGGAAAATTGCCGATCACTTTTGTTTGGCCAACCCTTGCGGGCTAAGGTGGAACTGACTATTCGGGCCGAAAAGAAGATCAAGCGAGTATTCCTGCCTCTGGAAGATCGGAAATCGGAAGCAAAACAGGATCATCGAGATGCAAATACTTTTACGGTATGTGTCGATGTAGATCGCCATCAAATTGTTGTTTTCGAAGGTGTAAAGTTGAAGGAAATGAAAAATGAAAATCAGTGATATTCTTCGTGGAAAATGGATTGTCGATCATCAGACGGTGCTTCTGCCCGGCGAGCCGGACAATTGGGACGGGGATATGGTCTACACCCCGCACATCATCAAGGAGCGGGACTATTACCGGATGTACCATACCGCCCGCGATCGCCAGGGCCGTTGGGCCATCGCCACCGCGACATCCACGGACCTTTTCCACTGGATCAAGCACCCGACCCCGTTGCTTTCCTCCGGGGCCGACTGGGACAAGCAAATTGATTTTCCCTGGCCGATTAAGGTGGACAACATGTATTACCTCTTCTACGAGGCGAAAAAGAGCATGGCTGAACCCTCGCCCCAGGATCCCGCAGCCCCAGTGGCGATGACCATTCGCCACATGTTCACTCGAACGACGGGAATGGCCAAATCCAAAGATGGGATTCATTTTCAAAAACACCCGGAACCTGTGATCGGTCCGGACCCGAAGGGCACGTGGGACCACAACGGAATCTGTGCGTCCCGCGTCTATCGGTTCGACAGGGATTTCTGCATGTTCTACGCCGGGTCGGACGGAAAAAAGGCCCGAAGCGGATTGGCCTTCTCCGACGACCTGATCCACTGGCGGCGTTACGAAAAGAATCCGGTCATCGACGTCGGTCCGGTCGGTGCCTGGGACAGTGTGACCACGCTCTTCGGCAGTGTGCTCAAGCTCGATGACGGGTACCTGGGGGCCTACGAGGGTGAGGACGGAAAACGAATGCAGCTCGGATTAGCCTATTCTTCTGATCTTAAGCACTGGACTCGATTTGATGGAAATCCCATCGTCAAGGCGGAAACGGAATATGATCAATCGGGCGACTTTGTCTGCGCACCACATTTGATTCTTCATGAGGGGAGCTTATTTCTCCTCTACACGCACAATTTTCCCTTCGAGGGTGGAAATGCACGAATTGAGATTACCAAATTCAGGTAAATGATTCCGTGGGTAATTTTTGGACGGAGAAAGGCTGTGATGTTATATGATCTGATTTATAACAGATCGTTCTAGTATTCGGAATGAATGAACCCCTTTTTAAGTTGGAGGCTGATTATGAAAACAAAACTGATCGTATTGTTGTTTGTAATTTCGACTTCTTCTGCATTTGGTTTTTTTGACTACTTTGATTACGCTAATCTGAGCGCTATGCAAAACAATTGGAGCGGCACGTATAGCCTCGTAGAAGATCCCGCCCAAGGGGACGGGCACATGGCGAGAATTTCTAACGGTGGAAGCATTGCGGGTAACGATAACCGAACCGCTCCGCCGACCCGTTGGGCCTGGTCGGTTAATAGCCCCGCGAGCATGGGAAATTACCAGGGCCTGGGTATTTTCAACTCAGACGGAACTCGATTTGTACAGTTCCTCTTCGACCAGGCGGCATACGTCAAGATTTATTATACTCTCTATGACGAATATGGCGCAGACCTGACACTAAATTACTGGGAGGCGGGGGCGGGTCTCGATCTCTACGCGATCGCCGGGACCTGGGTTATCAATCTTGACAATACCAATGGACTAACCGTGCTCGTGAATGGAAAGTCGGTCTATACCAATGTCCATGCGCGTCTGCCGCAAGACATGGCAATGCATTTTGAGTTTGCAACCCACTACGGCGGTTCTACCGTCGATATAAACTGGGTACAGGGTGGTTCGCCAGAAGTTTTGCAAGCCGATGAATTTAATTTATCCTTCGCTAACGTGGATTCCACATATTGGACTAACCCGTTCGGGGACTTCTATCAGAATTCCAACCTCACCCATGACAATGTAAGCGGCTGGGGAGGTACCCAGGGTGGATTAAAATCCATCTGCTCGTTTGGTGGATCTAATAATGGCACACTTACTTTGGATATGCTCGGTGTCAAAGAGGATAATTCTTCCACCAGCAACGATAACTGGTGGGGTCTATGGTCCTCAGGATCGCCCTGGAGCCCCCAGGGAGTTATGTTCGGAAACAATGGTTCCTCTCAAACCATTCGGGTTATGGTGGGATCGACGACGACGAATACAGCATTTTCGATGACGGTGGGAACCTTGTATGATTTTCGAATTGTATGGACACCGGGTGTAAAGGTGGAATTTTTCGAAAAAGCCGCCGGTACTTTGACGTGGACCTCCATTCATTCCACCACAAGTAATGTTCCGAGTACCACTCGCCCGATCCAGATTCGGGATGAAACGGTCAGTATGGATGTTCGTAGGATCATACTTACGTCGACCGCTCCTGTTGAATCTGCAGCCACGATCAGTGTAAATATGGGTTCGACATACACGTGGGTTTCCCAAGCCGGTCTCTTGCATGGTGTTTATGTGGCGACGGAAGATCAGATCCGCGGGGTAAATCCAAAGTACTGGCGAAGCTATCCGCCCGCCAGTTATCAGACCTTGAAAAATATAGGCATGGAGACAAGTGCCGAATTCACCTGGAATTATCCGGTGGTCGCCGATAACCACACTGAGTATGAAACTTTCGTTCAAAACCATTACTACGAGGCCGCTGATAATGCAACCGCCATAGGTTACACTGTAAAGTACTGGGAGTTTTGGAATGAAGGAGAACAGCTTTACTACTGGACTCCCCTCGCTAATGGCGACAACGTTACGTTAATGGAAAGAGAATACTATGCCTTCAAGATATTCTACGACAAGATCCGTTCATTAAATGCTAATGCTAAAATTGTCGCTCCGAGTTCCTCTCATTATTGGCCGGAATTGATGGAAGATTTTCTGCACCGCTGCAGCGATGATGGTGTGTCTCTATACGCGGTATCTTGGCATGCCATTGACATCCAGCCACAGGATTTACAAGCCCAGATTGATAATATGACCGCGATATTGAACAATTATTCCAATCTGGGTGTTGCTGAAATTCACATCAACGAATGGGGCTGGCCCTCTGTTCATCCCGGTTCCCAGATGAACTGGTTCTATTACATGGGTAAGGCGGGTGTAGATATTGCCGCCAAGAGCATTTGGGGCTACGAGCCAATTGGTGATCTGCTCATGGACAACGGCAGCACCACTGTTCCTTACTGGGCCTGGGAGTTCTATGGTCATATAGGAACATCGGGCTATACGTCTACTACCAACGATCCCTATGATATAGCCATAGCGGGCCGCGACAATGTGACATCATCTGTCAAACGCCTGATCGTGTCCAGAGAAAGACGGTTCAAGGAATACTGCAGTGATTATGAGCCTTTGAAAACATCGTATATAGGCACCCCGGATAATATCACAGTGAATATCACCAATGCCCCCAATGGCCGGGTTATCGTCAGAACAAGCAGTCTGCCTGCCGCGTCAATTGGTATGCTTGACCAAGCAGGTTTGGATAGTTGCACCTCTGACAACGATACAGGATCGATAAGCGGCGGAGCGCTGACACTGTCTTATACCAACGTTCCGGAAGAGAAGGTTTACCTTGTAAAACTGTTCTGCTCGGATAGTTTGTTCTTTGATGGTTTTGAAAGTAACAACTTCACAACCGGCGGCTGGACAAATTATGGATGTGATACCCAAAGTAGCTACAAGAAGACTGGTACTTATGCCGCTCGATTTAACAGTAGCGATAACTTGACCAAGTCTTTAAGTACTTCTAATTACAAGAAGATTAAGGTCGTGTACGCTCGCTATACCCGTAGTTGTGAGTCGGATGATTACTTTAAGTCAGAGTGGTATGACGGATCGAGTTGGACCGAACTGGAAAGTTTGACGGGCAACAGTGCCTGGACAGTCAAGTCTTATGACTTGCCGGCTGGTGCTGACAACAATGCCAACTTCAAGCTTCGCTTCAAGACAGTGCATAATGGAAGTTCGGATTATGCCTATCTGGATGATGTGTATATCTTTGGCATACCCCAATAAGTCATCCACACTGATGTAGTTAAGACTTGATGCGAGAAAGTTTTCGGTGGATATAAAAAGTGGAAAAAAAGCAATATTTTGGAGGTCAGCCATGCAAATGGACTAACCCTAAAACGCTTTTGGAATTCTGGGGGCTTAAGGGTAAAGCCCCCAGAATCCACTGTACGTATTCCGGGCTGTGTGGTATAATATATAGGCTAAACATAGAGGAGAAGGCTCCGCCTGGAAATGCCCTGATCGCTGTGAAAAATTTACGATAGAAGACGATAAACTCTGTGACCTGTTCGAATTAGCTTTTTAAAATTTCCGGAGAAGGACCATGAATATAAAATTAATAGCGTTGGCGGTTTTAAGCTTGAGCATTTCCGCCTTTGCCTTTTTTGACACATTTGATTATGGGAATCTTAGCCAGATGCAGCAGCATTGGAATGGCACATACGAGCTCATATTAGATCCGATCCAGGGGGATGGGCAAATGGCAAGGATTTCAAATGGCGGAAATATCGCCGGCGGCTTGGACCGTACCGCAACTCCAGCTGTCTGGTCCTGGTCGATCAACAGTCCTAACACTATGGGAAATTACCAGGGTGTGGGTATTTTCAATTCAGATGGAACTAGGTTTGTACAATTTCTCTTTGACCAGGGGGCAAACGTCAAGATTTGGTATAAAGTCTATGACGACTATGGCGCAAGCCTGGAACTTCCTTACACTTCGCCGAATGCTACTCTTAATGTCACCCAAATCGCGGGAATCTGGGTTGTCAAAGTTGACAATACTAATGGATTGACAGTGCTCTGGAATGGAAAGACGGTTTATACCAATACACTTGCGCGTCTACCGCAAGACATGACAATGCATTTTGAGTTTAAAACCCACTACGGCGGTTCTGCCGTCGATATAAACTGGGTACAGGGTGGTTCGCCGGAAATCCTGCAGGCAGATGAATTTAATTCTTCACTGGTGGATTTGGATACCGCATATTGGACTAAAACGTTCGGGTCCTACTATCAGAATGGTAAAGCGACCCATGAGGTCAGTGGCTCATGGGGAGGTAGCCAAGGTGGATTTCAATCAACCTGTATTTTCGGCGGTCTTAATAATGGCGAACTCACTCTGGATTTTCTCGGTGTCAAAGAGAGGACGTCTTCCAGTTCCAACGACAACTGGTGGGGTCTGTGGACCTCCCTGTCGTCAGGGATTAAATTTGGAAATAATGGCTCCTCTCAAGCTATTCGGGTAGTGGTGGGATCAACCTCCTATACCACAGGTTTTTTGATGACGGTGGGAACCTTGTATGATTTTCGGATTGTGTGGACACCGGGGGTTAGGGTAGAGTTTTTCGAGAAAACAGCGGGTGCGTCGTCGTGGACCTCGCTTTATTCCGCAACATCCGGTGTTCCGGATACGCCTTACCTTATCCAGGTTCGAGACGAAACAGTTGGTCTGGATATTCGCAGGATCACACTTCTTTCGACCCCGGTTGTTGAACCGGCAAGTTCCACTATTGATGTAAACTTGAGTTCGACGTATAATTGGGTTTCCCTAGCCGGTTTCTTGCATGGTGTTTATGTGGCAACGGAAGATCAAATCCGCGCGGTAGCTCCAAAGTACTGGAGAAGCTATCCGACCGCTAATTACCAGACCTTAAAAAATGTAGGTATCGATACGAGTGCCGAGTTTAGTTATTTAGTGAATGGACAGCAAGTACCGGTGGATTCAACCAATCGTGCTCAATATGTTACTTATGTTACCAATCATTATCACCAGGCCGCGGATAACGCCTCTGCCATAGGTTACACTGTGAAGTACTGGGAGTTTTGGAGCGAAGGGGAAGGGATATATGTCTGGGATCCCATGTCGCGTGGTGAAACCGTTGATAAAATGGAAAGAGAATACTATGCATTCAAGGTATTCTACGATACTATTCGCCAATTACAGCCGGATGCTAAAATCGTGGCTCCAAGCTCCTGTCATTATTGGCCCGATCTGATGGATGATTTTCTAAGACGCTGCAGTTTGGATGGTGTACGCCTCGATGCTGTTTCCTGGCATGTTATTGACGTCCAACCTCAGGAATTGCAGGCACAGGTCGATAATATGACCGCAATTCTGAACAAATATCCCAATCTGGGAGTTACCGAAATACACATCAACGAATGGGGCTGGCCAAGCATACTGCCGGGGGCCCAGATGAACTTTTTCTATTATATGGGCAAAGCTGGCGTAGATATCGCATCAAAAAGTATCTGGGGATACGAACCGCTAGATGATCTAATTATGGATAATGGCAACCCCGCAGTTCCCTACTGGGCCTGGGAGTTTTATGCCAATATGGGCCCTGTTACCTATTTATCCACTACCGACTATCCCAATACAGTGGCTCTGGCAGGCACCGATAAGACAGATTCTTCGATCACGCGGTTGATAGTGGCTAGAGAGAGAAAATATAAAGAATATACCTCCGATTCGGTACCGTTAAAAAAGGCGGTAACTGGCTTACCGATAGATATCACTGTAAACGTGACTTCGGTTCCAGATGGTCCCATGATCGTTCAAACCGTCAGCTTACCGGCGTCAAAGGATTTGCTCACAGAGGGCATGTTGAGTTCGCTGACGTTGGAGTCAAATCGAACAGTTACCGGTGGGCAGACAACGCTTTCGTTTCCCCAGGTTAACGATGAGCAGGTTTTTCTCATACAACTAATGAGCGAAAGAGCATTGGTATTCTATGATGGATTTGAAAGTAACGATTTTACTGCTGGAGATTGGATAATACATACCTGCAGTCTTCAATCGACTTATCAATATGCTGGAACATATGCCTCCATCTTTAACTATAGCGATAATTTGACCAAGGCTTTAGATACAACAGGAAAAAAGAGCATTGAGGTAAGATATGCACGTTTAACCCGTAATTGTCAGACAAATCATCATTTTATTGTGGAATGGTATGACGGTACAACCTGGTTTACTCTTGAGGATTTGACAGGCAATAGTGCCTGGACCGCCAAGAGCTTTCATTTACCATCAGGGGCTAATAATAATCCAAATTTTAAGCTTCGATTTCGGACAAGTTTGAATGGATCTACAAATTATGCTTATTTGGATGAGGTAAAAATTTTTGCTACGTCGATGAACTTAGTTCAAGGTTCGGTGGAGTTGCAAGACTTTCCATCCGCGATAGCGGGAAAACAAGTGTCCATTGAGATTAGAAACCCTGGTGAATTGACCCCTGTGGAAACGGATAACGTAACTCTGGATGGCACGGGCCATTTCACGTTTTATACCAACCTTTCGGGCAGCTATGATTTGACGGCGAAGGCTTCACATTGGTTGAAGCAGAAGAAGACGGGTATTAACCTCCACAACGCTACGGTTGACTTTAGTTTGATCAATGGAGACTGTAACGGGGATAACGATGTAACTCCGACGGATCTTTCGTTCATTCTAGCAACCATGGACACCGGAACTGGTGGACTAGGTTGGGACGAAAAGGCGGATTTGGACGGCGACGGAGAGATCACCTCAACCGATTTAAGTATTGTGCTGGCGAACATGGATATAGCAGGCGATCAATAAAGGGCACTTTTGAAAACAGAACTTCCACAACGGATTAATTAAATTTATGACAGGAATGAACTTTTCATGACTCAGCCTGATTTTACAGATAAATTAGGCGATAAGGATAGACCTTTAACTGCCACAGAGGCCGGATGGGGGTACGTTTCTACCGATAAGACCCTCTACAAACCATTAGAACAAGTATCCATTTCGATTCGCGGACCCGCCCAGTGCGCGAGAACATTTCGCGTCGAATGGTACGATGGATTAGGCCGCCGGTATGGGCATATTTTTAGAGAATTACAGAATAATTCCGCGGTGGTTAATTTTAACGCCGGCGGATTTCCTGGGATGCAGTTTATCAAGGTCTGCTTTGATCCGGTCAGTGAAGGCGATCCGCACGATCGTCTGGTCAACTTCTATCTTGAAGCCCAGACACAGATGACCTGTGATGATAAAGCAATTTCCGAGATGTATGAGATTTCAAAGCAGGCGATACGTTTAAATCGCCGCCGTTACACGCTTCCGGAAGGGGAGGTGATCGGATATACGACGGCCGATTCAGGAAACGGGATGGATTTCTGGCTTCGCGACATGTTTTACAATTCCGGGGGTTATCTGCTTTGGGAGCATGATGTCACAAGCGGCCTTGAAGCGAATTGGAGCCGACAAAGATCGGACGGACATTTTCCTGACTGGGTAGATGACGAGGGCCAGTCTGATCGGATGCCCAGCGAATCGGACGTTGAATATATTGCCGTACTTGCCCTGTATCGAACATGGATGGTCACCGGGGACAAGGCTTGGCTTGAAAAATACTTGCCGGTTGTGGAGCATGGGTTAAGGTACTTAACCAGTAATCCTATCCGCTGGGATGAAAAACTTGGAATGATCAAGCGGGGGCATACTTGCGATACGTGGGATTTTGATATTGAGACGGATCAATATCATTCTGAAACTCGAGCCGTAGCCGCTATTTGTGACCAGACGGGACTGTATGCGGCGTATCTGGCTATGTCTACGATCTATGCTTACCTTGATGATGAAACCCAGTCTATCGAATACAGGAGGCTTGCTGACGAATTACGTCAGCGATGCGAGAATATTTTATGGGATGGTGAAAAGTTTCGGCATCATGTGCATTTGACATCAATAGACCATGATGGTTTTGATGAAGGTCGGCAATTGGCCATGGGAAATGGCTGGGCGATGATACGTGGTTTAGCGAGTCATTCTCAGTGCCTGATGATTTTACGAACCTATGAGGAACGATGGAAGAAAACCGGTCATCGGTTCCCGTGGTGGAGCCTGGAACCCGGGTATCCGATCGATCAGGGTCAGGTATTGAAAAAATACGCCGACTATCTTCAGCCCGGAGGGTATTGCAACGGTGGAATGATGCCCTTTGTCGGTGCAACCTTGTCTCTGGCGGCTTTTCAACATGGCCGGGAAGATCTTGGAGCACGGCTTCTATCGGATTATGCCAAATTTATCGAGGAGCAAGGCGGGCAAATTTATACCTGGTATTGGCCGAACATGCAGCCGGGATTTCGAACCACCACCAACAACACCACCGGGCATGACGGCTGGGGAATGGGACATTGGGTGGATGCCCTGGTCGAAGGAGTGACCGGACTTCGGATTTTGGAACCCAAGCTCAACGCAGTGGAAATCTCCCCACGGTGGGTGGCGGCGGGAATTCATGAAGCACATGTGGTGGTTCATTTCTCATCCGTGGATCGGTACGTGGCTTATGATTATTATGTCGATCGCGGCCGGATGGTAATCCGCGTCACTGGCTCGATGAAGCAGATCAACCTGCGTATACTTGTCCCCACTGACCTTTCTGTTGAAAATGCGATTATAAACAATATCCCCGCAACTTTCGAAATCGAGCAGATTGAAAAATCGAATTATCTGCTTTTGAAGCTTACAGAAGCTGTGGTTTGGGAAATTCAAATTTATTTAACTCACTGTTTTAGATAAAGAAAGATTTATGAATCAAGAAAACGATCAAAGTCAATTGCTCACTCCTGAAGTTCAAGCCTATTATGACGACAAGAAATTATTTCACCGCAATGCCTTCTGGCTGCTCTTCGGAAACTTCGCGATGGGATTGGGGCTTGGAGTTTGCATGTTGATCCCCTTGCACATGGACCGTGTGGGAATGAATGCCACTCAGATTTCACTGGGTTTTTCCATCAATGGCTGGCTCATTGCTTTTTTGATGATTTATATTTCATACCGCAGCGATAATTGCCAAATTCGATGGGGACGGCGGCTTCCTTTTCTCCTCTTGTCGATTCTGCCGGTGTGTTTGTCGCTGGTTTTGTTCCCTCATACGAAAACCATTCTGACCTGCGTACTGGTCTTTGCGATTTATCGGTTTTTTATAAACTTCAAGGAACAAACATATCCTTTTCTTTCTTATGATATCGCAAGGAAGGAATACTGGGGCCGCAGCTGGGCATTGCAGATGGCGGGTGGGATGTTCGGGGCTTGGCTGGCAAATGTGGGTCTGATGCGATTGGTGAGTAGATGGGGCGAGGCCAATGTATTTTATCTGGCTGCCGCGATGTTGTGTTTATTGACCTTGACGACGGTTCTGTTTTTGAAAGAGCCTCCGATCCGCGTTAAAAACCCTCCACCGTTTAAAATTTCCAATCAGCTTAGAATCGGTTTCAGCGACAAGCGGAATTGGCTGCTCTTTATCGGATTTGGGTTTTGCGGGGTGGCCACGATGCCCACCATGCAGTTTGCTGTTTTGCAGGCCAAGAAAAACATCATGCTGAACGAAGCCCAAATCGGTATGGCGATGTCCTGGGCGGCCATTGCAGCCATGTTGATGACCTTTCCCGCCGGATTACTGACAGACAAACTGGGGGCAATTCGCACCACGATTATTGGATTCAGTATGATCGTCGCAGCCAGTTTCTTTGGCTATAACGCCCATACGTCTTTCCAGCTAAGCATAGCGATGGTTTTGTTGGTCAGTGGGGGAATCCTGACTTACAATGCCACCCTCGTTTTTTTGGTGCACGGAATTCCTCGTGCGATCATAGCTTCTTTTAGCGCTTGTAACGGGATGTTTTGTGCCTTTTTCGCCGCTACGATGCAACTGGTCTGCGGATGTTTGATCGATTATTCCGGTGGTAATTATTCACTCGCCTTCCCCTTTGGCGCTATTCTCGGCGGAGGTGGCATCATTATGCTTATCATCGTCGGTTACTTGCGAAATAAATCGGCGGAGACTGAATTGGCTAGCCTCAATCCTGAATTTGCGAAAACACAGTAATTACGGTACAAAGTACACTTATGTCAGACAGGTAAAGGATCAGGAATGTCAAAATACGCGTTAAATAAAGGCATTTGTCAACGGCAGGTGCATTTGGATTTTCACACGTCGGCGTTAATACCTCAAGTGGGTCACGAATTTGACCCTGATGAGTTTGCCCGGACCATCAAGTCCGCCCATATCGATTCGGTCACCGTCTTTGCCGTCTGCCACCACGGTTTGGCCTACTATCCCTCGAAGGTTCAAAACCAGCATCCGGGTTTATCCTGCGATCTCCTGGGCCGGCAGATCGAAGCCCTGCACAAGCAGGACATTCGCTGTCCGATTTACATTACCGTCGCATGGAATTACAAACAGGCCAATTTGCGTCCGGAATGGAAAATGGTTGATAAGAATGGCTGTGATTACCAGGACAGTGGCGCGGGCTTTTATGCCTACCTGCAGTTTTTCAACACGCAGTATGAACAGCTCTTACAGGCCACCACGCAAGAGATTTTAAAGAATTACGATGTGGATGGGTTGTTCTTTGATATTGTTTTTTCTCCCCTGCACAACGGTGGACCTTATGATGATGTGTCCGCCGCGATTCGAAACAAATTTGGATGGGAGGAACCAACGGATGCAAACGCGGTTATGATCGACGTGTATCTGCGCCGGGAGTTTGCCCTCCGCATGAACAAACTGATCCGTAAAATAAACAAAAATTGTACGATTTTCTATAATACCCACCACCAGTTAAATCTTTCTTCCGCGTTGAGCTTGCGTGATGAACTGAAATATCAAACGCACCTCGAAATGGAGTCCCTGCCAAGCGGATTCTGGGGTTACTACCATTTTCCCATGTTGGCGCGCATGATGCAGACACTGCCGGTGACCGGGATTGGCATGACGGGTAAGTTTCAAAAAATGTGGGGCGACTTCGGTGGCCGAAAACCCCTGCCCGCCCTGGAATATGAATGCTTTCGCAGCCAGGCTTTGGGGTTCGGCAACAGTGTCGGTGATCAACTGCATCCCTCCGGCAAGATATGCCGGAGCACTTATCAGCTTATCGGCCAAGTCTACCGGCAGACTGAAAATGCGGAAGCCTTTTATGCCGGTTCACAGCCTGTTCCGCAGGTGGGAATTATTTCCCCCGGTCATGCCGGTCTTTCCCGCAATGAATACACGACTTCCATCGAGGGAACTATTTTGATGATGGAGGAACTTCATTACGAATGTCAGCTTATCGATGACAAAACACCGCTGGAGCAATACGAAATAATTGTATTGCCTGATACGGTGGCGGTCGATGAGGCCATGGCCGCCAAAATCAAAACCTATTACCGGAAAAACGGTAAACTTATGCTTTCCGGCAAAAGCGGACAAAGTGCCGATGGCCAATGGATGTTGGATTTCCTGCCCTATCAATGTGTAGGAACAGAGCCGCTGTATCCGACCTTCCTGCGGTATTCGTCCGGCCTTTTTGCCGATCGGATCCCGATGGATGAGGTGATGTACGAGCAGGGAACTCGTTTGCGGCAAGATCAATCAATGGCGGTGTGGGTAAAAAGAGTCGTGCCTTATTTCAACCGCACTGCCAACCATTTCTGCTCGCACTCTCACTCGCCGCCGGAAAAACTTTCTCGTTTTCCAGCAGCCATTTCCGACAACCGGATCGTTGCCTTCGCCGATCCTATCTTCCACGCCTATCGAAAACATGGAAGCGAGATTTATCGTCTGCTGGTCCAGAAGGCACTCGAAAAACTTATCGGTCAAACACCCTTCGGATACTCGCTTCCGAGAACCGTGCTGCAAACTGTTCGCCACCGGGGGAAAGATGCGTTGATTACGTTGCTTCACTACATCCCAATCCGTAAATGCACCAGCATCGATGTTGTCGATGAGCGGTCTGGCTTGGGTGGGTTGCGATATGAGATACGAACCGATATGCGTCCTAGCTCGGTTGGAGTTTACGGCTACGAAGAGTTTTTGGAGATAAGAAGTATTTCGGACCATTACGAAATAGTTCTACCGAAGGCAGAAGGGAGAATTTTGTTGACCATCAAGAGTGTTTTGGAGAGATAAAATGCAATATCGTGGTAAATACGAAATTTTCGATTCTAGCCATATCCATACCGATTCCGTTACAAAGCGAATCAACAAGGTCAAACTGGAAAACCTTATTAATCCTAAAGAAACATCGGCTGTGAAATATGATGTGGGAGAGCGGAAAGCGGCTATTACAGAATTGGCTGAAAACATGGTAAATACATCTCAATCCAATAAGCCGGTGATCTGGTTTACGGGGGCCCATCTGGTTAAAAACGGCCTGGGACCGATCGTTGTTGACCTGTTGCTTAGGAAGGTGATTTCGCTTGTGGCAACCAACGGGGCGGGCATCATCCACGATTTTGAGCTGGCCATGATCGGCCAAACGAGTGAATACGTTCCCAATGCCCTGCCCGAGGGAAAGTTCGGAAGGGCAACGGAACTCGGGTATATCAACGCAGCTCTGGCAGAGGGCCATGAGCGGCAAATCGGCTACGGTGAGGCCCTAGGGGCCTTGATCTGTGATGGAAAGTTCCGGTCAGACGTGGAAAGGCGGCTCGGGGTTTCTCGGCCCATCGAATTTCTATATCCTGACGTTTCCGTTATTGCGATGTGTTACCGGCACCACGTGCCGTTGACTGTCCACGTCGGAATCGGCACTGATGTGATCGACCAGCACCCGAACTTTGATGGCGCCGCCAAGGGCGGATGTTCGGGAAGAGATTTTCTCATTTATACCCAATTGGTGACGAAGATGACACAAGGCGGGGTGGTCTTAAACATCGGCTCGGCCGTCACGGGTCCCGAAGTGCTTTTAAAGGCCGTCTCAATGGCAGGAAATATCGGCAAACCGCCCCGCGGGATCATCACCGCCGATTTCGACCTCAAACCATACCACCCCGAAGCGATGAAAGACGAAAACAGCTGCTACTATTATTTTCGACACCACAAAAGCGTCGTGACGCGAGTTCCGGAGGCATTCGGCGGCAAGGGCCACTACATACAAGGCGATCAGAAGATAACCATACCAAAATTGTACCAGGAAATCATTAAACTGTTGTGAAATGGAGAAATAAACAAAAATGAAATTGGACCAGGTTAAAAGGTATCTTGATACCTTTGCCGATCTGCACATCGGCGTATTGGGCGATTTTTGCGTCGACGCCTATTGGCTTTTGGATGAGACAAAGATCGAGTACTCCGTCGAGACCCGCAAGCCCACACATGCGGTGTGCCGTCAAAATTACAGCCTCGGCGGGGCGGGTAACGTGGTCAGCAATCTTGTCGCTTTAAGTGTGGTCGATGTAAAAGCATTCGGCGTTATCGGCGATGACGTCTTTGGCCGGGAGATGCTTGATCTTTTGCACCGCCGGAACGTTGACGCAACCGGCATGATTGTCCAAAAAGAAAACTGGGCCACCAGCGTCTATGCCAAACCGTATGTGGACCTGGAGGAAAAAGAGCGAATCGATTTCGGACGGTTCAACTTTATTTCTGATGCGACGGTGGACAGGCTGCTAGACGCCCTTGAGCAGGCGATTGAAAATTTAGATGGTCTGATTGTCAACCAACAGCTTCATCAGGGCGTGCATAGCGAATATTTAATCACCGGCTTGCAAAAACTGATTGATCAGCATCCGAACAGGGTGATTTTGCTCGATTCGCGGGACATTTCCGACCGCTACCGCAACGTCATCTGCAAACTAAACGCCAACGAGGCGGCGAGAATTTGTGGTCAAAAACGAGAAGTCGGTCAGGCCATTGCGGCCGAAGAACTGATCGATTATGCCCGCAAGATTTATGGCGGCACGGGTCGACCGGTGGTGATTACGCGTTCGGACCGAGGAATTATGGCCTTTGATGGAAACAAGGTTTACCATGTGCCTGGAGTGCTGATTATGGGGGATATCGACCCGGTGGGAGCGGGTGATGCAACGGCCTCGGTGATTACCGCGGCACTATCGGCCGGGATGAAACTTCCGGAGGCGATTGAAATCGGAAATTATACGGCGGCCATTGTGGTCCAGAAAATACGTCAGACAGGTACCGCCGGCACGCAGGAAATTCTGACACTCGCCGCTGACTGTGATTACGTCTATTGTCCGGAAATAGCCGATGATATCCGCAAACGCAAGTTTTGGCGCGATTCGGAAATTGAAATTGTCAATCGTGACCTCTCTTTCGAGCAGATCAAGCATGTGATTTTCGATCACGATGGAACAATTTCCACACTGCGGCAAGGGTGGGAGCAGATCATGGAACCGGTGATGGTCAAATCCATCCTCGGTCGCCATTATCTCGACGCCCCGGAAGAGCTATACCAGCAGGTCTTGCGGCGGGTGCGGGAATATATCGATCAATCCACTGGCATTGAAACAATCGTACAGATGCAGACTCTGGAAAAAATGGTCCGGCAGTTCTGCCTGGTCGAGACAAGAGATATTCTCGACCCAGCCGGGTACAAACAGATTTATAATCAGGCCTTGATGGAAATGGTGCGGATACGCACTGGCAAACTCCAGCGAGGGGAACTGGACCCTGGTGATAATACCATCAAAGGCGCCCCCGAATTTTTACAGGCCTTGTATGAGTGCGGAGTGAAGTTATATTTGGCCAGCGGGACGGACCACGCCGATGTCGTTCGCGAGGCGAATATCCTCGGCTACGCGGATTTGTTCGAAGATCGGATATACGGTTGGACCGGTCAGGGAAATGGATCGGCCAAAAAGATGGTCATTGAGCAGATCCTTCACGAAAATAAACTTTCCGGGTCGCAGCTTTTATGCGTCGGAGATGGTCCCGTGGAATTGCGATTGTGCAAGAAGGTAGGTGGTCTGGCCGTAGGGGTGGCCAGCGACGAGATCCGACGCTATGGTCTGAATTCCGCCAAGCGTACCCGGCTGATCAAGGCCGGAGCTGATATCCTTATTTCCGATTATTCGCAGCGGGAAACGCTTCTGTCATTGCTTTTTCATCAAAAGGAAACACGCAATGGATAATCGAGTCATTCAAAAGAAATTACAGACTTTGGAGGAACATTCAACCCTATTTTTGTTTCCCCTGGAATCCTGGCAGGTTCGGACTGCCGAGTTCCTGGGACCCGAACGGTACAAGTTTGATGGCGACTGGAAAGACGTGTCGCTGCCTTCTGCGTGGGCGGCGGGAAAGACCGTTTTTCTACGATGTAAGGTCCGCGTGCCCGAAAGGCTACCTAAAGGCGATGTTTATTGGAGTTTTAAATATGAAATGCTTGAAGGCTTGATGTCCATCGACGGGCAACCCTATTGTGGTATCGATAAGTTTCATGATCGGGTAAAAATACCGCGAACAACGCAATTTGATCTTTCCCTCGAGTTTATGTCGGTTCCCGATATTTATCATCAACCGCAGTTAAAGGACACGAAAGGAACGCTATATGGGGTATTTATCACTATTATCGATCCGGTGATCGAAGGCGCTTATTACGACATCAAGTTTGCCTGGGAGGCCTCACAGGTCGTCAAGGACCAACGGCGGAAGCGTCTTTTGGAGGAAGCGGTGGAGAAGTCTATTTTGGCTATTGACTTGACCCTGCCAAGGGACCGGCTGATCATTGAAGTGCAAGCTAGCCGGAAAATTTTGAAGGAAAATATCGGGCAGATTGCTTCCGACCCGGAAGCAGGCAGGCTTTTTCTCGCCGGTCACACTCACATCGATACCGCTTGGCTCTGGCCGATCCGCGAGACAGTTCGAAAGTGCGGCAGGACGTTTTCCACTTCGTGCCGCTTGATGGAGCAGTACCCGGACTTTTACTTTTCCTGCAGCCAGGCACAGCTCTACAAATATACCCAAAAATACTATCCCGACGTTTATCGCCAAATCAAAAAATGGGTAAAGAAAGGCCGATGGGAAACCACGGGCGCCATGTGGGTGGAGGCGGATTGCAATGTCACTTCCGGAGAATCATTGATCCGGCAAATCCTTTACGGATTGGACTTTTATCGCAGAGAATTCGGCACACGGCCCCGGACCTGCTGGTTGCCGGACGTGTTCGGTTATCCGGCCACATTGCCGGAAATCCTCAAAGGCTGCGGTGTGGATTATTTCTACACCAATAAATTACATTGGCAGAGCCAGAACCCGTTTCCGTACCACCTGTTTCGATGGCGAGGATTGGACGGCAGCGAAGTGATTGCCCACATCCCAAAACTGCCCAATTATTACCTGGGGTTACCCTCACCTGAACAATTTTCTACTTCTTGGGATAATTACCTTCAAAAAACTGAGTATCCGGAAGTTCTCTTTCCCTATGGACACGGCGACGGCGGCGGCGGACCGACGACCGGCATGCTCGAAGTAATCGCCCGGGGCAAAAAGTTTCCGGGCCTTCCCACCCTTCGGAACGGGTTGTCGCAGCAATATTTTGATGATCTGGTAAAGCAAAATCCCGATTTGCCCGTCTGGGACGGAGAACTATACTTGGAAACCCACCAGGGCACGTACACCACGCAGGGGATCATCAAGAGGACCAACCGAAAAACGGAACTTTTGCTGCGTGAAGCAGAAATATTCGGCTCTTTCGCTCAAACCCAAGGTGGCAAGTTCAATGCCGAAACCCTCCGGTCGGCTTGGGAAACGACCTTGCTGCATCAATTCCATGACATCTTGCCCGGAAGTTCCATCGGTCAGGTGTATAAGGAAACGCTAGGTGAGCTGGTAAAAGTGAAAGAGATTGCGGAAGATGTGATCGAAGAAAGTTTATCGATCCTCATGCCGGAAAAAATGAAAAAGGGCGAGGAAAGAATCGTTGTTTTCAACTCGCTCTCTTGGGCAAGAAATGACGCAGTTGTGGCTACGGTTCCCGATTACGGCGACGATGTTTGTGTCTGTTCCACGGAAGGGGAGTCTTACCCAACGCAGATCCTTAAACGAGCCAAAGGCAAGACGACCATAGCTTTTGTGCCAGATCAAATCCCACCGATGGGATATGCCGTATACAGCCTAGTCAATCAACGAAACAGGGAAAATTCACAGCTAAAGGTTTCCTCATCACGGATACAAAGCCCTTATTATTGCCTGGAGCTCACCCGTCAGGGAGCGATCTCTCGTTTGCTGGATAAACAAAACCAGCGGGAACTCGTTTCCCAGGGGGTGGTGGCCAACGACCTGCAGTTGCTGCAGGATGGCCCGGAGCTGGAAGACGCGTGGAACATCTTTCCGACTCTGGACAAGCGGCGTTATGCGTTTGAGGGCAAAACCACTCTTAAGGTGATGGAAGAAGGGTCCGTTCGTGGTGTGGTGCGGATCAATCGAACGCACCGCGGTTCAACTTTTGTACAGGACATAATTGTTTACACCCATTCCCCGCGAATCGATTTTGTAACTCACGTCGATTGGCATGAAAAAAGCACTATGCTGAAAGTGGCGTTCCCGCTGGAAATCCGAACTATGCGGGCTACCTTTGAAGTGCAGTTCGGCGCCCTTGAACGGCCGACGCACCGTAACACTTCGTGGGACCGATCAAAATTCGAGGTTTGCGGCCAGCGGTGGGCGGACATTTCCGAAGCTGGCTACGGTGTGAGTCTGCTCAACGACTGTAAGTATGGCTACGATGTGTACGATAACATCCTGCGATTAACACTTCTTCGAAGCACAATCTACCCTGACCCGAAGGCCGATGAGGGTCAACATGAATTTACCTACAGCCTTTTGCCCCACCGGGGAGATTGGTGGCAGGGTCAAACAGTTCGATCCGCCTTGGAACTGAACGTCCCTGTACGGTCCCAGGTGAAAAAGATGGCCCCGACTGGCTTGCCGAAGAAGAGTTTTATAACCCTGATGGGTCTGCCGGCAGTTGTCGAGACCTTCAAGGTTGCCGAGGATGGCCGTGGATATATCCTGCGGATATATGAACCGCACGGCAGCCGAGGAACCGCTACGATCAAAACGGAGCTTCCGATTAAGCAGGTGATCGAGTGCAACCTGGTCGAGGAAGATAAAGGAAAGGTCATATCCGATAATGGCAAATTTGATGTAATACTGAAACCTTTTTCGATAAAAACATTCCGTCTGTTAGTTTAATCCACAGATTCTGCTGGAGACCTGATTTATCCTTTCAGTTTTATACCGAGCCGGCAAAAACTGCGGTCTTACCCAATCCTTCCGGACCCATGCCCTGATAGCCACCGTCGATGGGAAGATCGACGGCCGTTACAAACGAGGCATCATCACTTAACAAGAATAATACAGGTCCAGCGCATTCGATGGGTTCCCCGCATCGTTCAAGCATATGATATTGGCCCCAAATGGAATCCCATTTTTCTCGTCCACCACCTGCCAGCTCCGCCGCCTTGTAAACCTCACGAGTCCAGATCCATCCGGGGCTGACGCTGTTAACTCGAATGTTGTATTTGGCAAGATCCAGTGCCATGCATCGGGTCAAAGTGTGTACGGCGCCTTTGGCGGCATTGTAGGTCCAGCGGTTGACTTGGGCCGCAAAAGCCGAGATGCTGGACATGTTCACAATCGCTCCTCCGCCTTGCTTTCTCATCGGCTCAATAACCTGTTGAATCATTCGGGCGTAGGCAATAGGACCAACCATAAAAACACGCTCCCAGTCTTCTGTGGTCGCGTCCAGTCCTTTGGCGGTAAACGAAAAAACGTTGTTAAAAAGATAATTTACCCTGCCATATCGGGACATCGTTTCACCGACGATGCTTTTACAGAACTTTTCATCCGCCATATCGCCTCGGCAAAAAAGCACATGATATCCACATTCGGCCAGTTCTTTGGCCGTGGCGTTGCCAATTTCGCTTATTCCGGAAAAAACGACTGACGCACCCTCTCTGCATAACTCCTCCATAACCGCTCGGCCAATACCCGACGACCCGCCTGTTATGATGACAACTTTGTCTTTGAAACGATCTTTAACCGGGGTTCGCTGTCGCATGATTACCTCCTTCGTAAACGAAAGATTTACTCTTTATCCTCATAAATTTTCAATCGCCAAGGCACGGACCGGAGAGCCGTCTCTATCCTTTATTTTCAGCGGAGCAGCCACAAAGAAAACTTTATCACTTTTGAGTTTGTTAAGATTCGCCAAGCCCTCGACGATGACAATCTGGGCTTTAAGAAGTATCTTATGGACTTTTTCCCATTCGATAGGATGGACGCCTGGCGTCTCCAAACCAAGCATGGCGATCTTTTTTTGAGCGAACCATTTGGCCAATTCGGGACTGATCATGGGTCCGTTGAAAAAATATTCCTTCCGGGGAAATTTCATCCACCAGTCGGTACGCAGAATAATACGGGATCCAGACGTTATTCGGGGCTGATATGCTTTGAAATCATCGGGAACCAGGTTATATTTCGGCTTAAGATGAGTAAAATCGAGTACTTCCGCCAGTCCGACGCATTTGGATAAATCGAGTTTATCAACTGTTTTACCATCATCGTAAAAATGAAAGGGGGCGTCAAGGTGTGTTCCATGATGCGTGCTGATGATCAATTGTGTAATGTTATATTTCATGGAATCGATTGTGTGGTGCACTATTACGGCACATTTGGGATCCAAAGGCATTGTTGGAGCACCATGATAGATCGGCAGCGAAAGATCAATAATCCTACTCATTTTAGAGTTCCTTTATCTTTTTAAATCTTTTTCCGCCATTTGGAGATGGTCGCGCATCGCCAAGGCTGCCTTCGCCGGGTCTTTTTTCTGGACGGCGGCAAGAATAGACTTATGGCCACGTATGGCATGTTCTATTCCGTCTCGTTTCATCGTTTTCAGACGGGATTTTCGCAGGAGTTCCGTCAGCGGTGAAAGCATGATTTCAAAAACTTTATTTCCGGTGGCATTGATCAGGATATTATGAAACTCAAGATCTTTTTCCACGCAAATATCCAGGTCGGTTCTATTTTCTTCCAGTTCCCGAATGGTTTGGATCAGGGCATCAATGTGAGGCGGTTTAGCCCTGACCGCCGCAAAACGCGCAATATCGCATTCCAAACATTGTCGGGCTTCCATTAAGTCCGCCAATACGGATTTTGACCGGCGAAGCGCAAGGACCATCATCTCGGAAATGGGGGTGATGGAAAACTCTGCCACCTTCGTGCGACGCCCTTGAGTAATATCAATCAACCCCTGTGATTCAAGCACGCGAAGTGCCTCGCGCATACTGAATTTGCTTACCCCGATGTTACTGGCCATTTCACTTTCGGCGGGTAAGTCAGTTCCAGGTTTAAGATTACCGTTGATAATAAATTCCTGCAAAACCTTAACCGCCTGCTCGACCTTGTCTGTATTTTGAATGGGATTTAAATATTGGGTTGCATCGCTGATCATAACATGATATTATAATATGAGTTGAATTTTGTCAATATCTTTTTTCAATATAGGTTCGGATGGTTAGAATAGATTTTCCTTACGATCATTTTCCGTTTTTGGAAGTTCCGGACAATAATCTTGTCGGAGTTTTTTCTCTTCCAAAACCGTTTATAGAAAAACCAGAAGGCGTTATACTTCGTGAGGCGATGGCTCACCCGACTGGGTCGGGAACCCTTACGGAAATGACAAGGGGCTTGAAAAAAATCCTGATTGTCTCGGACGATCATCACCGCCCCACACCGATCAACCGAATCCTGCCCGTTATTCTGGAGGAGTTACATCACGCCGGTTTTAAGAATGATCAGATAGAGATCATGATGGCCTTGGGTTCACATCGCCCCATGACGCCGAAAGAACTCAGAGCAAAATTGGGGGACAAAGTAATCGACAATTATTGCGTATGGAACCATGACTGGAAAAATCCCGATCAACTTTATTTTGCCGGTCGCGTGGATCCGGGCATTGATGTCTGGGTCAATCGTAAAATAAAGGAGTTTGATTTCGTCCTGGGGCTGGGAAGGATCATGCCCATTGATGTCTGTGGATTTACCGGCGGTGGGAAAATTATAGTTCCCGGTATATGCGGAGAAAAAACCAATGGAGACTTTCACTGGGTTCGCGCCCACTTGCCGCGGGAAGAAATAATCGGTCGGCGGGATAATCCCATTCGCCACGTCATCGATAATTGCGCCCTGGCGGCGGGTCTTGATGCTATATTTAACGTGATTATGGACGGTGAGGGCAAAATTGCACATGCCGTTTTTGGGCACACGATACAGGCGCACCGGGTTGGAGCTGAGCATGCCATTAAAGCTCACAAGGTTGAAATCCCTTATAAGTCCGATATTGTGATTGCCAATGGTTATCCTTTCGATATCGAATTCTGGCAGGTTAACAAGGCACTGGATAACGCATCCGCCGTAATAAGAGATGGCGGCGTCATCATTATGGTCTCGCCTTGTTATGAAGGACTGTCAAAAACTCACGAAAGGGAAATTATGCAATTTGGGTACCGTTCTTCCCGCGAGGTAAAACAATTGGTCGCAGAAGGCAAGATCAGACATTTGGTAGTAGCCGTCCACATGATTCAGGTGGCTGAGGCAACCATCGATAGAAGCATTAAATGTATCCTGGTCACTGATGGTATCGAACCCGAGAAAATCAAAAGAGTAAATTTGGATTACGCGGAACAACCTCAAGTGGCTTTGGAAAAGGCCTTGGCCCAACTTGGACAAGAGGCCAAAATAACCGTTTTACATGGCGCCGCGGAAATGCTGCCCATTATCAAAGAGAAAGCGGGAAACTGAAAATGAAATTAAAAGATAAAGTGGTGATTATTACTGGAGCGGCGGGGTCTATTGGCAGGGCGGCGGTCGATTTATTTGTATCCCAGGGGGCAATTCTATCGATCGTGGATATTGATGAAAATCTATTAAAGGTACTCGCCGACAAAATTCAAAAGGCAGGAGGCAAGGTCCTCAATTTTTCCGTGGATGTTTCCAGTGAGCCGCAGGTGAAGAGCGTCATTCAAACGACGCTGAAAACTTTTGGTAAAATCGATATTGTGGTCAATGGCGCGGGAATTTGCCGGATGATTCCTATCGCCGATATCCAGGTTGAAGAGTGGGATCATATGATGGCCGTGAATCTGAGAAGCGTTTTTCTTTTTTGCAGGGAAGTGTTCCCGCACATGAAAAGCAGAGGTTATGGTAAGATAATTAACATTGCCTCGGCTGCGGGCAAGATCGGAGGACTTGCGGCCGGGGCTCATTATTCGGCCAGTAAGGCGGGCGTCATTTGTTTTACGAAAAGTTTGGCCCTTCAGGCCGCGCCCTACAAAATTAACGTCAATGCGGTTTGCCCAGGTCCGACTAAAAGTGAAATGACCGAGGCCTGGGGAGAAAAAACAAATAAAGACTTCGCCGCCATAATTCCTTTTAAAGAATATGCGGAACCAATCGATATAGCGGAAGCGATTTTGTTTCTGGCGTCGGATCGAGCCAAATATATAACGGGTGAGATTCTGGATGTGAACGGTGGACTCGTTATGGATTAAGTAATAGTTGGTTCTGTGGAGAGCATGGAATGATTGAGATATATGATAATTTTGTCGATGGTAAATGGGGTCCTTCCGGTAGCGGTGAGACGTATCCGCAGAAGGACCCTGCTGACTTAACGCAGGTTACGGGACTGTGGCCAAAATCCACCGTCGAGGATGTTAGGAAGGCGATAGACGTTGCGGAAAGAGCCTTTGAAGCGTGGCGATCTTTGACAATTTACAAACGAGCGGAATACCTGAAAAAATCGCTGATGTTAATGCAACAGCGTGTGGACCAAATCGCCTGTGTAATTACCACGGAAAACGGTAAAACATTATCGGAATCCAAAAGTGAGATCATCTCCGCCATCAAGGAGATGGATTTTCAAATTAACGAGGGTTTAAGGTCCGCCGGACAAGTCATGCCCTCGGAACGCGACGGCGTTATTGAATACCACATTCGCAGACCGCTGGGAGTGGTGGCGGTGATTGCCCCCTGGAATTTTCCCTTCAACGTTCCTTGCCGGAAAATTACTCCCGCCCTGATAGCGGGAAACACATGCGTTTTTAAGCCTTCGAATTTGACACCGGGGGTGGGGGCCGAGTTTGTTAAATTGTATGAAGAAGCGGAACTACCCGCCGGTGTCTTAAATTTTGTCACGGGACCGGGTTCCGTAATCGGAAACGAATTGGTTTCGCATCCCGCGATCAAGGCCGTGAGCTTTACAGGATCGACGGAAGTAGGGATGGCCATTCACAAAAAGGCCGCCGATAACCTTATCCGAACACAGTTGGAGATGGGAGGCAAAAATCCACTTGTGGTTCTCGCGGACGCGAATCTGGAGGAAGCGGCGGATGCCGCGGTTTTGGCCGCCTACGCATGTGCGGGGCAGTGGTGTACCTCAACCAGTCGGGTCATTGTGGAAAAGTCGGTCGTGGATGATTTTTGCGATCTCTTGCTGCGGCGCGTTAAGAAAATCGTCGTCGGTAAAGGAGCCGACGCGAAAACCACGATGGGACCCGTCTGCGGGGAAAATCAACTCAAAAACATTTTGGCCGGAATAGAACGAGGCAAAGCCGAGGGGGCCCAATTGCTTTTCGGCGGTACTCGCCTTATCGAGGGTGATCTCATCAAAGGCTGTTTTATTTCGCCTGCCATTTTCTTCGGTGTCAGCAAAGAAATGTTTCTTGCCCAGGAGGAAATCTTTGGTCCCGTGCTTTCCATTATGACGGCGGATGATTTCGAACAAACAATCGAGATGGCCAACGCCGTTCGTTTTGGTTTGTCCTCGTCCATCTACACCAATAATTTGCAAAAGGCAATGACGTTTGTCGAGCGAACGGATGTCGGATTAACACATGTCAATATACACACCGCATTTAAAGAGCCCCAGCTCAGTTTCGGTGGAATTAAACGTTCAGGTCATGGTCTGCCGGAAGCGGGGCGCACGGGAATCGAGTTCTTTACCGAGCATAAGGTTGTATACATTAAATACCGTCCGGGAAAGTAGCCAAAATGAAAGTTTCCGAAATTGACATTTCCTTTGATTTCAAAACCATCGAAGTTCAGGATCGGGATTACGATAAAATCGATCCGCGGTGTTTGGCCGGAATGGTATATCAAATTCATCTGATCCGTGAATTTGAACAGTCCCTCTTAAAACTGTCTGCCGATGGTTGTGTGCATGGTCCGGTTCATACCAGCATCGGTCAGGAAGCCTGCGCCGCCGGGACGATGGCGGTTCTGGAACCTCAAGACCAGATCGCCTCCACGCATCGGGCCCATCATCACTATCTGGCCAAGGCGATCAGCTGTTATATGGCTCAAGGGTTTGATCCTCGCAGCGATGATCTACCCGAGGGTCTTGACCGTGAGGTCACATGCCTGCTTGGGGAAGTCATGGGACTTTCGATCGGCTGCTGCGGTGGGCGGGGCGGTTCCATGCATCTTCGAAATAAAAAAATCGGAGTCATCGGCACCAATGCCATCGTTGCCGGAGGAATACCCTTGGCCACAGGGACAGCCTATGTGATGAAATATACTAAAACCCCAACTATCGTTGTCTCTTTCTTTGGAGATGGCGCCGTCAATCAGGGAGCGTTCCACGAAGCCCTGAATCTCGCGGGTTTGTGGAAAATTCCGATTATTTACTTTATCGAAAACAATGCCTACGCCGTGGCCACTGCCGTGAAAAATTCCACCGCCATTCCTGACCTTGCCGTAAAAGCATTGGCCTATGGAATTCGTGCCCGGGTGGTTGATGGAATGGATCCCTTGGCGGTCATGCTGACTGTGCGGGAGGCTAAAAAATATGCACTCGAAGGAAAAGGCCCTACCGTAATTGAAGCCAAGTGTTATCGGTTTCTACACCATGCCGGATCTTTAGAGGGCAGTTCCTTCAGCTATCGAACAAAAACCGAAGAAAAAGAATGGCGAGATAAAGACCCCTACAGCGTTTTTTCCCAAAACTTGATTAATCATAATATTTTCAATAACCAGCAAATAGATCGCATCCAGGCCAAAGCAGTCCAAACCGTCAGCGGGGCGGTTGAATATTGCACTCATTTTCAAAAAGGAAAGCGTTGTGCTAGGGAGGAACTTTGGCCCAGCCCTAAAACCCTGAAGCTCGGCCTAAAAAGCGACGGCTGCGAATTTGCCGGTCTGCTATTCAAGGAAATTGAGGATTTTTCCGACTTTGAGGAGATGACGTACGTTCAGGCTATCTCTGCGGTCATCGGTCGGCACCTGGAACGAGATAAAACCGTCTTGATCTTTGGTGAGGAGGTGGCCAATTTCGGTGGCGGCGCGTATGGGGCGACCAAAGGGTTGCCGGTGAAATTTCCTGACCGGGTTTTTAATACTCCCATTTCCGAATGCGGATTTACCGGTCTGGCCGGCGGAATGGCTATGTCGGGATTAAAACCTATCGTCGAGATCATGTTTCCTGATTTTGCCTTGGTTGCCGCCGATCAACTTTTTAATCAGATCGGCAAGCTCCGTTATATTTATGGAAACTCAACCGATATGCCTCTGGTGGTACGGACAAGAATCGCCATCGGATGTGGCTACGGTGGCCAGCATTCGATGGACCCAACGGGGCTTTTTGCTTTATTCAGCGGCTGGAGAATTTTGGCTCCATCGAATGCCTTCGATTACATCGGCCTTTTTAATACTGCCATGAAAAGCGGGGACCCCGTCCTGATCATTGAACATCACTCTCTTTATTCCGACAAGTTTCTCGTTCCCAAAAGTAATCTTGACTACTTTATCCCGTTCGGAAACGCTAAAGTCGTCAAACAAGGTGGGAATGTTACGGTGCTTTGCTATTCCTCCATGGTTAGCCTGGCACTCCAGGCGGCCGAGGAACTGGAAAAGCAGGGAATCCGGGCGGAAGTGATTGACCTGAGAACCCTGAATATTGCTGATGTCGATTATGAAACCATCGGCACCTCGTTGAAAAAAACCTGCGTAATGGTTATCCTCGAACAGGCCGCCAAAAGCAACTCCCTCGGTGACCGAATTGCTCACGAGTGCGAAAACCGTTTCTTTGATTATTTAGATTGCCCCATTGTGACTTTGGCCGGCCAAGATATTCCCAATCCCGTCTCACGGAAGCTTGAGACGGCTGCACTACCTGATTTGGAATCAATTAACAATTTGATATATAGGGCTGCCAAAAAACAATTTTAAATGCGCCGGTCTTGGCAACCAAAAGCAGGTCCAACCAAGCGATCAAATTGTTCTTCTGCCGTATTGTTGCACCGTTTCGTACATGACCAGAATGTTTTCGATGGGTGTCTGGGCTTGGATGTTGTGGACCGCTGTCCCTACCGAATATTTCATCCGGCGACAAAACCATCCCAAATTTCCTACGGGGGTATCGTAGGTTTTGATTGTTCAAGGCTTGAATGAACAACTTATTTTGGGACAATGTTGGGACAAATTCCCTCGCTCATTGCCCGCACGGAGGCGGCGCGTCCCGAGGTCGTTTACCCCGGCTACAAAACGCGTCCACCGAGCACGGCACATCGGGGGGCCATTGGCATGATGAGAGCACCGGCCACGGGCAGGTGGGACTGCCGGAAGATGGCCTTTTTCCGGCAACTCGTGATTCCATACCATGAAGGAGACTCGATGATGGTGATGCTCGTTATCCCTAATGAAAATCCCATACTCTCATCCGCCAAATGATTAATGAGAATTCACTTTCATCGGATATCTTAAGTAGAAATAACGGCTGGAGTATAAAAAATCAACCTTGCTAACGTGCGAGCAGATATTTTCCAAACCCACATTCCCAAATTTGGTGGGCAGCAAAATCAATCGCCTTGAGGCAAAGAGCGAATGCTTTTTAGACCAACACTCCGAGAATGGCGAACAAAGTTATCTCCTTTGAGCCTTGAATGAGGGCTTTCTAATCCGACATTCTTCTTCAAGATTCTTGATACACCATCATCTTTATATTCACTTCTCTTCCCCTCAGTCCTTCCCTTCGCTTGGCCTCATCTTTACGGCCAAGCGAATTTATCCACGGGTGATATGGAAAATGAACGAATCAACAAAAATAGAATTCCGCTACAGGCGGATCAGTCAGCTATCGGATGTATCGGATCTAGCGGAAATGCTATTTCCGGGAAATCGCAATCAGCAGCACGCATTCCAGGTGATTTGGGTGACACTGAAGTGGGCGAAGGAGAAGGTGATATCTGATTTAGCGGACGTGGCGGAGCGGAATGCCGTATCCCGACGGACGCTAGAACGGACACGGGCGAAGATGAAGCGATTGGGGATCATCGAACGGGTCTCGAGGTTCAGCAGCCGAAACAACTACCAGGATGGGTGGGTGCTGTCGGGACGATTTGAGAATGGACTACGGCAGCTGGCGGGAAAAATCGAAAATTTAAAGAACACAGACATGGGATCACGGGAGAAAGATGAACTGCTGATCCAACTGGCCGATGCCCAGCGGGTGGCGGTCAAGCAAAAGCACGGAGGGAACGAGGATGAATGGAACGAAGGATAATTGGTGGAAAGCGGTAATCGTAGTGATTTTGATCATGGGGGTATTCAATCTGGCGGTGACGCTGGATCTTTATGGAAAAGCAAATTCGAGAAATGAGACGCTGGTTCAGAATGCATCCACCTGCGATGGAATTCCCATACAGTTTCTGATTGAAGAGCCGGTCTGTGCCCAGGAGCTTCTGGATGTCTTAAATCGAACCGCCCTCCGGGTCGATCCCAACAACGCCACGAGCATCGACAACGAAATTCAACGCCAGACCGAGTATTGGGTGGAAAAGTATATCCTGTGGCATACGAGAAACGAGTGATACCGGAGGTTATTCCAGATGTTCGACCGGGAACCCCTGACGGGCCAAGTAATCGGCGATGAGCCTGCGGTGCACTGCGCGGAATCTTTCTCCGCACACAGCAGGCAAACCGGTCCGGGCACCCGGCAAACCAACGCCATCGCTTCCGCATCCGTTAAGACTGATTGACGCATCTGACATCTCTCTTCCGATAGTAAAAACTTTCCCGGAAAGTCTTTTTTTGCCCCTCTCGATGATAGAATTTCCCTGCAACCCCATGTCCCTTTCGGCATGGTGTCGCCTACGACGACCCTGCCGGAGGTAGCAGCATGGAAACCATGGACGCCGCGGCAAGGTCGCGGCTTGTACAAAAACACGATCGGTTCTTCACCGGATCGCGGGAAGGGCGGGTGATTGAGATCCTGCAAACCGCCTGCCGGGCGGGGGCCACAAAGGTGGCGATCATTAACCGAAACGACCGGATCATCGTTCGAGATAACGGCCGGGGGATCGCCGACTTCTCCACGATCCTGGACCGCCGTAACTTCGGCGGAGAGGAGAACCGGGAAGCGTACGAGTACCCGCCTGGGGTGGGTCTGCTTTGCCTGGCCCCGCGGGAACTGATCGTCCGCTCCCGAGGCAAGCGGGTGCGGATTGGCCCCAACGAATGGACCGGGCAGCCTCTGGCGGTGCGAGCCGATCCGGGAATAAGGGAGGGGACGGAGTTGGAATTCCCGGATGACCCGTGGACCATCGACCTGGTGGAGATCAATGCCGTCTTTTCCGGAATGCGGGTGTCGCTGGACGGCCGAGATTTGCCGAGCATTCCTTTCGTGGACCCCCATGCTACGGTCTATCCCGAGTTGGGATGCCGCCTAGCGGCGGTGAATCCGGCTCACTGGGATCCTTGGCATGAGCGCATTCTCTCCTTCATGGACAATGACAACGTGCTGGTAAACTTCGGCGGCGAGGTGGTCGGATTTGAATATCGGCCGGCAGGCTGTCACGACCTGCACTACCGGATAGATTGTGGGGACGACCGGATGATTGAAGTCCGGCGAGCCCTGGCAGCCCGAAGGCAAGGGGAAACCAATGACGTCTTGGAGCGACTAAAGGCCGCGATCGAGCGGGAGGGGCATCGATATATTCGGAAACATGGCGTACAGACGCTCAGAACCACAAGTCGGTGACGGTTCACTCCGGGCCTTTATCTGGAGGAGGGCACAAACCATTCCGCCCGCTGTAGAAAACAAAAACCGTGTGGGATCCAAAACGTAAGATTTATATATTCCATCAAAACTCCCTCCCTCTGTTCCCTTTCGGAACATCATTAAATCGACCAGTCACACCCAAGTGCGGTTTGAAAGCGACGCAGCGCGTCCATCAAACAGGCCGGGAAGTTGCGGTCAATTCGTGAAGTAGTTTTTATTGGGTCATTCGACCTGAAAGCAAACAGTGAATGTCAAAGTGCGGTAAACGGCGAACGTTTGCCCAAGAGCGAAGCGTACGACGAGACGCATGTTTTGAAGTATTTAATCGTTTGTAACAGGGTTATCAAATCAGCCCAGTGTGGGTGGCCCTGATGGGTTTTCTGTAGTTGTATCTCTAAATTGCTGTTGAACAGCGGAAGGAGTGTTTCTATGCGAACCATTACAAGAAAATGGATCGTGGTCGGCATCGTGGTGGCGATTCTGTTGACGTCGAGGATTTACGATGTGGCGAGATGGCTGGAGCGTTATGACTTGATTTATAACGCCCGGGAATTTGAAGGGGTTTACATTACCGGTACGACGTTGGCGATTCTGGCAGCCTTAATTTTTCTGCTCAAGAACAACGGGAATGGAAGCGGGCATGGCAGTAGTCACGAATTCCACCCTCACCACCGGCGGAATCGGCGGGATTTCTAACTTTTACGGCTTTTTGGAAAAAGCTTTACGCAGCCCATTTACGGTCCGTGTCTGGGCTGCGTGATTATTAAGAATGACACGGCCAGATGGAGAAAACTATTATGGCATGGCGACCGACAGAACAGGTTATCGAGGGCGAGCTTGATAATTCGGTACCAAATAGAGTAACCGGATATATCAAATTTGCCGGATTGAACGAGAACGTAACATTTGATCTGGAAGGCAACTTCCACCGCGATATTCGCGGAGCGAAGATTCGCTTTACCGGAGAAGGCAAAGCGGACGATCCAGAAGCGGCAAGCTATCTGGAAGGCTTTTCCCTGACCCAAACGGGAAAGGTCGGAGACATCACATCCGGCGGCCCACCATTCGACTATGGCAAAGATGTATATCTAGAATGGTTCAGTACAGAAAACGGCCGGGTAGTGATCGAGCCGGAACCCAATCGGATCGAAATCATTGGCACGCCGATTCCTTATATTGAATCGGACCCAATCTCACGAACCGAACAGCGGCAGAACATGGCCGCATTCCTGGGTGAAATGGCAAGTGCCGTTGGCATTCCGGTGGAAAACGCTGTATCCACCAATGGTGTAACGGTTCAAATCCGCGGCAACGAGACCAAACGTGGCCACAAACTGATGACGGAGGAACTGCGAAAGCAGATCCCCGCCCTCTACAGCCAGGACGGCAAGGGTGGAAAAGCCATCGCGTATTGTAAATTCTTCACTCCATCAAGTAATTTTACTTGGCTCGCGACTGAGTATGACGGTGAGGACATGTTTTTCGGATTGGTCCTCGGCATGGAGAAAGAGCTTGGGTACTTTTCACTCTCCGAATTGGAAACCACGACCGGACCGATGGGATTGCCGATCGAACGCGATCTATGGTTCAAGCCGACTGCCTTGGAAAAAATCGAGCCGGAGATGTTCCGGGATGAATAAACGGCATCGAGCAATCTGACAGATTCCACTTTGTATCTGGGGCCAAAACGCCGCGTCGGCGTCTTTTTTATGCGCCCCAACCAAGCCCCGCAGCCCATGTGCGGGGCTTTTTTCTTTTTTACATTTTACAGAAAGGGCAAAACTATGCACCATTTACGATCTGAATATTATTTCATCCAACCTCTGCAAACAGACCGTCCGTCACAACCGACAACCATTTCGCTGGATGTAATCCAGGCCCAGCAGGCATTGGATGACTTTCTCCAGACCAAACCGGAAAACTGGCCATACGAGTACCCCCAAGACTCGCCCTGGGAGAACGTGCTCTGGGTGATTCGCCTCTTGTTTCAAAAATATTTTTTTAAGTTCCCCGATTCGGTTATTAATCAGTGGGTCCTCCAGTACGCCAATGAACTGGTCCACCAGGGCTACCTGATCGTCCGCCACAATCTGACGCGGCCGGGGGCTGGCGACTACATCGCCTGCTTTAAAAAAAAAGCGAAGGCCGTGGATAAATCCCTCGGTCACGTCATGCTGGCAGGCCGGATACCCAAAGACGGCAAAAGCGGCATCCGCTCGGGGATCCACGAAGCGATCTTTTCGTTTTCCCTCTCTGAACGCGGACGCGGGGCCAAACTCCCCGGTGACCACACCATCGAGAAGATTCGCGAATACCTCAAACGGACGGGAAACATCGTTTCCCACGATCTGACGGAATTCAGTCACCATGATGGAGACTCGACCTATGAACCGACCATGCGGCGCCTTCGCGGCGAGTCCTGGGACCGAGAACTGGCCTATGAAGGCAAACCAAACGTGATGATTACCGGCAACATCCGAACCTCGCGAATGGAACGGGTCCTGGAGGACCTTGCAACCTGGCAACTGCACAATCCGAATGTCTCTAACCTCCGTGATGAGGCGACCCGCACGTTGGACGAATTTATCGAGACCGCCAACACCTTGAACGTCAATACTTGGTCGTACCTCTGGAAACATGGCGAGGCCGAGCATCGGCAAGCGATGAAGGCCGCCTGGGAAAATGCCCGGCAGATTGCTCACCAGCGAGCTGACGAAGTCTACCGCCGTCCTCCGGTCTGGGAAGAACGAATTGGCCAAGACTGGTATGCCATTTGGCACGCTCGCAGCGATGCGCGAATCATCCACCGCCAACGGTTGGGAAAGGTCGGCTACTCCAAGCGGCAAAAAATGCTCCAGCGGATCCGACGCTCTCTGGAGATCCCCCCGGATCAATGGCACACGATGCTTCGACCGAAGGTGGGGGTTTGCATGTACAGCGGAAAGCACTACTACCTGGCCTGGAACACCGGGGACGGTTTCCGGAGACAGTTTGTGGGAACCAAGGGCCTCCTCTCGCGAAAAGAGCTGGAGCGCCGCCGGGTGGAAAAAGAAAACGAGTTGGTGGCCGAGGGCCTTGAGAACCGGCCACGAGGCATTCCTCGACTCCAATCCTGGCCAACCTGGGACGAAAAGGTCCAGCAAATGGTCAAGAATCCCCTCACGCCGACCCTACCGGTCATCTTTACCGACTTGGAATTTAAGCCCGGCGGATTTCCTGCCGACCGACAACCGCCCCAGTCCCATCGGCCCATCCTGGACTGGCTGCAATCCCAGCCGTCCTTGGCCCGGGGTGTTCAGGTCCTGTATCACGACGCCGTGCCGGAGCCGACCACGCTTCAACTTCAGCAGCGGTTTTGCGGTGCATATCAGAACAACGTCCCCTACGGCATCTTTGGAAAATACGAGGTGGACTACAAGACCGGTCGGATCATGCTTCATGTCTATGACACCGCCAATTGTCTGGACGGCCGGTCGCTCCAGGAAGAAGTCGCTCACCTGCTCCGCGACATCGGTCGCATCGTTTACCCCGACCTGGAGCCAAAGATCCGAGCCTGGCTCACCCGAGCGGAACCCGATATCGAACCCGAGGAATTCATGGCCGAAACACTAGCCACCGACCTTTTCGGATCAAATTGGCAGAATGAAATCCACCTGCCCAAATCCATTTTTAAAAAGTATCTCGCGATTTGGGAAGGACGGGTTTTACTGCCGGACGACTTGATTGAACGGATAATTGATCACTATCATCCCGGCCATGGAGATTTCCCGACCGCGGAAGAAACTATTTCCTCTTATCGCTAACAAAGCCAAGACAGACGGGCAATTCGCACATGTTCTTTTACAGAAGATCAACTTTTTAAAAGAAGAAAGGATGGTGATGAACCATGAATGAATTTTGCGAAATTCAATACTGTGAGAGTCCGGGTGCCAAGGAAGTACCGGTGTCGGTACGCAAACCTTCGGACCAGAAGCGAACATTTTGTATCCCGTGTCATGAAGCCTATACCATCGGCTGCCAGCACGGTGGAATGCGAATTCAGGAAATGGAATTTTGGATCGTGGCGATTGCGGATCGCGGGATTGTGGCCTATGTCCGGGTACTTTTAGACGAAACATCGGCCTGGAAGACGGTGGCCGGTTATCTGCGGAACAACGAAGGCTACCGAGGTTCCTGTTCCCAGGATGCCGTTGCAAAATGGCTCGATGAACACGATGAACGACTCAGCGTGGAAGTAAACTGTCAAAAGGGTATTTCAAACACACAACCAATCCATAGTCGGATGACACAGACCCGGTCGGATCGGTTTTTGGTAAAAGATCGGTTTATCCTGCTGGTCAAAAACCATCACGATCCCAGCACCCATGGACCATTTGAGGCCTGGGCGTATGAAGGACCGCTGGATTTTTCGAAGGCGTTTCCGAATTGTTTCGGCGTGGGCGACACGATTGCTGATTCCCTGGAAGCATTGAATTATCAATTGAAGGATTGGGCCAAGGGAAAAAGCAACGAAATGATCCGCCGTGATCCGGGAGGTGGCCGATGAATAAGCCACCAATCACTCACATCATGTTGGATACTTCCTGCACCAATGAGTATCTGGAAAGCAACGTTGATTACTGCCTGATCCCAATGACACTGGAATATGTGAGGGACATCCTCCGGTACATGGACATCGTAGCCCGAATGTACAAGAAAGACGATAGCATCTACAACATCGAACAATGGGATTGCCATGCCCGATATCTATGCTACAACGACAAGATGGAAACGGTCCAGGACATCCGGGGGAACCACCCTTGTGACGTTCCCGGCGGTGAACCGATACTCCTAACAGCCGATCCGGAATTTGTCGAGACCGTTTTCACAAGGGTCGAATGCCAGACGATTCAGATTTCAAATCTGGAGGTTTGGTGGACAGCGTATGTTAAACACACCAACGACCGGGTCGAAACCATGCACCTGCCTAAAAAAGTCCTGCTAGAAATCCAGCAACGATTTAAACCCAACGAAAACCATCTCGCCTGACCATCAAAACCTACCGTAATTTCAAACCTCAATAAACCATTTTTACCCTGAAAGGAAATTTATGAGAAAACTACAGAATCTCTTTGCGCGCGGTCCGCCTGTGTAAGGCGGATTGCTATGACAAAATCAACTTTGATTTTCCGAGTTTGTATTCGTATTTTTAAAAATATCTTTTATTCGAAAGGATCAAATCATGAGAATATTATGGATCAATAATGACGGAGGCGGCTACGCGAATTATGTCACCATCAACGAAGGAACCACGATGCATCAGTTTTTCAAAACTCAGATGCAGGATCGTGAACCCACGGAGTATCTTATTCGCGTGAACCGTCAACCCGTGCCCCAAAACTACGTGTTGCAGGATGGCGACCGCGTTACCTGCACTCCAACGAAAATTGAGGGCGCGCGAATCTCTTCGTAAAACGTGTCCAAATGACCAATCGGGGCATTCGTCTGTTTTGCGTAAAGACGGGCGGATGCCCCACATTATTTTTGTATGAGGTAATTTTATGTACACCCCTAAAGAACTGTTTCGAATCGCAGATCGCATACTCGATGAATTGGTAAAACTCCATCAGCATCGCTACAAAGAACTATTGCAGCGGATGAGCAACGTCTCCAGCCAACTGTCCGACATTACTCAAACGAGTAAGCAATTGGCACAATCGATTAATCGCACATGGTCAGCCGCGGCGGAACGTTGCCGCGATCGGATGAACCGCGATTTGTACTTCGTGTCTCATGCCGTCGGCGATCTTCAGCAGCTTTCCCAGGCCCCTAAATTCACTTTACCTGCCGTGCGAACCATCTACGAAGAACTTTTACAGGTCCAGGATGAATTCGAGGAATTTTCCTACGACTTTGAGGAAAACCATCTGTCTGTGGATACCCAGCCGATCGAACTCGATGACCTGTACCTGGGATCCTTTCAGATTCAACTGGAAGTGAAAAATCTCTGGCGGCACTATGACCAGGCAAGCTACTACGTTTTTGCCTGCGACCCGCACACAGCGAGTTCGAACGATGAGGTCACTCACCCGCACGTCAGCAGTGATCGATTGTGCGAAGGCGATGGATCAGCGGCCATCAACATGGCATTACACGAAGGCCGCATCTATGACTTTTTCACTCTGGTCTCAAACATTCTGAACACGTATAACGCTGCCTCTGCGTATGTAACGATCGAGGATTGGAATGGCCGGTCGTGTTATGAGTGTGGAAGTGAGATGTCAGAAGACTATGTCTATTTTTGCCAGTTTTGTTCGCGGGAATTCTGCGAGGAATGTTCCAGCTACTGCCATTCGTGCGACACCACCGTATGTCTGAGTTGTCTGGATCGTTGCCCCGAATGCGAAGAAAGAGTCTGTAAGGATTGTCTCAAGACCTGCAAAGAGTGTGGTCAGAAATGTTGTACTTCGTGTATGGATGATAATGAATTAATTTGTCCCAATTGTAAAACCGAAAGTGAGGAAAATGAAAATGTTGAATCCAGTGGAAACAACGAACGTGAGTCCGAAACCCGAACCGAAGGAACCAAAGTCGGAAGTGTCTCCAGATCCGAAACCGGAGAAGACACCGGAACCGAATGCCAAGACGAATGTGAAAGTGCGGATACTGCGACCGCGGTTTGATGAAGAAGAAACGTTTACCGGAAAAACGCTGTCCCTTCGCTTCAGCCCAACCGCCTGGGCTAAACTGCTCTTCTTTCGCGATGCCGGTGAAACCGAGATCGGCGGCTTCGGCATCACCCCACCGGATGACTTGCTCTACATCCACGATTTTCAAACGGTGAAACAGCAGGTCACCTGCGTCAGCGTATCGTTCGATGATAACGCCGTTGCCGATTTCTTTGAAACACGGGTGGACCAGGGCCGAAAACCCGAACAATTCGCAAGAATCTGGGTCCATACTCACCCCGGCAACTGTCCAAATCCAAGCGGAACCGATGAAGAGACATTCCGGCGAGTTTTCGGGAAGTGTCAATGGAGCATTATGTTTATCGTGGCTCAGGAAGGAAAAACCTACGCCCGGATCAGTTTTAACGTCGGTCCCGGTGGACAGGTTCTGATCCCAGTCGAAGTGGATTATGACAAACCCTTCCTCGCCGCGGATCAACCGGCCTGGATCGAGGAATACAAAGCCAATATCCATCCCGAGGAATGGCGAGGAATTCAAGAGCAGTCAATGACCCCGGAAGAACGGGCCGAACTCGCAACCGGCTGGCCGGAAGAAGAGATTGAGGAATTCGACGAAAGAGCATGGGGCTTCGAAGACCCCGACAACCCCTGGTGGTGGAACTACTAACCGCAACTTTTGAAAGGAGTTTTTTTTATGAGTCGCTGCTATGAAGTGAGAGTGGAAGTCAAGGACTTGAGTATGGAACAGGTCTGCCGGGTGATGAGCGAGTCCGGCTGGGACCAGGGCTTTTGTGAGATTCAAACCGACAAGCACAATGAGCCGTATGTCCATTGGGGTGGGTCGGGATCGCTGTGTGGTGGTGAAACCGAAGCGGAAGCCCATGAGCGGTTCACCGAAGCCTTCCGCAAGATTAATCCTGCTTGCCAGGTTCGGACCCGCTGGTTATGCACCGAATACCTCTGGGAAAAAGCCGAAGAGTTCGGCGGCCTGGAATGAGAAGACCCGTAATATCATTTAAGTCGCGGAACGCGACGGAAAGGAACTTTTTATGGATGCACAAACTGATAATGAACGCTTTATCCGGCAAAAGGACATAATCCCGCCGGAAAAACTGGCCCGATGCAAAGTGACGGTGATCGGCGTCGGAGCCATTGGCAGGCAAGTCGCCCTGCAACTGGCGGCGATGGGAGTCTCGTGTTTGCAACTCTTGGATTTTGATACGGTCGAAATCCATAACTTGGCCAGCCAAGGCTACCTGGAGGAATCGCTTTCGGCCCTGAAAGTCAATGCCACCGCCCAGGACTGCTGGCGAATCAACGGCCAAGTTGATATCGTCCGGGTTCCCGAGCGATTCAAACGAAGCACCAAGGTCGGCAATGTTATTTTTATCTGTGTTGACAAAATCGAGACCCGAAAACTCCTTTGGGACTCGGTGAAGGACCAGGTAGAATTCTGGTGCGACGGAAGAATGTCCGCCGAAGTCCTTCGAGTTCTGACTGCCTGCGACCCGGTTTCCCGAAAGCACTACCCAACCACGCTTTTTGCCGCTGAGGAAGCCCATCAAGGCGCCTGCACGGCCAAGACGACCATCTACTGTGCGAATATCGCTGCCGGCCTGATGATCGCCCAGTTTGCCAAGTGGTTGAGAAATCTGCCGATTGATTCGGACATTCAATTCAATTTGCTGACCAGTGAATTGACGGTTGCCGAATCCCATTAATTATTTCGCGTTATTATCCGCAGCCGCTCACCCGGTTGCGGGTATTTTCGTGATCGAATCCATGAACCCGTATTTATAAAGGACAAAACCATGACCAAGAAAACCAAATCCACCCGTTACCGTATCCAATGTGCCAAGTGCGGACAGACCGATCCCGGCATCGGCTATCGGCAATTGGTGCTGACGGACATACAAGGCACTCAAAACGCTTATGCGCTGCTCTGCCCGGCATGCCTCCAGATGTTCTGGCTGGTGTACGACGGATTCATCCAGACCCGACCTGCCCACCCGCCAGCCTACACCAAGCCGCCCGCCGCTTCCCGAGCCGCCGCCCCGTATCACCGACATCGCCACACCGAAGCCATTGGGGAATTGAAACACGAAATCCTCTGGCATCGACAGGCGATTCGGCACCTGCGAGAGATGCCAAACGAGCTGTTTGTGCTGCCTGTGAAACCATTGCTTGAACCAATATCGTGATGTCCCTCAAATTCCCCTCCTCTGATTCCTGCCTTCTTTCCCTTCTTTTTTTCGCGGCCATCTGGCCGCGATTTTCATCCGGCGTAGCGAGAGCTATGATGTTCAGTTTACGGACGTGAGCTGTAGAACCATCGGTAAACTGACCCCACCAATCACCGGGTAATCATTTTTCTGCCGGTTTCAGTCAGTGCATACCGTCCGGTTTTGGGGGGACCTTCAAACGCAAGAATTTCCCATTTCTGAAGCCGCCGCAAGTCTTCGAATACCGTCCGCGGCGAGACCTGAAAGACGCGGGCCAAATCCGCAACGTTGAGGATCTTTCCGCCCGCCACGATTTCAATCGCCGCCAGCATTCGCTCAAGTTGCCGACCTTTTACCATGAAGTTTGTACTGAAGTTTTCTCTGAAGTTTACGCTGAAGCCTTTTTTCGGCGTCCGAGGTTCGAGGGGACGCTGGAACGTCACAGTAAAGAACGTATCAAATTTGAATCGAACATCGGGAAGACCGGCTTCAGTATCCGATTTATTCTTGAGCCTGGCCAAAAACATGAGCCAGGCTCCAAAAGTGAGTATGGCTGGAGGAAAAAATGGAAGAACAAAAGACGATTCAAACGGACATCGGTATTCAGGCCTTGGTCGCCGATCTGGGGAATGTGCCGCGAAACCTTGAGGGGTCGGCGGTTAATACACCGTTGTTTGACGACAGCCTGGCTGAGCGGCTGATCAAACTGTTACGGACGGATCGGGAGGTTCGGCAGGCGGTTTTACGGATTGTGTTCGATTGTCCGAATATTAAGTGGGAGATGTGAGGATTTTCTTTTGCCCGCAGCCGCTCAGATGGCTGCGTTTTCCTCTTAGCTGGCTTCTCTGCAAGGGAACCCTCTGCCGATTGATCCGGACATCCAATTCAATTTACTAACCAGTGAATTAACCCTCAGATCATTACTTTGATTCTTTTTTCTTTTCATCCACTGCCGACCTTCTGTCTGAGAGCTTTTCTTCATGAGTTAGCATGATCTCTATTCTGCAACTTGATTCACTCCATCATTAATATCCAATATTATGATGGGGTTTGCGGATAACCTTTGATGTGATGTCAGACTGGCATTTACGAATTCGCAAATATCCTTTGTGGAAACTTTCGTAAGTTCGTGCGAATTGACCAGAAATGGCTAAATTTCCTTGATTTGCAGCAGATACGAATATAATCTGAAAGTATGCTGTATCAAGCGATGATCCGACGTACGGTACGTGTATAGGTAATTATTTTGAGAGTTATCTGACCGAAGAGGCCAAAGCTCTTGGCAAAAACGTGGCTGAAGTCATGGCCTGGCCGCAGCCGGAGAAGGCGGATCGGAAGAAGAAAGTGGAGATAAAGTAATCCATGCCGACATCACTGGCACAACTTCAGAACTGGATGAATGCTCCGGAGGGGGAGCATCTGGAATTCAAGGAGGCAAAGCACAACTTCCATTTTGAGAAGCTGGTCACGTACTGCGCCGCCCTTGCGAATGAGGGCGGTGGCCTGATGATCCTGGGGGTAAGCGACCGGCCACCGCGCCGCGTTGTCGGGAGCATGGCCTTTGACCCGCTCGAACGTACGCGGGCGGGGCTGATTGAGCGGTTGCGGCTGCGGGTGGAGGTGGATGAAGTGCGGCATCCCCACGGACGGGTATTGGTCTTTCGGGTGCCGTCGCGCCCGATCGGGATGCCGATTGCTATTGAGGGCGCCTACTGGATGCGTGGTGGGCAAGATCTGGTGGCGATGACGCCCGATCAGATCAAACGGATTTTCGATGAATCCGGTCCGGATTTTTCGGCGGAGCTATGCCCGGGGGCGGTTCTGGATGATCTGGACCCGGTCGCCATTGAAGAGTTTCGCCAGCGGTGGCTGCGGAAATCCGGCAATCAGGTCCTGGTCAACCTGCCGATCCGACAGCTTCTGGCCGATGCTGAACTGACGGACAAAGATAGAATCACGTATGCGGCGTTGATTCTGCTGGGAACGCACCCGGCAATAGGCCGATACCTTGCCAATGCGGAGGTGATCTTTGAGTACCGTTCGACGCAGGCCTCGGGCCCGGCCAGCCAACGTGTGGAGTTTCGCTGGGGCTTTCTTGCGTGGTACGACAAGCTCTGGGAAACGATCAATCTCCGCAATGACCTGCAGCATTTTCAGGATGGCCTGTTCATGCTGGATGTGCCGACATTTAGCGAGGCGGCCACCCGTGAAGCTATTCTCAATGCCGTCGGCCATCGCGACTACCGCAACCAGGGGTCAGTGTTCATCCGCCAGTATCCGCGCCGGTTGGAGATTGTCAGTCCCGGTGGCTTTCCGCCGGGCATCTCGGTGGAGAACATTATTGATAGGCAGTCGCCACGGAATCGCCGGCTGGTAGACAGCTTTGCCCGTTGCGGTTTGGTTGAGCGGGCGGGGCAGGGGCTGAACCGCATATTTGAAGAGACGATTCGCCAGAGCAAGCCACTGCCGGACTTCGCGCAAACAGATGCCTATCAGGTTTCGCTGACGCTCCACGGACAGTTGCAGGATCCCGGGTTTTTGCGATTTCTGGAAAAGATCGGGCCTGAACGTGCGGCGGTATTCACCACCCACGAACTGCTGGTCCTGGATACGTTGCGACGGGAGCAGGCGGTCCAGGGTGAGTTACGACCGGTACTTCAATCGCTGGTCGATGAGGGGATTATTGAAAGTCTCGGCCGTGGACGAGGTGTTCGCTACCTGCTGTCGCGTCGATATCATCAGGCAGTGGGCAAGGCGGGGGTTTACACCCGCAAGAAGGGGTTGGATCGCGAGACAAACCGTCAGTTACTCCTCAAACACATCCATGACAGCGGATCGGAAGGCGCGCCACTGCATGACCTGCACCAAGTGCTCAGTTTCCTGTCTGAGACCCAGGTGAAGTACTTGCTTCAGGGGCTGAAAGCCGAAGGCAAGGTGCAGATGCGTGGGTATGGTCGAGGATCGCGGTGGCATGGAGTTGAATTGGAGAATTTACAATGAAACCTCCAATTATTCTCCCATTATTCTCCAATCCAGCTGTAGGTATCGGCACGGAGTATCTCTCTAACATTATTTATATTCAGGAGTTGCGACCGATCTTGGTGTCGCTTCTGATTGCGGCACTGGTCCGTGCGGGTCGCAATCGACGCCGAAACGGGTTGCGTCGAATCTCCGTCCCTAATATCAAAAAGGAACGACCGTAATGGCCAAATACATCCGAGAACTGTTGGAACTTCCGTCGCAGGTTCATAAGGGCGATTTTGTCCTGAACCTGGCGGCTGGCGTATCGGATAAGAACGCATCGGCAAACGGATCGCCCAAGTGGCCGGTCAGTACGGAGTGGACAATCTTAACGTGCTTTTTCTGACCCCCTTGCCCGGCACACGACTGTGGGACCAGATGAGATTGGAGAACCGAATTGCTCTCGATAAGTTCCCAGAGGACTGGGACTACTACACGCTGACATTCCCGGTCGCCCAATATAAACATTTTTCCCTGGACGAAGTCATTCAGGAAATGATTACCTGCAACCGAGTCTTCTATTCCCTGTCCCGCATTGCCCGTCGGGTCTGGCGCAACGTGTGGCAACGTCGTCAGCTACTGATCAGCCTGATTGGCAATCTCTCCTATCGACGCAACAGCCGTATGGACTCCGAGGTGTACGTGAACTTCAAGCGATAACGAGGCAAGGGCGACGATGGCGTAAGCGGAGCGTAAGAAAAACCGGGTGATAACGATTCCCTGGCATTTTAATAGGGTTATCCAGCATCCATACATACTTGAACATGATGAGACGACGACAGATCATTTTGAATCCGTGGCTCTTCAAGGTGGGAATCTGCGGGTTTTTCCTCGTTATTCAGGTGAATTGCATAGTTTTCTGTAGATAAACGACTTTATTCATGCTTAAAATACTGCCTATTACTTCGGTTTCGGGAAAATTCCCTCGCCCGAGGGCCGGTTAAAACGTTGAGAGGGAAAACTTTTTTTGTGAAAGGAATCACATGGCTGCAAAACTGCTCAACAAAAGCGAAATCCTCGCCAGCATCTCCGAAACCACCGAACTGTCCCGCAAACAAGTCGCTTCCGTTCTTGATGCCCTTTACGGGCTTATCAAAACGAATGTCGGCAAGAAGGGACCAGGCATGTTCGTCGTGCCGGGACTAATGAAGATCATAGTGGTCCAGAAACCCGCCACCAAGGCTCACAAGGGGATCAATCCCTTCACGAAGCAGGAGCAGATGTTCAAGGCCAAGCCTGCCCGCAAGGTCATTAAGGTACGCCCGCTGAAGGCATTGAAGGATATGGCGACGTAGTCGGTTTAACAACCGGTAAAAACCAAAGATGGAAGGTACCGCCGTGGCCGGGGCGCCTTCCATTTTTTTTGTTACCTTGAATCCTTTCAAGGCGGACCCATTGAGTGAGTTTCAACGAATCGTTTTACTTGCAGCCGCAGGATTTCTTCTTGGCGGCTACTGGTTTCTTCGCGGGTGCTTTTTTCTTTGCAGCGGCTTTTGCCATGATTGGTCTCCTATCCTAATAGAAAAAGTTTTCAAGGGCTACGCGCCCTTGGATTATTATTGTTGTCGCCGAGGATTGAAATTTTGTCAAGGCGAATGTCGAAGAAAAGTTATTTCTTCCCATAAATTTTAGCATTGATGAGGTTGAGCACGTCCCGGCCATCGGGGACGTGCCCAAAAAGAGCACACCCGGCGGTGGCAAAATGAAATATGATAACCAAAACAATACAACTCAACTTCGAAAATCGATCGACGAAAGCCTGGAACGGTTGGCCCATGCGGTAGACGATCAGCGGGCGTCGGACACATTCCGACAATACCTGGACACACTGGCTCGGTTTCACCGGTATTCCTGGAAGAATTGCCTGCTGATTCTTGCCCAAAACCCCGAGGCAACCCAGGTGGCTGGGTTTACGACCTGGAAGAAGTTCGACCGGTGCGTTCGATCGGGCGAGAAGGCGATTCGTATTTTCGCCCCGTGTCCAGTTATGGACGAGGCAGGGGAAGAGATTGAGCGGGTCTTTTTCAAAACGGCATGCGTGTTTGATGTCTCGCAGACTGAGGGCAAGGATATTCCGACGTTTGTCGTACCGGAAATCGAAATCACGGCTGACGAACTGCTAGAACGCCTGGAGCGAGTGGCGAATCAGCGGGGCATTCGACTGGAATATCGGGATCTGCGGCCAGGGCTGTATGGCCAGAGTCGCGGTGGGCAAATCCTGCTTGCCGAGAGCGTCTCCAGCGGCCAAAAAGCGAAAAGTTTAGCCCATGAGATTTGTCACGAATCGCTTCATATCAACGATGAGAGCATCGGTCGTCAAACCGCCGAATTGGAAGCCGAAGCGGTGGCGTACGTGGTCTGTCGTCACTTTGGTTTGGACGTCGAACTGCGGGCCAGCCGCTACATCACGAAATGGGGCGGCGACGGGAAAAAGGTCGCGGAAAGTTTTGAGCGGATCAGTCGAACGGCACGGGATGTGATTGAAGACCTTGACGCCATCGGCGAAAAGAATGCGAAGGCGCCACAAATCCCTACCACCCCCTTGCCGTATGTCATCAATGGTTACCAATGAAATCCTGCCCTTGCCATCCCCTCGCGACTCTGCGATAATTTCACCATGTCTGGAAAACACGGTCACATCCAGGACGAATGGCAAAGAGCCAAACAGAGATGCCGGCTGAGCGCCGAGGCTCTGCGGATGGCCCAGGAAATGGGTCTGAATCCGAAAAGCCTGATAAAAAACATCCCTTCGCCATCCCAGCGGTGGAAATTGCTGGTCGAGGACTGGGTTCGAGAGATGTATGGGAAGCGACAGGAAAAAGCGGCCCGAAAGAAGGCACGAAAAGCAAAACCGTCTGAGCGGGACCTTGTTCCCATTGGACGGCAAGGAGACGTTGATGTTGGAAATTTCCCTTCGACCGATCACGTTGATGAGGCGGATTCGCTCGCCGGGAGCAACCATCTCCCTGATGGGGAGGAGGGCGATGAATGGGAGGATTCCTGCGATCGACCGTCGGAACGGGCGATCGCCGAGCAAGAGCAATGCTTACAGAAACGGTGGAGGGACTTTCAGATTACCGTGGAATTTGTGGCGGCGGCCTTTTCAAAATTGCCGTTCGTGGAAAAAGTGGTTCTGTTCGGGTCGGTCGCTCAGCCTCTTACAAGGGAAGTCCCGCGATTTGCCGAATTCCGCCGGTATAATGTGGCACTACCGCATGAGTGCAAAGACGTGGATCTGGCCGTCTGGGTCAGTGATTTGAATTCTTTAAAAGCACTATTCAAAGCCCGGAATGCCGCTTTGAACACCCTCCGGGAGAAAACGGGCCTCACTCCCGCCCACCATCAGATAGATGTGTTCCTTCTGGAACCGGGTACGAATCGGTACCTTGGCCGATTGTGCGCCTTTAATTCTTGCCCCCGAGATAAAAGCGAATGCCAGATTCCCGGTTGTGGAAAGTTTCGTCTGCTCAAGCAGTATGCGAATTTTGCTTTGGATTGGGATACGATTGAACACTACCGTGTGTTATACGAGGGGAAAGAGGATAAGAACCAATCCGATGGGTAATGAATTAGGTAATATGGAATTCACGAAGGCAAAATTGAAGCAATTAGCGGGCTCCGGGTCCTGGCAGCGGGGGGTGGATTACTTTCATGAAGGGGCGGTGATTTCTCTGGTTGAGGATAATGGGGTCATCGTTGCCAAGGTGCGGGGGACCCATACGTACAAGGTCAAGCTATGGATGCACAAGGACAAACTGGACGGCGAGTGTAACTGTCCTTTCGGTCAGGAGGGGGAGTTCTGCAAGCATTGTGTGGCGGCCGGGCTGGCATATCTGGAAAAAGGCGCGGAACCGGGCAAGGCGGATCACGGTCGAACCGAATCTTCAAAAAAGGAAAAAGCCCCGTCGATGGAGGACCTGCGCAAATTCCTTCAAACTCAAGAAGTTTCCGCCCTGGTGGAAGTCATCATGAGTCAGGCTATGGACGATGAAAAACTTCTGGGCCGGTTGATGATGAAAATGTCGCGGACCGGCCAACAAGGGATAAATTCAGCCGCCATCCGCAAGGCCATCGATCACGCGGTCGGAGGGGGAGACTATTCGGATTACGAATCGCCGTATGAAGCCACTCGTAATTTAGACGAGATCATCAAGAATTTCAGAGACTTGCTGAAGGAGGGGCATATCAAAGAGGTGTTGGAACTGGTCGAATATGCGATGGATCGCTTTGAACAAATCTCGCGGGTAGCGGATGATTCCGACGGCTGGATCGGGGATACTTTTGAGGAGTTGCAGGAACTGCACCACGACGCCTGCGTGGCGGCCAAACCCGATCCGGAACGATTGGCCCGGCAATTGTTTGAATGGGAGATGGACGATTACGGTAATGTTTTTAACCATACGGTGGAAACCTATTCGGATGTCCTGGGGGAAAAAGGCCTGGCCGCGTTCCGCAAACTGGTGGAGACCGAGTGGAACAAGCTACCTGCATTAAAACCCGGACAGCGGGAGGATTCTTACGATCATCGACGCTACGGTTTAAAATCGATTATGGAAAACCTGGCCGAGAGACAAGGGGACATTGAGGCTCTGGTGGCCGTCAAGAGCCGTGACTTGTCCGCCGCCCATCACTACCTGGCGATCGCGCAGCTTTACCGGGAGAACAAGAAATACGACCGGGCAATCCAATGGGCCCAAGACGGTCTGAAGGCGTTTCTCGAACGACCGGACTCCCAACTTCGCACCTTCTTGGCCGAAGAGTATCATAGGCAGAAACGGCACGACGAGGCCATGAAATTGATCTGGGCCAACCTGGAAGACCGACCCGACTTGCACTCGTATCAGGAACTCAAGACGCATGCGGAACGTGTTAAAGATTGGCCGCGATGGCGCGAGCAGGCTTTGGCCTTTATTCAAAAAAAGATCGTCCAGGAAAAAAAAGAGGCTCGTCGATATGATTGGTCAACCCCAAGAGACCATTCGCTTCTTGTCCGGATTTATCTGTGGGAAAAGGATGCCGAGACCGCATGGACGGAGGCCCTGGCCGGAGGTTGCTCCGACGACCTGTGGATGGAACTGGCTCGGTTGCGGGAAAAGGAACATCCCGTCGATGCCATTCCCATTTATCGGAAGCACGTTGAGAAACTGATCAGCCACGGGGGAAACGATAATTACAAGGACGCCGTCACCTGGATCAAGAAAATCCGGGCGCTCTTGAAAACAGCAAATCAAGAAACGGAATTTGCTTCGTATCTACAAACTCTCCGGGCCGCTCACGGACGCAAACGGAATTTCCTGGCGCTTTTGAACCGGCTGCAATGACGCCAAGTTTGCGGAGAAACCACGATTATGATGGAATGTGGCTGGCCAATTGAAGCAACACGACATGCCGTACACCCTGACTATCGTATCGAACAACAACCGGTCATTTTGGTTTAAAAAGCCCATTTCAGCAAGAAAGAAAATATCCCGCTTTCCGGAATTCTTTTTCTTGGTATAACCCCCGCTTCATGTCCCTTTTTTGACCCCATTATGACCCCTTTGTCCCCTTTTCGCTGTTTTAAGATTCGCGGGCTTTTTTGCGCGGACGGCGCAATTCCATGTTTAGGCCTTGATCTTCCAATGCCCGGCCTTGCTGGGGCCTTCCCAAAGCAGTACGCCTTGTCTTCGAAGCTTGCGGATATGGTACTTGATCCCGTCGATGGTCAGGTTCAACCGTCGGGCAAGTTCTTCCTTCGTGATTGCCGGAATCTCCCGAATCAGTGCCAAAATCGTGGCTTGAATATTGAGGGTAGTTTGGGGGGTAGTTTGGGGGGTAGGTGTCGGAGGCGTCTGTGCCGTAGGAACGCTTCGATAAAAGACCACCTTAAAACCAGCCTTCATCTTCTGGAATTCCACCTTGATGTCGTGCCCGGCGCACTCGTCGTGAATCCGCTTGAGCCCGGACCCCCATTTCTCGATGTCCCGTGTGCGATAAAGCACATCGGCAATCAGGGGGTTACGAAGAACAGAACGTTCTCCCTTGTAAATGAAATCCTCCGGCTCAAACCCTTCTGGGAACTCGCCGGGGTTTTCAATCTCGATCCGGTTCTTGTAGACGGCCAGGTAATTGCTTTCCGGGGAGCAATAATCGCGGTGGCACACGGAGTTCACCAGGGCCTCCCGCAAGGCCTCCAGCGGAATCTCGGGTATTTCCTCTCGCTGAAGTTTTCCGAACTTCACCCGCCAGTTCATTTTTTCTTTCAGGTATTCTTCGGCCACCAAGAGCAGGAAAAAAAGATTGCCCTCGAATTGTCGGATGTCCAGAAATGTCAGTTTGTCGGTCCCGGTGAAGACCGCCGCCTGAATCTTCAGGGGCGGATGGGAACTGAAAAGCACCTCGGCAGCCCGAAGAATATGTCCACCCTGAAGCAGGCCGAGTTTTTTCAGGGTTTCTCCAACCGAACGAAACTTGAACCTGATTCGTCCCGCCTGGTTGGCTTTGCGGACAAAGCGCTTGACCAGATCGACATCCAGGTCGTTTTCGTTTTGGGTTGAGACTTGGGATTCCCAGCGAACCGCCTCAAAATTTTTCTTGAGAATAAACGACTCAATTCCCTTGGCGGACAGTTGCCTGTCCTCGTCGCCCACGCGGATGTACGCGCGGCCAAATGCAAAATAGGGAACTTGTTTTCCAGAAAACCGGACCTCAATGCATGACTTTCCGCTGAAGGTTACCGGTTTGATTTCCGGGTAGATCTTCGGCTCAAGGTGGTCGGCAATGGCCTTCGAGATGTCGCGGACGGTTTTATCACCGACCGCCTGACCGACCGCGGGGTCCCATCGTTCTTCACACCGAAATAGAGCAAGCCGCCCTGATGCTTGTTCAGGATCGCACCGATAGAAATCACCGCTTCCTTCAATTCCGCGGTGGACTTTTTGAGTTCCAGAATTTCGGATTCTTGTAATACCATCGTCGAGTATAAACCTTTGTCCAGTTCTTGCGGATCATTTTATGCTGATATGGGAGTGCCGTCAATGTCGATTAAATCGAACCTCGAAAACGCCAGAGTGCAGCCTGACAGCACACAATGACATTCCCCGTGATCTGGGATGGCGAACTTGGTGGCTATTGGAATGCCCATCGCTTTCAACCGGAACGAGGAAAAGTCATTTCCTTCACAATGGTGAGTGGGTCACTGAGTGGGTCAGTCGTAACCGGGTAACATCTTGTGTATAGAGTGCTCAGTGACTTGTCAACCACTTGCAAACCTCGTTTTTAGGCCAAAAACGCCATTTAAGCCCTTTATTTTCAGGCCCTTGCAGTAGGATTCTTGTCCTTTTAATGCGTAGGTCCTGGGTCCGAGCCCCAGCGTCCTCAGTGAAGAATTGCGGTGGCCAGAAGTGGCCACCGTTTCTTTTTGGTGGCCAGAATTGCCGTTTCTCGCCATTATAAGGGGGTTTTCACTTTCGGCATTCACGATACTCTTGTCCTTACCCTGATGGTCAATGGTGGACGCAGAAACCCTTGAAAGCCCTACGGGAAGTGTACCAGGGAGTGTACCACTTTTGGGATTGTGTTCCGGACCCATCGGGCCATCTGTTCCGGTGCTTTGCAAGACTTTTTTTTCAAGTCCAATGGCCAATCCCGGCAATCGGTTCAAGGCCGTTAGCTGATCCTCGTTCAACACGTGAGTGTACCGCCAAGGTCAGCGCAATCGTCGAATGTCGCGCCAACGTCTGTGCCACCTTGGGCGATACCCCTGATCGGGCCAGCCTGGAATTTGCCCCTCTGGATGTCCGGGTCAACATGGTCGCCCCGGACGCCGTTCCGCGATAAAAAAGGCTGAATGGTTAATTTGCATTCTTCAAAAATCGCACAAAATGATTTCTTTCCCGTAAAAACTGCTCCAAAATCGCGATGTTTTTGCACCAATTTGTAAATCAATGCACAAATGGTTTCGTGACCATGTTGCTCCCACTTTGTGACTTATCCTTGAAGTTAAACCCCTGCCATGATAGAAAAGGGAACTAAAATATCCTTGTGAGGTTCCTGTGATTCAGAAAATCGGATTGTTCGGCGGAACGTTTGATCCTCCACACCTGGGGCACCTGATTATTGCCCAGTCTCTGGCGGAGCAGTTGGCGATCGCGCGGGTTATTTTTATTCCTTCGGGCAACCCGCCGCATAAAAAGAATCGTCCTGTCACCTCCGGTGAACATCGGATGAAAATGCTCCGGCTGGCGTTGGCGGATAATCCGCAATTCGAAATCAGCGATTGGGAATTATCGCAAACCGCTCCGACGTATACTGTCAATTCCGTGCCGCATTTTCAAAAAATTTACGAAGGCAGCAAACTCCACTGGCTTATCGGCGCGGACAACCTTGGCGATTTGCCGAACTGGTATGAATTCAAGCGGCTCATCGACCTGGTGGACATCGTAACCGCCTACCGCGGCGGAATTGAAATTAACGATATCCTATCCGGCATAAAAGACCACCTGGACAAACCCCAATTTGATAAACTTCAAAAAAATCTGATCCGAACACCCATGATCGAAATTTCCGCTCACGATATCCGAAGCCGCGTCAAAACGGGCAAAAGCATCCGATACCTCGTCCCGCCAGCCGTCGAAGACTACATCCGCCGGGAAGGATTGTATCGATGACAAAACCTCCTCTGCTCATGGATGAACAATTCGTCTTGCCGTCGGACGAAATCGGCCAGGTCGCGGATTTCAAAACGATTTTCGGCAATGACCGTCCGGTGGAAATCGAGATCGGCTGCGGCAGAGGCACGCTGATGGTGCATCTGGCACAGACCAAACCCGATCACAATTTTCTCGGAATCGAATGGGCCAGCAAATTCTATCGCTATACCGTCGACAGAATCCGACGATGGAACCTGACCAATGTAAAAATGCTCCGAACAGACGCCCGGGAATTTGTCATGCGGCAACTTCCCCCGCAATCCGTATCGGTCTTTCACGTGTATTTTCCAGACCCCTGGCCGAAAAAACGGCATCACAAACGAAGACTCTTTATACCGGATTTTTGCCAAGTCCTTTCCCGCGTCTTGATGCCTGGCGGAAAAATTTACGCCGCCAGCGACCACGAGGAATATTTCCAGCAGATCGAAACAAATCTTTCCGCGATTCCGAATTTTGTCCCCTGCGAATTCGACAGTCCAGCCGGCAATGAGGTTTTAAGCAATTACGAAGCAAAATTTGTCAAAGAAGGAAGAAGCATCTACCGCGTAGCGGTAAAAAAGATATAATTTTTGATTGTAGGGGCCGGTTTGTGTGCCCTTTTTAGGAGTAATTATGACCAACGGAAATGTAAGAGTCATCGTCCTGCGAGCGGCGGGAACGAATTGCGATAAAGAAACCGTCTTCGCCTTCGAGCAGGCCGGTGCCCGTGTCGATTCCGTCCATATCAATCGTCTGGGCGATTCCCCACGCCTACTCGATAATTACCAGATATTAGTCATTCCCGGCGGATTCAGTTACGGGGATGATATCTCGGCAGGTAAGATTTTTGCCGTCCGGCTGCGCCATGAGCTTGGCGAGCAACTTTCCGAATTTGTGCAGGGCGACAAACTCGTGCTCGGAATTTGCAATGGGTTTCAAGTCCTGGTCAAAGCGGGCCTCCTTCCCCAGCCGGAACTTAAAGGCGACTTTTCACAGAAACTCACCCTCAGCGATAACGACAGCGGAAAATATGAAGATCGTTGGGTCTGGCTAAAATCCTTCAGCCGAAAATGCGCGTTCATCAAGTCCGGAGAAATGATTTATCTGCCTGTCGCGCACGGCGAGGGAAAGTTTATTCCCCGCGATAATGAAATTCTCGATCAGTTGCGACAGAAAGATCAAATTGTTTTTCGTTACGTCGACGACCACGGCCAACCCGGCCCCTTTCCGATCAACCCCAATGGATCGGTCGATGATATCGCCGGAATTTGCGACCCCAGCGGAAAAATCTTCGGCCTCATGCCGCATCCGGAACGACACATCGACCCGACACAAAATCCTGACAAAAACGCAAAGCAAAAAAAATCCAGTGGAATGAAAATTTTCACAAACGCGGTTAAATATTTCGTTTGATAAGTTCCTCGACTTTTTTGAGAAGGATTTTAGAGGAAATCGGTTTTTCAAAAAAGGCGTCGGCGTTCATAGCGGAAAGTTCCTCGCCGCTCCGCGGATGAAAATCAAATCCATGCTGACTGCTGACCGAGGTCAGAATGATGACCGGGATATCTTTGAATCGCGGGTCCTGCTTCATCTGACGGGAAAAAGCGAACCCTGAATCCAGATTTTGCATCATTAAATCGGTAATGACCAGTGAAGGTTTATCCTCTGCCATCTTTTTTAAAGCCTCCCGCGAATCGTGGGTACAAAGGATACGATACCCGTTGGATTCAAGCATGAGTTTGTTCATCGCAGTAAAGTCCGGGTCGTCGTCGATCAGAAGAATTAGGGGCAGTTTTTTTTGCATCGATCATTTAATCCAAAAAGAAACCACGAATTACACAGCCTGGCACGAACTTATTATAGTCTATTCGTGCCGGCCATGCAATTCGTGGTAAAAAAATCTTCTGTCCAGTTACCGCCTATTTTTACACCCGCTCACGGACGATGTACTTGGTGTGCAGCAGGTGATGCGATTTTTCACCGAGGGGACGACCCAGGAATTCCTCATAAATCTGTTTTACTTCCGCGTTCTCGTGGGATTTTCGCATTTTTTTGCCTTCATCCTCGCGGTAGATCGCGGCGATCCTGGCCTTTCGGACCTCGTCGGTGGTTACTCTCGGCTGACCGCCGCCGCCGATGCATCCGCCCGGACAGGTCATCACTTCGATAAAGTGATACTGCGCCTGGCCGGATCGAATTCGCTCGATGATACTGCGGGCATTGCCCAGGCCATGCGCGACGGCGATTTTCACAATCGCCCCTTCGAGGAAGGACCATTCGGGTTTGGTTCCTGTAATCGTAAGGGCTGCTTCTTTAACACCATCAAGACCGGCGATGGGCTGGACGTGAAGGTTATCGAAGGGCAAAGTTCTACCCGTAATGATTTCATACGCGGTTCGCAATGCCGCTTCCATAACGCCGCCCGTGTTGGCGAAAATATCGGCGGCCCCTGACGACAAGCCCAGAGGAGCGTCCATCTTGTCATCGGGCAGAGACACGAAATCAATTCCCGCCTGCTTAATCATCCGTCCGAGTTCGCGGGTCGTCAAAACCACATCGACATCGCGGACACCGCTGTCATTCATTTCCGGCCGCTGGCACTCGAATTTCTTGGCGGTGCAGGGCATGATCGAAACGACAAAAATATCCTCGGGGCGTTTATTTAATTTTTTCGCGTAATAGGTCTTTGCAACAGCGCCGAACATCTGCTGCGGGGATTTACACGTAGAGAGATTCGGCAGCATGTCCGGGTAAAAGTGTTCCATGAATTTGATCCATCCTGGCGAGCAACTGGTGAACATGGGAAGGGCTACTTCTTCCTTTTTGACCAGTGCTTTTTGAAGCCGCGTCAGCAGTTCAGTGCCTTCTTCCATGATCGTCAGGTCGGCTGTGAAGTTGGTATCGAACACAGCGTCAAATCCAAGCCGTCGAAGGGCGGAAACCATTTTTCCGGTTACCAGCGTTCCTGCGGGTAGGCCGAAGCATTCGCCCAAAGCAGCCCGAATGGCGGGTGCGGTTTGAACGACCACATGCTTGCTCGGATCGTCCAATGCCGCCCAGACTTCCGCGATCTGATCATTTTCGCCGATGGACCCGACTGGGCAAACAGCGCCGCACTGTCCGCACTGAACGCATACGACGTCTTTAAGCTCGGAGCAGAATGCGGGTCCGACCACCGTTTTGAAACCGCGGTTTTGCGGGAATAGTGCCGCTACTCCCTGTGTGGTCCCGCAAACGGTTACGCATCGCCGGCACAGGATGCATTTTCCCGTATCGCGGACGAGGGCAGGCGTGCTGGTATCAATGACGCTTTTGCTCTTTTCTCCGGGATAAGTGATTTCGCGTATCCCCAATTCACGGGCAAGGGCCTGGAGCTCGCAATCGTCGTTGCGGTCGCAGGTTTGGCACTCGCCGTCGTGATCGGACAGCAACAGTTCGACCACCGTTCGCCGGGCGTCGCGGACACGCTTGGTGTTGGTTTGGACTTTCATCCCTTCCGCGACCGGCATGACGCAGGAGGCGACGAGAGTTTTCGCGCCTTCGACTTCCACCAGGCAGACTCGGCAGGCGCCGATAGCCTGGACTTTTTCAAGGTAGCAGAGTGTGGGAATCCTGACGCCTGCTTGTTTGGCGGCTTCAAGAATAGAGACTCCTTCGGGAGCCTGGACTTCGATATTGTTAATAGTTAATTTCGGCATTTTTTATAACTCCTTGTTATTTACTCCGGTTTCACAATCTCATAACTAGCCCCCGACGGTAGTCGGGGGTTCTTCAGGAACCCCCTGCTGCCACAGGGGACGAGTCGAAACCATTTTTATGAACTTTCTCTATAATCACAACGCAGGCATCGCTTGGCCTCGCGTACTGCTGTGGATTCTTCCCACGTCAATTCAACTTCCGCGAAATTACATTTTCGCTTGGTGACGGGTAGAAGCCTCATCTTGGCTCGGGCATATTGGACCGCGTCGGCATCGGGATCAAAGAAGGTATCGACCGCCGTTTCGGCTCGCCAGAAGGCGTGGATTTGACCGGTCAGGAACTGGTCGATCGCGACGGCGGCTCGTTCTCCACCTCCGACGGCCTCGGCGACCGAGGAAGGTCCGCTGGCGACGTCACCACCGGCGAAAATCCATTCGACGGACGTTTGACCGTTGATCGGATTGACGTCGATATATTGGCGTTTGTTCAACTTTACTTCCACGCCGTCACAGAATTCCTTCGGATCGAGGCTTTGCCCGATGGCGGCGATGATTTGATCGGCGGGGATAACAAAATCTTCCTGCCCGCTGGCCGTCGGACTTCGGCGACCGGTTTTATCAAATTCGCCCAGCGCCATTCGTCGGCACTTAATTCCTGTTACGTGCCCGTATTCGCTGACGACTTCCACCGGAGCGACCAGGACGTTCAGATGAACCCCTTCCCGCTGGGCCTCGTCGATTTCTTCTGCGTAGGCGGGCATTTCCGCCCGGGTTCGCCGGTAGACGACAGTTACGCTTTTGGCACCCAACCGAACGGCACAGCGTGCGGCGTCGATAGCGGCGTTTCCGCCTCCGACCACAACCACGTTTTGTCCGACTTTGGTGTTACCCGTCAAGTTATATTCGCGGAGCATTCCGATGGCGTCGATCACGCCGGTGGCTTTTTCTCCGGGAATACCGAGCAGGCTTCCATTCGGCGCGCCGCAGGCGAGGAATACGGCTTCGTATCCTTCATCACGCAAACTCTTGAGGGTAAAATCTTTTCCCAGCCGGGCGTTGGTCTGAATGGTTACTCCCATTTTCTCGATCATCCGGATTTCCCGGTCGAGTTCCTGACGAGGCAGCCGATAAGCGGGAATAGTCTGGACCAGCATTCCGCCAGCCCGATTTTCGGATTCAAAAACTTTCGGCTTATAGCCCAATCGAGCCAGGAAATAAGCACAGGTCAGACCCGCAGGCCCTCCTCCGATGATCGCAATCTTGCGTTTCGCGTTTTGGTCGTTTTGAAGAATTTCCGGTAATTGGGTATCGACTTCCTGCTCGACCATGAAACGCTTCAGACCGCGGATGGAAACCGATTCGTCCACAGCGGACCTTCGGCATTTGTCTTCGCAGGTATGGAAACAAACGCGCGAGCAGACGGCGGCGAATGGATTTCGCTCGCGATGTAATTTCAAAGCTTCGGTGTATCGTCCTTCGCCGATGAGTGAAACATAGCCGGGAATATCCACACCCGCCGGACAGGCGTTTTGGCAAGGAGCCCGGACGAACGCGGCGCAAACTCCAGCGGGACATTTCTTCTGACGGATATGGGCCTCGTATTCATGCCGGAAATGGCGAATGGTCGAAAGCACCGGATTTGGCGCCGTCTGGCCCAAGCCGCACAAAGCGGTATCTTTGATCTGATTACCCAGAGAAATCAATTTTTCGATATCGCCTTCCTCGCCCTGGCCTTCGCAGATGCGGTTGACGATTTCCAACATGCGTTTGGTCCCGATGCGGCAGGGGGGACACTTTCCGCACGATTCATCCTGGACAAAATCGAGGAAGAACCGAGCCATATCGACCATGCAGGTGTCTTCGTCCATGACGATCAATCCGCCTGAACCCATGATCGCGCCGAGTTCGTTCAGCGATTCATAATCGACCGGAACGTTCAAATATTCTTTCGGGATACATCCGCCGGAGGGTCCGCCGATCTGGGCGGCTTTGAATTTTTTACCGTTGGGGATTCCACCGCCGATATCATAAATAATCTGACCGAGCGGCATTCCGATGGGAACTTCGACCAATCCGGTATTATTGACGGCACCGGCGAGGGCGAAGACTTTCGTGCCCTTGCTCTTGGCGGTCCCGATTGATGCGAACCATTCCGCGCCTTTAAGAATAATGACGGGAATATTGGCATAAGTTTCGACGTTATTAAGCAAACTGGGCATACCCCAGAGACCCTTGTTGGCCGGGAACGGCGGACGAGGACGCGGTTCACCGCGATGACCTTCAATCGAAGTCATCAGAGCCGTTTCCTCACCGCAGACAAACGCTCCGGAACCCATTCGGATTTCCAGATCGAAATCAAATCCCGTGCCCATGATATTTTTGCCGAGCAATCCAAAGTCCCGCGCTTGTTCCAGAGCGACACCGAGTCGTCTGACCGCCAGCGGATATTCCGCTCGAACATACACAAACCCCTGATGAGCTCCGATTGCGAAAGCGGCGATGGCCATAGCTTCGATCACGCTGTGCGGATCACCTTCCAGGACGCTTCGGTCCATGAACGCGCCGGGATCGCCTTCATCGGCGTTACACAAAACAAATTTTCGTTCGCCTTTGGCCTTTCGTGTGAATTCCCACTTGAGACCCGTGGAAAAACCCGCCCCGCCTCTGCCGCGAAGGCCGGATTTTTTTACCACATCGGTAACCTGCTCCGGAGTCATTTCCGTCAGGACCTTCGCCAAGGCCTGATAACCGTCGCGGGTAATGTATTCCTCAATTCGCAAGGGATCGATCAATCCGCAATTGCGTAAAACGATTCGCTGCTGACCGTTGAAAAAGTCGATCTGGTTGAGCGCCGGGATGGCCTTTGAACCGTCGTTGTCCTTGCGAACCAGCCGTTCCACGACCCTGCCCTTTAAAATATGTTCTTTGACGATTTCCTCGGCGTCGGCGGGTTTGACGTTCTGGTAAAAGATTCCATCGGGATACACGACAGCCACAGGTCCGACGGCACAGGGGCCCAGACAGCCGGTTTCGATCACTTTGGTTTCACCCGACAAACCCTGACGTTCCAGGGACTCCTGCAAGGCGGCACTGACTTCGAGCGACCCCGAAGCCACGCACCCCGCCCCGGCACAAACGAGAATGTGAGTTCTTATATTGTTGTCCATTTTTGTTTCGTCTCCTAAACGGTATATTGCAATACAGGTTCGTTATTAATCAGATGTTTCTGAACGATTTCATGCACCTTGTTTCGATCTAGCTTGCCATAGCGGAATTGTTCGCCGTTCTTGTCGATCATGGATATCATCGGTTCACGATCACACAGACCGATGCAGCCGGAATTTCGTAGTGTCACATTATCCAAACCGGCCTGGCCTAATTCCGAGGCCAACTGCTGGAGGACGTCTCTCGCCCCAGCCGCGATCCCGCACGTGCCCATGTGAACGGTAATCTGAATCTCCTTGGGACCCTGGCGAAGATCGGTGGTGCTTTTAAGTTTGTCTCTAAGATTTTTTAAATCGGCTGGACTTTTGATTTTGTTATCCATGATTATGCTCCCTTCTGATCTGCCGCGTCTTTATCGCGGTATTGATCGAGGATTTCGTTAATTTTGGTAGGTTTGACCCGCTGGTGGACTTCGTCGTCGATGCTGATCGCCGGAGCCAATCCGCACGCACCGAAACACCGTGCGACATCAAGTGAAAATATCCGGTCCGGTGTCGTTCCACCAACGTCGATTCCCAATTTTTGTTTAAGGACATCCAAAACGCGCTTTCCACCGCGAACATAACAGGCGGTTCCCAGGCAAACACGAATCAGGTGTTTACCGCGGGGAACGGTCGAGAAAAAGGAATAAAATCCCACCACGCCTGCCACTTCGCTGTACGACTTGTTCAATCCCAGGCTGATCCGCTTGAGGGCCGATTCGGGCAGATACCCGAAAATGCCCTGGGCAATCTGCAGCACGGGAATCAGCGCCCCAGGCTTGTCGTGATACTCAGTGAGCACCTCGTCAAGCCGGGTCAGAAGCTGCTCTTCCGATACTTCCTGGCTACACGCGCATTTGCATTTTTCACCGCTCATCTTAATCTCCATTTCTTTCGAAAAAAAGTTATCAATATGATGATCTATTCCGGTAACCGTTCAGCTCCTATTGTGCCACGGTCGGCTTGTCCGGCCGTGCTCTTTAAAGATACGGCTGGACAAGCCGGCCGTGGCACAACGGTTATCGATTCTGCAAAATGAAGGGGCATACAACATTGTGCCTATGCATTTCGAAGGATCAAAAGCTGAGTCATTTTTGGAAATCCTGTCACTTTCAGGTCACAAGCCTAAATCGACAAAAACACGCACTGTGAAAAAAGTAACAATCTAAAGCATAAAAAAAAGAAACTGTGAAAAATGTGACGATTTTTTATTTTACCTCATTGAGTTTGTGAACTTTATCAGAAGTGCACTATTAAACTTTAAAGCTATTGATATTTTCAGCCTTATGACGTAGATTTACTTTTCAAAGAGCTTTTTGGGAGCCAATCCTAATACGGTTGGATTCAAAAAAATAAACGTCTGCACGAACCGCGTTGCGCAGGGTAGTATAACGAAAGGAATCATTGTAGTCAAGCAAGAATTGACAGCTTATTTTTGATTTTTTCAGAAAATTTTTGGGCAATGGCGAAGCAATTTTGTTTTTCGTGGAAAAGCTCGCCGGCGATCTCGGAAAGTTTCACGAGGTGATTTTGATTGTCGGTAATCAATCGGCACCAGAGGTCGATTTTGGGGTTGGTGCAGGCGATGGTAAAGAAGGTGGCGGAAAGATCGCCGAGGGGACGGCGGTCAATGTGATTTAATTCCATGACAGTTTCGACGGCCAAACCGCCTAAATTTGATTTTGCGAGGGTGAGCGTTCCGCCGGCAAGTTCTGCCGTGGTGCGAAACAGGCTCAGACCCAGGCCGGTGCGTTTGCCTTCTTTGGTGGTATAAAAGGGATCGGTGGCCTGCTCGGGGGTGATGCTTAAACCTGGGCCGTTGTCTTCGATGACGATTCGTAAAATATTTTTTTGGGTGTTTTGCTCGACGGTGACGGCCACGATGGTGGCTTGGGCTCGGATGGAGTTTTCGATCAAGTCGAGGATGTGAAGGGATAGGTCACGCACTGTTGTAAATCCTCCGCTCGCCGATGCCTTTAAGCGTCAGGGCCAGTTCTTCAAAGGTCGGTTTTTTCATTTCGAGCATGGAGTAGCAGGTGCCGATGGTCGTCAGGTCGTGGCTGTCGGAGGAGGTAACGATGGGCAGACCCGGAGCGGAGTAGATCGCGGCACGCGACGACGCCAAACCCGCGGGTGAGACTTCAACCGCGTCGAATCCGGCGTTATTGGGAAAAATTCCGAGCTGGCTTAGCACGCTGTAGGACGGCCGATCTATGTGCGAGGCGATGACAAGACCCTTATAATCTTTGATCAGTTTTACAGTCTGGGATAAAGTGAAAGACGACGCGAAAGAAAGAATCTTGTTTTCCGTGGCGAGGACCTTGCCGGTTTCGTCCATTAAAAGTTGCTCTCCGAACCCTCGCGACGCATTGGTCGATTCGGGAAGAGTGGCAAGCACTTTTTTGCCGACGGCGGAGGCGGATAGCGGATCTGGAAAGATACCGAGGATGTGAACCTCCTCCGCTGTCGTGATTTCAATTCCCGCCAGCACGACGATTTTATTCCCGGCGGCTTTTTGAACAGCGGAAATATTACCCGTCGAATTATGATCGCAAATGGCGATCAGGTGTAAACCCAGGCCGATCGATTCTGTTACGATGGCAGGCGGAGTCATTTCCTCTGATGCACAAGGTGAAAGAGCGGTATGGATGTGCAGATCGGCCAGGAAGCGTTTCACGCACAAGGTCCTCGCAATCCCATAGAATACAACTTACCGACGATTGCAAACGAGGAATCTTTCGAAACAAAGAGGGTAATTTTTTCCGCCATCGCCTTTTCGATGACCGGTGGTTCGGGTCGGCGATCTGCGGCGAAGATCACGGCCGTCAAATTCGCATGCACCGCCACGGCGATCACGTTCATGTGGACCTGGACCGTGACCAGAACCCCCTGCGCGGGGGCATGAGCCAAAACGTCGCTTAATAGATCGGACACATACCCAGCCGTAATATCCGGTGAAGCATCGGAAAGAATTTCAGGCGTTAGCGGTTCAAGATCAAGTTCCCGGGCGATTTCGGTTAGTTTCATATCGGCGTCCTTTCCACGGTAATCTATAAAAGATATTTTATTCGGTTTCATATTCAATGGACAGACAAAAACGTTTGTGCATATTCTTGCACGTTAAGTCCAAAGCGATCTATGGGTGAAGTTCTCTTGTCTCATGCTGATCTGGAGAGAGGTTAGTAAGTTATCCGGCACTGTGTTGGGTAGGTAAGATATTTCGTAGGCGCTGCCTATGATCGCACCGAAGGGATCAGAAGAACGTTTTTATTCAGTTAAGTCATTCTAACATTCTTGAGAATGTTAGAATGAATACCCTTGACAAATCATCGTATTTATGGGTCAATAATACGCAAAATATATTTTAACGAGGTTTTGAATTGATGGAAAATTTTCGACGACTTGAAGGTGTGACTAAAGGATATGCCAACCATCGGAGAATACAGATTATGCACCTTTTGGAAAATAATCCTGAACTTTCTGTGGATGAGATCGCGGAAAACCTCAGAGTCAACTTTAAGACAATATCCGCGCATACAAAGCGTTTGGCTATTTCCGGTCTGGTGATGAAACGTTCCGACGGAAAAAGTATTCGTCACAAATTGACCGATCGCGGGAGTAATATTCTGATGTTCTTAAAAAAAATCCGATAGAGGCCTTCAAAATTAGATAAAAATAACTACCCTCAGAAGTAAATTTGGAGGAAGCATCATTCTATCATTCTCAAGAATGTTAGAATGAATTTAACATTCAATTTTGCCAAACCTGTCTAGCTCGACTTTTGTAGCGACCGCTTCAAGGATGGGTTTGATCTTTTTCGTAAGCTTGTCAAGTTCCCCTGGTCATGAGGCTGGGGCCGTGCCGGACACCGTATTCACCGCTGGAGATCCCCCCACCGAGAAAATCGATTCGGTTTTCAGAAAGCATTTTTTGCCGTCGGTCGGTATCGACAAAGTGCGAATTGCCGCCGTCGATGATCACGTTACCCGGCTGGAGATATTGTCAAAATTCCCGGATGACCGCGTCCACCGGCGGGGACCAGTAGGATGATGGGTCGGGGAACGCTTTAATTTCACCAATTCCTCGATGCTTTTGACCCCTTGAACATCGCGGCCATGACCTTCAGTGTTCAGAGCTTGAACTTTCTCAAGGTCCGTGTCATATCCCGCCACCGAGTAACCGTGCTCAGCCATATTCAATAATAAGTTTCGACCCATGACTCCCAGGCCGACCATTCCGAGCGCGTATTTTGGTACAGATAACAATTTTCACCTCCCGTTTTGCGCCAATTATACCAAAGATTTTGGAATATCAATTTCGAAATTGCGTAAAAAGTAACCGTTCAGACCACCCTCATTGTCATCATCCGGCTTACCGGACGATCCAGGGGTGCTCTACCGGACACGAAAAAAAGGACTGGATTGTCCGGCTTGACCGGACAATTATAAAAGAGAGACAATAATCACGGGAGAGGTCCTAGGCCTGAATGGTTACAGCAAAAAAGAAAACGGAGCAAACCAAAAGGAGAACGAAAGGTTTGCTCCGTTTATTAAAGATACAAAGAGAATTTTTTACAAAACTCTTTTTATCGTCTCTTATCTTACATCATACCAGGCATTCCGCCCATGCCACCCATGCCGCCCATACCTCCCATGCCACCCATTCCACCGCCGTGGCCGCCGCCACCGGGCATCGGGGCTTTCTTTTCTTCGGGGATTTCCGCCACCACGCAACTGGTGGTCAGCAGTAAACCGGCGATACTGGCAGCGTTCTGGAGGGCGATCCGCTCGACCTTGGTCGGAACGATCACGCCGAAGGCCATCATGTCGCCATACTTGCCAGCCAGTGCGTCGTAACCGAAATTCGGATTGTCGGTATTTTCCATGACCTTTTGACAAATGATGGAGCCATCCAGACCGGCGTTTTCGGCGATCTGCTTGATCGGGGCCGTCATCGCCCGTTTAACGATCTCGGCACCGGTCTTCTGGTCACCGGTGAGTTTCAATTTGTCGATGACCTTCAGGCATCGCAGGATGGCCACTCCGCCGCCGGGCAATACGCCTTCTTCGACGGCAGCGCGGGCCGCGTGCAGGGCGTCTTCGACCCGTGCCTTTTTCTCTTTCATTTCGACTTCAGTGGCGGCTCCGACTTTCACCTGAGCCACACCACCGGCCAGCTTGGCCAGCCGCTCTTCGAGTTTTTCACGATCGTAGTCGCTGGTGGTCTTGTCGATTTCGTTTTTGATTTGCTCGATGCGGCCTTTGATGGCTTCATGCTTTCCGCCGCCTTCGATGAGGGTGGTATTTTCCTTATCGATTTTGATCGTCTTTGCGGTTCCCAGGTCCGTCAGCTCGATACTTTCGAGCTTGATCCCGAGATCTTCAAAAATCGCTTTGCCATTGGTCAGGACGGCGATGTCATCCATCATGGATTTTCGTCGATCGCCAAATCCGGGAGCTTTTACCGCACAGCACTGGAGGATACCGCGGAGGCGGTTGACGACGAGCATGGCCAGTGCTTCACCTTCGATATCTTCGGCGATGATGAGCAGGGGTCTTCCGGCCTTGGCTACCTTTTCCAGAACTGGAATTAAATCCTTGGCGGAAGAGAGCTTCTTTTCGTAGATCAAAATGAAAGCCTTTTCCATGACGACCTGCATATTTTCCGGGTCGGTGATGAAATGCGGGCTGATGTATCCGCGGTCGAACTGCATTCCTTCCACCAGGTCCACCACGGTGTCCAGGGACTTACCTTCTTCGACTGTGATCACTCCGTCTTTTCCGACCTTCTGCATAGCCTGGGCGATCTCGTTGCCGATTTCCTGGTCCTGGTTGGCGGCGCAGGTCGCGACCTGTGCGATCTGCTTTTCGGATTCGACCTTGACCGACATTTTCTTGAGTTCGGCCACTACGGCTTCGACGGCTTTGTCGATGCCGCGTTTGATATCCATACCGTTGGCCCCTGCGGCCACGTTTTTAAGACCTTCATCGAAAATCGCTTCGGCGAGGATCGTAGCGGTCGTCGTGCCGTCTCCGGCGATGTTCGAGGTTTTGGAGGCCACTTCCTTGACCATCTGTGCGCCCATATTTTCGTAGGCGTCGTCCAGTTCCACTTCCTTGGCGACGGTGACTCCGTCTTTGGTTACCGTGGGCGCTCCGTAGGATTTTTCTATCACGACATTACGTCCGCACGGACCGAGCGTAACCTTGACCGCCCGGGCCAACTGTTTGATGCCCCGGCGGATGGCGTCTCGTGCTTCGGTATCAAATGCCAACTTTTTCGCTGCCATATTTTCAATCTCCTAAAAAAATAAATGCTTGTTCTTGTTTGTTATTCAACCACGGCCAGGATGTCGTTTTCATCCATGATCATAAATTCGTCGCCGTCGATTTTGATTTCGGTTCCGGCATAACTGGTGAAAATGACTTCGTCGCCTTTTTTCACCTGAAGCTGAGATCGCTTGCCGTCATCGAGTAACTTCCCTTCGCCCACCGCCACTACTTTACCGCGTTTGGGTTTTTCCTTGGCCGAATCCGGCAACACGATTCCACCTTTGGTCTTTGTTTCCGCTTCAAGCCGTTTGACCAAAACTTTTTCGCCTAGAGGTCTAACTTTCATACGTACTCCTTTCATGCAAAACAAATCTTTAAAATAAATGTCTAAATCCTAATTCCTAATGACTAATTTCCATTTCGTCAGTTACACACCCAATATTTTCACGCATGTGTCCAGAAGCCGGCCGGCATTTACCGGTCTGGGCAAAATCGTTCGGACGCCGATCCTCAAGGCATCCTGAAGCCAGCGTAAGTTCATCTCGCCACCGAGGACAATAACCGGCACTTCCGCACTGTACCAATGAACTCGCCTGACCAACTCCAGACCTCCGACACGGGGATTGTCGCCCGCGATAACCGCCAGGTCTACATGTTCCCGTCGGATGATCTCAAAACCCTGCTGCTCACTGGCGGCCAAAAAAGCATCGACGGAGCTTTTGTGCAAATCTTCGATGAAGCTTTGCATCCAGTCGGCCGGGTCGTCGGCGATCAAAATTTTTATGCCCCTTCCCATAGGCATAGTATTCATCATTGCCGTATTCCTAAAAAAAATGGCCTGGCAGGAGTATTGGAGCAAATCATGTACCAGTTTTCAGTTAAATTTGGCATTTCATAAGTGACTACACAGGAATAGGTTAGCTGCGATATTTTCAATTTGATTCCAGGAACACAAAAACATTGTCATTTTTGCCCTCCTTTCTGGTGGCGGACCTGTCATAGTGTCAGTATTGTAAAGATATAGTATTGAAAGAAATCGTTATAGTAAGATACAATCTTGCGTTCTAAGTGATTAAGGACGTGCGAATGGAAATCAATGGTGAAATTGAATATCGACATGGAAAGATAAAAGTTTCTCTGGCGGAAGGTGCGTTGGTAACCGACGTGGTTCGGCAAGCCGGTCTGATTTTAAACACCAGTTGTGCTGGGAAGGGGGTATGCGGCGGTTGCGCTGTAGATCTGCTGGAAGGGGTTTATCAGCATGACGGTCAAAACTTTATCGTTAGCGGCGGTCAGCCTTCGCGGATTCATGGCTGTAAGACTCGAATTGTGGAGGGTCCTTTTCGAATTTCCATCCCCCGCCGATCGCTGGTGGAAACCGGGGAACGGGTGGTCGCTGATTTTATTCTTAAAGAATACACCGGTTTTGATCCGGCGATCCGTCAGATGAAACTCACCGTCCCGAAACCCAGTCTGGAAGACGCCCGGGGCGATTTTGAACATATCTGCCGGGAATTGCGTGAAAAGCACCAGATTGAATTGTCCGGGGGGAGTCTAAGCGCTTTTCGCCGGCTGTCCTGGGCGGTTAGGGAAGGGAATTATCATATAAAAATTTACCTGGCGTGGATTGATGATCGGTGGGAATTATTGGCGGTCGAGCCGATTAAAGACGGATTGAACAAGGATTGCTTCGGTCTGGCTGTCGATATCGGAACCACCACGGTGGCGGTTTCTCTGGTGGATATCGCCAAGGGAAAAATCACCGATACCGTTACCTGCTACAATCAGCAAATTCAGCAGGCGGACGACGTGGCGGCCAGGATCGTTTACGCGGGAACGGATGAGGGTTTACTCCAAATGCAGCGGTTAATTATCGACCAGACCATCAACCCGTTGATCCAAATGTTGTGCAAGCGTCACCATATTGATTGTCATAACATCATGCGAATGGTCGTTTCTGGAAATACGGTGATGTGGAATTTGTTTTTGGCGATTGATCCGACGCCAATCGGGGTTGTGCCATTTCAGCCTGTGTGCCGCGATCCTGGGACTTATCGTGCCAGGGACTTGAACCTTGCTATCTATCCCGATGCGCCGGTGGACATTGTTCCCTCGATCAGCGCTTATGTCGGAGGCGATATCGTCAGCGACATTGAAACTTCGCGGCTGATGAAGACGAATCAGTTCGCCCTCATGATCGATATCGGAACGAACGGGGAAATCGCAGTCAGCGATGGGAAACAGGTCTTGGTTACTGCCTGTGCTGCGGGACCGGCCTTTGAAGGGTTACGGATTTCTCACGGTATGCGTGCCAGCGTCGGAGCCATCGAACAAATCACTCTGGGCGAGAAAGGTAACAAATGTCATTGTAAAGTTATCGGCGGTGGTAAGCCGGTTGGGATTTGCGGGTCCGGTCTGATCGATTTTCTGGCCCAGGCATTCCGTGTGGGTCTGGTGACCAACTCCGGTCGGTTCCAGAGGCAGATGCTAGATCAATGCCCACGGTTGCGGATGGTATCGGGAGCCAAATTCATGCTCGAATACGTTGTGGCGGAGCGTGACCAGACCGAAGACGCCGATCATGAAATTACCGTAACCGAAAAAGATATTGAAACTCTTTTGCAAGCCAAGGCCGCCATTTTCGCCGCCCTTAACCTTTTAATCAAACGGACGGGCAAAACGTTTAACGACCTGGAAAATATTTACCTGGCCGGGGGATTCGCCAAGTATATCAACATTGAAAACGCGATTACCATCGGCTTGCTGCCGGAAATAGACCTCCATAAATATGTGGTGATCGGTAACGGCTCGCTGGCAGGGGCGTATTTGGCGATGATCGACCGGAATGTCTGGCAAACCTTCCGCCAGACAATTGATTTACCCAAGGTCGTCGAACTGAACCTCGATCCGAACTTCCAGGACGAATATACCTTCGCTTTGTTTTTGCCGAATATGCAGGAGGAACTGTTCAGCAAGACAATGGCGAAATTGCAGACGATATAGAAAAAATTAGTAATCGTTCAGACCCCTCCATTGTGCCACTGTCGGCTTGTTCGACCGTGTTCTTAAGACACGGCTGGGCAAGCCAGCCGTGGCACAATGCGGAGGGCTGAACGGTTATAAAGAAAGAAATTTGTTACAAGGAAATATATGTCCGATCATAAAAAAATCAAGTTGGCTTTTATTTGCTCCGGTAATTCCGCTCGCAGCCAGATTGCGGAAGGCTTGGCCCGCGCACTGGGCGGTGATCAATTGCTCGTGCAAAGCGCGGGATTAAGCCCGATGGGCGTGGCGAAAAAGTCTATTGCGGTTATGGCAGAAGTCGGGATTGACATTTCCGATCAATGGAGCAAAGGCTTGGATGAGTTGGACAGCGACCTGGATTACGCCATCACCCTCTGCGACCACGCCGACCGAAACTGCCCCGTCCTGCCCGCCAAAACGCGAATCCACTGGTCCATTCCCGATCCGCACAATCTACGCTCAATCAACGACCAGCTCGCAGGCTTCCGCGAAGTCCGCGCGATGCTGAAAATTAAGATTTCCGAGTTTCTGAAAAAGGAAGGCCTTCTCGCCTCGGTGGAGAAATAATTATTTGAAAGTCATGCGCATTTCCAGAACAGACAGCTTTTGTGCTCCACTTGAATAGAACGGAAAGAAAAACAGAACAGAATGAAATTATTTCGTAGTGTTGCCGCAGTCTTTTTTTGAAAATTAGATAAAGACCTTGCTTATCTATAACCGATACTCACCATATCTTCTATATCCTATATGGGTGGTTTTAAAACGTAAATGGTGAGCGTTCTGCGAAAATTTCGGTTTGGCGCCTCGGGGAACCGGGACCGGTCGAAAGACCGGATAGTTCGGAAACTGGTTTTCGTCTGCCTTACCCTCCTGATATTTTTCCCGGCACTCTCCTGGGCTAAGGACAAAAACTCTCCCACGGTGGGAATTGTCTACGGACCGCAGGCCAGTTATCGCGATGCCGTCCTGTCCATGCAAAAGTTCCTGGAATCCCAGGAATGCAAGTGCGTTTTAGTCGAATTACCGAAACCCGACCAGAACGTGGAGGACAATACGATACTGGCCAGGCTGAGTGGGATAAAACCTCAAGTGTTCGTTGGGGTCGGGACCCAGGCAGTCGCCATCATCCGCCAATCCGATCCGAAAATCCCCATGGTTTTTTGCATGATCCCCAACGTTCTGGACGCTCCCTTCTGGGATGAAAAAAATAAAAACCAATTCGCCCCCGCCGGGGTTTCCACCGACATCGATCCCGATGAACAGATCGCGTGGATTAAAAGAATAGCCCCTGAAATCAAAAATATCGGGGTATTTTTCAGCCCGCGAACAAGGAAAACCTCCGAATCAATTCAAAATGCCGGGAGAAAAGCCGGCATTGAGGTTACACCCATTCAGACCGATCGGGAGAAAATTACCGACGCCTTTAAAGAACTCGATCAAAAGGATTGTGACGCCGTCTTGATGCTTCCCGACGTTGGTATCTACAACTCCACCAATGTCCGCGCCCTATTGCTCCTGGGAATGCGACAGAAAAAGGTCGTATTCGGCTTTTCCGAAAGCGTCGTGAAGGCAGGGGGCTTCGCCGGACAATATTGTAACACCGCGGAGGTGGGAAAGCAGACCGGAGAATTAGTTCAGGAACTTCTCAAAGGAAAAAAAACGGACAACATCGGTCTGCAATACACCGGTTCGATCCAACGAGCGGTGAACTTGCGGACGGCGGAAATGATTGAAAAACCCATTGACGAAACCCTTTTGGATAAAAATGTGGTTCGTTTTGGAAACGACTAATGAAAAAACAACGACATAATCTGGGAATTGTAGTAAAAGTTGGGATGTTCCTGCTCTTGCTGGCAGTGCCCCTTGCCCTGCCCGCTTCTGCCCCGAAATCCTCCGAGCCAATCGAGGATATTGACCTCCTGGAACTGAACATCGAGGAAGTCGTCACGGGAATGCGGGGAGGAAAGCGGACCGTCAAGGATATGCCTTACGCTGTCAGTGTGATTACCGCCGAGGATATCCGCCGGGCCGGATCGCGCAGCGTTCCCGATGCCCTGCGACTGGTTCCAGGCGTCGACGTCGCGGATATTTCCTATGGATTTGAAACGGTTGGAGTCCGAGGATTCTATGCAAACCAGAGTAGCCAATCCCTGGTTCTGGTCGATGGTAGGCAAGTTTACGATTCACTTCTGGGCGGAACGTATTGGGGTATTTGGCCTTTCCAGCTTGAAGACATTGATCGTATCGAGGTCATTCGCGGACCCGCCGGCGTGGCCTGGGGCGCCAATGCCACCAACGGCATCATCAACATTGTCACCAAGGACCCCTCAGACCAGCATGGAGTGACCTCGGTCAACCGGGGCGGTTCCCGCGGGATGAATAAGGAATACCTGGGTTACGGGTTTACCGACGGAAAACTCCGCATGCGTGTCTCCGGTGAATATGAAGGTTGTGACGGATTCGCGGAAGGCGGCTCGATCCTTCGCAAACTTGACGACGGTTATAAGTCCGGTCGATTCGGACTCTATGGCGTTTATGAACAAAGCCCTAGCGATACTATCACCTTCTCAGGTGGAAGCAGCGCCGTCGATGGGTGTTACGCCCCGGGGATCGCCGGGGGATTATTTGGTCTAATGAATCCCGGTGGACAGTCCAATTTCTTCTTAACCCGCTGGGATCATAAAATAACAAAGGATAACTCCTACGCTCTCACGGGTTATGTCAATGATTTTCATCAAAATCTGGGTGGAGAGGCCTACGACTACCGATATCAGCAGTTTGCCCTCCAATTCAGCAATACCTTAAAACCTGCGGAAAATCATACCCTCATCTGGGGAATTGACACCCGCGAGGATTTGATTGACGGTGATGACGCCGACCCGCATTTCCTTTTGAAGAACCAAATCGATACCGCGACCATCGGGACCTACATTGAAGACGATTGGCGATTCGCTCCCAAGTGGGCTTTGAGTCTCGGCGGACGAATCGATTATGAATCCTATACCGGATTCCAACCCAGCGGTCGGGCCGCCTTGTCCTATCAACCGGATAAAAAATCGATGATCTACGGTGCCATCTCCCGTGCCTTCAGAGCCCATACCGCGGGTGTGCGGAATCTCGACCTGTCTATCATGAACGGACTGATGACCATGCAGGCCGATCGCGATGTTCGCCCGTTGACGGAAATTGCCTATGAAATTGGCTACCGGCGGCGGTATTTTAACCGATTGGACACAGCTTTGAATCTGTATTGGCAGGAATGCGCTGACGCCTCCGGTTTTGTCACAAAATTGGGCTTGCCCCGCCATCTGCTATTGACCAACATGCAGCGCGCCGGTGATTATTCCCTCTATGGTGTGGAATTGGAAACCAAATACGCTGTGACCCAAAAATTATCCCTTTTGGGGAACTACACTTTCCAGATGATGGATTGGCGGGCCAGCGGTGAAGCGGGTGATTTTTCCTTGGCCGTTAATGGAATTACCCCCCCGAAACATAAATTCATGATCGGACCCCGCTACGACGTTACCGACAACTTCCATCTCTCCAGCCAGCTCTGGTACGTCGGCGCCGTACGGTCCCCGCTCCCCACCAACCCTTTCGCCTCTGGGGGCATCGATCCTTATTTCCGATGGGATATCCGTGCCGAATATGAATTCTGGAAAAAACGCGCTGCGTTTGCCGTCGGAGTCACCAATTTGCTTGATCCCAGCCATTCGGAGGGGCGTGATAAATTTTTTAACAACGCTGAAGTCCCCCGAATGATCTACGCTGAATTCCGAGTCACCTTCAAATAGCCATCGCAGTAACCGTTCAGAGGAGCGAACACAAGGTGTGCCACGGCCGGCTCGTCCGGCCGTGTCTTAAGAGCACGGTCGGACGAGCCGACCGTGGCACAATGGGGTCTGGACGGTTACAAATATTGTTCGTTATTATCGGCCCCCCCAGTTTTTTGACAAGTAGAGCTAAATCTTTAAACCAAACCGTCGATAGTAGTAACAGGGATGGATTTTAGGTTTTCAACCTTTGTTTAAGTGGGGGGGGATTTAAATTACATGGAAGCTGAAAAAAGTGTTATTAAAAACGACGGTTTTGGCCTCAGGGGCAGATGGATTATCTTTTCCGTTTTGTTGGTGCTGGGGACCATCGGTATCCACAGTGTGGCCTTAATCTGGCAGAATTATACAGATTCGCTTCAAACATTAACGGAACATGCCGTCATTCATGCCCGAGCCATCAGCCACAGCGCGGAACCCGCCGTGCTTTTGAACGAAAAAGACGGTCTTAAGCGGGTTCTGGTTGGAGCGGCCCGGGATTCCGACGTGGTCTTCGCCCAAATCATCGGGACTAAGAAAGATGTCTTGGCGACCTTCCAGAGGGATAAAAATTTCCTGCCGGATTCGAAAGTCGATCCTGCTCGTCCGATAGCCCCTCCCATCAATTCCTCATCCTTAACCGTTCAGCAAACACATAAACAACTTTTGGTAATCGCTCCCATTTGGCCCGAGGATCGGGAAATCGACCTGGGAATGCCGGATAAGGAAGAGGCGAAAAAACCGCGAAATGTCGTCATTGGGTTCATTTGTCTGACCTACAACCTGGACCGAATCCATGCGGAGCTTACCAAACGAATTATTTCCAGCAGTATTGTTTCACTCTTCGTCATTGCCCTGGGCACCCTCGCCACCATCGTCATGATTCGTCCACTGTTGACCCCAGTGGAGGATCTTGTCGAAACGACCACCGCCATTGCCCGGGGCGATTTAACCCGCCGCGCGAAGGAACAAGCGATCGGTGAAATCGGAACTATGGCCCGTGCTTTTAACCACATGGCCGACTGTCTTGAGGAGCGTAATGCCGAGTTGGAAAAGGCCAAAGAGTTTGCCGAGTCGGCCAATCGGTCCAAAAGCGAGTTTGTCGCCAATATGAGTCACGAGATACGTACCCCCATGAACGGGATTCTCGGTATGACCGAGCTGGCTCTGGACACGGAGTTGAACGCCACCCAGCGGGAATATCTACAGATGGTTCAGTCCTCCGCTGATTCTCTGTTGGGGATATTAAATGATATTCTGGATTTTTCCAAGATCGAGGCAGGCAAGCTGGAATTAAACCCGACGGATATTCGCCTGCGGGATACGATGTCGGGTATAGTCAATACTCTGGCCGTACGTGCTCATACCAAGGGACTGGAATTGGCCTGCCATGTTATGTCGGATGTTCCGGACGCCCTGATCGCCGATCCGGGCCGGTTGCGGCAGATTATTGTCAACCTGATCGGAAATTCGTTGAAGTTCACCGAGCTTGGCGAAGTGATCCTTGATGTAAAAGCCGAATCGCGGACGGACGACCAAATCGTTTTGCATTTTGCCGTAATTGATACTGGTATCGGTATTCCCCGGGAAAAGCAGCAACAGATTTTCAAAGCGTTTGAACAGGCTGACAGTTCCACGACCCGCAAATACGGTGGCACGGGGCTGGGCCTGGCGATTTCGGCTCAACTGGTGGAAATGATGGGTGGGCGGATTTGGGTGGAAAGCGAACCGGGCAGCGGGAGTCAATTCCACTTTACCGTAGTTCTGGGTCTGCAGAAGAATCCAGTTGCCAAGGGCGAGGAACCTGATTCGTCGGTCTTGCACAATATGCCGGTGATCGTAGTGGATGACAACGCGACGAACCGTCGGATTCTGGAAGAGATATTGAAGAGTTGGCGGATGGTTCCGACACTGGCGGAAAGCGGATCGCAAGCTCTGGCGGTGATGCGCGAAGCTCAGCAAGCGGGCCATCCCTTCCCGCTGGTGCTTCTCGACGCATGTATGCCGGAGATGGACGGATTTGCGGTCGCGCAAAGTATCAAGGCGGACACGGCCTTGTCGCGTTCGACGATCATGATGCTTTCGTCGGCGGATAAAGGGTCCGACATCAAGCGTTGCCGGGATGTTGGGATTTCCGTTTATCTGGTCAAGCCGATCGGACAATCGGAGTTGCTGGACGCCATTATGAACATCCTGGGTCTCTTATCGGTTCGTAAAGTGCCGGAGAATCGCCGGGATTTAGCCGAAAATTCCAAATGCCCCCGCAAAATCCTGCTGGCGGAAGATAACGTGGTGAACCAGAAACTGGCCGTCCGATTGCTTGAAAAATGGGGACACACCGTTGAGGTGGCGAACAATGGTTTGGAGGTCGTGGCTGCACTGGAGAAAACTACTTATGACCTGATCCTGATGGATGTCCAGATGCCGGCGATGGGCGGGTTCGAGGCGACGCAGGCCATCCGGAAAAAAGAATTGTCCACCGGCACCCATACCCCCATCGTGGCCATGACCGCTCATGCCATGAAGGGCGACCGCGAACGGTGCCTGGAGGTGGGAATGGACGGCTATGTGTCCAAGCCGATCCAGGTCGAGGAGCTTTTCAATACGATTGAGGAAATAGCCTCGATTGCTTCATCCTCGTGATCGATAGTGACGGCGAATTCCGGGGATAGCATATATTACCCCCCGACGGTTACCTATTTTTAAAGGTTATACTGCCTTCACCCACAGATTTAGGGTTGTGCCTTCCACGTCGATCTTCTTCGGTTCACCGACACCGCTGCCGAGGTTGATTTTTGTTACCAGCGTTTCGCTTTTGATGTAATCGCTCATTTGCGTCAGAACCTTGCTGAACTCGCCGTCGGCCTGGACCGAAAGCTCGATCCGGGCTTCATACGCCAGGTCCATTTCCTTGCGAACCTGCTGGATATAGTGGATCAACTCGCGGGCTAAACCCTCCAGCCGTAAATTGTCAGTAATTTCCGTTTTCAATACCACCAGCACGTCCGGGCCTTGTGCGGCGGCAAAACCTGGGTGCGATTGCAAACCGATTTCCACTTCTTCACTCGTTAGTTCGATTTCCTGGCCATCCACATTCAACGAAAATTTACCAACCGCTACCAACTCCTGCCTGGCCCTTCCGCCGTCAATGGTCGTCAAGGTTTGTTTGATCTTCGGGGCGAGCGGTCCGAATTTTGGTCCGATGGCACGGAAATTCGGCTTGATGATGTAATCGACGTACTGCCGGGCTTCGGTCACGAACTTGACCGATTTTACATTCAATTCTTCCTGGATCAGGTCGATGTATCCTTGCAGGATTTTCATTTTCGCCGCATCTGCCAGAATAAGCTCGACTTCCGCAAGCGGCTGGCGAACTTTGACCTTTTCCGACGCCCGGGCCGACCGGCCCAACGCCACGATCTCGCGCACCAGTGACATTTCCTCCAGCAGTTCCTGATCGATGAGCGTTTCATTCACCTTCGGCCAATCGCATAGATGAACGCTTTCCCTGACCTTATCACCGTAAATATTGCGTTCGAGATTCTGATACATTGTCTCGGCAAAAAACGGCACGAACGGAGCGATGAGTTTCGACAGCGTGGTCAGACATTCATAAAGCGTCCAGTAAGCGTTGCTCTTATCGGCATCCCAGCCGGATTTCCAGAATCGATTACGAGACCGCCGAACGTACCAGTTCGAGAGGGCATCGACGAATTCGCTTAGCCCGATGGCTGCGGAATTAATCTGCAACTCATCAAGCCGCTGTGTCGTTACCTTGATCGTTTTGTTTAGCTCGGCAAGAATCCATTTGTCCAGCGGAACTGGATTATTCAGCGGAAGTTTATCAACAACATGTTTTGAAAATCCGTCGATAGTCGCGTAAATCACAAAAAAGCTGTAAACGTTATATAGACGGATCAAAAATTCCCGCTGTGATTCGGCGATGGCCGATTCATCGAACCTCGCCGAAGTCCACGGCGTTTGGCCGAAATAAAAATACCATCGCAGCGCGTCCGCTCCTTCGCGATCCAGAATCTTTCCAGGCTCATCATAATTCCGTAGCCGTTTTGACAGTTTTTTTCCGTCTTTTCCCAACACCAGCCCCAGCACGATACAATTTCGATACGGATGATCTTCAAAGAGCAGCGTGCTGATCGCCAGCATGGAATAAAACCATCCGCGGGTCTGATCGATGGCTTCGGAAATAAAATCGGCGGGAAACGCGTTTTTAAATTTTTCCTGTCCGGTGTGCGGATAACCCCACTGGGCAAACGGCATACACCCGCTGTCAAACCAGCAGTCGATGACTTCCGGCGTCCGTTTCATTTTCGCCCCGCAATGCGGACACGGCAGCGTTACCTGATCGATAAACGGTTTATGCACCGCCATATTTTCCGGCAGCGACGGGTCTTCTTTTCGACGGTTCTCGAAATAATCAAACGCGTTTGGATTCTCCTTCAGCAATTCGGCTGTGGACCCGAACGCCCGCGTAAATCCGCAATTCGACTTTTCGCAAATCCAGACCGGCAGGGGGGTTCCCCAATATCGTTCGCGGCTAAGGGCCCAGTCGATATTATCTTCCAGGAAATTCCCGAACCGCCCGTCCTTAATATGTTCCGGCAGCCAGTTGATTTTCTGGTTGTTGGCGATGATCTTGTCTTTCTTTTCGGTCGTCCGAATGAACCATCCCTCGCGGGCGTAATACATCAGCGGCGTATCGCAGCGCCAGCAGAAGGGATAGCTGTGCTTATACCCTTCCCGCCGAAGGAGCAGTCCGCGTTTTTTCAAATCCTCGATAATCTTCGGGTCCGCCTGCTTTATAAACATTCCCGCCCACGGCGTGACTTCGGATTTAAATTTCCCCTGTACATCGACCAGTTGAATCACCGGCAGATCGAATTTCAATCCCACCTGGTAATCGTCGGCCCCAAACGCCGGGGCGCAGTGCACGATGCCTGTGCCGCTGTCGAGCGTGACAAATTCCGCCTCCACCACATAATGAGCCTTCTTATTCGGTGTGGTAAATTTATACAGAGGCTCATATTCCATCCCGACCAGGTCCGCGCCCTTCACCGTCCCGATAATTTCATGCGGCACCTTGCCCATGACCTGCTTAACCAACGGCTGGGCCATAATCAACACTTCATCGCCCACCTTCACGCGGGCATAATCAAATTCTTTACGCACCACCAACGCCGCGTTTGAAATCAACGTCCAGGGTGTCGTCGTCCAGGCCAGCAGCGATTCTTTCGGATCGCTTTTGGTTTTAAACGCCACATAAATACTCGGGTCTTCCACGTCTTTATATCCGAGTCCGACTTCATGGCTCGAAAGAACCGTCCCGCACCGCGGGCAATACGGCACGATTTTGTATCCCTTGTACAGCAAGCCCTTTTTGAAAATCTCCGATATCGCCCACCAAACCGACTCGACATAATCGGTCGAACAGGTCACATACGGATGCTCCATATCGATCCAGAATCCGATCCTCGACGTAAGCTGCTCCCATTCCCGAACGTATCTAAAAACCGAATCGAAGCATTTTCGGACAAACGGCTCGACCCCATATTTTTCGATCTGATCCTTGCCGTCGATACCCAGCTCTTTTTCCACTTCGATTTCCACCGGCAAACCATGCGTATCCCACCCCGCCTTGCGCGAGCAGTAATATCCCCGCATCGTCTTGTAACGCGGGAGTAAGTCTTTAATCACCCGTGTCAGCACGTGCCCAGGATGCGGCAGACCGTTCGCCGTCGGCGGTCCTTCATAAAACACAAACGGCTTGCCGCCTTCCCGCTGCTTTTGGGACTTTGCGAAAATTTCCCGCTCGTTCCAGAACGCCAAAACTTTCTCTTCGGATTTAGGAAAATCAAAGCTCGACGGTACCGATTCAAATTCAGACATTGTCTTTAAAACCTTTCAAAATTTCTTTGTAGAGACACTTTGCATGCGTCTCTATAGACAAAATTATACAACGAGAAATATTGTAATAACCCTTGAGAATAAAGGAAAGCCCCTGTTTTGTACCCGATTCAGATAATTTTGTGGGCAAAAAGTGAATAAAATGTGCAAAACACCATGTTATTTGTGGAAAATTTGTTGATTCTGATGTTTTTTGATTTAGAATCGAAACCATAATGAAATGCGTCTTTTCTATGGTTTGGTAAATTTTTCTTTTAAGAGGAGCTAAAAATGACAAAAAAGAAATCCGCAAAAGATTCGTTAATTGTGGCCAGCAAAGTGAAAAGTTATGTCCGGTCGAAAAAAATGATGACATCAACGGACGCAGTGGCCGCAATTTCCAACAAGATTTATTGCATGTTGGATCACGCGATGGAACGCTGCAAAGCCAACAAGCGAAGCACCGTGAAGCCGCACGATCTGTAACCTTTCGGTTGCAAATTATATAATGCAAAAAACAACGGACTTGATAAAATAATCAGGTCCGTGTTTTTTTTAAGGAGTAAACTCGTGGAAATTCTCAGCGGTCTTATGGATCACCAGGTCCTTCAGCGAAACAAAAAGAATCTTTCGGAAACCATTATTACCGGCCGATGTTCTTGTGCCGGAGAACTTCAGATTCGTGTAACAAAAAATAAAAAAACGCTTCCAGGGTCTAATTGGAAACCCCTTGTTCAAATCAAAGCGGGGGATTTCACCGCAAAAGTGACGGGTATTCCCGTCGGCGGACCCTACCGGATTTCTTTACGCCTGGTGGGAACCGACGGAAAAGCCGTGGGACAATTTCAGGCTGACGATGTTCTTGTAGGAGACGTCTGGATCCTCGGAGGTCAATCCAATATGGAAGGGATTGGCCTGCTCAAAGACGCCGCCAAACCCCATCCACTGGTCCGAGCCTTTTATATGGACGATCGCTGGGAACCCGCCCAGGACCCTATCCATAAACTCTGCGACGCCGTCGATCCGGTTCACACGGACCTTAACGGTGGCACGCGTATCATCCGGGAAAAGGTCGTCGGGACCGGACCCGGAGTCGCCTTTGGGCAAAAACTGCTCCAATTGAGCGGTGTGCCGCAAGGCCTTATCAGTTGCGGTCATGGCGGAACCTCCATGGCCCAGTGGGATCCGGATTTAAAAAATCTTAGTGGAAAGAGTCTCTATGGCGCCACTCTCCGGCGATTTCACAAAAATGGCGGAAAGGTCGCCGGTGTCGTCTGGTATCAGGGCTGTTCCGACGCCAATGATGATGCACATAAACTCTATACCGATCGCATGAAAAAACTCGTCTCCTCCTTTCGGAGTGATTTTTCCGATTCAAAACTTCCTTTCGTCATGGTTCAAATCGCCGGTTATTTTCCGGGGCAGGTTGAATGTGAAACCAATCGAATGTGGATATCCATCCAGGACCAGCAGCGCCGGCTGCCCGAAGTGATCGACCGGTTATTGACCGTTCCCGCCATCGATCTTGCGCTTGATGACGGGATTCATATCAGCGGAGTGGACCAGCAGCGGCTTGGCCGTCGACTGGCCCAAGCGGCCTGGACCCTGATGAAAGGGAAAAAGGCCCAGAAGCCACCCATTACTCTTAAATCCATCAAAGCCGTTACCAATCGGCGAAACGGCTGTATTAATATCGAAGCCACTTTCGGCAACGTCGAAGGATCCCTCCGGGCTTCGGGCAAACCCACCGGTTTTTCTTTGCTGAATGCGGAACATCAGGAACTACATAGTATTTACCGGATCGATTTAAAGGACAATAAAGCCATTCTCCAAACCGGATTGGGACCGGATTACGACTTAGCAAGTATTTCTGAATGCTATGGTTACGGCGTTTATGCGTACTGCAACATCACCGACCAAGCCGACCGATCTCTACCCGTTTTTGCTCCTGAATCGATTACCCATGACCAACGGCCGCAACGGTCGGTGCGAACCGTGCGAATTAGTAAAATCCTCCCCCCAGCCGGAAAACTGGAACAGGTTGTGTGCCCGGATACTTCAAATCCGACACTCGAATGGACCTCCAGAACTTTCCCATCGAGCTTTTGCGACCTTCACCTGGAACTTGGCAAATACACCGACAACGCGATGGTCTTTTTCGCTTCCAAACTCCGGTGCGAGGAATTGATGCACCTGCAGGTCGGCTTGGGATATGACGGACCGATCAAATTATGGATCGACAAAAATGAAATCTTTTACGACCCCAATGGGACAAACCCCGCCTGGATCGATAAAACCAAAGTACCTGTGACCGTTCAGGCCGGTGAGCATGAAATCGTCGTAGCCCTCTCAGCCAATTTCGGAAAGGCGTGGGGCATCTTCCTGCGTCTGTATCGAACGGATTTGACCAAGGACCAGATCAAGGAGGGACCGGATCATTATAAATTACCGGAAATCCTTGGATGAAAGAGTTATGTAAGGCGGGTGGTTCCGGTACTCCGGGTTCACCCGCTATTTTACTTAGGCAGAAGAATTCCATGCGAACAACATTTTCCTTTGGCTTGGCATTGATCTTCGGTCTCCTCGTTGGGCCGGTAGCTGGCTCTGCATTTGGTTCTACCGAACCTTGGTATGACGACGCTCCCTATCGTAAGGTGAAAGATCGGTATGAGGCATTAATCAATGCGGTGCCCCAACCGGGCAACACGACCAATTTGAAGGAAGAGGTCGATTTGGCCATGTATCTGGTTGGCGAGTATTTTAAGGGTTGGACCGATGCGCTGGCAACGGAGGGCAAAGGGGCGGATCAGTTCAAAAAGGCTCAAAAGCTGTTCGAACACGTTGTCCGATATTACCCTAAAAATGAATACCGGGTATTATGGGCCAAAAGTTCGCTTGCCGGTTTTTTTTTAAGAAACAATCAAGAGGATGATGCGCTGGCGATGTACACCGACCTTTTCGCGATCCCTGTCAACGAGGTCGTGGATAATTCCCTGCCCACTCGAAACGTGCCGATCGTAGGGGCGAACGGCAAGACCTCGGCCCAATTGGATTTTGAGAAATACATCAAAGACGCGACCCGGGCTCGGACCATTGAAATCGCCTCTAAACGTGGCAATTCCATCGCCGCCACGCTACCGGCAACGCAAACGCCAAATTCGAGCCTCGAACATTGCAGGCAAGAAACGGGAGTGGTCGCCCCAATGAAAAAAAACAGCAAAGCAACCTCTGCGGCCACCACCTGGCCGGCAGATTACCAGACGCGGGTCTATTCCATCGGATGGTGCGTTCAAGACATGATCGAGGCGGGCAAAGCCCAAACCCCACGGCAGGCCGAGGAAAAAATCCTGGCCCTGTTGACAAAGCGTCTTTACGACCTGCGTGCCGGGGGACGGTTGGAACTATCCCCGGACCACCGCCTGGTTGCCACGCTCGATTCATACCATCATTGCCGTTTGGGGATGATGGTTTATCCCAAGATTGCGTTGACCTTCTTCTACGTCCTGGTACCCCGGTCGGCAGAGCCGAAACTAAAGACGCTGACCCTTCCGGTTCGCCGACCGGCCGTCAAGCCGGTGGAATGGAAATTGTCCGAAACCCAGTTCGATGTTTTACTAAAAGACTTTCAGTGTGTCGTTTGGCATGTCGACAAACAAACGGTTTCCATGAACATTGGAGATGAAAGTCGGAGACTTGGCAGCTTTGTGGAAATAAATCCAAGCCATCCCCTTAACATACCGCCGAACCACTACTACACGGCAATACAAGGAATCGACACAAGCTGCGTGTGCCGCGTGGACCCGGCCCCAAACGAAAAGGAATACCAGATTTCCTACGCCCTCCATTGCCAGCGGACAGGCCACATTTACACCAGTACGGGAACATCCCCGCTACGGGAAATAATTCATTGTTACGGCACAGGTTCTTTTCCCCCGGATACGGTCCTGGTTCAACGGCTCGCCTTGACGGATAATCCTTATTTAAATGAAAACTTTTTGAATAAAGAGGATACTGACAAACCGAAAGATGCCTTTCAAGACCCTGACCGCGATCCGCTTTTCTACGTGGTGTTTCAAATCAAAATGGTCGGCAAACCTCAAATTCTGCAATTAAATTAGTTTTGTTGGGTGGATTTTCTTAAATCCATCATTCTTGATTAACGGATACCGCTTGGCGGTTCAAAAAATATTTCCTTCCAAAATTTGCTTTTCTGCAAAAATGTGTTATACTCAACACAGAGCGGTACATTTCCTGCCGTGTTCTTTAAAAATAACAAATCTTTCTTATTCGTGTCGATTTGTGAAATTCGTATTTGAAAATCTTTTCTTCTCTGCGTCCTCCGCGATCTCTGTGGTTCAAATCAGGTTTTAGTCCGAAACCCGACACAATGTATATTCCGCCTTTCGATGCCCCACAAAACATCTTGAAAAAAACGAAATTGGTCTAAAAACGGTACACTTTTGGTCTACTTTGCTGTTATCCGTTGGAAATTGGGACGATGATAATTTCTTTCTGTTTTTTTTCACCATCTGCAACTGCCTATTTGCCCTTCTTCACCCTCAGTGTCTCATAGGCTGGCAGCCGGGCGTAAACCGATTCCAGAAAATAATCCACGGACCCGATTTGTGCTTTATCCCAGAGAGTTTTCAAATGCTCCATCACCAGCCGGCGGTAGAGGTCCTGCTCCAAAATGCCCCGAATTTTATCCTGGGCTTCGGTGAAGGTAATCTTTTTCTCCGGTTTAAAGCCGATGGATTTAACCAGATAGATTGTGTTTTCAATCGTGATGGGTCGGCTTACCAACCCGATATTGAGATTAAACGCCTCATCCTCAAGCTGTTTTAGCCGGTAACTTCCTTTCGATATCCAACCCATATCCCCGCCCACTCGTCCGCTGGTCGCGGTGGAAAACTCTTTGGCCGCTGTGGCAAAATCTTCGCCATTCGCCAGCTTGGCCAGAGCGGATTTTAGCTGGCTCTGGGCTTTGGACCTCGCGTTGGATTGGGTCATGCTGTCGGCGTCTGACCAGGGGGTTTCTTTAGGCAGGAATTTTTCCGCGTCGATCTCGATCAGCAGCAGGTGGACGCTCGCGGGTTCTAAAAAGTCATCCTGATGCCCCTGGTAATACTCCCACAAATTATCCCGTGTTACCATTACTTTGGGTTTCATTCTTTCCCGTAAATATTGCTGGGTGACGATCTGCCTTCGCAGTTGTTTTCTCAAATCCTCCATGGTTGATCCGTGCGCGGCGAGCATTTTCTCCAGCAGAACCTTCGACCCTCCCGCCTCCAGCGTGGCTAAGTTTAGCACCTCCTTGTCCACCGCCTTTTCCACCACTGGGTTCTGATCTTCGGTAATCCGAGCGGAGATTTCCTGATACAGCAGAGTTTCCGAAATCATATCCCGCACATTATTGGAAAGCAGTTCCTGGGCCCGTCGTTTATAGACATCCTCGCTGTAAGTTAATGCCGTGGCCTCCAACTGGGGGCGAACTCGCCTCAACACCTCGTCGGCCGTAAGAGAGTCGCGGTTCACCATCAAAATCGCCGACCCAATCGACCCCGCCGGTCTTGGCACCGGAGGATTCGACCGGAGCTTTTTCTTTTCACCCGTCGAAGTCGTTCCTTGATTTACCGTTACGCTTTCTGACCCCTCGGTCTCCATTGCCTTCTTGTCCCGCCAGGTGCGAAAACTTTCACATCCCACCGACAACGTTATCACCAGGAACAACAAAAATAACATCCACCCCAAACCACGAACCGGATACCAATTTTTCTTCTTCGTCATCGCCGCACCTGCTCTCTTGAATCTTGTTTGCCCAAACCGGTTCGTATTATACCTGCTAAAAGTTGCCCCGAAAATTCCAAATTAAAAAAACCATCGCAGGATTATCTCCCGCGATGGCTCTTCTTTCCACTTTTCGTTCCTGGTTCTTCAGGTTATTTTTTCTTGAAAAACAGGTAAAACACACCTATCCATAGCAAAAACAACGTCGATGGTTCGGGAATAGATATTAAAGTCGCCGAATTGACTTGCGCACAAAGTACGGTATTCAACATAACTCGTCTCTCCTTTAAAAAGCACTCTTCCACGCATAAACCATTATCCACGCGGGGCTAGAGTCCAGAGGTCGTCGTAGTCGTTGTGGTCGTGCTTGCGACACCGGGGAACAGTGCCTCCAGCGCAACCGTACCCACCACGTTGATGAGGGCACCAGCTAAGTTAAATCCTTGGTTGAAGGCCCAATTTTGTACCGTCGAACCGCACCCTAAAGTAATTACGAGAATAAGGATGGAACAGTAACGACCCATGAGTTTGAGGACTTTTTTCATCATTTACTCCTTAAGAAGCCACCTGGCCTTTTAAATCCCCATCCGATTTAGTTCATCCGGTCCTGACCGGAAAATTTCAAAAAACAGGCTTAAGCTGCGTAAGGCAACTCAAGCCTGAGAGGGAGAGAGAGATCTCGCTACCCTTACCCTTTCCTGGGGCTCAGGATTGATTTTAAGCAGGCTTAAGCTGCCCCGGGAGGAGCAACTCAAGCCTGAGAGGGAGAGAGAGAGATCTGCTATGAAATTTTCAATCATTATCTTTACCTGATCACATGGATCAGATTTGACTTTAAGCAGGCTTAAGCTGTCTTGCGGCAACCTAAGCCTGAGAGGGAGAGAGAGAGCTTTTTAACTCACCCATCGCGCTCCCACGCACGAGTGAGTGTTCTCTTTACTTGTCAAGCCGCACTTCAAGTGTCCGATTGGAACCGCTCAAGGGTATTTGTGCTCGTTGCTCGTTTTCACCTACGGATAAAATCTGTATTCGATCTCGCGGCACGACCAGGGGCACGGTTATTCCTGGAACTTCAACGATCACGAACTCCTCTTTTTGGTTTCCGCCGTCGCTAAAGAACCTGACTTTTCCAATCACCTCGATCGCATTTTCCAGATGGGCCATGATCACGTCTTGTTCGGGACACAAGACATCCTGGAGTCGGAAGGTTACTTCAGTTTTTCTTTCTTTCGTTCTATCTTCTTTCATAACTTTTATAACCTCCTTTCTCTTACCTTACTTTACAATGCAAGCTCTATACCAGATCATCTTTTGCCTTTGAATATTATTTTATTCGACATAACATCTTGTAAGGCAATCACTTGCAAAATAAAACAAAGCAATGACAGGATATTTGAAATTAATGATTTGCGAAAGATTTGTCGCAGTCTCAAGGAAGAATTCATCTTATCTTCAATCCAAGACCCTACCTCTAAAATCCAAAATCCAGAATTTTCCCTAGTTGAGACAGCCATGCGCAGCCGTGCAATTTTTTGCACGCAACAGGTGGGCTAATCCCCGGAGTGATCGATATGTGGGGCCAGGATATAGACTTTGTTCAAATTGAGTTTTTCAAATAACGGCTTGACGGTCAAATCCACGAGCATTCGATTATCCATCCGAGTATCCACTTTTTCGACTCTGCCTAGGACTAATTGGACGGGCAGATTCAGTTTTTGCGGATCTTCCGGAACGACAAAATCGCCGGCTTTAATGTCGTAAGTTTTAAGCACCATCACTGCCATTATTTTATTTCCTTTGGCTGTCCCTTCAAGTCGAACCCTGCATAGTTTTTCGGTCCGGCCATCGACGAAACGGACCACATTGGCAAAAAGACCTTTCGGGTCCATGGCGCTGACCAATTTGACCCTTGCGGTGTACGGTCCCAGTCCATAATCAATGGTTCCGACGATCATCCCGGCGGCCAGGGCCAATTTGGGATCGATATTTTCCGCCCGCAGCAGATCGAGAGGAATGGTGGCCAGGACGGGCAGACCTTCCTTCAGACCGGAATCGGTTCCCCGGTCGATCTCCACGGAAGGAAGGCCCAGGCTGTCGAAACCGGTAACGTGGGCGGGAATGAGCACGGGTCCTGGTCCGACGGCGGAACGGATTCCAAGCAAGCTTTGGTTTTCATGTTCGAGTTCCTGAAGTTTCAGGCTTAGTGTGATCAGGATTCGGTTATATTGCTCATCCGTCAAAGGACCATCGGAATCGGACGGTTGAACCGGCGAGGGTTTGATCTTTCGAGCTGCCAGCAGAGTGAGCCGCCCACCCGGCGCCAGCCAAGCCTGGCAGACCTTCTGCGCGGGAGCGGTCAGCCAGGACGGCAAAAAGATAGCCAGAGCGGAAACGATCATCAGAACGATAAAAACATTCTGCGATTTGAGATTTTTGTAAAAGCGTGAAAACTGCCCACGCGGAAAAGGATTATACGGAGTTCGTTTTATCATAATGGAGGAAATTATAACAAGCCCATCCGCGGGAGTAAAGAAAAGTACGCATAGCCGCGGCAAAGAAAGAATACTGGAAATATGATCATAGATAAGAATAAGATAGGATATCTGAAAGATGACCTTTGGCAGTTTGTTTTAAAGGTCAAAACGTGAAACCAATTTAATCTTTACATGGAGAAAATACGATGCTATCTGAACTTACTTGCCTTCGTAATGGCACGACCCGACGTTTTTCATCATGGGATAAGACCGGTCGAAACGACGACAGTTGGCGTATCCCTGCCGGAAAGTCGGCTGTGCTGGCTGATATTAAGGGTCCGGGTCAGATCACGCATATCTGGATGACACAGGACCGCCACTATCGTGAATGTTTGATTAAAATCACCTACGATAACGCCGATTATCCCAGCATTATTTGTCCGTTGGGTGATTTCTTCGGTCTGGGACATGGAATGGTCAACTCATATCAGTCCGCCCTGTTTACCGCCTCCACCCCGTATCCTAATCAGTTCAATGGCGGCTGCGCATTGAATTCCTATGTCCGTATGCCGTTCCGAAAACGGTGTCTTGTTGAATTGATCAATCAAAGCAAAGAGGAGCATCGCCAGTATTTCTACGTTGATTACGAAACCCTGGAGCGCCTTCCTGACCAAACGGGTTATTTTCACGCGGAATTTCGGCGGACCAATCCGTTCGGCGGCTGGGGGCCGGAAATTACCGTCAATACAATCTATGCCGACGCGGCGAATAAAGAAAAAATCGCCTGGGAAAACAATTACGTCATCCTGGAAACGAAAGGGCGAGGCCATTATATCGGGTGCAATCTTTCGGTGACGAATTTCCAGGGAACCTGGTGGGGCGAAGGGGATGATATGATCTGGGTGGACGGGTACAAGTGGCCCCCGGATTTGCATGGAACCGGAAGCGAAGACTATCTCAACCAGGCTTGGGGAATGCAACCCAACGCCTTTCTTCGAAACGGGTCTTCCATTTTCGAAGGAAATACCCTTCCCGCTCCCGGCGTGCCCTTATGGTCCGGGCGAGGGGGATATCAGACCAGTTACGTTTTTCACCTTGAGAATCCCGTGCGATTTCAGAAAGAGATTAAGGTAACCATCGAGCACGGCCACGGTAATCATCTGGCCAATGAAATGTCCTCCGTGGGATACTGGTATTCCGACAAACCAACCCGAGTGATGGCCCCTCCCGGGGTCGAAAAACGGATGCCCGTTCTTCGCGACAATCAGAACCGCTGGCTTTTCGATCCAAAGAATCAATGTCCCGGCAAACCGGTCAAAGTGACTCCGGAAATGAGAAAAAAGAAGAAGGAGTGGGCGAAGATTATCAAGCAACAGGCTTGATTAATACGCTCACAAGCGAATACAAGTTGATCATTGGATATCAGCTAAAAGTCGGCAGAAACTCTTTTTGCAAATCCAGCATATCGTCCAACATCTTTTCCGCGGCGGTGATGCTGTTTACATTCGGGTCCATTAACAATGCTCTGAGAAGCATTTTTTTGGATTTTGTGCGATAGGCTTCTGTGAGAAACTTATGCACGGTAAAGTGTGTCCGAATGTAGCAAGCGAACGATTCGGGGATGGGGCCGACTTTCATGGGATGAATACCTGATCCGTCAACCATGGCTGGAACTTCAATGACGGCGTCGGTGGGAAGGTTTTCAATGTACCGCTCGGTATTTAAAACATTGACTGCCTCCCGAAACGATGGGCGATTCAGCTCGATGTCGCAGATGATCGGCACGGTAATTTCTCCGCTCGGCAGCATTATATCGCCTTCCAGAGGATTCGCTTCATTGGAATAAATTTCGAGCAAAGAAGGCTCCTCTTTGTTGTCTTTGCTCACCTTTTTGCATTCTTGTCCGTAGTGCCACTTGGTTCCTGTAAATTCCCAGGCATAAGACAGATATTCCCCGATATGATCGTCGGAAGCATAAGTTATGATATCGAAGATTTCAGCCATTTTTCTGACCAGCGGCGGAAGTTTTACCGAGGTATCGCTTTTGATTTTATTCAGCACATCCGCAAGGAGGTCCTTGCCGGTTTTTTTGTCGATGATTTTTAACATGCAGTATAAGTGGTTCATCCCGGCGGAAATGATCTGCAATTCCTCGCGTGGCCGGCCAAGAAGATCACAAATGAGCTGGATGGCTGAAAAGACTCCATGACAGATTCCCACTGCCTTGACTTTCGTCAGATGACAAATCGCGTTCAGAACCCGCGCCTCCGGGTTGGTAAAATTCAAAAGCAACGCCTGCGGGCATATTTTTTCGATATCGCGGCAAATGGGAATGACCAGTTCGAAGCTGCGCAAGGCGTGAAATAAGGCCCCAGGCCCGCCGTTTTCTCCCAGGCAGTGTTTAAAACCATAAGACAGCGGAACCCGAAAATCCTGCTCCCACAGTGCCATCCGGTTTTTGGCCACAGAGGTAATGACATAAGTGGCGTTGGGTAATGCCGTCAGTCGATCCTGGCTCTTTTCAATAGCGATATCCGTACCGGTATGCTTTTTCACCCGATGAGCCAATTTGGCCGCTAAATCCAACGCGGTTAAATCTTCATCGACGAGGGTCAGGGTAAAATTTTTCCCCTGCAATTCCTTTGTGTTCAGAATATCAACAATCATCCGAGGTCCGAAACACCGGCTGCCCGCTCCGATGAGTACGATTTTCTTGTCTTTCATATAAGCGTCCTTGTCCATAGGCTTATTCGAATATTCCAATGTAATTATACGGATTTTCCAAAATAATTCACGAAATATTTACTGCAAATTTTCCACCGTTACTTTTCCAAAGAAGAAGTTTTTTCTTGACAAATAAAAGTATTAATGATATGAGATGTAGTTGAGAGAAATATTTTCCAGGGAGAGTGAATAGAGTCGCTCTCCCTTTTTTTGGGAAAAGAAAGAGCCACCTGGGGGCGGCGATTCGTTCATTTTCGCGGGCTGTATTTTATTTTGTTGTTTAAACCAAGGCAGAGAGAGAGTGTATCTTTCTGTCTTGGTTTTTTTACTTTTTAGGCACCTATTTTAGAAGGAGTTCGCAAATGAAAAAGTGTGTGGAAAAAATCCGTTCGGCAAGTACATTGATTGTTTTGTTCCTGGCGACAATGGTTGCCTCCAATGAGGTAATGGGAGTAAATTTAGTATCCAACGGAAGTTTTGAAGACCCGGGTTTCACGAATTCATATAATTTTTTGGCAATAGCTCCATATCAAGGGTGGTACCCAACCATGAGCCCGACACAAATTACAGGGTGGACGGCTACCTTTGATGGTAGCGGGGAGCCATCTTATTGGACAAAAGCTCCCTCATATACGGCCTACGATGGAAACTATGGATACGTCATCAACGACGGAGACTCTATGGAAACGACTTTTTCCGCCGTTGCCGGAACCCCTTATACGCTATCCTTTTATTACGCCGTTATTTGGCCAAACCCTACTGGTTTGCTTGTCAACGTTGCTGGAACCTCTAAAACTCTTTTCGGTAGCGATGGTACGCCTACGAGCGTGTACTATGATAATCCATACTCACACGTACTCTGGTCCAAATTTACTGTTAATTTCACCGCCGCTTCCACTGATCCCTCCGCAGTTTTAAAATTTACTAATCTCCAAGATAATCAAAATACTTATGGAATGGTCATTGATAATGTCCAGATTACACCCGAGCCCATGACAATGATCTTAATGATAATCGGAGGGTTCTTGGCTTTTCGTAGTCGCGTGGTTCGTTGATAATGGCGGATTCTGGATGACATGAATGCGATGGATTCGGGTGTGGGCGCCTTGTATCGTATCACTCCTGTTCCCGAACCGGTTAGCTTGTTTCTTCTTGGTATTGGGGTGGGCTTTTAATCCGTCGAAAACGCCGGTAAAAATTTTCCGGACAATCTATAAACGAATAGGGCGAGTCGCAAAGGACTCGCCCTGTTTTTATCTTTTTAAACCTGCCCACTCATCTTGCGAAGTTTGATCTTAAAGAGTTTGCCGTATTTATGGACAAATCGGTGAATTCGATGAATAAAAATCTTCAGCCGGAATTGATTTCTAAACCGGTTAAAAGCATCTTCATCGACTTTACTTGTCTTTTGCCCGGAAAGAATGGAGAACAGATCGTATTTGGAAAGGTCTTTTTCCGTAAAATTGGCGGGCTTTCGAACCTTTAAAAAGACACCCGGATCACCGCTATCTTTTTCCAATTTTTCAATAATACAGTCTGAAAAGATAGTTTTCATGTCCTCCATTTCATATCGCCAAAAATCATAAGGGTATCCGTGAAAGGGAAAACCAAAGGATCGGGTGGTAATCAAAATAATCCCGTTGGGCTTACAGATATTTTTCATGTTTGAGATGACAAGTCGCCAGTCTTTAACATGCTCAAGCAATTCCGTTGAGATAACTATGTCAAAGGCCTCTTTTCCAAACCGACTTAGAACATCGTCGGCACTACAGACCAAGTCAACTCCGGGACCGTTTTCAATATCGACCCCAAGATATTGTTCTGGTTCCCAATTTTTCATAAAGGACTTGAAGCTTCCGTTGACATCGTAAGAGCCGATTTCAATTACCTTTTTGTTTTTGACCTCATCTGGAGTAACGCTTGATCTTCCGAACTGGACACACGCTGGGGTACACATTGTTTTATCTCCAAAGTATCCCGACATGATATGGCCTAGATGATCTTAAATCAAACCGCATTTTTAAAAAGGTTCAATAGTGCTTTCCAGAGTAACCCATAAGCTCTGATGGTTTCTCCGACCGTTGCCAGGGAACCTTTGGCCAAGCCCAGGGCGATCCGTGGGACCGGCTCGATAAAAAAAGTGCCCAGCGCCAAGGCTGTGGCGGTGATTGGATTAAAATGTTTGTAGCCGTAAAGAATTTTGCTTCGCAGAGAATAAAATAATCGGCGGGCCCGAATTTGGTCGCTGGTTCCGCAGCCCTTGTGGTAGGCTTGAGCTTCCGTCAAATAAGCAATCCGCCACCCGGCCTGGCGGATGCGAAGCGATAAATCCAGGTCCTCAAGATACACAAAATACCGCGTGTCAAAACCATTCATCTGCTCGAAGATACTTCGGCGGACTAAATAAAAGGCTCCGATGACGTGGTCTACATCTCTACTGTCCCGATGGTCCCACTCGGTCATGGGATGGGCGAGGAATCGTCCCGGCAGCAGGCGGTCAAGACCGAGCATTTGACCAAAAAAACTCCGCGGCGTCGGGAACCTGGCGCAGCTACGGGCAATATGGCCCTGCTCGTCAACCAGTTGGATGCCGACAACTCCGATTTTTTGGTTTTCAGGCCGATTTACGCATTCCACAGGGATTTTCAGAGAATTTTCGTAAAGTCGGATGTCGGGATTTAGAAAAAGCAGGTAATCCGCAGTGCTTTCCTGAACCCCTTGATTGCAGGCGGCGGCAAAACCTCGATTTTCAGGATTGGCTAGAAGGGTCAGCGGGATTTTAATATCGTCTAACCCCTGGGTGGAATTGTCGCTCGAAGCATTATCCACCACTACCACCCGCTGAAGGTCGATGCCGTCCAGGTTTGAAGCGGCGATGGATTCCAGGCAATTCCGCAGCAGCGCACCGGCGTTCCAGTTGACGATGATAATATCAAGGGAAGGTTGCAATGGAGCCATTATTGTAAAATCCTTTTCAAAATGGAAACCAGTTTTGGCGCGGTTACCTGCAGACAATATTCTTTTTCCACCTTTAGTCGCCCGGCTTGGCCCATTCGCTTGCGTAACGCGGCGTCATTTTTCAGGACCATTAACGCCCTGATCCAATCGGAAGGATTCTGAGCTAGAAACCCGTTGATGCCGTCTTCGACGATATGGGTATTGACGCCCACGGGCGAGGCGACTACGGGCAGGCCGCAGGCCATATATTGAATCAATTTGTACCCGCACTTGCCTCGTTCGAATGGTTTGTCTTCCAGGGGCATGATCCCGACGTCGAAAGTCCGCATCTGGTCAACCTGTGTTTCTTCCGACCACGGCTGGACCTCGACCGGCACGCCTTCTAGTTTGACCGGCCCCGAACCGATCAGGACCACCCGTATCGGACCAGTTTCGGCCACCTGGGCTAGGGCGGGGGCGATCAGATTCAGGTATTTACTGGTTACTGGCGAACCAATCCAGCCGATGGTGAAAATCGGATTATCGGACCTTTCAGCCATTTTATACTGATCCAGGTCGATCACGCTGGGGAGGTACTCTACGTGTTTTGCTCCCGCCTGACTGGCCCGCTGGACCAGGTACTCGTTTCCGGCGATGACGGTCGATGCGTGTTTCATCACCTGGTCGATTTTTTTATGCAGCAGGAACCGTATTAAGGGGTTTGGATGAAATTCATAGCGATGGAATACGGCGTCGTCATAATCGACGACATAAGGAACACCCTGATGTACCAACAGCGACTCCGCCCAAGCCGGCAGCAGGGGAAATATCTCATATTCCACCCATATCAAGTCATATTCCCGGACGTGCAACAGGCGATTTAACCTTCGAAAATAAGACTTTATAACCGTAAACGGACTTTTCCTTTTTCCGGTATAAAGGTTCTGGACGTAATCATTTTCTAACAGCGGTGCAACTGTTACGTTGATGCCCTGATTTGCCAGATAGGGCAGGTATTGGTAAGATCGGACTCGACTGCTCGGTCCAAGCCGACCGTATCGGCTTAATAAAAGAATATTCATTTCGTCATTATTAACTTTTAGTGCTTTAAAGTCAATTTCGTTTTGCGTGGTAACCGTTCAGACCATTCCCTCATTGTCATCATCCGGCTTGACCGGATGATCCAGGGTGTGCCCCTTTTGGGCACGAAAAAAGAGAACTGGATCGTCCGGTCAAGCCGGACGATGACATATGAAATTAAAAATCTTAACGTTTTTGAAAGAAATCCCAAATAATTCCTTTGAAAATGACCGATTTATAGTATAACGAAACGATCATTTATTTCTTTGGGATTCTGTATGAGTAGAACTGGCAAGAAAAACACCGTGGATCGCACGCGAGTTACATGGGTCTGGCTGGCCTTGGCGGTCTCTATGTCCATCGGGACCGTGGTTCTGTTGGCGTTAGAGCCTCGTCATGTGTTTCCCACCGACAAGACAACTTATCTGGCCGCCACTTGGAATACCGATTCATCCGCGCGGATTTCCCGAACGGCCGTCCCTATCGAAAACGAACTTTGGAAGTCGATCGTTGTTCATACCATGCGTAACTCCGATCCGAACGATTTAACCCTCAAATGCCTGTCCAACAGAAAAACGCCAAATGTGATCGCTCACTTTGCGGTTTCTTCCAGCGGGGAAATTTCCAAAAGCAGGACTTGGTACAATCAGGAGCCCGCCGAGGGATGCAAAGGAAAAATCCTGATCGGTTTGCAATTGGATGAGGGTCAGGCTGATCCTTCCCTGACGCAGGTTCAAGCCATGGTGGCCTTAATTCATGAGTTACAGGCCTTGTGCAATGTTCCCAGATCGAAAGTGTGCGTCCATGGCCAATTATCCGGCAAAGCCTGCTCAAACGATCCGCTTTATCGGTATAAATGGCGGGACGCCTTGCTCCAATAGATCGGATATCACCCGTCCTCGATTCGTATCCGGTTGGCCCCCAGTCTTTTTAGGAAAATATGTTTTTAATATTTTTCTTTCTTGATTACAGGCTTTTTTTTTGTCGATAATTTCGTAATCTTTGGTTTTTGAGATAGCTGGGTGTATAATCCGACATGGGAGTTAACCTAGACGGTGAGCGTAAAATAGGAAACGCCGGGTCGGCCAATGATTAAGGGTAAGTGTCTGGACCTTCTGTCCAAAAGGTCTTATAATGTGGATGGTGCCGTACTTGGTTAAACTATTAAGAAATAAAGCATGGCTATAGGAACATCGTCAAATATTGATCGGTATCTAGTGTTGGGCAACCTGGGTAGGGGCGCGAAGTCCAGTATCTGGAAGGTTCAGGATCCGGATGACGGACGGATTTATACCCTAAAGCAGGTTATTAAGGAAAACGAGGGCGATACCCGTTTTTTTGATCAGGCACAGATCGAATATGACGTAAGCAGCCGTGTCGATCATCCGTATTTGCGCAAATCTTTCACGTTAAAACGAATACGAAAATGGCTTAAAACCCAGGAGCTTATCCTGGTCATGGAATATGTCGAAGGTGCCCAGCTCAAGCAAATGGGTCCTTCCGGTATCGAGGAAACCATCAAAATCTTTACGAAGGTAGCCCAGGGGTTGTCCAGTTTACACGAGTTCGGTTACGTCCACGCCGACGTGAAGCCCAAAAACATCCTCACCGTTCCCAACGACGGGATTAAAATTATCGATTTCGGACAAAGTTGTCCGATGGGGCATAAAAAAAATCGCATTCAGGGGACTCCTGATTATATGGCTCCGGAACAGAAAGAGCGCGGTTACCTGGATCAGCGAACGGATATCTTTAATCTTGGAGCGTCTTTATACTGGGTGACAACGGGCACGAAATTTCCCACCACCATGTCGGGCAGTGGAAATGGAAACGATTTATCGGGACCGGCCAATTATCGCAACATTCCCCGCCCCGATGCATTGAACACCGAGGTTCCTCCGGCTTTATCCAAACTCATCATGGATTGCTGCAAAGACAGCCCCAAAGAACGGCCTCAGAGCATGCGGGAGGTCATTGGCCGGCTGGAAGTCGCATGGCATTTATATGAAAAACAAAACCCCTCGCCACCGGTCGAAACCCCGAAAGAAGAACCGGCAGGTCTGAAGAAGGCGCCCAACCATGCCGACACTGACATGGCCGATGACGACAGCGATGATTTTGAAAAGTTCATTGAGAGCATACTTTGAGGAAATGACTAAATCCTAATGTCTAATGACTAAAGGATTTAGGTTTTAGTCATTAGAAAAATGGATTACACCGACCCACATCAAATCATAGATATCCTCGGTAAAGCGGCGGTTCTGAATCGTCTGGATTCTTTTCGCACCGGTCATTTGCTCACTTTGCCCACTTATGGCCAGGTGATTATGACCGGCGATTTTCACGGCTGGGTGGAAAATTTTCACAAACTTCAATGGTTCGCCGACCTGGGACGATGCCAGGACCGGTATGTGATTCTTCATGAACTGATCCATTCCAACGGAAGTCCGTGTCCCGATGCCAGCCGGGTTAAAGCGCAAGACGCTTCCTGCCTCCTTCTGGTGAAGGCAGCACAATGGAAAATCGACTATCCCGACCAGGTGCATTTTCTGCTCGGGAATCACGATCTGGCCCAAATCACCAACCGTGAAATCACCAAAGGCGGGGCGGCCAGTATTGCCAATTTCAATCAATGGGTAGTTATCCGTTTCGGAGAAAAAGCGGGGGGGGAAATTATCGAGGCGATCCGCGAATTTCTTCTCACATTGTCGCTGGCGGCAAAATGCCCTAACCGGATTTGGATGTCTCATTCACTCCCCACCCCCGGGGCTATGGACAATTTCGATTTTTCCATCTTTGACCGACAGTGGCAGCTTGGTGACATGACCCCTCGGGGAAGCGTCTATGAAACCGTTTGGGGCAGGAGCCATTCCAGCGAACAACTCGAAGAATTGGCCGACTTATTAAACGTCGATTTCTTCATCGTGGGGCACCAGAATCAGGACCAGGGGTACCAGACCCAAGGGGATCGGTTAATCATCCTAGCCAGCGATCATAGTCGGGGCTGCCTCCTGCCTATTGACCTTTCCAGACGATATTCCTTCAACGAACTCCTCGCCCGAATCAGGTTTTTCTACGATATACCCAACGTCAAAATCGAAACATAAGTAATCCCTCCGTCTTCTCTGGCCGCGGGAAGAAGGAAGAACATTCCCTCACGGTCGTGCCTCTTAAAGAAGCGGTCGGAAAAGTTGCCGCACTTGCATTTGTTCGTTAAATTCCTTAAAGCCGACCGACAACCTGCCGATATTCTCCTTATAAGGACGTCACTTGTCCAAAAGATAAATTTTTGTACAACACTGAGGGATTATAATGGATGTTAGATATGTCAACCCATTTATGGGAGCGATAAAGAACGTTTTTAAAACCATGTTAAAATTAGACGTTCAATTTGGAAAACCTTATCTTAAAACCGTGGAGCAAACCTCGCACGATGTTTCGGGTATTATTGGTCTTTCCGGAGATGTGGTCGGAACCGTCATCGTTAGTTTTCCACGGTTGTCCGCCGTCAAAATCGCCAGCACGTTTGCCGGGACCGCCCTGGGCGACACCGACGAAGACTTTTCAGACGCCATAGGTGAACTGGCCAATATGATTGCCGGAAACGCCAAAAAGGATATTGAAGGATTGAATATTTCCATTACCACGCCCTCTGTTGTCGTCGGGGCCGGACACCAGGTTAAATGCGCGAAGATTATCCCCCACCTGGCTATTCCATGTTCCTGCCCGGCGGGGTCTTTTGTCGTTGAGGTGGGCATAAAGACAGTTAATCGGTCAGAGGAATTATTATTGGTTGGCGGGGCAACGGAGAAGTCTGCATGAAGATCATGTTAGTCGATGATTCTCGGACGATACGAAACATCGAAAAAAATGTCCTGGCCCAATTGGGCTATACCGATATTTGCGAGGCGGGCGATGGGGTGGAAGCTCTTAAGTTGACGGCTTCGCAAATACCCGATCTTTTTCTCGTCGATTGGAACATGCCCAATATGGACGGCCTGACGCTTATAAAGAATATTCGGGCCCAAAATATCCAGGTCCCCATTATTATGGTGACTACGGAAGCGGAAAAAAGCCGGGTGATCGAAGCCCTGAAGGCAGGTGTCAATAATTACGTTGTCAAACCCTTCACCGCCGAAACTCTGAGCGACAAAATTCATCAAACTTTGGCCAAGCTCGGCGTCGCCGTTTAAGAGCATGTCAGACATGCTCAAAGAGGTTCTTGACTATGGTCGGGACAGCGGGAACAGTTAATATAAACGTCCAGGTCTCACCGGATCAGGTCAAGGCCTTTTTGGTGCTGCGCTCCGACCACAACTATTCCGGTCTTACCGAATATGATTTTTTTCTCGTGCTTACCCAGACCCGGATAAAGATTACCCCTTCAACCAAACAACGTGTAGCCAAACTGATGGCAATGATCCGAGACGGCGTTATTCCCCCCGAGCCTTTTCTGATTTCCGAAGGATATCCGCCGGTGGAATCTTCCGATCAGGAATTCATCCTGGATGAAAAATACAGCAGCACAAAACACCCGGCCGATGACGAAGAAGTGATTAATTTTTATGAGCAGCATAAACTCATTACCGCCGAAGCAGGGGCGGTTATCGGAACCATTCGTTCCCGGCAGGCAGGGCAGGACGGTCTTGATGTTTATGGGAATCCGTTAAAACCCAAAGCGAAATCAGTGATGGTCAGGCTGGGTGAAAATGTCGCATTGGACCCCGACGGCACAACCGTACGGGCCACGGTCGACGGACAGGTCATTTTCCATAATAACAAGATTTCTGTAAGAACCGTTCTCGAAGTGAACGGCGATATCGACTTTCAGACGGGAAATATTGATTCCGCGACCAATGTCGTTATTCACGGCAGTGTTCGGGATCTCTTTATTGTCCGCGGCAAGCGAAACATCTACGTTAAGGGAATGGTTGAAGCGGCCTATCTTTTTGCCGACGGAGATATTACCCTTGTCGGAGGAGTCAAAGGTCGCGAAAAAGCCCTTCTGGAGGCGAACGGAAATATCCACGCCAAATTTCTCAACTTTGCCTACCTCCATGCCGGCGGAGATGTCCAAATCGCCAAAGAGGCCATTAATGGCGCCATTATTTGCAACGGATGGATCGACCTTTCCCGTGGTTGCCTCATCGGCGGACATGCCTTCGGTCTCAAAGGCGCTGACATCAAATCCATCGGTTCGCCCACCGGGGTAAAGACCGTGGTCGGAGTTGGGTTCAATCCCCTGATTTACCGGCAGATTCTCCAAATCGACGCAGACATAAAAAAGGACAAAGCGCTCGTTCAAAAGATTCGGACTTCGGTTGAACCGCTCATGCAATACCTTAAACGATTGACGAACGCGCAGCGGGAAAAAGCCACCGAATTACTATTTCATGCCGAAACCGTGGAAAATCATATTCGTAAAAAAGAAGAGGAAAAGAAAAAACTCCTGGCTTCTTTTCCACCGACCGACGAGGTCGAATTACGCGTAACCACCAGAATTTTCCCGAACACCCTGATCCTCATCGGCGATCGATTTTCATTGATACAAGAGGAAATCAAGGGACCCGTCAAACTTCAACTAAAGCAGGTGCAGGGTGTCAAGGAATTAGTTCTCATCAATCAATTAACCGCCTCGATCCGCTCCCTGCCCTGCGGCCACCTTGATCTGGACGTCCTGGATATCCCCCTCCGACCCGAAATCGCCCAGCCCGGCGTAAAATCCAAAGACCACGTTCAGAATAATTAACCGTTCCAAGCACAGCCTTTCACAAATAAGGGATCAAAAACACTTTCCGGATGGCATGCAACGCCGTGAACTTAAGCCTTTGAGTAAGATTTTTCTCCCTGACACATCAATCAACACTTTAGTTCCCAACGTCGAAGCAACAAATCTCATTCTAACATTCTCAAGAACGTTAGAATGAGATTGAAGCTATACAAACCACCGTTTCAAGTGGATTTATACCATCCGAAAATTAAACACGAGCGGCGCATAAGGTTTTTTGCGGCAGATACACAGGGCGATGTTCCATTTTAATTTTATCTGCAACGCCGTTAAGTTCACGGCGTTGGGTGGCATGGGCAATTCGATTGCCCGTGTCTTTTTTCCCAATTCACGCCTGGAAAACACGGGCAAGAATACTTGCCCATGCCACCCACCCCAGATTGTTCTTTTTGAAAATCGCGGGTGAAGCCAGTAAGATGCTCGCAATGACAATTTGGTGCTTTTTGATTTACAAACACCGATCAATTTGAGAAGATAAGTCGAATGATGGAGGCTCACAATGGAAAAGAAGGATAACCGCCCCGAACAAGTTACCGAACTGCGCCGACGGGCGGAAGAGATCGCTCGAGAAAAATCCGCCCTATTGCCGGAAAACATCAAGGCCCTGTCGCCCGAAGAAACCCAGCGGACGCTCCAGGAACTTCGTGTGCATCAGATCGAACTTGAGATGCAGAACGAGGAACTGCGCCGGGCGCAGGCCGAACTGGACGCCACGCGGGCGCGGTATTTTGACCTGTACGACCTGGCCCCGGTGGGCTATTGCACAGTGAGCGAAAAGGGGCTGATCCTGGAGGCCAACCTCACCGCCTGCACCCTGCTGGGTGTGACCCGGTCCGTGATGTTCAGCAAGCCGATCACCAGGTTCATTCTCAAAGCGGATCAGGATATCTACTACCTGCACCGTAAACAGCTCTTTGAAACCGGCAAACCGCAAATATGTGAAATACGGATGTTGAAACAGGACGGAACGACATTCTGGGCGCATCTGGAAGCCGCCGTCGCCCAGGACACCGAAGGCAACCCCGTGGCCCGCGTCGTGATGAGCGATATCACCGGGCGCAAGCGAGCCGAAGAGGCGATACTGGAGACCAACCTCCATCTCAAAGGGGCCATCGTGCGTGCCAACCACATGGCGGTTGTCGCAAAAATCGCGAATATGTCCAAAAACGCGTTCATGGCCAACATGTCCCACGAATTGCGGACTCCCCTGAACTCTATTATCGGGTTCACCGAACTAATGATCGAAAATCCCACTGATCTTTCGAAGGAAAAACAGGAGATGTACCTGGAAAAAATCCATCGCAACGGTATCTGTCTTCTGGGACTGATCAACGACATTCTGGACCTGTCCAGAATCGACGCGGGAAAAATGAAACTGGAATATGAATCCGTCGATATTCGGGGCTTGATCAACGAATGTCTGGACGAAATCGCTCCCGCGATAAAATCCGGCCAGGTCGAACTGCGGCGGATTTTTGATCCCTCGCTCCAAACGTCTTCGCATTGGAACACAGACCCCATCCGACTTCGCCAGATTATGTTGAATCTCCTGGGAAACGCTTCCAAATTCACCTCCGCGGGGCATATCGAAGTTCGAGTCCGGGTCAGCGGGGACCAGTTGGTGATCGAAGTGGAGGACACGGGTCGCGGGATCGCGGCAGAAGACCAGTCACGTATTTTCAATGAATTCGAGCAGGCGGATTCCTCAAGCACCCGTTCCCAGGGCGGGGCCGGTTTGGGTCTGGCCATCTGCCGGAGGCTGTGCGACCTGATGAAGGGAAGCATACGGGTAGAGAGCAAATTGGGTGAGGGGAGTTGCTTTATTCTTGAACTTCCGATAAACAAGCCGTTTTCGGGTCAACCCGAGGCCATGCCGTAAGTTACGCCAAACCCATAAGTGTTAATTAACGCATCCAGATAGAATGGACGATACTATAATCAGCATTCCGAGCAGGCACCTCAGGGGAAGGGAATACTGAGATTTATGTGGGGGGATTTATCGGTGGGGATCATTTTAGTCATCGAAGACAATTTAGATAATTACGACCTTCTGGCCGAGCTTCTGAGCACCCGGCACAATGTCGTCCCCGCGCTCACAGGTTCCGAAGGTATGACCAAGGCGAAATCCCTCCGACCCGACCTGATTTTTCTGGATATGAGTATTCCAGAAATTAACGGATGGGAGTTGGTCGTCGAATTTCGGAAGTATCCCCCTCTGACGCAGACGCCGGTCGTGGCGGTGACCGCCCATGCCATGCCGGGGGATCGGGAAAAATGCCTTCGGGCCGGATGCACGCATTACAAGACCAAGCCAATCAACGTGCGGGAAATCCGACTCCTGGTGGACCAATGCCTGTCTGAAATCCATTCCGGGTTCGCCGGAACCGGGCTATTAATCAATCCCGAAGCCGTGGAGAGGAAAGACCATGAAACGGTATAATATTCTTGTCGTGGATGACAACCAGGACAACCTGGATCTGATTCATCATGCGCTTCCGGAAGAGGAATTCAAGGTATTCACCGTCAGGTCCGGATGCGAAGCCATGACGCTCCTCCTTAGTCAACCGATGGACATGGTGCTTCTCGACCTGATGATGCCGGACATGAACGGGTTTGCCACCTTGCAAATGATCCGGTTCATCCCGCGGCTGATGGAAATTCCCGTGGTGATTCAGACCGCGTATGGAAACGAAATCAATCGAAGGCGGTTGGGATATATGGGGGTCAAAATGGTCTTGGTCAAACCCTTGTCTCCTTCTGTTCTGGTCGAACAGATTAAAGGCATCCTCTGCCGAGACGAAACAAACACATCCACGACCGAAACGGAAGAAACCGTGGCGGTCTCGAAAGGAATACAGGATGCGAGAGAACGTGCTCATTGTTGACGATAATCCGGACGCGTTGGATTTGCTGGAGGCTCTTCTGGCAAGTTGGGACTGTTTTCCTCGGCGGGCGGTCAACGGAATTGACGCCCTTCGGAAAATGGAAGAATCCAATCCAGACATGATTATCACGGACTGGTGCATGCCGGAAATGGATGGACTGGAACTATGCCGGCAAATTCGGAAACGGCCTAACGGCGATTTAACCTATATCATTATCCTCACCGTTAATGACGGAGAGGATGAAGTTGTAAAAGCCTTAAACGCCGGAGCCGACGACTATCTGTCCAAACCCTTTAACCGCCGTGAGCTCCATGCCCGGATGCAGGCAGGACAGCGAATTATCACAATGGCCAAGGCGCTGAACCACCGTAACCGGACCTTATTCCTGAAAAACAACCGATTGGGGAATACAAATCAAAAGCTGACCCGCCAAGCCACGGTTGACGAGCTGACCGGGTTGACCAACTTCCGTGGAGCTCAGGAACGGCTTGGGGAATACTGGAACCTGGCTCGAAGGCATAACCAGTCGATTGCAGTCATCCTGATGGATTTGGATCACTTTAAAGACATCAACGACCATTTTGGACACCTGGCGGGAAATGCGGTATTGAAAGAAGTAGCGGACACTTTACGAAAATCCGCTCGTGCCGAGGAGGTCGTTTGCCGGATTGGAGGAGAAGAGTTTCTCGTGTTGTGTCCCGGAGCCAAAGCTCAATCCGCCGCGGTTGGCGCGGAACGATTCAGGAAGGCGATTGAGAGTCATGAATTTTTCGCAAATGGATCGGCGATTTCTATCACCCTCTCGGCGGGGGTCGCTGAATATCGTCCGGAAATGGTCAATCTTGAAGACCTTTTCCAGACCGCCGACAACGCGATGTATGAGGCAAAACATACAGGCCGAAACGCGGTATGCCAGGCAATGAAATGAACAGTTACAATAGATAGCAACTCCCTCTGTCGTTGTGCACGGCTGGCTTGTCCAGCCGTGTCTTAAGAGCACGGTCGGACGAGCCGACCGTGGCACAATGGGGTTTGAACGGTAATGGGTTGTTAAATCATAAATTAATATGAACAACTTTGGCGGGAGAAAAACCGTTAAAATTCGTTGATGAAACGATCGAGTAAGCCCCGATATTCTCGGTGTAAAGCAAGTCCCCGATTTTCAGGTTTCCCGGAAGATTTTCTTCCATGGATATTTTGTCGAAACCATCGCACGTCGGTCCGACCACGGCGCAGATTTCTTTTTTCCCCTGCCCCGTGCCTGGAAAATGATTCACATGATACACACAATGGTCGAAAACAATTCCGGAATAGGTATGATATACCCCGTCATTGATATGATAGAATCTTTTTCCCGACCTTCGTGCTCTTCCAATTATTCGGCTGACCAGCGTGGCGGCGTTGGCCACCATGAAACGTCCCGGCTCGGCGATGATTTCAATCCCCTCTTCCGGGAAGAGTCGTGAGATTTCGGAATTTATAATTCGGGCCAGTTTTTCAAATTGCGGAACAGACTCATTATAGCTGACGGGAAATCCGCCGCCCAGGTCTATGATATTCATTTTTTTTCCATATCCTCTGGCATTGGCTTCCCGAAATATTTGGGAGGCGGTATGTAATGCCTGCACATAATTGTCAAAATTCGTGCATTGGCTGCCGACATGAAAACTTAACCCTTCCACAATCAAACCAGACTTGAAGGCTTGGGCGATAAGGTCCATCGCCTGGGCCGGATCGGCTCCGAACTTGGAGGTCATTTCGACCATCGACCCGGTATCGGGGACGCTTAATCGTAAAACCAAGCCGGCGGTGTCGCAATATTTCTTAATCTTTTTGATTTCATCTTCATTGTCATAAGTAACCAGAGGCCGATAGGGTCTGAGATGTAAAAGTGTTTCTTCGTCTTTGATCGTATTGGAAAAAATTATTTTATCGTAAATAAAAGCGTGCCGTTTTTTCGTATCCCAGCTTTTTATGTATTTGTGAACCTGCATAAATTCCGGAAAAGAGGCAACATCGAAACTGGCTCCCTCGAGGAATAATGTCTTTATGATCGCGTCAAGACAATTGGCCTTGACCGCATAGTACGTCTGAACTCGGGGAAGAGCTTTCTTGAATCGTCGATAATTCCGCCGAATTTGCTCATGATCGACGATGAATAGGGGGGTTCCCTCTTTTTTGGCCAGCGATTTGAGCACCGGCCCTGAAAGTTGTTTCATTTTTTGTCTCATTTACTCTTTTCTAAAGCTGTTCGCTGTAAGCTGAACGCTTTCTTAAAGTTTTTTAGCCAGTTTCTTCAGCCGGGGAATTTCTTTGTTATTTTCCGCATAGGCTTTCTTCAACTTTTCATAAAGCTCATCTTTCCGGGTGTATAATCTTTTCAGTTTTTTGGGCGGAGTGGTTTGCAAAATATACGACGTCATAAACGGCAGGGCGATTGAGGCGTCCATATAAACCACGACCGTATCATCGATGTGGTCTGGATCGATTTTTCCCCAGGAAACAGCCTCGCTCGGAGTAGCTCCCGACAATCCTCCAACGTCAGGCCGGTCGGTGGTAATCTGCGTGAAATAATCCTGACCCACTTCAGAAATCTGCAATATTTCCTGAATCTGAGGCTCGGTCTGCAATCCGAAGTTTTTCGGCGAACCGCCGCCGATAATCAGCATCGCGGATTTCCCGCCGGATTTCTTGGCATCCAAAACGATGGCCGTCGATTCATTGACGTCCAGACTCGTATTGATTTTCAATTTGAATTTTCCAGGAAAGAACATTTCGCCGCATAACTCCAAGCCGGCAATATTCATTCCAATGGTCGAATCCCCCGGCGAGGACGTAAACACTGGAATTCCCAGCCGATACGCAGCCGCCAGCACGCTCACTTTTTTCCCGACTTTTATCTTTTCGATGTCATTGACGATTCTTCCAAGCCGATAGTAAAATTCCTGTGTTCCCATTTCTTTTTGAAATTCCGGGAACATCAAAATTTCTCGCAACATATAATCGGTCTTCATTAAAGTATCGTCATAATGAAGGCAGATATCATAGATTCGCGTCAGCCGTTTATTTCGTAAAATGCGATCATCCACGTTCGGACTGGTCTTGAAAAGACCCATATCCAGGGCAAAATGCAAGTCATGATACATATTGGCTCCGGTCGCCACGAGCCAATCGACAAATCCATGCTCCATAAGCGGAATAACCGCCTTAGCTCCCAGCCCGCCAGGAGTCATCGCGCCAGCCAGCGTCATGCCGACGGTCACATCCGCCTGAGAATATTTCTTCTCAAGCAACTCGCAGGCTTCGCTTAATCGCCCGCCGTTGTAAACCTGTAATTTCTTAATCAACTCCGAAACGGAATCTTTTTTCGTGATAGCCGCGGTATCAATTCGTTTTCCGTAATGTCCGACTTTTCCATATAAATGCCTTTTTGGACACGTATTTTTCATAGACCGATATCTTCCTTTCATAAATTTTTCAAATGGTAATCTTATTCAAATCCATGAGCATATTCAAATCAATTTGGATGATTTATGTCTTCGATGAAAAGGGGACACTATCGTGAGGAGAGTCTGGTAGGGTAAAAATGGAAACTCGCAATTTTTTTATTTGACCGCGAAGTGTGAAAAAGCGGCTATCAACCACTTTTTTTACACCTTGTATTTTCCCCGATAAGTCTGGGCCGGATATTTGATCGCGTTTTTGGCCATTTTCTTTCTCAGGGATTCTGATAAGTCGATATTGTGTCGGTTGGCGAAGGATAGGACGAAGGCAAGAATATCGGATAATTCTTCTTCGATTTGCTGGCGGGTAGGGGGGTCGGACAGGACCTGGTCCAATTCTTCATTTCGCACCCATTGGAAATGTTCGAGTAATTCGGCGGCTTCGATGGCGATGCTCATGGCGAGATTTTTGGCGTCGTGATATTTGAACCAGTCCCGTTCGGCGATGAACTGATTGACCAGATTTTTAAGTTCCTGGACCGTGGTTTTATCGTCCGGCATAGGAGGATTCTCTCTTCAATCCAAAATCTAAAATCCAAAATTCAAAATTGAATCGGTTATCTGGGGCGATACGCTTTCACCGGCGCCGCCAGGGCGATTGGCTGGGGTGGAGAATTATCCCTGCCGATTTTCCGCAGGCGATAGCGGATATTATCCAGCACGTTCATGAAGTTGATGTATGAATCGTAAGGCGATTCGTAGGGATTGAAATACTTATGCACGTCGCCGTCGGCGAAATATTTTGTGCACATATAGTAAAAGTGATCGGACGTTTGCAATTTCCGCCAATCGGCGATGATTTGCGGATCGGAGGAAGCTTTTATCTGCGATTCGAGTTTATACAGCTCATGAAGGGCATTGGACTGCATGGCATTTCCCAGCCAAGCTGACAAATCGCGTTCCGTATCCGCCCAACTGATCATGTGCGGAACGTCCAGTTGGTCGGCGGCGGGATAAGCATTCACCACTTCCGTGGGTGTTTTGAAATCATTCGTGCCGTACTGCAGGACGGCTTGGGGTAAATGTTTAATAAAATCAAAAATGCCCGTGTCCGCCCATTGGTGTTCGCCGAGCGTTTCGTAATCCATGAACAAATTGACCACGTAACCGTTGCCGTTGACCTGGTTGACCCAGTTGGCGAATTTTTCCGCCGTCAGCGGCCATTCTTTCCAATCACGATTACCGAACCGGAAGGCAACGTCATCGCTCAGCCGGTAATTTTTCAGTAAAAGCTTCAATTCCGAGCATTGCGGCGGCCTGTAAAGGAAATTCGGAGATCGTCCGAGCAGGATATGGTCCGCGCCTTCACAGATAATTCCCTTAAAACCCAATTGCGAGATCAATTGCGCCAATTCATTGTTGTAAATTAATTCGGTGTTTCGGAAAACTTTCGGTTCCTGGCCGAACAATTGCTTGATTCGTGCCCGCTGAAGGTTGACCTGCTCGGAAAATTCTTCGCGGCTGTAGAGAAATGACAGCGAGTGATAATAGGTCTCGGCCAGAAATTCCACACAGCCGGTCTGTGCCAATTCTTTAAAGGAATCCATCACTTTGGGATAGTATTGCTCGAATTGTTCGAGGATCACACCCGTGATGGAATACGCGCACTTGAAATGCCCGCCAAATTGTTTAATAAGTTCCAGGAGGATATAATTCGCCGGCAGATAGCATTTATTCGCGACCTTGCGCAATATTTCCGCGTTCTTAAATTCGTCAAAATAGACTGGGTCCGCGTCAAATACGCTGTATCGTCGTAGCCGAAAAGGTTGGTGAACCTGGAAGTAAAAACATACCGAAGCCATAATTAAAATATACCCTATTAAATTTTACGTTTCAAACCAGTAAAGCTTTTTCGCCGACTAATTCATTATATACATTTAGGCAACACTTGGCAGCATCCGACCAGGATAATTTTTTGACCTCAAAACTGCCATGCTCTTTTAGTGTACTATGAAGAGGCGGATGTTTCAAGACGGCGATAATTTTGTTGGCCATTTCGTTTATATCCCAGAAGTCCACCTTCAGGACATGCGTAAGAATTTCCGAGACGCCCGATTGCTTGCTGACGATGACCGGAATGTCGTGCGATAACGCCTCCAGGGGGGCGATCCCAAATGGCTCGGAAACAGACGGCATAACGTATAAATCGGCCATTCGGTAAATTTTCTCTACATCTTCTCCGCGTAAAAAGCCGGTGAACAAAACCTTATGTCCGATTCCCATCTCCGCCGCCAGCTCGATAACCCGGCGAATCATATCCCCGCTTCCCGCCATCACAAAGCGGACATTATCCATCACCTCCAGCACTTTTTTGGCGGCGGCCAGAAAATATTCCGGACCTTTCTGCATGGTAATCCTGCCGAGGAAGAGGACAATTTTTTCATCTCTCTGAATCTGGGTATGGGTTGGAACATGTTTATGGTTGTTGTCAATGGCGTTATACACCACTCTGATTTTGTCGGCGGGCACGTTGTATCGCGTGGCAAGTATCTTTTTCGTCAAAAAGCTCACGGTAATCACACGCTGCGCGCCGTGCATTCCCTGACGTTCGATATCGTAAATTTGTTGATTGACGTGCTCTCCGGATCGGTCGAATTCCGTGGAATGGACATGTATGACCAGAGGTTTTCCGGAGATGGCGGCGATGCCGAGTCCTGCCGGATAGGTCATCCAGTCATGAGCATGAATTACGTCGAAAGTCTCCTGACCGGCAATCTGGCTGACCAGCCTTGCGTATCGTTCGACTTCGGAGTAAAGATCACCAGCGTAATTTGCCCCTGCCCCGACAAAGGCCTCACCCGATTTCGACGGGGAAGAAACGTTGCTATCCGGGGCAGACTCCACGGCTGCCAATTCCTCAACTTTCACTGATTTTTCGACTTCCGTCGAAGTTGTGGTGGTCTTGACGGTCTTTTTATACGCACTTGGTGTCTGATAGGCCTGTAGTGCCGACGGCAAGGTTCTAAATCGAACGTTACGAAATTCTTTGAGCGCAAAGACATCAGAACTGCTAGACAGCGACGAACCTGGTTTTGGCGCCACCAGTTTTACGTGAGTCGCATATTCGCTGTGAATCGGTTTGGGGAGCACAAAAAGAACTTCGATGCCCATTTCACTCATGGCCTTGGTCAGACCATAGCAGGCAGTCCCCAACCCCCCGCTAATGAAGGGGGGGAATTCCCAACCTAGCATTAAGACTTTCATACCTGTTTCGCCTCCACCGGTTTGTATATCTTTGACGCCAATTTCAATTCAGGTGCCGTCCCTTCAGGACCTAACCCACCTGCGAGGAGCAGATGTCTGTAGAAACACTTTTACACCCCCCCATATCCTGCGAACATTATCATTCATCAGTAGTTTTAACCGTGTTGTAACCACTTGTCAATAACATTGTTTGAAGTTTTTTGCCATAACATTATGTCATTCCTGGTTATCGAATCATTTTAAGCAACGATCAAGATAAAAAAGATAAAAAACTTTTTCTTGAGTTTTTAAAGATAACGGGTTAAATTAAGCCGTATCATTTTTATCTTAAATGAATGACATCAATGGAGGAATATTTAATGAACACAAAAAACCTTAAAGCTTTTTTGTTAATTCTTGTTGTCGTTTTATTGATTGACTGGTTTCTTGGTGCCGCCGGATTGCACAAGCTTTTTCTCCTGGCGAACATCCCCTTCGGGGTTGCCAATGTTTGGTTTGAATCGCATTGGGTCGGCACACATTATGAGGTTTCAGGCCGAACGGTTGGGGAAAATTGGGCATTTCTGATTTTTTTCGGCACTATCTTTGCCCAGTCTTGTTTTTATTTTTTATTGTGGAGCATTTGGCACAAACGGCGAACAGTCAGACGTGAGACTGCCTAAGTACCACCTTTCGCAACATTCCGGGTGGCATGGCTACATTCTTATTTAGCCATGTCTTTTGATTGCAACTACGACATGGCTTAGCGAAGACGCGAAGCCATGCCACCCGATCAAAAAATGATTAATCTTCCGCATCGACAGGTTTTTGTGGGTCTGAGTTTGTTTCCGCAGGGGCGGGTTCCTGGGATGTTTTTATTTCGTCGATATTTTGCTGGACGGGGGTTGGTCGGTTTGGCGGGAGAAGTTCGGGGACTTTAGGCAGGTCTTCCAACGAGGCCAGGCCGAAGACCTGCATGAATTTTTTCGTCGTTCCGTAGAGCATTGGACGACCGAGTTCTTCGGCTCGTCCGACGATTTTGATGAGGTCTTTTTCCATCAGGGATCGGATCATCTCACCGCAGGCCACGCCGCGGATGGCTTCGATTTCAGCCCGGAGGACCGGTTGTTTATAGGCAATGATGGCCAGTGTTTCCAGCGCCGCGGCGGAGAGTTTACTTTCGGAGCGGACCTTATATAACTGCTGAAGGTAAGTGGAAAATTCCGGCCTTGTCATCATCTGGAACCCGCCGGCGATTTCCTGAATGTGAAACGCGCAGTTCACTCGATTATAATTCTCATTTAAATTTTCGATAATCTCGCGGATTTCGCGGGAAGATATCGCTCCGACGACGGAGGCGATTTTACTGGCGGGAAGGGGGGTATCGCTGGCGAATAAAATAGCCTCAACAATTTGATCCCGGGAAATACCAGTTTCGAGTTTCGGGTTTTGGGTTTCGGGTTCGGAAAATCCAGTTTCGCGTTCCGAGTTTTGGGTTTCGGATTCAAGGGGGTTGTTGTTTTCCCGGTTCTTTATATCTTGTTCCATATACTCAAATTCCTTATGGTTAGTTTTCCAGTTTACATTTGAGGCCTTTGATTTTTGAGTTTCGTAAATAAATCATCAGACTGCCGATCATTTTACTGATCTGTGTGACAGAGAAAAGTAGTTTATCAAAAGTTTTTTTGTCAATGTATCCTTGATCGACAGCCACATATAGTTGCGATTTTACTTCACCGGTCGAGCCTTTTGCCAAATTTCGAGGTCTTCCAGACTTTGAAACGTACTCATAAAACTCTTAAAACTCCTCTTTCTTAACCCGAAACTGAAACGCGAAACCGTCATTCCGACGAAAATTTTTGCGTAAACTTTTGCGCGATCGGAACCCTTCTGCCGGAACCGAAGGCGCGCGACGTAACTTTCAAACCGACGGCGGACTGTTTGCGTTTATATTCATTTTTATCGACGGCAACAATAACATTTCCGACAATTTGCGGATCAAACCCGGCGGCGATGATCGTTTCGGCGTTTTTTTCCTCCTCAACGTACATTTTCAGGATTTGGTCGAGGATGTCGTAAGGGGGTAAGGAATCCTGATCGGTCTGATTTGGCCGAAGCTCGGCGGACGGGGGTTTGGTGAATACGGACCGGGGGATAATTTCCCTTTCACGATTCACATGTTCCGACAATTCGTAGACCATTGTTTTGGGCACGTCGCTGATGACGGCCAATCCTCCCGCCATGTCGCCGTATAGTGTGCAATATCCCATGGCGATTTCGCTTTTGTTGCCGGTGCTGAGCAGCAGATAGCCGAACTTATTGGAAAGAGCCATTAACAGTGTTCCCCGAATGCGGGCCTGGATATTTTCTTCGGTAACGTCCGGCTGACGACCTGCGAAAACCGGAGCCAATTCCTGATTAAAAGCGTGCCGCAATTTTTCGATGGGAACGACTGAAAAATCAATACCCAGGTTTGCGGCGAGCGTGCGGGCGTCATCCAGACTGGCGGGTGAATTGAATTCCGAAGGCATGGCTACACCATGAACAAGGTCTTTACCCAACGCTTCCACCGCCAGTGACGCGACGATGGAAGAATCAATACCACCCGACAGGCCGATGACTACGCCTTTTCGAAATCCGCATTTTTCGACGTAATCGCGCAATCCGAGGATCAGCCCTTTATAGACCGCTTCGGTGCTGTGGGGCAAGGGTTCGATTCGTCCTTTGGCCGGACCGTTAAGCACATCGACAATCAGGAGATCTTCCTCAAATGCTTTACAGCGGGCTTGAAGTTCACCGTCGGGACCGTAAACGCAGCTAGCCCCGCCGAAAACCAGATCGTCATTCCCGCCGATCTGATTGACGTACACCAAGGGCAGTTGATACCGTTTGGCGTGCTCCGAAAGCAGTTGCGAACGGATATGGCCTTTTCCTATGAAAAATGGCGAGGCGGAAGCGTTGATGAAAATTTCCGCCCCAGCCTGAGCCAATTGGGCGATCGGGTCCTGATGATATAACACCCTTCCCACGACGTTCTGGATGGTCCACAGGTCCTCGCAGATGCTCAAGCCGATTTTTTTGCCGCCGACCCGCGCGAGCGTGACCATGGGACCCGGTTCAAAATATCGCTGTTCGTCGAACACGTCGTAATTCGGCAAGAGGGTTTTATGGTGCAGGCTGACGATTCGACCGTCGGCGATGACAGCCATTGAATTGTGCAACGATCTTCCGCGTGGCAAATTGTTTCGCTGAATGCACCCAACCATGGCGGTAATCGAACCGGGCATTTGTTTAGCGATAGTATCCAGCGATTCAAGGTTCTGGTCGATGAAATTCGGTTTCAGGACCAGGTCCTTAGGAGGATATCCGACCAGGGCGAGTTCCGGAAATATTACAAGCTCCGCATGCTGATCCTTCGCCCGCGAAATAAAATCCAATATTTTATATGTATTGCCCGAAAAATCACCAATCGTGGGATTAATCTGAGCCAGTGCAATTTTCATAGCGTTCCTTATTTGTAGAAACTGAACACAGTTATAATTTTCTCTATTTGGCGATGAATATCAATAGAGAAAAGGGGTATTATATAATTGAAAAAAGGCCGCGACCTTGAGGGAGCAGGTTTCTGCGGAGAAAGTGAAGAAACATCCAACAGCCGACACTCAACACCCAACATACAAGGGAAGAAAAGAAAAAATAATCGTAACTGTTCAGGCCCCTTTGTGCCACGGTCGGCTCGTCCGACCGTGCTCTTAAGACACGGCTGGACAAGCCAGCCGTGGCACAATGCACAATGACAGAGGGGGGCTGAACAGTTACTATTATTGAAACCGTTTAGAGTGGGGGCGAACCTTGTGTTCGCCCTTCTGAATACGGTTCGAAAGGTAGGCAAAGAGGGCGAACACAAGGTTCGCCCCTACAAAAGCCGATACGATCTGAACGGTTACGAAAAGACAGAAGACGATAGAAGCCGGTTTGCATAGGAAGATAGGTGCTACATACTATCGCTTGATTATGTTTACACTCTATATCCCAGCAAGCGAGCCGGTAGGAAAAGTATCGTTTTCACTAATGCCAAGAGGGCTTCCATAAGGGTTCCGACAATACGAAAGGGTATTGACAATAACCAAAGAATTGGCCAGACAAGTAGTACCAGAAGTGCCAGCGGCCAACATAAGACTAAAACGATTGCCCACAATAGCAGCACACATAGAAATTTCATCTGTTTTCGTTATTCCTCAAGAGTAACCCTCGATGATCTTCTCATGCGATTCTTCCTCGCCAAGACAATCGGTTCACCCTATTAGATATTTTTCAGATTGGATTATCAAGGATCAAATTACTGTTTTATTCGACAGTAACGCTTTTGGCGAGGTTTCTGGGTTTGTCTATGTTGCATCCTCTTATTACGGCGACGTGGTATGCTAATAGTTGCAAGGGGATGATCGTCAAAAGCGGTTCCAGTGGTTCCAGTGTTTGCGGGACGGTGAAGTGGAAATCGCATTTTTTGGCTAGTTCGTTGTCGCCTTCGGTGAGAACGGCGACGACGCATCCGCCGCGGGCTTTTACTTCTTCGATGTTGCCGATGATCTTGTCGTACTGGCTGGAATGGGTGGCGATGAATACGGCGGGCATTCCTGGGTTGACCAGGGCGATGGGTCCGTGCTTCATTTCGGCGGCGGGCATTCCTTCGGCGTGGACGTAGCTGATTTCTTTGATTTTAAGGGCGCCTTCCAGGGCGACTGGATAGTTGTAGCCTCGGCCGAGGTAGAGCCAGTTGGTGCGATCCGCTAGTTTTTCTGCGGCGTGGCGGATGTCGTCGGATTGCTGGAGGATGTTTTCGATTTTATCGGGAATTTGATCGAGGGCTTCGATGAACTTTTGGAAATTTGCGGCGGAGAGGTGTTTTCTTCGACCCAAAAACGCAGCGAGCAGGGCGAGGACTGTGACTTGACCGGTGAAGGCCTTGGTGCTGGCGACTCCGATTTCCGGTCCGACGTGCAGATAGATACCGGCGTCGGTTTCGCGAGCGATGGTTGAACCGACGGTGTTGACGATTCCGAGGGCGAGGGCGCCTTTTTCTTTGGCTTCGCGAAGGGCGGCCAGGGTGTCGGCGGTTTCACCGGACTGGCTGATGGCGCAGAGGACCGTGCCGTCGTCGAGGACGGGATTACGATATCGAAACTCGCTGGCGTATTCGGTTTCGGTGGGAATTCTCGCGATGTCTTCAAAGAGATATTCTCCGACCAATCCTGCGTGCCAGGCGGTTCCGCAGGCGGTGAAAATGAAACGTTTGGCGCGAGTGAGTTCCCGTGCGAAATTCTCGATTCCGCCCAGATGGATGGACCCTTCGCGGAGATTGATTCGTCCTCGCATGCACATTCGGACGGATTGCGGCTGTTCGAAGATTTCCTTGAGCATGAAATGCTGGAAACCGTTGAGTTCGATCTGCTCAAGTTTCCATTCGACCTGTTGGACTTCTTTGGTGACGGGAACGGAGTCGAGGGTGGTGGTGCGGAAGCCTTCGCGGGTAATGATGGCCATCTCGCCGTCGGAAAGGTAAATGACCTGGTTGGTATGCTCGATGATGGCGGAAGCGTCGGAGGCGACGATGAATTCATTTGTGCCGATTCCGATAATCAGCGGCGAGCCTTTTCGGGCGGCGATGATTTTGTCCGGTTGATCGGCGCAGATGACGGCGATTCCGTAAGTGCCCCGGACTTCTAAAAGCGCGCTGCGGACCGCCTGTTCGAGATTACCGTTCTTGTAAAAAAAACCGATCAGTTTGGCCAGGACTTCGGTATCGGTTTCACTTTCGCATTTGATGGCCTGGCTTTCGAGATATTTCTTCAAAGAAGTGTAATTCTCGATGATTCCATTATGAACGAGAGCAATTTTTCCGGTGTGATCCAAATGCGGATGTGCGTTGATTTCGGTGGGCGCTCCGTGTGTGGCCCAGCGGGTATGGGCGATGCCCATTGTGGGACCGTTGAAACGTTGATCAATCTTGGCTTCGAGATTTACAATACGACCTACCGCTTTTTCGACCAGGAGGCTGTGATCGCTGATCACGGCGATGCCCGCGGAATCGTAACCCCGGTATTCCAGCCGCTTTAGACCTTCAAGCAGAATATTGGACGCAACCTTTGAACCGATATATCCTACAATTCCACACATTCATCTATCCTCTTAATAAAGCTTGTATATTGTTATCGGCAAATGTCGCAACATTATGTAACTATATGCCGAGATCGGATTTTTTAAAAAGCGACTCAAAGGCAAATCCGGCGTTTTCGATATTTTCGCGGGCGCCTTCCTGGCGGTCTATGACTGCGATAATTTTTTTCACCTTTGCTCCGGCGGTTGTGAGAGATTTTGCCGCCTCAAGAACCTGGCCCCCTGTGGTGGCGATATCCTCGACGAGCAGGACTCTTTTCCCGTTGGGGTTTGGACCTTCAAATTGCTTGCTCGTGCCGTAATCTTTTTTACTATTGCGAATGATTATGAAAGGTTTGTTGGTTTGGAGGGCGACGGCGGCTGCCAGTGGGACCCCGCCGAGTTCCGCCCCGCCGATCAGATCGACCGATTCGTCGACAAATTTACTAAACCGGACGGCGAGTTCGCGAAGAATGTCCGGTTGCGTTTCAAAAAGATATTTGTCCAGATAGTAATTGCTCGTTTTGCCGCTGCGGAGGACGAAATGTCCTTCGAGATAGGCGGCGGTTTTGATTTTTTTTGCTAATTCGTCCATTTGGATTCCTTTCGAATCGAAAAATTAAGAGGGCGGAGCAAGCCCCGCCCCTACACTTTGACCTGGCCGGTTAGGTTTAATTCCTTTCGGTAACGTGTGCGGATGGATTGTATGCAGGTGCGGATAAATTCATCGACCTGCCGCGGCGCTCGGCCTACGAAATGTTTTGGGTCCATTAATTTATCGACGTTGATGTTGTTGAAATCTGGATCGTTTTTGATCCTTTGGATTAAATCGTTGGGACGGCCGAACTGTTTGACTTCGGCAGCCGCGGCGATGGAATGCCGGCGAATTTTTTCGTGCAGATGCTGGCGATCGCCACCTGCTTTGACGGCGGTCATGAGAATTTCTTCCGTGGCCATGAACGGTAATTCCGCCTGGATGTGCCGGGCGATGACGTTCGGATAGACGACCAAGCCATCGACGATGTTTAAGACAAGGTTCAGCATGCCGTCGGCGGCAAGGAAGCCTTCGGCGAGAGTGATTCGCCGATTGGAAGAATCATCGAGCGTGCGTTCAAGCCACTGCTCGGCGTGGGTTTGCAGGGCGGATTGAGTAAGACTGATCAGGAATCTCGATAGGCCGGTGGCCCGTTCGCAGCGCATCGGGTTTCGTTTATAAGCCATCGCGGAGGATCCGACCTGCTTTGTTTCAAAAGGTTCTTCGACTTCTTTCATGCCTGCGAGCAGCCGAATGTCATTGGCGAATTTATGAACACTGGCCGCGATGTTGGCCAGGGCAAAGATGATTTCGCTGTCGATTTTTCGCGTGTAGGTCTGGCCGGTTACGGGGACGATTTTCGTAAACCCCATTTTTCTTGCGAAAATCTGTTCCAGCTTTGTTACTTTCCTGTCGTCACCGTTAAAGAGTGCCTGGAAACTTGCCTGTGTGCCGGTCGTGCCTTTGATGGAACGAAACGGAAGATTTTCAAGCAGGGTTTCCAGATTTTCCAGATCGCGGCAAAAATCATAGCACCAGAGGCATGCCCGTTTGCCGACGGTGGTCAACTGCGCGGGTTGAAAATGCGTGAAACCCAGCGTGGGTAAAGTTTTGTATAATTTAGCGAAAAGGCCCAGTCGGTGGATGATGTTGGCCAGGTATCGGCAGATGAGTTGGCCCGCGTCGCGCATGATGATCAGGTCGGCGTTGTCGGTGATTTCGCAACTGGTGGCCCCGAGATGAATGATTCTCCTGGCGGCGGGGGCGGCATCGGCGAAGGTGTGGATATGAGCCATCACGTCATGTCGAAACCGGCGTTCGTATTCCTCGGCCTTGGGGAAATCGATATCGTTTAGATGTCGTTGCATCTGTTGAATAGCTCGAAGCGGAATATCCAATCCGAGTTCGCGCTGGGTTTGGGCCAAGGCCAGCCAGAGTTTTCGCCAGGTGGAAAATTTCCGCTGGGCAGAAAAAATCTCCTGCATCGCCTCCGATGCGCTTCTACTAGCCAGCGGACTGACGAACTTTGAATAATTCTCCATGATCCTTACTCCCATCTTAATCTACAATATGATAGTAAATGATATCGTCGGGGTAAAGGAAGTTTCTTCTCGCCAATTTTAATTTGAAACATAATCATTTTGTCCGATAATCTTCGGTGCGGTGGCGGACGATTTCGCCTTCGATCATGTAGATGACGTCTTCGGCGATATTGGTGGTGTGGTCGGCGATGCGTTCGAGGTGGCGTGAGATGGAAAGGAAGTGAATCAGCGGTTCTATTTGGTCGGGATGGGCGCGGATTCCCTGCTGGACCTGGATGTACATCTGGCGATTAATGGCGTCCACATCGTCATCGGCGGCGCAGACTTCTCGAGCGAGCCCGGCGTCGAGGTTGACCAGAGCGTCGAGGCTTCGCTTGAGCATAGATTGAGTTTTTTGGACCATGTCGTCGAAATCGAAGGGAAAAGTAACTTTCTCCTGGGTGGCCAGGAACGAGACGCGTTCGGCGATATTGACGGCCAGATCCCCGATGCGTTCCAGGTCGCTGTTGATCTTGAGCGCGGCTACGATGAACCGCAGATCGGTCGCCACCGGCTGATAGAGAGCGAGGATTTTCAGGCATTCTTCCTCGATGTCCACTTCGGTGTGATCGATTTCGTCGTCGTCACTGATAATTTTGTTCGCCAGGTCCACGTCTTTATCTTTGATGGCTCGGACCGCCTTTTGGAAGGATTCCTCGACCACGGCTCCCAACGCAAGAATATGTTTTTTTAATTTTTCGATCTCCCGCTGCAAATGTCTGGGCATTGTGCGCTCCTTTAACCAAATCGTCCTGTGATGTAATCTTCGGTCTGTTTTTGGGTCGGTTTTTTGAATATCTGCTCGGTTCTGCCGAATTCAATGATGCTGCCGTTGTAAAAAAAGGCGGTAAAATCGGAAACTCTGGCCGCCTGCTGCATGTTGTGAGTCACCAGGACGATGGTGAATTTGGTTTTAAGGGTTTCGATGAGGTCTTCAATTTTGGCGGTGGCGACCGGGTCGATGGCGGAGCTGGGTTCGTCCATGAGGAGCAGTTCCGGTTCGATGGCGATGGCCCGGGCGATACAGAGTCGTTGCTGCTGACCGCCGGAAAGTGCCGTCCCAGGCTCATCCAGTTTGTTTTCCACTTCCTTCCAAAGGGCGGAGCGTTTCAGCGCGTCCTCGACGCGATTGGAAAGCTCGTGACGGCCCATCGAATAGTGAAGCCGCAGGCCATAAGCGACATTTTCGAAAATGCTCATGGGAAAAGGGCTTGGTTTTTGAAAGATCATTCCGACTTTTTTTCGCAGTTCAATCAGATTCGCGGCGGGGGAGAGAATGTTTTCGCCATCGAGCAGGATTTCACCTTCAGCCCGCTGATCACGATAGAGTTCGAAAATGCGGTTATACGTCCGAATGTGAGTGGATTTACCGCAGCCGGAGGGACCGATGATGGCGGTAACCTGGTTGGCGTAGATATCGATTTTATTATCGTAAAGGGCTTGATGGCGGCCATAGTGAAAATTCAAATTTTGCACCGATACCTTGACCGACAATGGTTGCTGCCCCTGAGCCGGATGGGGCTTCTTTTCGGCAAAGAGTTCTACCGGCGCCTTGTAGATATCCTTTGTATTTTCTGTCACAATCATCGTTTCCTCTCGTGTAATATTACCCTGGCCGATATGGTTAGCAAGAGCACACTTACGGTAATGAGAAAAGACGCGCCCCAGGCGATCTGGTGCCAATCGGCGTAGGGGGACATGGCGTAATCATAAATGGTTTTGGTCAGATTGCTGATCGGCTGTGACATGGACCGCGGCCAATAGGGGCTGTTCAGGGCGGTAAAGAGCAGGGGGGCGGTCTCACCGGAGACGCGGGCTATGGCGAGTAAGGCCCCGGTGAGCAGCCCTTTTTTTGCGGCGCGAAAGACCACGCCCAGGGTAACTTTCCATCGCGGAGCGCCCAAAGCCAAAGCCGATTCGCGGAGTGTGTCGGGAACGAGGTTCAACATATCCTCGGCGGTCCGGGCGATCAGGGGGATCATAATAACCGCCAGCGCAATCGCTCCGGCATAACCGGAAAAATGCCCGAGTGGAACGACGAGAAGTGAATAGACAAACACACCGACAATAATCGAAGGCGTGCCCATCAGGATGTTGCAAAGAAACCGAACGGGGCTTGATAATCGGCTTTGATGTCCGAATTCGGCCAGAAATACACCGGCGAAAAGACCGATAGGAACTCCGATAACCGTAGCCAGCAATGTAAGTAGAAGAGTTCCCAAAATGGCATTGGCCACCCCGCCGCCCGTCTCACCCAGAGGAACGGGCGGTTTGGTAAAGAACGACCAGTTAAAAGCCCCAGCCCCACGGCTGATGACCTCATAGAGAATCCAAGCCAACATCAGTATTCCCACCAGACTCGTCAGCAAGGAAATACTCATGACGGTCTGATTTATCGTTCGACGGATTAAATTCGAGCGCGGTCTCATGCCCGCCCTCCTATCGATTGCCGCAATCTCCGAAGCCAGAAATGGGCGACCACCTGAAAAACCATCGTGATGATAAAAAGGACCAAACCCAATTCAAAAAGGGAGCTAAGGTAAATCGGCTCGGACGCTTCGGTAAATTCATTGGCGAGGGTGGAGGCAATACTGTTGCCGGGGGCAAAGAGTGAGCCGGAGATTCGATGCTCGTTTCCAATCACAAACGTGACCGCCATTGTTTCTCCAATCGCTCGGCCAAGACCCAGAAAGAGCGCGCCGATGATTCCGCTAATGCAATGGCGCAAAGTTACTTTGTACGTAACCTCCCATGTGGTGGCCCCCATGCCGTGGGCGGCTTCCTTGACGACGGAAGGGACCATCATAAACACATCGCGGGTTACGGCGGTTATGAAGGGAAGAATCATCAAGGCAAGGATCATTCCTGCCGGTAAGATTCCAATGCCCAGGGGCGGACCGGAAAAAAGCGGTCCGCCGATTTTTCCGAGGACAGGATAAACATAATTGAGCATCAGCGGGGCGAAGACAAAAAGCCCCCACATGCCGTAAATAATGCTGGGGATGGCAGCCAGTAGTTCGATGGCCGTTCCTACGAAACTGCTTACCTTCGGCGGAGCCAGCTCTACAAGAAATAACGCGATAATCAAGCTGACGGGCGTGGCCAGGACCATCGCGATGGCGGTAGTCGCCAGCGTACCGTAGATACTGCTGACGGCGCCAAAATTTTCCGTTACGGGGTTCCAGACATTGGAAACCAAAAAGCCCAAACCAAACTTTTGCAGAGATATCCGGGAATTAATAATCAACTCGACAAAAATGCCGCTGACGATTAAAACGACGGTGACCGCGCATAGCGCGGTAAACCATCGAAAGACCCAATCAGCTCTGACCTGGCTCTTCGAGCCGGTTTCATGTTTCATACAATTTCCATCGTTTATCTACCTTGTGCCACGGCTGGCTTGTCCAGCCGTGTCTATCAACACACGGTCGGACAAGCCGACCGTGGCACAGGACACTTACACATTATGGCCAAACCGGTGTACCGTTGGCGGTGATTTCTTTTTTCCAGGTTTCTTCCACCATTTCAAAAACCTTTTTGGGAATGGGGACATAATCATTCTTTTGGGCATCCTGGGCACCGTGCTTATAGCACCAGTCAAAGAATTTAAGCATCGCCTTTGCATGTTCCACGCTCGGTTGTTCTTTGTGGAGAAGGATAAAAGACGCTCCGGTGATCGGCCAGGTATCCTTTCCTTCCTGCTCGGTCAATACGACGTAATAACCCGGAACTTTTTTCCAATCGGCGCCGGCTGCGGCGGACTGGAATGACTTGATTGTCGGGCTGACGAATTTACCGGCAATATTTTTCATTTCCGTGTAGATCAGTTTATTCGGAAGAGCGTAGGAATATTCGACATATCCAATCGAGCCGGGGGTTTGTTTGACATAATTGGCCACCCCCGGATTTCCTTTCCCGCCAATTCCCGCCGGCCAGGAGACGGATTTATTCGTCCCAACTTTTTCATGCCAGGTTGCCGAGACTTTATCCAGATAATTCGTAAACAGCCACGTCGTGCCCGACCCATCAGACCGGTGTACAACGGTGATCGCCTGATCGGGAAGATTTAAGTTTTTATTTATTTCCTTAATCGCAGGATCATTCCACTTAGTGATTGTTCCGAGGTAAATGTCAGCCAGAATTTTTCCCGTCAGTTTCATCTGACCAGGCTTGACGTCCTTTATATTGACGATGGGAACCACGCCGCCGATAATCATCGGGAATTGAACCAGACCGAATTTTTTCAATTCGGGTTCCTTCAGCGGGGCATCGCTGGCTCCAAAATCGACCAGCTTCTTTTCGATCTGTGCGATGCCGAACCCCGATCCCTCGCCCTGATAATTCAGATTTACTCCTGAAAGCTTCTGATACTTCGACGCCCATTTGGAATAAATCGGCTGGGGAAAAGTCGCCCCCGCTCCGGTAATCGTCACCGTTTCAGCCATGACCACCGATGAAATCAAACTTAAAACCGTCATACCCAATCCCGCCACTGTCATTTTTTTCATAATGTTACTCCTTAAAGCCTATCCCAGTAGGCCGCAAGTTTTCCGTCATCCTGAGCGTCTTCGCGAAGGATCTGGCCTCCCATACGGTAGAATCCAGATGCTTCGCTGCGCTCAGCATGACATATAGAAGGAGCCTACTGGGATAGGCTTTTACAAAGAGCAACAATAACCGACAATTGTTAGGATTGTGTTAGGATTGTATAAAATCCCCGCGAATTTTAATGTTTTATTATATCTAACCTGCGAAGTTGACGCGAACACGCTTTGTTTATACGGGTTATCCGGACATCCAACGCCGTTATTTGGTATAAACCCATCGTTTAGTGCGCCGTCGATTCGTCAGGCTGGAACCGCGGCACGGTCAGACTCCATGCAACCGTCGAATTATTATCTCCGCTCTTATTCATCCAGCCGCCTTTGATGTATGACTTGCCATCCAGTATGACATCAATTTCTTTGATTCCATTACCGATTTGAGCTTTTTCGTAAAATGAATAACCGATAGTAACATCCATTGTCGCCGTCGCGTTTACCGTCAGATGGATATACACCTCCGGTTTCACAATCTCAATTCCGCGAGGAGAGGCGACTTTAGCGTATGGAGGAATCGCCTTATCATCATAATGAAGTTGGGAAAAGCTTCCCAACATGCTACCGTACGGAATCGTTCCACTGCCCTCCCATCCAAGCGTATATGCCAATGTCGTCTGAGGCGGCGGCTGTTCCGGGTTGTCCTGAGACGTGGTATGGTAAACGTCGTGCAAACCTCCCGCCGACCATAATCCGTAAGAACTTCTCCCGATGGTGGTCTCATACGTATCGAATCCTTCTATATTCGGTAAAAATCGCCACTGCCCCCAAAGAGGGGTGCCGCACACTGTCCGAAATCCGTGCACGTCATAACGCAGATGGCAGGTGATATCCATAGTGGTCTGCAGCGAACCCTCCCCTTTAGCCTTATATCGTAAAGTAAGCCACCAGTCGGTCAGCGGAACCAGGTTGCTCCTGATGTTTCCACTGAACACCTGAACCTTGCCCGCCGAGCGAGGGCCGGCAATCGGCAATTCGCAGACAATCTTCGTTGGCGTCCAGGAAAGAACCGGCAGGTCCTGATCCTCGATCTCCACTTTCCGGCCCGATTCACCCGGATCGCTTCCAAACGTTCCAAATATCTCCATCTCACTCATATCCGCTTTCGCGTTTTCCGGGCTTTCATTTACCCGAAGACATTCAATACTCGGAGCCAGCCATCCGCACGCGCCCGGCCCTTCCGTCATCACCAGGCGAACCGGATATTTTCCAGGAACAACGACAAGATTTCTAAACAGCCCGTCTTCCGGAATATCCCCTTCTCCCGGATTCCGATTCCACCCGCGTTCTAAAAGATCCGTATAAACATGACTGTAATCGAAAGGCCTCTGCTTCGGGTTTTCAACCACACCGGCCATGCTGTTTGCGCCAAGCATCCGGTCGAAAATAAAAAACGCGGCCCGAACCGCAAACGGATCATACACCGGACCCGTCCAACTGACATAAAGAGACGCCCCAGCTTCCTCACAGGCATGTCTGAAATCAATATTGTCCCCGTAGCAGGCATCGATATAGACGAATGAATTTTTGCCGAACTTCATATACTTTTTGACGAAATTTTCCGTTATAGCGTATCGACGTTCGACCGTTGTGTTATTCACCCACGATTGCTGGATCACCAGCGACTTGTCATTCAGGTCTTCCGCATAGATCACCTCGTTTTCCGGCGTGACCAGAGTCCCTGTCGTCAGACAAAACATTTCTCCGCCGTCCGGGTGAAATTGTCCGCCCCCGCCATGCGTGCTGATATAAAAGATACCGTCTCCCTGAACCGTTTTCAAATCCTCCACCGTCCCGCCCGAAGAAAGTTCATCGTTGACTGAATATCCCGCGTTGAGTAACCACGACCGAACCGTAGGAACTACATTCCCAAAACCAGTTCCCAGACACGCGAATAATTTCGCCTGAGCGACCGACGGCATCTCAGGCCGTGTCTTCCACGTCGATATATTGTCCGAGAGTTTGGCATTTCGCTCATTCGAACTGATATTCGCCAGTTTTCTCATCACAGGGGTCATAACCTTGGCCGACGCTGTCGTATCTATCGGCATACTCGGCAGGCGATCCGTCTTGATGACAAACCCCCATCCGTTTTGAAATCGTCCCCACACGCAGCTATAGTTATCTGAAACTCCCGTCGCCGAAAATTCACTCCGCTTGGACAGAAATTCCGCCACCGAATTCAAGTTCGTCGCGAAATCACCGTCCGCGGGAAGTTTGGCTATAAACTTAGATACCGCGTCCATCGCCGCGATTCGGCTCTCCGCCGATAATCCGTCTCCTTCTTCCAGACCACTTCCGCATCCTTGAAGCAGGAAAACACTCATTAATAGCAGAATGCCAATAATGGTTCGCATTACATCGCCTCCTATAATTTGATTCGTTTTTTTGTTGAGCGTAGTACATTATATAAAAGTTTCCTGAAAACAACCAGAGCCTCCTGAAGCCATGATATTCACAAAGAACTGGGTGGCATGGGCAATTCCGATTGCCCGTGTCTTTTTCCCGTTCACGCCTGGAAGCCACGGGCAAGAAGACTTGCCCATGCCACCCCAAACCATCAGTTCATTAGGATGAGCGTAGCGACGAGGCAATCTCATTTTTTGGGGATGGATCGAGATTGCTTCGGCCATCGAAATGGCCTCGCAATGACAATTCTCGATACGATTTAACTGGTTGTAGTGCAGCTATTACATTTTTCTCGAACGTTCGAGGATGTCTTTTAGTTCAGCGACGACCTTGTCGATTTTGGTGTCAGACAGGCCGAGGATTTCCTTGAGGGCGATTCCGATGTGCGGGATATATTTTTCGATGTAGCTTCGTTTTTTCAGTTCGTCATAAACGCGGTTTTGATGTTTAAGGTATCGGCCTAACTTTCTGCCGCATTCCTGAATGGCCAATTTGATTTCCTTGATGATTTCAGGATAGTGGGCGATTGCTTCCTTGGATTCGCTGGTGAAGGGAACCCAGACGGAGGCGATATGGATCATGACGGCGGCTTGACCGGTGGGTAAGGCGCCTTTGGACTGTTGAAGGCCATAAAGCCGCCAGTTCGTGCCGACCATTGACTTATACATGGCGCAGGCGGAATGTTGGTAAAGAAGGGGAACCCGGTTGGCAAAACGCATCAGCCGGACCATTTCACTTTCCTCGTCGTCGAGTTGCTCGAGCTGTTTGTCGATTTGTTGCTCCTCGGTCAGTTTACCATCGAGGGTCAATTCCTGCTGCTCGCCGGATTGCGATTCTTCCGGTTTACCGTAGGCGAGGGCGACCTCGATGACGAAGGGATTCCCACGATACACAGCGGGGGGGCGGGTGGAGGCGGTATAGAAGTCGGCCTTGATGATGGATTGCAATCCTTTGAGTAGGTTATCTTCTCCGATGGGCACGATGCAATCGGTGGCCGGCTGAGGGATTTTGACGCGATTGATGGCTTGGAAAAGCCGGTCCGCTTCCGTGCGTCCTATCCGGTGGGTGTCGGATTTGGCGGATAATTTTGCTTCCTTGATGATTTCGTCGGCCACCCTGGCAGAGACTCTAGAAAAGTTTTTGGTAAGAAATTGATGCAGCGAACGCTCATCCGAATCCTGGAGCATTTTGATCAGGATTCCCAATTCGACCCCGTAAGGATGGGGTTTGATAGTTTTCGGCTGAGGGGGCAGTTCGTCGGAACTGCGTTTGAATTCCGCCAGTTCGCCCGCCGGATTGGTGTAGAGAAATGAGGCATGGGGGTTGGCGATGGCGGTCTGACGGAGATATTCGTCCACGCTGGTTTTCCCGCGCTGGTACTTGGCCTGTAATTCAATGGTAACGCGGGTTCCGTGATCGTAGGGAAATTCGACTTCGTCTTCCTTGATGATATCGGGACGATTTTTCTTGGTGTCGATGGCTAGCTCATAATAGTGGGCCGGTTTCTTGGCTCCGATTCTGCTGGTAACTCGGATGGGTTTCCCCGTGGTCAGCACGCCGTACATTCCGGCGGCGGAAATTCCGATCCCCTGCTGGCCTCGGGCCATCTTCAGATTATGAAACTTTGACCCATAAAGAAGTCGTCCGAAGATGTGGGGAACCTGGGCTTTGACAATCCCCGGACCGTTATCCTCCACCGTTACTTCGTAGCGTTCCTCGCTGATCTCCTTGATGATGACGGTGATATCCGGGAGAATGCCAGATTCTTCGCAGGCATCGAGTGAATTATCCACAGCCTCTTTGATAGTGGTCAGAAGTGCCTTTCGGGGATTGTCGAACCCCAGCAGATGGCGGTTCTTGGCGAAAAATTCAGAAATGGAAATATCCCGTTGCTTTTTGGCCATCCCTTCCGCGTCGAGGTATTCGGTTTTGCGTCGAGGTTTCGGTGGGGGGGTAGATTCTAATTTTTCTTCGATGACTTGTTCAACAATGTTCGCAACCTGGCGGTCAGGTTTCTTTTGCATCGAATCTACATCTTGGCCGTCAAACAGGCTGGGTTCGACGGTTGTGAGATTCGGTCTGCGGTTGTTTATGATCCCTTTTTTCTCAGGTTTTACTTTTGCCATCCTGGCTCCTGTCGTAAATCAAAATTCTCTTAAAAACGCATTGCGATCTTCTTGTCATTCCCGCCTCCGCCTTCGCGGGGGTAAACTCCAGCGGGAATCCAGTCTGGTGAAAAGCCGCTGGACTCCCGCTTTCGCGGGAGTGACAGAGAAAACCAATTGGAGTCATTATATATTTCCTTTGAGTGCAATTATCAAGAGAGAAACTAAACGTCCACTCCCTCACGGTCGTGCCTCTTAAAGAAATTACGAAGTGGGTTCATTCAAGCGGGCTAGCGTTTTGTGATCGGTCAAATCGAACATCAGGGGGGTGACGGCGATGTAATTCTCGTCGATGGTCTTTACGTCGGTTTCTCCTTGTTCGGCCTCGCGTTGGAAATCGGCGGTCAGCCAAAAATAGAGCCTGCCGCGAGGATCGATCCGCCGATCGAAACTCGTACTCTCCACCTGAGTGGACTGCGGGACAAATTTTATTCCTTTGGGCCAACGGCATTCGGGGGGTGGAATATTGACGTTGAGCACGTATCCCGGCTGAACGAGGTTTTGAGCCAACAGATGGTCGAGGGTTTGTCGGGCAACTTTTCCCGCGTAATCGAAATCGACCTTGTCTCTAATGGTCAGAGAAAAAGCAACAGCGGGGATGTTGAAGAACGCTGCCTCGATGGCGGCGGCTACGGTTCCAGAGTAAAGAACGTTGATTCCGACATTGGCTCCGGCGTTGATTCCGCTCAAGACGAGATCGGGTTTTCCCGGCGGCGGGAGTTTTTCCGGTAAAATTTCCACCAGAGCCAATTTGACGCAATCCGCGGGCCGACCGGCAACGCTGCTGCCGGTGAACCCGCCAGGAAGTTCCACCTGGCTGCAGACCAAAGGATCGTTGAGAGTGATGGAGTGGGCGGAAGCGCTCTGGGGTGTTTGCGGGGCTACAATAAATATTCGCCCCATATCTTTTACTGCCTGGGCCAACGCCAACAATCCCGGAGCCAGAATACCATCGTCATTTGTGATTAATATGTTCATCGTAGTCAAAATAGTCGGGGTTGTCGGGAAAGTCAATAAGCAGGGTGGTGGAATCAATTTCTTAATATCGGTAAAGCAAATAACCCGCGGAAAGTTGCCGGACCAGGTTGTCGGGATCCTTGACGGCATAGACCTGGAATAATGGCTGGGCGGTTTTTCCCTGGAGTTGGCCCAGGGTGTCGAGAACCATCAGTCGGGTAAGCGGGTCTTTTGAATTGAGATGTTTTCCCAAGGCGTTAAAGAGAGCGGAATCAGGGTTCGGAGCGAAACGAAGGGCCCAGGCCGAGGCGGCCAAAATATTGGAAGTCTTCGATTTTTGGAGCTGATTAACCAGAGCGCTTACCAGTGCGGGATGTTGATCTTTAATATCCTCCGCCAGAAGGTGCCAGTGGGCGAGATTGGCCAAGTCCCAGGGATCGCGAATGGCGAGTTCCTTTAAGGACTCGGTGACGGACGCGGCGGATTTTCGATCAATTTTCGGCAGATCAATTTTCAGGGACGCACTTTGTGCCAATAGTATTTCGACGGGTTTCGCAGCCATAACCGTGGTATAAACTTTTGCCTGTACCGAAACCTGTTTTATCTGATTTTTATGGTTGGCGATGAAACGGTCCCATTGTAATTTTGAATTTGGCGAAACGGCCTGCCCCAGCAGGGCTGACTGCGAGATGGTTTTATTCGGGGAAAGGATTTGCCGGGCTTCGATGGGGATATAGATGAAAAAGCTGGTATTGTCCGACGGGACCGGCTGGATTTCGACGACACACTCCGGAGTGATTGTGCTGTCTGGTCCAATCGTCAGCGCAACGCGGCCCAGGTTGGTCAGGGTGGCGGTAAGTTCCACGCTCTGGCCTTTGCTTAAATCCCCGCGGGACGCAAGATCGAGTTTGCATATTTTTTGATATTGCGGGGGCAATTTAAAATATTCGGGATCAAATTGTTTATAAAGTTGCTCGATGCCGGCGAAATTTAGCGTTGGTGGATTGTTCAATTTTATTTTGGGGGCGAGATTCAGAAGGGCATCACGCAATGGTCCACAAGGAGAATTCGCCAGCGATTTTACCAGTAATTCCCGGGCTTGGGGGAGTTGGTTTTTATTGACATGGATAAAAATCTGTGTAAGCATGATAAATGGATTTGCCGGTTGGTCCAAATCTTTAATGAGTTTGGAGGCTTCTTTATCCACTCCGCTTTTTGCCAGGGCGATGGCCAGGGCGATTTTTGCCGCTGGATTTTCCGGTCCGATTTTGACGGCCTTCTGTGCCAGTGTCAAAACCAGAATGGGATTGCTGCCGGCATTGATTAATTCATCGCCGTACACGGAATAAAAAATACTGGCCAGCGCCAAGGTGTCCGGTGAGGCGGTTGTTTGTTTGGCCTCGGATTCCGCAAACTGATCTAGCCATTGCCTGTGCTGTGCGACCATCTGCCGACTGCCGAATTTCTGAGCCGAGAGCATAATCAAAATTCTCGCTCGAATTTCATTAGGAAAGTTCGAATCGGTCGCCGGTTTTGTCGCAGGAGTGGTGGTTGCCAGACCGGGCAAAAGTTGTAGAAGAAGGGCCAGGGCTTTTTTGGGTTGATTGACGGCGAGTAAACTTTCCGCCAAGTCCAGTTTAAGATTATCAGGCCAGTTCTGATCGGGCGTAAAAGTCTTTCGTATATCTTCCGCCTCATTTCGCCACGTTTGCATCTGATCGACCAGTCCCGCCTTTCCAGCTAGTATGGCCATCTGCAATACGGCTTGGGCATCCAGAGGATTGACCATCACCATGGCCTGGGTTTCGCGGATTTGTTCATATAGATTCTGGATCGGCCCGGCGTTTTTATCCGCTGCCGCAATCATTCGGAGCATTCTATAAGCTTTAAGATTTTGCCCAACACGTTTGATCGCAAATTCGAGATACTTTTTTGCCCGCTCATTTTCGTAATTTTGCCAGGCAATCTGGGCCAAGCCATAATATATCTCACTGATAACCTCCGGAAGCAAATTATTGTCATTTACAGCCTGTTCAAGAAACTGTCTCCTGGCTTCTGCCGTTTGATATAGCGGCAACTCGATATTTATCCGTTGAAGCTGTGCGAAGGCATTTTGATTTTGATGGGCCATGTATTTTTGATCGGCGATCAGGGCTTGATCCAGACGCCCGATCTGTAAAAAAATATCTATAAGTTGACGGTAGGGTAAAAGCCAGTCCGGAGTGAGCCGGGTTTGCGCGTTAAGTAGAACGATCTGGCGCTGGATATCGGCAGTCTGAGGGTTTTCTTTTTGGAATAGATGCACCGCGTCCAGATAAGGGATTCGTGTCTCTTCCGCCAAGAGGGATGGGACGCAGACCAGGAATAGGAGTGGCAGCAATATTTTTGTTGTTATTTGGATCATATCGGAATCCTTTGCTAAGTATTTTCTAAATTAAAGTACAAAAGGCCTTGACATGCAAGGCACTTTTTTCATATAATGAAGAATGTTCTGATCACAATGACTGCGAATAGCCGATTTTGCCTATCGGTTGGTTTCTCAGGTCGAAGATACCTTGCATAGGCGGGAGAGAGACTGTGCAAATTGAACAACCGCGGAAAGAGGCGGTGCGCTCACAATTGGAAGGTCTGGTCGTAGAATTTTGGCCTGACCGTATTGCCAAAGTGGTGTGCGCATCAAATGAGCTAGGGTATACCTTTCATCATGCCAATACCTGGGAACGGTTCCTGGAAATTGCCAAATCCAAATCTCTGCAGTTGGTGATCCTGGCGAACACGGTATCATCCAGTAAACCCCACGATTATCGAACCGACTTGGACATCGCAAAACTTCTGCACACGGAAAATCCCGGCTGTAAAATTCTATTTGTCATCAATAATGGGTTTGAATTAAATACTTGCTATCAAGCTATCGATTTTGGCGTCTGCGGGTTTATCAATATTCAGGACCCTGATTTTCATCAATTACTGACCGAGCAGATCGAGCAGGTCCGTGAGCGGGTTAATAAGGAAAAAGTAGCCGACGATTATACAAACGCCCCGAAAATATTCGATCAAACGGGAATCGCTACTCAATCGACTGCCATGTATAAGTTACTCGCCCAGGCCAACAAAGCCGCGATTGTCTGCGATGCCCCCATCATCATCGAAGGAGAATCCGGCACCGGTAAGCAATTACTAGCCGAAGCCATTCACAAAATGGACCCCAAGCGTTCTTTAAAACCTTTCCTCTCCGTAAATTGTGCCGCCATCACGGGAACTCTGGCGGAAAGTTCGCTCTTTGGGCATAAAAAAGGCGCATTTACCGGTGCCACCGAAGACCGGCTCGGCTATTTCCGATCCGCGAACGGTGGGACGCTGATGCTGGATGAAATTTCCGAATTGGAACCGTCATTGCAACCAAAACTCCTGCGGGCATTACAGGAAGACTGTGTTTTACCGGTGGGCGATGATCGTGAACATCCGATCGATGTGCGGATTATCGCTTCCTCCAATAAACCGCTTGCCGAGGAAGTGGCAGCCAGGCGATTTCGCCTGGATTTGTATCAGCGATTGAATGTAATCAAACTCCACATCCCAGCCCTCCGGGAACGTCTCGAAGATATCCCACTGCTGGTCCAATATTTTCTGAAAAAATACAAACATTACTACGCCCAGACGATCCGAACGGTCGATCCGTCGGTGTATGCGGTCTTACAGCGAGCAGTAGGCCAGGGAAACATCCGCGAACTGGAAAACATCATCCGCCAAAGTCTGGTTTTCAAAAACGGCGGAACGATCTTTACCGCCGACGATTTGCCCGATTTCGTCCGCGCCTCCGCTTCGTCCAATGAATTCGCCGATCAGGTCCCCGCCGATCTTACCAATCACATCATGCAACAGCTTTCCCGCGGCCACCTGGATTTTGATATCCTCATGCAGCAATTCGAGCACCAGATACTGGAAATGGCAATGAAAAAACTAGGCATCCGAGGCACTCGCCTCGCGGAACACCTAAACATGAACCGCCGAACCCTCTATCACAAACTCCGCAAGCACAATCTAACGGAAACGGAATAACCCAAAGCAAGTTTGTATATGTGTGCCACGGTTGGCTCGTCCAACCGTGCCTTTCTCTTTTGCTTTGATACCCTCACTTTATAGTGTCATAAAGTGTCTGGACGCAACCTGCGTAACTGGAGCCCATTTAACTAAAATAAAAAAAAGATAAACCTTGTTTTTTTCCGATGACTTAGATAGCCTTTAATAAATTCAAAGTCTTAAGGAGACAAAAATGTTGAAAAAAACGATTTTACTGCTTGTCGCTTGTGCGTTTATAGTTACTTGCACCGGTTGCAATGCCGTCAGTATTGTTTCCCAGAGTTTGGGTTTGGCCGCCGGAATTGTCAGTTTATTTGTTTAGACCCTACAGCATTCTCTTAGTCCACCCCGGATAAAGGCCCATGTTCCAGGCTGGGCGACGGTCGTTCGATTTCTGTGATGACCTGCCCGCGCCTCCAGATTCGGACCGTACCAGTCGATTCGCTTAAGGTAAGCGCGATTGATTTGGTCGTCGCGGTAATTCCCGCCGCCGCCGCGTGACGAGAGCCTAGTCCCTGCGGTAGGGGCATCGGGGGTTTGACTGTTTTTAAATGCGAACCGGCTGAGACGATCACTCCATTTCCCTTGATAATAAACGCGCCGTCCAGCTTCGCGAAATTTTTCACCGTATCACGCATCCCTTCGTCCAGCACGTTTCGCACTTTTTCCGAATAACCTTTAAACGGATTGATGATATTTTGTGCCCGATGTTGCATGACGTTCCGATGGTCCCCGATAACAAGCAACGCCCCCACTGGTTTACCTTCCCGACCCTCCGCCGCCAGTTCCAAAGCGATAGTCAGTGTTTGCTCGAAAACGACACGTTTAATATGCTCTGTGATCCGCGGCTGGTTGATCGTGTGAAACATCTCCCATTCATCGCCCACCCGCATGACCACCATCGTATCCAGACTCCCGCTGACTGGCCCGACCATGAAAACCACCGTATCTCCCGTATCGAGCATTCGCTGGCTGAAGGCGATGATCATTGCCGTTTTGATCTGTCCCATCCGTGACAGCGTGACCGGCGGAATACTGATATGTCGAAATCCCAGGGAATTGGCCAACTTCAGCTTCGCCTTTTCCCTGATGACCAAAATCAATTCCGTACCGTCAAATCCTAACCCTTTGAGGATGTCCGGTTCAGGGATGGAGTCGAGAAAAGTAAAAAAAGCTTTAGCTTTGATTTGGACGGCAAACTGAGACCCCACCTCCAGCATGCCCTCCGTCAGCTTTTTATCGTTTACCGCCGTTGGTTCCATCATCTCACTCAATTATACCCCTAGAATGGAGACTGGTTTGCCGAAGGCGGAATATAGGCATCCTCGCCTGACATGGGGGCATGCGAAAGATTATTAAACCGAGTATGTTTCTTGGAAAATTGCAATTGAACGGTTCCCACCGGTCCGTTTCGCTGTTTGGCGATAATGATTTCCGCGATCCCGATCGTGTCGTCCGCCGTCTCGTTGCCCGTCTCCCGGTAATAATCCTCGCGGTGCAGCAGGATGATCACATCTGCTTCCTGCTCGATGCTGCCGCTTTCCCGCAGGTCGCTCATCCTCGGTTTATGACTTTCCCTGCCTTCGACACCCCGGTTCAGCTGGGCCATGGCGATCACCGGAACGTTCAATTCCCTCGCCAGCGCCTTTAACCCCCGCGAAATACCCGAAACTTCCTGCTGCCGCGATTCGGCACCCGGATTTGAAAGCAACTGAAGATAATCGACAAACACCACGTTGACTTTTTCCCGAACCATCAATAGTCGGGATTTCGCCCGCAGTTCCAGAATACTCATCCCCGCCGTATCGTCGATATAAAACGGTGCCTCCTGCAACACATCGCAAGCCATCAGCAATTTCGACTTTTCGTCGTCATGTAAAAGTCCTCGGCGCATCCGATGCGAATCAACTTTCGACCGCGAGCACAGCAATCGCTGCACGACCTGCTGCTTGGACATTTCGCAGGAAAAGAAGGCCACCGATTTTTGTTGATCGACGGCGACATTTTCCGCGACGTTCAGTCCGAACGCGGTCTTTCCCATCGAAGGCCGACCGGCGACGATAATCAACTCGCCGTTTTGGAAACCGCTCGTCAGATCGTCCAATTCGGTATATCCCGAGCCCAAACCCGTCAGGTATTCCCCGTCCCGCTCCTCAATCTGCCGGATCGTCTGTTCCAGGAACTTATTCAAATGTTCCGGACCCCCGGAAACTCGATCCTGGGTTATTTCAAAAATCCGCTGTTCCGCGCGGTCCAGGACTTCTTTGGTTTGATAGGCATCGGTGAATGATTCTTCGAGGGTTTCATTGCAGGCCTGGATCAATCGCCGAAGCATGTGCTGCTCGCGAACGATTTTCGCGTAATGCTCCGCGTTGGCCGCCGACGGGGTGGCCGACATTAACCGGGCCATAAACGCGGCTCCGCCCACATCCTCCCATGCCCCCATTCGCTGTAATTCGCGTTTCAGGATAACCACATCCGCCGGCTGGCGCTCATTGTAGAGACTAATCAACGCCCGAAAGGCGATCCGATGGGCGGGATGAAAAAAGCAATCTTCCTTTAAAATGGGGATAACTTCGCCGATAGCCTCCTTGCTGAGCATCATGGCTCCCAGCACGCTCATCTCCGCGTTGAGTGAGTGGGGGGGCTTACGATCCCCGGTTCCCGTCGGGTTATCCGATTGACTATTCGTCGTCGTCATCAGTTTGTTCGGCGTCTGTATTGACTTCCTGGGTTTCCGGCTGCACCTGGACAGGTGAATCTTTACTCGGCGTGACCCATACCGTGATCGAACAAGTTACTTCCGGCGCCAATTCCATATCGACCGTATACTTATTCACCTGCTTAATGTGTTCAGCCAGCTTCACGCACTTGGCGTCCACATTATAGCCTTCCGTACGAAGCGCGTCGCTGATGTCTTTTGGTCCGACCGACCCGAACAGCACACCCAACTCGTTGACAGAGGCAACAATAGTGATTTCCACTCCGCCCAGACGTTCCGCCATTGCCTTCTTTTCCGCCAGTTCCTGGGCGCGGATAGCATCGATCCGTTTTCGCTCCGCGTCCACGCGTTCGAGATTTTTAGGTGTCGGTTCGATCGCCAACCGCTGGGGCAGCAGGAAATTCCGCGCATACCCTTCGCTCACCTGGACGACATCGCCGATTTTGCCCAAGGCCTGCACATCCGTTTGAAGCAACAATTTCCGCATTATAATTTCTCCTGATCTTCTAATCCAAAATCTAAAATCTAAAATCCAAAATTGAATTATCCCACATACGGCAGCAGAGCCATAAACCTGGCTCGTTTGACGGCATTCTGGGCTTGACGTTGATGTTTAGCGCAGTTTCCAGACCGCTTTCGGCTGTAGAGTTTTCCCTGGCTTGTGACCATTTTCTGAAGGATATGCAAATCCTTGTAATCGATCTCTTCCGTCTTATCCCGGCAGAACCGGCACTTTAAAATCTCGCGAAACTTTTTTCTCTTATCCTTACCCATTGTTACCTCCACATGATTTTTGAAATTAATTTAAAAAATTTAAAATGGAATATCACTTTTTGTATTCGGTGCCTGCGGCGTATCTTCTTCCGGTTCGGGGATATTGTCCGGCGGTGGAACTTCATCCGACGGAGCACCCTGCGGACCACGGGTTGTTCGCATCGGCGGTCTTACGCCCGCTTCCGCTGAATTTCCTTCTCGGGTCCCGGCGGCGGGACCGCCCATAAATTGGAAATTATCCGCAACCACAGAAAGCTTACTCCGTTTGCTTCCGTCCTGGGCTTGCCACTGCTGGAAGTGCAATCGTCCTTCAATCAGGATAGAATTACCTTTTTTCATATAATGATTGATGGTCTCAGCCGGCTTGCCAAACGCGGAAACGTCAACAAAACAGGTTTCTTCACGTTTCTGTCCGTCGTTTCCCGTCCATCGCCGATTGACGGCCAAACCAAACTCCACCACCGCCGTTTCCGACGGAAGGTACTTCAACTGCGGATCCCGCGTCAAATTACCGACCAGAATGACTTTGTTATAATTCGCCATATACTGTTCCTGTTAATTATTTGCCGGCGACGATTTCGTCCGGTCCTTCTTCGATTTCCGGAATATCGAGAATATCTTCCGCGCCGCGATCTCCATGCGGTCGGTATCCTTCACCTCGCGGTGTATATTCGCCTCGCGGCGCATAATCCCGGTGGCCATATCCTTCTCCGTAATGCGGATGCGGCGGGGGAATATACGCTTCCGCCTTGTCCATTATCTCGTTGACCTGTTCATTCGTCAGATGGTCCCGGCAAAGAATCAGAACCCGCAGAATGTCTTCGCTGAGCTGAACGTCCTGTTCCATTCCAACGATCTTGTCCGTCGGAGCCCGGAAATACGCAAGCACGTACACGCCGCGTTTCCTTTTTTCGATTTCATACGTCAACCGCCGTTCATCCCACTTCTTGGTCCGCAGGAGTTCGCCGTCCGCTCGCTCCATCAATCGCTTGAGTTGCTCTTGCACGCGATCCGCATTGGTTCCGGTTGTGGGATCAAACAGAAACATCGCTTCATACACACGTTTTACTGACAATTTATGTCTCCTTAAAACAAAAACGTTTTCTTATATTTTATTTTCTTCCGACTTCGGACTATCTTGATTTTTGCCGCGATTAAACTTATCCATCGCCGCCGGATATCCATCCGTCAAAATCGTTTTTACAGCATCGGCGGCCTGAATAATCGCCTGCTCGATGATCGGTTTTTCGTCCGAACGAAACGAGCTTAGCACATAATCCGCCGTGTCGACCATGGGTGGTGATGATCCGATGCCGATCCTAACTCGACCGACCCGCTGCGTTCCGACGCGGTTAATTACGTCGGAAAGGCCCTTGTGGCCGCCTGCCGAACCTTCGCTGCGAACCCTGATCTGACCGACCGGCAAGGCCAAATCATCCATGATCACCACCATATCCTTCGGCTCGATTTGATAAAAATCCATCGCCGCTCTAACCGACATACCGGAAAGATTCATAAATGTTTCCGGTTTGAGCATCAGCACCTGGTGACCATTAATATGTCCACCACCGGCTCGGCCTTGAAATCTTTTCTTGTCAACGGGAACATCCCATATCCGGGCCAACAGGTCAACCACCATAAACCCGACGTTATGCCGGGTTTCCGCATATTTCGCTCCAGGGTTACCAAGCCCGACAATAAGATACATTCTTTCTCTTCAATCCAAAATCTAAAATCCAAAATTGATCAGGCTTTCTTTTCCGCTTCGGCGCCTTCCTCCTCGCCTTCTTCCTTCTCCTTGCCCTTGGTGATGACTTCCGGCTCCGCCGCGTCTTCCGCGCCTACCGCGGCCGGAGCGACTTCTTCTTCCGCGATCGTACTGACGACCGCCACCACTGTTCCCGGTTCCAATAGGAGCTTGGCCCCTTCCGGCAGGGTGATATCACCTGCATGGAGGGACTGATTCAATTCCAGCTTGCTGACGTTCATCCGGATTTGTTCGGGGATGTCCGTCACCAGACATTCGATCTGCAACTGCATCAGAATCTGTTGCAAAACACCTCCCGCCGTAACGCCCGCCGCGATTCCGCGAAGCACCAGCGGCACGGCCACCGGGACTCGCTCGTTTAAATCCACGCGACCAAAATCAACGTGAATGGGGTCGGTTCCCAGGTAATCATATTGAACTTCCTTGACCAGAACCGTCTCGGAATGGTCGTCCATCTGAAGCTCGAACAGGTGTGACCCGTGTTTGAGCATGTGAATAAATTCCATCGCCGGTACCGCCACGGCGAGGGTTTCCTGCTTGTGTCCATAAACGATCCCCGGCAAAAAACCTTTCAGGCGATATCTTCGTGTGGCCTGAGTTCCGACGTCTTTTCTGGGCTGGGCCTTAATTGCGCTGGCCTTCGACATTTTACGTTTCCTCCAAATCTATCCGGTTAAAAATAAATTACTGACTGATTCATTACGGTGGATTCGGCGAATCGCTTCGCCGAGAAGGTCCGAAATCGTAAGAACGTTGATATTAGGTAAATTCTCTTTCGCTGTCGTTGACAGCGGAATGGTATCGGTCACAATCAAACTTTTGATAGGGGCCGCCGTCAATCTTTCCACGGCCGGTCCGCACAGAAGCGGATGCGTCGCCCCGACGTAGATCGTTTTTGCCCCACGCTCCATGCATAGGTTGGCCGCGTTGCAAACCGTTCCCGCCGTGGCGATCAGATCGTCCACCATCAGGACCGTTTTGTCTTTGACGTTTCCGATGATATTTTCCATAACGGTATCTGTTCCGCTGATTCGCCGTTTGTCGATAATCGCAAGTTCCACGTTAAACCGCTGGGCGTATCCTTTGGCGCGTTTGACATTTCCCACGTCCGGGGAGACCAGTATCAAACTGCCGTTGAGTTTAAGCGACTTCAAATAAAACGAGATCACCGGTTCTGCCAGCAGATGATCCACCGGGATATCGAAAAATCCCTGCACCTGTGCCGCGTGAAGATCGATTGTCAGGACACGGTCCGCCCCGGCCGTCGAAATCAAATTCGCCACCAGTTTGGCCGTGATTGGCACTCGGCCTTCGTCTTTCCGGTCTTGCCTGGCATAACCAAAATACGGGATCACCGCCGTGATCCGCTGGGCCGAGGCCCGGCGCATGCAATCGATGAAAATCAGCAACTCCATGAGATGTTCGTTGACGGGATCGCAAATGCTCTGGATGACGAAAATGTCGCACCCGCGAACGTCTTCCTCCACCTTCACCATGATCTCGCTATCGGGAAATCTCGTAAAACGGGATTGACCTAGTCTGGTTCCCAGATACTCGGCGATCTTCTCGGCGAGCGGAATGTTTGAGTTACCCGAAAATATTTTCAGTGCATTCATTTTTTCGTTTTCTTCTTTGCGGGAGCATGATTCGCGCTCAGCAATTTCGACCCGTTATTACTGACGACCATTCCCGGTTCCACGTGCGAATCATTTTTTAAGTGCAGGGGGGCGATCAAAATCGCTCCCGACCCGATAAATGAATTATCTCCGACATCGGTTTCATGTACCTCGTTGCCGTCGAAATTCGAAAAAATGGTCCCCGCTCCGACGTTCACATGTTTTCCGATTTTCGCGTCTCCGATATATGTGTGATGCCGGGCACGTGTCCCGGCTCCGAACCGGGCATTCTTCACTTCGATAAATACGCCCAGGACGACGTCGTCTTCCAGCACGGTTCCGTCGCGGAGATAGGCAAACGGTCCGACCCGGCAGTTCCGACCGATGAGGACTTTTCCGTGGATATACGTAAATGGCTGAATGACCGTATCCTGCCCGATATGTGCCCTGGCATCGATCCACGTATTCGAGGGATCGACGATCGTTACTCCCTTGGCCATCAATTCTTCCTGAATCCGGCCTTGCATCAATTTGCTGACTTCGGCGAGTTGCCGCCGTGAGTTGATCGAAAGGACGTCCTCCTGCGGCACTGCCGTAATCGCCAGGGCCTTTTTCCCATTTTGAATAATTTCCGCTAGGGCATCGGTCAGGTAATATTCCCTCTTGACATTATCCGGTTTGATCTGCCCCAACGCCCAGGACAGAGTTTTCCAGTCAAAACAATAATAGCTCGGGTTCACTTCCCGAATACGCCGCTGCTCATGTGTGCAGTCCGCGTGCTCAACGATCCCCTGGAGGTTTCCATACTCATCCCGCGCGATTCGTCCATATCCGCTCGGATCATCCAAAAGGGCTGTTGCCAGGGTGGCGTATGAATGTTCCTGGTTGTGTTTATTCAGCATTTCTTTGAGGGTTTCAGCCCGGATTAGCGGACCGTCACCGCAGAGAATCGCGCAGTTTCCGTCAAAATTTTTCAAATAAGGCTGGCAGCACATTACCGCGTGCCCGGTACCCTTTTGCTCCGTTTGGTCCACCCAGGTGATATTCGGAACATCTTTAAATTGCTCGATTACCTGCTCTTTTCCATATCCGACGACAATATAAAGTTGATCGATCCCTGCCGCTCGGCAGGCGTCGATCACAAACGCCAGCATGGGCCGACCGCAGACTTCATGCAGCACCTTTGGCAAATCGGTGATCATCCGCGTACTTTTACCCGCTGCCAGGATAATCCCAGCCGCCGGCTTCTTTTCCTTTTTCTCAATCACCTTAGCCATGTGTCTTACAATCTAAAATCCAAAATCCAAAATTCTCGTAATCACCTACCCGGCCTGGACTCGAACCAGGAATGGGAGTACCAAAAACTCCTGTGTTACCAATTACACCACCGGGTAATTCTTCTCTTATCTTAAAGAGCAGAGTCAGAATCCACCATCTCAATTTTTACCTGACCCGGTTTTTAATCCATGGGCCGCGGTCCGTGGTCCTTTCCGGAGGCCTGAACTCAGCGCCGCGAACGCCCGAGCCCATTATCGGCTTTTTTCAAACCGACACGCCCCATGCGGAGCAGGAATTTCCCATACGTCTGAACCAGTATATATGAAACCTTATTGGCCGTCAATACCGCATTTTTATTATTTTTCCGATAAACGATAAAAATATTTGCTTTTAATAGGTTGGAATTGGAGAATACTCATTCACATTTAAATAAAAATTATTAAGGAGACCAATATGCCGACGCTGAGTGGATTTGCCGATGAGATTTCTAAGGACCTTAAAGAACAGCTTGCCGGTTTACAGGCATGTGGATTGAAATATTTCGATTTGCGAAGTGTGTGGGGAACCAACGTCATGGATCTGGCCGACCCGCAAACCCGCGATATCAAAAAGATGATCGGGGACGCCGGAATCAAAATCGCCGCCATCGCTTCGCCCATCGGCAAGAGCACTATCGACAAACCCGCTCAATTCGAGCTCGACCGCGTTAAAAAAGCCGCCGACCTGGCTGAATTTTTAAATTGTAATTTCATTCGCGTCTTTTCGTTTTATCCCCCCGAAGGGAAAAACATTGCCGATTACCGCACGGAGGTCATTGCGCGAATGCGGGGATGGATCGATTTACTGGAAAAAGAAAAACGCCCGGTCGTCCTGACCAGTGAAAACGAATCGGATATTTACGGTGATATTCCCGAACGAAACGTCGATTTGATGGAGCAACTTTTCGGCCCTAAAATGGTCCAATGCTACGACCCTGCCAATTTTGTCTATCTTGGAGTCGGCGACGTGTATAATACTTGCTGGCTGCCCCTTAAAAAATACACAAAATTCTTCCACCTGAAAGACTGCAAACCGGGAAAAGTCCTGGTCCCCTGCGGCCAGGGAGACGGCCAAGTCGAGCAGACCCTCTCCGACGCATGTAAAGGGGGTTTCGATGGCTTTATGACCCTTGAACCGCATTTAGCCCACGGTGGACAATACGCCGGGTTCTCCGGTCCTGATTTGTTCAAGAAAGCCGTTGACGCGGTAAGAGAAATCTGTGATCGGCAGAAGATTACGCTGAAATAAAATGATGGAGACACATGCAATGCGTCTCTACGTATATTTTTTCTCGTATTGCTGTTCGACCTGGCTTACTAGATTTTTGATTTGTTGGGCTTGGGCTTTCGGACAGACGAGTGTGGCGTCGGGGGTGTGAACGACAATAAAATCTTCCACTCCAATCAGAGCTACCAAGTGGTCTTCCTGCGAACTGATAATGACATTGTGTTTAGATTCGATCATGGAAAGGCAGCGAGCAAGCACCGCGTTACCTTCACCATCGGCGCCTGTGATGTTTTGCAGTTCAGGCCAACTTCCCACGTCGGTCCATCGGCAATCGAGTTCAACCACCAGGACATTTTTAGCCTTTTCCATGACGGCGAAGTCGATACTGATTTTTTTTAACAGGGGGTAAATATACCGGGCAAGGGCCGGCCAGTCGCTTTGTCCGAACCGTCGGCCAAGGTCGATCAACGGGTCCGCGTTTTGGGGAAGATGTGTTTTAAGCTCGTTGAGAATTGTGGACACCTTCCAGACAAACATGCCTGAATTCCAGTAATACTCACCGCTCGTTACATACGTCGCGGCAATCTGCTGGTTCGGTTTTTCTTTAAAGGCAAGCACCTTATAAACGGACCCGACGTCGGAAGCGAACATCTGGCCCCGATGAACATAACCTAATCCGGTATGCGGCGTGGTCGGTATGACTCCGAACGTAGCCAGGTATTCCGGATGATTTTCGACCGATTGAAATGCGGTTTTAACCGCGCATTGAAATCGATCTACAGGCTCGATCAGGTGATCTGCGGTAAACACACCCATGACGCATCCCGGATCGCGGGCCGACAGCACCGCCGCGGCGAGTCCCACCGCGTTGGCGGTATCACGACCGACCGGTTCACCGATAAGATTCTCCGGGGGAATTTCCGGCACATTTTCGGCGATGGCGGGAAGGTGATCTGCCGCGGCGATAATAAAGATATTCTTGTTCGCGAATAATCCAAGCAACCGATGAACACTGGCTTGGAGAAGCGACTTACCGTCAGGGGTAAGTTTTAAAAGCTGTTTCGGGCGACCGGAGCGACTCATCGGCCAAAGACGGGTTCCTGAGCCGCCGGCCATGATCACCGCGTACCAATTACTCATGAGACCTCCTGAGAAAAATGTCTAAATCCTAAATCCTAAGGTCGAATCAATGACTAATTAGACATTAGAATTTAGTCATTCATTACTATCATTAGTTTGCGACTGTCCCAGTGCATCAAGGGCATTCTGCGCCGCCTTTTGCTCGGCGTCTTTCTTAGTTGGCCCCCACGCGGATGGATAGCGATTCGGCCCCATCCGAACACAAATCTCAAAACATTTACTGTGATCGGGGCCTTGTTCATCCAGCATTTCATAAATGGGGGTAAGATTCAATTCCCGCTGGGCGTACTGCTGCAATTGGGATTTAAAATTACGATGGGTGTGCAATTGTGAGAATTCGTCAATGGTGGAACTGATTAATCGAAGGACGACTTTGCGGACCGTATCGAGATTGCTATCCAGATAAATGGCGGCAATGAGCGACTCCAGGACCGCCGCCAGAAGCGAAACGGGAAGGGCCGCTCGTCCCATCATGCCCTTTCCTAAAAGGATGAATTCCTCCAGCTTGAGACTCATACTGATATTGGCGCAATTACGCCGGGAAACCACGACCGATTTGATCTTCGTCAAATCGCCTTCCAGCAGTTCCGGAAACCGGCTGAACAATTCTTCGCAGACAATCAGACCGAGAATGGCATCGCCCAGGAATTCGAGTCGTTCATTGCTTTCAAGACGAGTCGAGGCTCCGGAGGCATGCGTCAGAGCCGAACGAAGAATTTCCTTGTTGGTAAAGGTGTAATCCAACGCCATTTCACATTTGGTGATAGCTTCTTCGCGACCGAGACCGTTTAATGTTTCCACAATACGATTCCTGAATTATTTTGGAAAACAGGTTCCAGGCAGGCAGTTGGCCGAAGTCGCCTTATATCGTCTTCATAACCAGGCAACTTTGGCAAAATGCCGCACCTTACGACTATCTCTTCATACATTATATAGCTTCCAGAGTTATCTTCGTCAATTTCCTTTTGTAAATTAAATTAGGGATGAGAAAAAAATTCAAAAATCAACTTAATCGCGGCCGCCGCTGCCAGAACCTGAATAATAAGTCCAAATGTCTTTTCTGGTATGATTTTTACCAGCCGGACCCCGGAAAGGGCACCGACCATAATCAACGGCAGGTTCACCATATTTAAAAAAAGGGACTGAGAATTGATCAACCCCAGGTTGGCGCTAAACGGGACTTTAAAGCAGTTCATGAGCAGATAATACCATGCCCCGGTTCCCAGGAATTCATTTTTTGGCAGTTGCATCGCCAGAAGATAGATGGCCATAATCGGCCCCGCCGCGTTGGCCAACATGGTGGTAACTCCTGCCGTCAGCCCAATGATCGCGGCAAACCACCACTGCGTTGGAACGGTAATTTCTCCCTTTTGTCGGCTATTGCGCCAGTAATTAAGAATCAGCATCGTCAGGACGATCAGGCCGATAATCGGACGAAGTTGGCGATCCGTGATTTTATTCATCACCAGTGAACCCAGGACGATTCCCGCCATCGCCCAGGGGATCAGGCGAAACAGGTGAGGCCATACCGCATGGCGCTTATAATACATCACCGCAAAAATATCGCCAACGATAAGCATTGGCAAAATTACCCCCGTCGATGCCTTGGCCGGTATGACCCACGCCACCAGAGGAATTGCCAGAATCCCGATCCCCGGTATTCCTGTCTTTGAAATTCCTATAATCAAAGCCGCAATTCCAATAATTAACCAATCCACACCAGCCATATTAAGCATGAAAATCCTTCCAAACGAAGATTTTGTCGATCTGTCGAAACTGGTCGAGAAAAATAAAAATAATTGTAATCGTTCAGGAGGGGTGTGCCAAGTGTTTCATTGCTCCGAAAATAAGAATGTAGCTATGCCGTCCATATTTTGTTATCTTATTTGCGAAACACTGTATTTCGCATGATGGAGAAGAAAAATGCAATATCAGGGTAAATACAAAATTTTCGACTCTCACCGTATACGAACTTATCCGATTTCCACGCGTACGAACAAGGTTAAGCTGGAAAACCTGGTTGATCCCAAGCGGGTTTTAATCGCGAAATATGATGTCGGAGAGCAACAAGCATCCACCCTAAAGGACCTTGCCCGGATCATGGTCAGTACCGCCCATGCCGGTAAACCGGTGATCTGGTTTACCGGAGCCCACCTGGTCAAAAACGGTCTTGGGCCACTGGTGGTGGACCTGGTCCACCGAGGGATGATCAGTCTGTTGGCCACCAATGGGGCCGGGGTCATTCACGATTTTGAATTGGCCCTGATTGGTGAAACGAGCGAATATGTTCCGAACGCTCTTCCCGAAGGACGGTTCGGGATGGCCACCGAGTTGGGATACATCAATGCCGCCCTGATCGAAGGCCAGGAAAGGCACTTGGGGTACGGTGAAGCCCTGGGTCGGTTTATTTGCGATGACGAATTTAGAAGCGCGGTGGAAAATCGGATGGGGGTTGAAAAACCTATTAAGTTCACCCATCCCGAGGTATCCATCATCGCCGCCGCCTATCAATGCAATATTCCCCTAACGGTCCATGTGGGAATTGGCACCGACGTGACCGATCAGCATCCGAACTTCGACGGGTCTGCCAAGGGCGGCTGTTCGGGGCGCGACTTTTTGATTTTTACCCGCGAGGTCGCCCGATTGCAAAATGGAGGGGTGGTTCTGAATATCGGTTCGGCAGTAACCGGACCGGAGGTCCTGCTCAAAGCCATTTCGATGGCGGGTAATACCGGTCAACCTGCTTGTGGAATCATCACCGCCGATTTTGATCTTAAACCGTTTGACTCCGGCGCCATGAAGGACGATGGAAGCGTCAACTATTATTTCCGGCATCACAAAAGTGTGGTAACACGCGTACCGGAGGCGTGTGGCGGGAAGGGATTTTATATTCAAGGGGATCAGAAAAATACGATCCCCTATTTATATCAGGAAGTGATCAAAATTATTCAATAAGTAACCGTTCAGGCCATAGGGGTTTTATCCACCAACTAATCCCCTGCGGTAGCAGGGAGCGAACCTCCCGACTACCGTCGGGGGTTAGTAATCGCGCTTCGGCACCCATTGTCTGAACGGTTACAATTTTTTTATTTTTTTCTTGCATTTATCTATTAGCGGTGTAATATTAACACATATATAATTATGGAGGATATATCTTATGGCTACACGACAACAGTCGGACATTCGTCTGGGAAAGCTCGAATCAAAGATTATGAACATCGTTTGGGACAGAGGGAAGGCGACCGTCCATGACGTTCGCGACGCCATCGCCACCGGCAAATCGCCGGCCTACTGCACGATCCTGACCATGATGCGAAACCTGGAAGGCAAAGGGTACCTGGCGCACGAGGTGGATGACCGTGCATATGTCTACCGAGCGACCGTCTCACAACGGCAGGCTCGACGCAGCATAGTCGGCGAGTTGCTCGAGCGACTGTTCGAGGGCTCGCCAGCGGCTCTGGTCAACTCTTTGATCGAGCATAAGCAAGTGTCACCAAAAGAATTGAAAGATATTCGCAAAATCCTTAAGAAAGGAGGCTATAACGATGAATCAGGTAATAATGAATGCGGTTGATGGCGTAGTGCAAAACCTGCTGGCAGTAACCTTCGTGGCCACCGTGTTGCCGCTGTTGGCGTGTCTGATCGTGTACACCGGACGGTTGCGATTGGCGGTGCAGCGGCATCTGGTCTGGCTGTATTGTCTTATCGGCATCGCCGTCCTGCCGTGTCTGATCCTGTATGGTCCTAAGTTAACGCTGGCGATATTGCCCGCCAGGACTAAAGTTGTTCAGACGGTGGAACAAGCACCCAAGAAAGTAACGCCGGTTGCAGATAAGTTGAGAATGGCGGACATCAAGCATACGCCGCAGTTCACGCCGTCGCAGACACCTACGGATCACGCCAAACTGTTACCTGCGCGGCCTGAATCGTCGGACGAATCGCAATTGCCGACAATTGCGATTATAAAATTTGCCGTGGCGATGCTTTATGTGGGCGGTTTGCTGGCAATGTTGCTGCGTATGGCGGTAGGGTTGATACGCTGGCGATCATTATGCGCGCAAGCTGAAGCTGCGCCGCAAGGCGTGGCCCACTTGGTGGTGAAGCGAACTCGCATACGCATGTTGGTAAGCGACCGGCTTGCCAGCCCGGTATGCGGAGGGATATTGCGGCCGGTGGTGGTTTTGCCGCGATCTTTGCTGTCGGCGGGGAGTGAAGAATTGCGGATGGTATTGCGACACGAGTTTGCCCATGTTCAGCGGGGAGATAACCTGACGAACCTTTTACAGCGGCTTATCGAGGCGGCCTATTTCTATCATCCGCTGGTGTGGTTGGCCAGTGTACGTCTGACGCAGGAACGGGAGCACATCTGCGATAATTACGTGCTGGCCGATGGGGCCGACGCTCGCAGCTACGCGGACCTGCTGGCCCGCATTGCCGAGTCGTACACAGCACGTCCACTGGCACAGACGGTTGCGTTGTTCGAGGGTCGGTTGTTGGCTCGTGTGACGAGTCTGCTGGATTCCAACCGCAATCTCGCCACCCGCCTGTCCTTGCGCGCCGCCATCGCATGTGCCGTGGCCGCACTGATCGCGGGTGGAGCGGTCGGGACGGTGCGTCTGGCGGCAAACGACTCACCTCGGCAATCGAACCCGCCGCTTAGTACAGCCGATGGTAATAAGATGATCGATTCAAATAAAGACCGCGAGGACGCATGGGAGCGAATGAAGTTGCCCGAGTTTCTAACTGCGGCGGTTGTCTATGCGAAACCATTCGATGGCATCACCATCGATGGAAAAATCGACGATTGGCCGACAAACACTCCAAAATACCACTTGATCCATCCGTACGCCCCGTATGGTCCCAGCGACCTTAAAGGGGATCTTCGTTTGAGCCGTGATCTGTCAGCCTACTTCATGGTCACCTGGAGCCCCCGGGATCAGATGGTGTATGTTGCGGTGGTCGTCGACGATGACGATCATGTCCCGACCAATCCCGACTACCCGAAGGCCAATTCCTCTGAGTGTGATTGCGTGGAACTTTACTTCGATGGCCTCAACGCCGAGCGCAGACACGCTTGGAGCGATCGTACGTATCCGGCAAACTTGGCTTCCATGCAATATGTCGCCATCGCCGGTCCGGGGCTTCCCTTTATTGGCGCCGGTGCGCGCAATCCCGGAAAGACCAATCCTTATGTCATTGGCGTGGACGTCACCACAACCAAAAACAACTGCAAGTGGTCGGTATCCGGCCGAAGGGTGATTTATGAATGGCGATGTGTCGTGTATGAGTCCTATCCCGCGGTCGCCGCCCTCAAACCCGGCCGACGCTTCGGCTTTGACGTGATCGTCGCCGATCTTGACCGCCATAACGGTAAGATTACCGATCATGCCGCGTGGGTTCCCTTTGGGGCGCCTGGGGTATATAAAATGCTGGATGCCGGTACTCTGGCCGATCTGGTACTCCTGGGACCGGACCAGCCGCTGACTTTGGTTAGCGGTATCGCACATCTTGAGTCGGGCAAGGCTGTCGCCGATAAAACGATGCAGTTTTATAGATCGAACTGGTCTGGGTCATATCCGATGGGGCAGGTGGTAACCGATGCCCAAGGGAAATGGTCGATTGAGTTGCCTGCCGGTGAATATCGTGTCAAAGCCGATGATCAGGCGCGGATATCCCCGGAGAAGCTATCTGTCATTGCCGGTCAGGCACAACAGATTCAATTTCAGATTTCTCCGGCGAAAATCAGCATACCACCCAACTCAACCGATGCGGCTTCGGGGACAACCCAGTAGGTGGCCAAGGTTTTGGGACAATAATAACTTATTTCTATTTCCCCAGGACTTTTTCCCAGAACCCCGACTTTTCCCGTCCGTGATTGGTTTTATCTCCGGTCTTTGGAAAGTTTTTGGGATCGTGAATCTTTAACGCCAGGTTGCGGATGGATTCGCTGACTTCCGTTTTAGGGTTAAAAATCGAAAACGGTTGACCAACGTTGGCCGCATTGCTGACCGTTTTCCAATCACTGGGAATAATCCAGGAAATGGGGCGTCCGAGTTTTTCCTCAGCGTCTTGCGGATAAAGAGAGCTATTCTCTTTGGCATATCGATTGATCACCGGCTCCACGCGATCCAGGTTATAACCCTCGCTTGCCAATTTTTGCATAAATCGATCCGCGTTTCGCACGGAATTAAGGACCATTTGCATTACCAGAAGCACGGTATCGGTCATATCCAAAAGGATGTGATTGGTGGCATCGCTGCGGGTAATTCCATCGCAGATCACGTATTCGAAATTGTCGGTCAGCATGTTAATCACCATGGCGCCCCGTTCCAGGGTAAGTTGGTGCGACTTGATGAATCGATTGGGACTGGTCAGCACAAAAAGCCCCGAACTGTGTTTGACGAGCGCTTTTTGAACCATGTTCTGATCGATGGCCTCGTCGCTCCCGCAAAGATCGATGATGCTGAATTCCGGAGAAATGCCCAATAGTGAAGCCACGTCTCCGCTCAGAAAATCCAAATCGACCAGCACCACTTTTTTCTGGCCGATCGCTGCCAGTTCACAAGCCAGGTTCGTCGCCAACGTGGTACACCCGGAACCTCCTGCGCTTCCGACCGCGCAAATGAGTCGTCCCTGCTTTACTCCCTCCGGGTTCTGTTGGGCAACCCGATCAAACGATTCCACGAGTTGTTGGCGATCAAACGGGCGAACCAGGAATTCACGCATCCCGGCCCGGATCGACGCCAAAATAAATTGAGCATCTTCTTTTTCGCTGATCCCAAAAAGGGATAGATTCGGGTACTTGGCCGCCAACCCTTTCACCAGGGTCAGCAAACCCGTCGGGTCCGTATCCAAATTTATCATGACCACCTCGGAGGTGAATCCCTCGATCACCTCGCCCAGATGGGCAGGATCGTCCGTTTCCGCCACTATCGTCACCCCCGCCACGTTCAGCAAGTCGGACCGAAGCTCCGCGGCGTAATCAGGATCGGAATTTAATACGATAACTCGCGTTCTCTTGACCATAATTGTTTTCCTGTCTCAATGGGGATACAGCCACCTTCAGACCACATCATCCCGCTTTCCCTATATCGACAAAATTTTAAAAAAATAAAATAAAAAATATATTAAACTCGGCTATAATAGTAAACTTATAGTATAGCGATGCACGGGTAAAGCGACTTGGGGAGTGAGCGAAAAAGGCCTTTCCAGGTTATTTCCCTTACATGCAGGAAAGGCAGAGGTTTCGATGAAGATATTGATGGTATATCCTACATACCCCGATACATTTTGGAGTTTCAAGCACGCCCTTCGATTCATATCCAAGAAGGCGGCTTTTCCTCCCCTGGGATTGCTGACCGTGGCAGCCATGCTGCCGGAAACCTGGGAGAAAAAATTAATTGACCTTAATGTAACCGCACTCACCGATACCCAAATCCAATGGGCGGATATGGTCTTTATCAGTGCCATGATGGTTCAGAAAACCAGCGCCCAGGAAATTATCAGCCGGTGCAAGACCTTCGGTAAGACCGTCGTCGCCGGAGGACCCGCCTTTACAGCCCAGGCCGAACAATATCCGGGAGTCGATCACTTTGTCTTAAACGAGGCGGAAGTGACTCTGCCCTTGTTTCTCCGCGATCTGGAGCAAGGGAATCTCCAACCCGTTTACACTTCAACGGAAAAACCCGACATGGGATCAACCCCCGTTCCCCTCTGGTCCCTCATCCGCTTGAAGGATTATGCGGTGATCTCCGTGCAATATTCCCGGGGATGCCCCTTCAATTGTGAATTCTGTGACATCATCGTCATGTACGGTAGAACCCCGAGGACCAAAACGCCGCAGCAACTGATCCGGGAACTGCAATCCCTCTGGGAAGCTGGCTGGAAAGGCGGGGTATTTATCGTCGATGACAACTTTATCGGCAATAAGAAAAGCGTTAAACAATTGCTCCCCCAGCTGATCGAATGGCAGAAACAACACCGCTACCCGTTCAATCTGCTGACAGAAGCCAGCGTCAATATCGCCGACGATGAGGAATTGATGCAAATGATGCGCGACGCCGGTTTTCACAAGATATTCCTGGGCATTGAAACACCCGATACCGAAAGTCTGAAGGAATGTGGAAAGACGCAGAACGTTTCCAGCAACCTCGCCAAGGCGGTAAGAACCATCCACCAATACGGCATGCAGGTCATGGGAGGGTTTATCGTCGGTTTTGACAGCGATACGGAAAATATCTTCCAGCGGCAGATCACCTTCATCCAAAAAACAGGAATCGTCCAGGCAATGGTGGGTCTGTTAAATGCCGTCCCACATACCAGGCTGTGGCAACGACTCGAAGCCGAAGGTCGCCTGCTAGGTGATTCCAGCGGTGAAAACACGGACGGAAGTTTGAATTATTTACCCCGCATGGGAGAAAAAAATCTTATAGAAGGATACCAAAAAATCCTCGCCACAATCTATTCCCCCAAACATTACTACCGGAGGATTCATACCTTCGTTCGAACGTACCGGCCAAACATTCACAGTCGAATTACCCGGTGTGAAATCTTCGCCCTTTTCCGAAGCATGTGGGACATCGGAGTTGTATCCAAATGTCGCTTCCTTTATTGGAACCTGATTATAAAAACAATCCTGCTCCGAAGGAAAGCGTTTCCAGTCGCCGTGGAACTGGCCATTTTAGGTCAGCATTTTCAGCAAATCACGGAAAAAATCGTCGGAGTGTATCCCAAGACCGAACCGCTCAATCCAAGTTGACCGCTAAAATTCGGTCCGATAATTCTTTCTTGTCCTATTTGGCCGGTCCAGACCGTAGGTGTCCGGTCAACCATTCAATCTCCGGCTCATTACCATCCATCGCCACCACGCGGCATGGAACGGTGCAAACACCTTCAATGGCCATGGGCGACACAATCAGAAATATCCGCTCATGGTCGATTTTCTCCAGATTGTGTATTTCGGCGATGATAGGAATCTCCGCTTTGAACAGTTCGACAAAGATTCCGGTCGGGTTTACAAAACCCGTATCAAATCGACTCAGACTCGATCCAAGCAGACAAATCTTTTTTTCGACCATCCAAGTCCCGCAGCGTCGGGAAAAGTAACCCTCTCGGCCGCCCGTATCGACAATCAGTCCATCCCCTGCCAGCGGATTTCCCTTCATTCCGGCAAGAATATCCTCCGGCTCGATTGGATTGGTTTTTTCTTTGGAGACCCTTGCCACCACGGCCGGCATCATCAATTTCTCAACCGGCACATCCTGAGTCATCGTCCCACCCCGAAACAAATGGGCGGAAGTCTCAAAATAACATCCCCGGTGGGAATGAAAACTGAAGAGATATTCCTCACAGGGAAAACCCTCGTAAAGAGGCAATTTATCGGGGATGGCGCATTCGATATCTCTTCCCGCCGCCAATGGAATTGATAAATCAATAATCTTCATCACATTGTCTCCAGGAGGCTCCAAAATCCCCGGACCAACTCCCGAAATTCCGGCCCACCCGGTCCTGTGCCGAGCACCACTCTGCCGGCGAACGACCGACAACGCAGGATCGACAACATTTCTTTTACTTCCCCGTTACCCTCGCCCGGCAGCGTATAATTTCCACCAAACGTGGCGTCAACAAAGTATAGTATTCCGATGCGATGCCGCACAGCAGACTGGCTGTAAGTGTCCAGAAATGGCTTTTCGCCCATGATCGCAAAACCCGAAGGATTAAATGCAAGCACGTTGGCCTTATTGACTTTTTTCAATTGTTCCAGGCACATCCGTGAGGTCTGTATCGTATTTTCAAAAAACAAATCCATTCCCGATGCGCTGGCGAGTTCAAAAAGTCTCTCCGGTTCTCCAACCAACGGCATCACCAGGGCTTTTGCCCCCAGACTCCGAGCCGTCGCCAGACATAAATCAAAGCTCAAAGAATCGGACAAACCATATACCGCTCCTACCTGGATTCCCTCCTCGGCGAAAATTGACGAGGCACGTTTAAGCTTTTTCGCTTCCACCATCCAGACCGGTTTGCCATACAACCGGTCGATAACCAGGTCATAAATCCCCGCCCGGTTCATCTCCTCGGCGATCTGGTCCGGGTAGGATGAGATGGAAGAAGCCTGCGCGCTTAAAATAAAATCTTCTTGTTTTAGCCGGTCCAATCGTATTTTTCTTCTCTGCATTACGCAGTCATCACAATTGGGGTTTCGGCAAAGAACCAGGGCAGGGTCCCTTTTAAATTCGTCGCACATGACCCTCACCATGCCCTCTATATCAATGAGCTTCGCCGCCGCCTGCCCGACCTTACCCACCCTCTCGATATTTTTGCTTTGTAAAAGAGAATCAAGGCCGATGAAATGCCGGTGCGGACCGGGAAAGAGCTTGAGTTTTAAAATTTGAATCTCGCCGCTTTCATCTTTGTATTTTCCTTCATGATCGGAAAGGTAAGACGCCTCTGCCATCTCTTCGACCGTATGCATTATTGTATTGCGATCCTGGTCTACCCCCAGAAGTAAAATCTTCCCGCCAGCCTTCCAAAGCCGTCCGTAAGGGGTTTCCAGCCCGCAGGCAGTAGGGCTTTTCAAATGATCCTTTACTAAATCCTCCGCGAGCGGTCCTAAGGCTACTATCGAGTGGGTCGGATGAGAACTTCGAACCACTCCCGGGTATTTGCGAAAAGTTTCCGTAATCGCCCCAAGCCCGGACGGGGTATTTTTAACATCGAAGGGACTGCCTCCCCCGAAGCTGGGCATCACCAATGTCCCCGACGAGGTCAGGACTTCCTGCAAGGCCAAGATCACTTCTTTGGCCCCACCTTCCACTCTTCCCAGGCTCGACAATGCGCTGTGGACAATAACCACATCGCCCGCGTTAAGCCCCAACGCCCGAAAATCCTTAACCATTCTTTCTCGATTAACCTTCATATATTCCAAATCCATTAGAAAAAACGAATTTTAATAGGAAGAATTGTTTGAAACCACAAGATTGTGCGGATTTAAAAGAAATCGGGGTGACAGGATTCGAACCTGCGACCTCTTGGTCCCGAACCAAGCACTCTAGCCAAACTGAGCTACACCCCGGTCTTTCAATTTTCAAATCAAAAATGAACAATAACTCTATACTACCGGTCCAGACGCAAAAGTTCAACTCCAATCAAACATATATTTTTTTAAATCGGCCAAGATAAGAGCCGCACCGTGAGGGAGCGGGTGAGTATTTTTTATTACCAGACCTTCACAAATATCCCATATTAACATTACGTATCCAAAAATGAATGAAATTCCCCTGAAATTTGCACTTCGAGTCACTTGTATTTTAAATTAAATATAGAGAGAGAATTTAGAACCGTAGTGATTGGACGGCTTTGAAAGGGAGTTTAATGAGCTTTGTCGAACCGATAAAAATTTTGCTGGTCGATGTATCCGGCGGCCACTTGCGAAACCTCGAGCCAAAACTGCAAGCCGCGGGATTACGGACGTTCCTCGCCCAGGATTACCAGCAAATCCTGTCCGAAGCCCATCTGGGAAAATTCGATCTGATTATAGTCGGGGAAAACCTTATCGATGTGGATAATACCGATCTGCCGCAAATTCTCCGCTCTATTAACGTATCAGGCCATCTTCCGATCGTCTGGATGCCTGCAAAAAACGATCCACAAAATATCCTCGCCGGTCTGGAGCTTAATATCGATCTTGTTATGGACCCCAACACACCTCTGCCGATCCTGCTTTCTTATATTTTAACGCTGGTCAAACGAAAACGCCATACCGACGAACTCTTCGAATCGATAACCCATTTGCGATCCCTGCTGGTCGAACAGATCCAACAAATGGATCAACTCAAAAATAACAATAGTGAACTTCGTCAATTATCCATGACCGATCCGATGACCACTCTGGCCAATCCACGATACATGCACCAATGGCTGACCCAGGCCTTTGCCTTCGCCAAACGAACCGACAAACCCCTCAGCGTGATTTTCCTGGACCTGGATCACTTCAAATTGATTAACGACTGTTATGGCCACCTCGCCGGTGATAATGCGTTGAAATTTCTGGCATCCGTGCTCAAAAATTCCGTCCGCGATAGTGACCTGGTAGCCAGGTATGCCGGGGATGAATTTCTGATCGCTCTGCCGGATACTCCCGCCGATCAGGTCACGGTGCTCACAGATCGAATTTTTGAGGTCTTAAAATCTTCCCCTCTGGTCTCAGGCGGCGAGCGTTTTAACATCGCCTGTTCGATGGGTTCAGCCACCTTTCCCACCGTCCCCCCGACCGTCACGCACCAGGAGCTTTTAAACTTGGCCGACCAGGCACTGTATGCCGCCAAACGCGCGGGAAGATCGCAACTAGCCCAATGGCATCTGCTGCCCAATCAACATCACCAGGCGATTTCATCCCCCAAGTCCATGCTGCACATGAATTGAATCTTCTTTAAAGAGACGCGACCGTAAGGGAGCGTGCTTCCAGCTGGAGGATCATCGTCCAGGTTTTTATGCCCCTCGACCGCACCAGCCGACACAGGAAGCAGAGCCGACAAAAAACCTTGATCCGCACATAAAAGGATTTACAATACTGTTATCGTAAGCGATTCGTTTCAAAGGGAATCAGACTGACAATAAAGGTTATGTCCGAAGATAATCGGTGTCTTATACCGCAGTTTTGCGGTCCATAGATATTATGAAGAATCTATAATATATCCATAGTTATGAGAGCAGACGATGCTTAAAAAGGACCCTGCGATTCTTTTTGCTGTTCGACACGGCGAAACCGAATGGAATCTTGTTGGCAAGCAACAAGGCCATCTCGATAGCCCCTTGACCGAGTCTGGTTTTCAGCAGGCACGAGCACTTGCGGAGGGCCTTGCAGGTAGAGGCATAGAGGTTCTCTACAGCAGCGATCTTGGCCGTGCCATGCAGACGGCGCATATAATTGGGGAACGGCTGGGACTACCCGTAAACGCAGACGAGCGTCTCAGAGAACGTCACTTGGGTATCATGCAAGGGATGACCAAGTTGGAATTCCGTGAGAAATACCCGCAGGAGTGGATGGCATTCGACTCTGGGGATCCAGACTATGAGTTACCCGGTGGGGAAAGCGCGAAGCATCGCTACGAGCGTTGCGTGGCGTGTGGCGTTAAACTGGCTAGCCGCCACTCAGGACAACACGTCCTGATCGTGGCGCATGGTGGGGTACTCAACAGCTTTTTCTATCACGCCCTTTGCATTCCGTTGACTGATCCCCGGCGGTTCTCGTTGTTCAATGCCGCAATCAACTGTTTTGCTGTGTCCACGGACCGATGGCGATTGGACACTTGGGGCGATATAGCCCATTTGAAGGGAATGACCGCCCTCGACGACAACTGAGGAAGTTTTGCAGGGTGTCGAGATGCGCCAAATTTTTGTGTGATTATTTTTCGATGATGAAACCGTTATTGGGCAAAAGGAAAATGATCAACTATGATACCGCAAGCTAATCCTTAACGTTAGGAATATAAACACATGGCACGAAACATAGAAATCAAAGCAAGAATAGAAAGTCTTGAAACATTAGCAATGAAAGTTGCGGAACTTTCTGACCACGGCCCCACTGAACTATGGCAAGACGACACTTTCTTTGCCTGCGCAAACGGCAGAATGAAGCTCCGCGTTTTCTCAGCTACTGAAGGCCAGCTTATTTTCTACCGTCGTGCAAACCAAGCCGGGCCGAAAGAGTCATTCTATATCATCGCACCTACTGCAACACCCGACACTCTAAGAGAGGCTTTATCATTGGGGTACGGTCAAATCGGACGTGTTCGCAAACATCGTACCTTGTTCCTCATAGGCAGAACTCGGGTTCACCTTGATAGAATTGAGGGATTGGGTTACTTCCTCGAGCTTGAGGTGGTGTTAGCTGAGGGAGAATCGTCCGAGGCAGGGGTTTCGATTGCTTATGATTTACTCGGAAAACTTGGGATTTTATCTTCTCAACTAATCGAAGGAGCATATATCGACTTGCTCGGACAAAATACCCAACAAGTCCTGTAGTCCTGTAGGGTGCGTCTGGACGCACCAATTCCTGACCGAAGCCACAAAGCGGTGCGTCCAGACGCACCCTACAAGACTACGGCAGCGGCGGAAGTAAAGGCGCGGGCGGAAGATTTTTAATCTTTCTCAGTCTCTCGCAAACACCCTCTAAATTCTTATCTTCAACCGCGGTAAATTTCTGAGCACCAAAACCAGCCAGCACCTGAGGTTTTTTGGAAAGTCCTTCCGTCAACACTTTTATCATCTGCGACTTTTGCGTGTCGGATACCACGGACGTAACCGCCCACGTATATTCCGGCATCGCCTGTGTCCGGCCGATCACGCGAAGATCAGCCTTGAGCAGCCGCGACAGATTCAGCGACCGATCCGTCGTTGTCTGCCACCATGTTCGGGTAACAACCCCCGCGTCGGCCAAATTGAGCAAAACCTTCTGGACCACCGACAAACTGTCCTTGTTATACGAGACTTCCTTCAGCAGAGAAATTGGCAAATTCTCCGCCGTAAAAAACTCCAGGACATTATAAAACTGGTAAGGAGATTCATACTCTCCGAAGGCAAAACGTTTCCCCTTCAAATCTTCAATTTTCTTGATCTGGCTGTTCTTGGCTACAACGATCAAACCTACCTCGCTGGATTCGCTCGCCGCATTGACCCGCTGCGCAATCGGCGTTAATTTTTCTTTTTCACTAACCCGCCAAAATTCCACCGGGTTCAGATAAAGCAAATGATAATAGCTTTTATTATCCGTCAGATGAACCTTGATCGAATGAACATCCCAGTCACTCAAAATGACCACCGGATGTTTGAGCGCTTTGGTCATTTCTTCCGCCACGGGGTTAAATCGCAACATCACGTTGAAATAATTCTTATCCACGGTCGTAATGGATATCGAGTTGCCGCCGATAACCGGAATCCGCCCAACGCTACAGCCGCAAATAAAAGATAAAAGAACAATTAACGCCGTGCTTATGTGTTTCAGCATAGAAGTTCTCCCGTTATTAACCGCCGCTTAGTATAACACACAAGTCCCCGCGTATCAAACCCGAAACCCGAAACTAGTTTTAAACTACGCCCAGCAGTTATAAGTTTTGAGCAGAACAAATGTCTCCGTTCGGCTTACCGTAGCGATTTTCGCCAGCGAGTGGGTGAGAAAATTAATGATCCCCTTATTAGAATCGACAATCACCTGGGCAATAATATCATACCGTCCGGAAGTAATGGCGGCAAAATTGACATGCTCCAGTTGCCCGATAGCCTGCGCGGTCTTTTCGAGTGATTTGCTTTCTTTGACGTTGATCCCGATCATAACAACCTGGTGGCCGACGAGAAACTCCGGATTCACCTGCCCGGTAATCCGCAAAATACCGGCATCGGTCAATTTCTTGATCCGGATGCGAATCGTGCCTTCCGTAACGCGAAGACGCCGGGCGATCTGGGCGTTCGAAGCCCGGCCGCTTTCACGCAAGGCATCAATAATCTGCCAGTCAAGTTGGTCAAGGGTCATGCCTTAAACTCTCGATACTCTATTCCAAGCGATTTGGCCACTGCCGGATGTGTAATATATCCGTTATATGTGTTAATTCCAAGTTTTAAAGCCAAATTTTCACCCGCCGCGCGAACCAGACCCTTATTGGCAATACTCAATCCATACCGGAGTGTCTGATCGACCAGCGCGATGGTCGAAGTGATCGGCACGGCCCCCGGCATATTGGCCACGCAATAATGAATGATCCCATCGACAACAAAAATAGGATCGTCATGCGTAGTAGGCCGCGTCGTCTCAATACACCCACCCTGATCCACCGCCACATCAACGATAACAGAACCCGCCTTCATAACCTTTAGGTCCTCGCGATTGACAAGTCTGGGAGCAGTCGCCCCCGTAACCAGCACCGCACCCACCAGCAAATCGGTCTCCCTCAAACAGTCCAAAAGATTCTTTCGATTGGAATACAACGCGGTAATTTGACCACCGAAGATATCATCCATATATCGCAGCCGTTCATGCGACAAATCCAGAACCGTAACCTTCGCCCCAATCCCTAATGCCATCTGCGCCGCATTCTTACCCACAACCCCACCACCGAGAATGGTCACTTTTCCTCGAGGAACCCCCGGCACTCCGCCAAGAAGCACACCCTTGCCCCCTAACGGTTTTTCCAGATATTTCGCCCCTTCCTGAATGGCCAGGCGACCTGCGATTTCACTCATCGGACAAAGGCACGGCAATGCCCCATCTGCCAGTTGAATGGTCTCATAAGCAACTCCCGATATTTTGCGATTCACAAGCATCTCGGTCTGCGGTTTATCCGCCGCCAGATGAAGGTAGGTAAAAAGTATCTGGCCGGGGTGAAACAGCTCATATTCCGAGGCTTGAGGCTCTTTCACTTTCACGATCATTTCCGCCCAGTCGAACATCTTTTTCCGATCTGAAACAATCACCGCCCCTCCCGCCTGATACTCCGCATCCGAAAAACCAGCCCCCACCCCCGCTCCCGTTTCCACCTGCACACTGTGCCCGGAACTAATGTAAGACTGCACACACGACGGTGTGGCGCCAACGCGATACTCATGACGTTTGATTTCTTTTGCAACGGCAATTTTCATATTTTAAACTCCTTATTACGTGTTACGTATTATTATGGTGTATTATACCGTAATATCGTAATAAAGTGCAAGTAAATCTTCGCATATCGTATAAAAAAGGCGTACGCACCTATCCGAATCTTTCCCTCAATCCAAAATCTAAAATTTAAAATCCAAAATTCTTCAGGAGCACCAGATATTCAACATTCCCCCCCATACCGGTAATGGGTGATTGCATCCATCCTATAACCGTCAATTTCCATTCCGGAATCGCCTGAACGATTCGCCGAAAAACTTTTTCCGAGTCCGACGGATCCAGCACTCCGCCGCGCAAGTGTAAAAGTTCCTTCGCCGATTCGTAATGCGGCTTAATCAGCGAAATAATCTGCCCTTCCGGTTTGATCAACTCTCTCACGCGCGGCAGAATCAGGCGTTGCGGCGTCCACCCTAAATCGATCACCGCCAAATCGACAAGTTCCGGCAGACGAACATGCAGGGCATTGGTCCGTTCCATAACCACCACACGGGGATCTTTCCGCAACTTATATTCCAGCACGCCAAACCCCGTTTCTACCGAATATACCTTGCCAGCTCCACGGCGTAAAAGGCAATCGGTAAACCCTCCAACATTAGCCCCAAGATCAGCACAAACCAGACCGGTCGGATCAACCCTAAAGTGATCCATCGCCGAAGCCAACTTCAGACCGGCACGCGAAACAAAACCAGATTCTTCTGCTTTAGTGGACATGAAAAAACCCGCCTTTCAGCGGGTTTTATTATAATTGAAACACAACCCCAAAACCAGCCCCCGATGGTAATCGGGGGTTCTTTTCTTTAAATTATGCAACCGAAGCCGGATGTTCCAAAAGAGCGATTTTATGAGCCAACCGAGATTTCCGGCGGTCCGCCAGATTCTTATGAATAACCCCTTTGGCCGCCTCATGATCAAGCACCTTATACACCTTGCCCAGGTATTCCTTAGCCCCTGCCACATTCCGATCATGGATCAGACCAAGCAGTTTCTTGATCTCGTTCTTTAGCTCGCTCTTTTCCGCGCGATTTGCCAACCGATGTTTTTCATTTTGTCGGACTCGTTTTTGGGCTGATAACGAATGTGCCACGCTACTTACTCCTTGATATTCAAAATTTCTCTTATTGCCTGAAACAAAATATTATACTATTTATATCAAAAATGTCCATACCTCATTTTCAACATAAAGAAATATTTTTCTCACCTCTTGGTATTCACTTTTAAAAGAAATATAATGTATTTATAGAGACGCATTGCATGCGTCTCGGATTGATTGAGGAACTGACTTATTGACGAAAACAATGCGTAAAGAATTAACGGTAAGAATGGAACGAGCGGTCCTGGTGGCTTTAATTTTACCGGACCGGGAATTCGACGATTTGGCTGAATTAGAGGCTTTGACCGAAACCGCGGGGGCCAAAGTCGTTGCCAAGCTTTCTCAGAAAAGGCCGCAAATCGACTCCGGTTTTTATATGGGTCGTGGAAAAATCGGCGAATTGGCCAACCTCGTAAAAAAACATTCCGCACAGGTCGTCATCTTCGATAACGATCTTTCCCCGGGACAAATTAAAAATATCGAAAAAACCGTCGAGTGCAAAGTCCTCGACCGAAGCGAAGTCATCCTGGACATCTTCGCCACCCACGCCCGAAGCAAAGAAGCCCGGCTCCAGGTGGAACTAGCCCAGCTCCAATACACCTATCCCCGCCTAACGCACTTATGGGGACACCTCGAACGAATCGCCGGCGGTATCGGAACCCGCGGCCCAGGTGAAAAACAACTCGAAGTGGACCGCCGAATCGTCCGCAAAAAAATCGACTCCCTCAAACGCGACCTCAAGGAAATCGACGAGCGAAAACTCCGGGAAGTTGCCAGCCGAAAAGACCAATTTACCATCTGCCTCGTCGGTTATACCAATGCCGGAAAAAGCACCCTGATGAACGCTCTGACCGGTGCCGATGTCTACGTCGAAGACAAACTCTTCGCCACTCTCGATACCCGCACTCGAAAATGGCCTCTTGGCGAAGGCAGAAACGCACTGCTCTCCGATACCGTAGGTTTCGTCCGCGATCTGCCCCACCACCTGATCGCCTCCTTCAAAGCCACCCTCGAAGAAGCTATCCACGCCGATCTGCTGCTGCACGTCGTCGACGCCGCCAACCCACAAGCCGTCCAGCAAATGCAAACGGTAAAAAACGTCCTGAAAGAACTCAACTGCGACGAAAAAAACATTATTACCGTCTTCAATAAAATTGACGCCCTCGCCGAACCGGAAGCCGTCGTAAAAATCCTGAAACAACACGAACCCATCGGCATCAGCGTCTCTGCCGTAAAAGGCGACGGCCTGGACCTGCTCAAAGAGCGATCCACCTGGTACTTCCACCGACCTGCCATCCACCTCACCCTCGAAGTCGACTGCCGTGCCGGAAAACTCCTCAGCTTCCTAAAACAACACGCCAAAATCCATCAAACAGATTATATGGACGCAGAATCTTCGACCCAAAAGAGACGCGACCGTGAGGGAGCGGAGAAAGCGGGCATGCTGACCGAAGAATTACCCCCGAACGCCATCGCCCGAATTGAACTAACCCTAGCCAGCCACTGGCTAGGCCCCCTGCGACAATTCACAAACGATTTCAAAGTTCTAAACAGTTCTGACCAGCACGCCATCGAAGAACTAACGGCAAATCTGTAATTCGCTTAGTCGTGCCGAAATTCGAAGCTTACAGCACACAAAGTGAATGCCGATGACTGTGGCATTCAATATTGACCGCTACCGGTAAAGAAGCGATGTGACAAGGATAAGTTTCAATCAAGACCGCCAGGGCGGTGGTTTTCCCGCCCATCCCTTGCGGTCCGATATTCAGATTGTTGATCTGCTCCAGCAAATCTTTTTCCATTGCGGCGTAAAATGGTTCGGGATGGAAACTGTCCAGCGGGCGAAGCATTGCCTTTTTTGCCAGCAGGCAGCTCATTTCAAAATTTCCTCCTATTCCCACCCCGACGATAAAAGGCGGACAGGCATCGGCGCCGGCCTTCATTACAGTATCGAGCACAAAATTTTTGACCCCGTCCTCGCCCTCCGCCGGAACAAGCATGTGAATCCGACTGCGATTTTCACAACCCCCGCCTTTCAGCATGAGGGTCAATTTTAATTTATCCCCGCGCACAAAAGAGTGATAAATAATCGCGGGCGTATTTGTATTTGTATTTTGGCGAGTTTTAATCGGATCGTAAACGATGCTCTTTCGCAGATAACCTTCCTCATAGCCGGCTTTGACCCCATCATTGACCGCATCGAAAAGTCCAGCCTGCGGATCATTTTTTGAAGCTTCAACAAAAACCTCATTCCCCTGTTCGATAAAAACAATCGCCACCCCCGTATCCTGACAAAGCGGATAAAGCTCCTGATCGGCCAAACGGGCGTTATCAACCAACAATTTCAAAATATGTTTTGCCTGCGCATCGGTTTCGGTTTGAATCGACTTTTCAAGGGCAGCCAGCACGTCCACCGGCAAACGATGAGCCGCCGATACGCAAAGCTCTTTGACCGCGTCCACAATTTTTTGATATTCGATTTTCCGCATCGATTTACCTTAAACTACCGCTTCCGGTCCCTGGCCTACGAGATAGATTCGGTCTTTACCGGAGCGTTTTGCCTCCAGGAGCGCGCCGTCGGCGCGTTCGATTAAGTCCTGGGCGGAACCGGCGTCCCAGGGATAACTGGCAAGGCCGCCGGAAATCGTCAGCGCCCCTTGGGCTTGCGGTCCCAGGCGAGGAAAATAATGTTCGCGCAGCAATTTTCTGAACCGTTCCATGATGACCATCGCGGATCGCGGATGCTCGCTGTTGGGCATTCGTCGTTCCTGCCAATCCCATAAGACGACGGCAAATTCGTCGCCGCCGAATCTGGCCGCCAGGTCTCGACGGCGGATGCAGCGTTTGATCAGCATGCCGGATTCTCGCAGGATTTCGTCGCCCGCTCCGTGGCCGTAGGCGTCGTTATAATGCTTGAAATCGTCGAAATCGAAAAGCACGAGGGTTACACGGAATCGCTCCTGTTTGGCTCGGGCGATGAGATTGTCGATCACTTCCTGCATCTGTCGGCGATTGGCCAAACCGGTCAGCGGATCGGTATTGGCCAGTTCCTGCAATTTACCCCGCGAAGACGCCAGCCGAATGAGGCCGGGAATTAATTGTTCAAGATATCCAGCCACCATTGAACAGGATATCTGCCCTGGACCGGTGGAAAGCTCCAGTTTTCCGATTTCGTTTCCGCTTTGCGTCAGCGGCATGACACAATCATAATTTTCTTCCTGTCCAACGCGGGCCGAGTCGGAACCGACGGTGATTTTGGCTCCGCGGGCCTTGCAGAGAAAAACCGCAGACCAGCAAATGCGTTCCAGCAACTCCTTCAAACCAAGTTCCGCGGAATTGATCAGTTCGGTAACCTCCCTGACCAGGAGTTGCTGAGTATCCGCCGGGCTGGTCGATTCGGTGGGGGGGGTAATCAGGCGTGAATACGGCACTGATTCGGCCGGCTTGACGTGTACGACAGACGGCTGGGGAAAACATTTCCTTACCGCCAGTTCCAGCTCTTTCGGGTGCAGGGGTAGAATAAGATAATCTTCCGCCAGTCCCCGCTGCGTTAATTTCAGAGCCAGCGGTTCTTCAAAAAAATCGGTAAGAAGAATGATTTTGACCGCAACCACCACCCGCCGGAAACTACGTAACGCCGAATCCATCTCACCGGCCAATCGGGGAACGCGGACCAGGACCAGATCGAAATTTTCCTTAGGCATCCGCAACAGAGCCGCGAGGAGCGATTCTTCCCGCACAACCTGGGTCCACGGCAAAATAGTTTCCACATGGTCGGCAAGCTCCTGCTCCCCGGCTACCAGAAGGACTTTACCGACTTGAGTTATTTTTTCCGTGTCGAGTATCATTTTATTCTTCCGTCTTAAATTCCGGTCCCAGCAGGGCCGCAAGCTCCTCCGGCGTTAATTCGGCTGCCTGAAATTCCTTTACGGGAGTTTCGCATGGTTGTTCCGCCGGCTTGATTGGGATCTGTTCTTTTTTGTTTTTTTCTACAGCCGTTGTTTCCTTAGGTTGTTCGATTGGCGGCGGAGTTGCAGGCCAATGGACGATTGAAGGGTCTGCAATTGTTCCTATTTCTTCGGCGCCTTTACGCAGTGCTGTTTTTAACCGGTTGAATAATTGCTCTGGATTTTCCACCACGGTTACTCGCACGTCGCCGTTGGGAGAATAGCGGTTGGTTTTCGAGGCGGTGGTGTAGACGCAAACCTCTTCGCAAAGGCCCTGGGAAATAATAGTTTTTATCACGTCTTTCAGTTCCGGACCGCACACCAGGGCGTTGACAACCAATACCTTGGTCTTCAGACCGGTAAGTATCTCCGCAAGAGCGTCATAAAAATCAACAAAATCCAAAATGCCAAAATCGTCCGCACAACGATCCCGATAAGGATCGAAGTCGGATTGGCCGATCCAGATAATTTCCGACCGGTCGCGGTGGTCAGGACCATGACCCGATTCTGTCATTTCCGCACTCCCTATATGATGTCATAATACATTATAACAATTTTATTAAAATCTGAAACGTCAAAATCCACAAAAGACCTGTTATACACGATATTATCAGCAATGGAACACTAGCCCCCGATGGTAATCGGGGGTTCTTTTCTTAAAAATAGTCAGACGCAAACTATTGAACTTGTCAGCCTTATTAAATATCATGTCTGGGTAGCCTGACAATGGGTAAGTCGGGTGATAAGGATTTCAAAAATTAAAAATGAGCATATTAACCTCAGCTACAACCAGAATCGTGTTGATCGTGATTAATGCAATCGTCCTCGGTCAAATTTTTACCCCCGCCGTGTTCGCCGGTCCACAATCGCAGCCGGCGACCCGATCCACCACACAACCTTCGTCCGATGGACTCGCCGCCGAACAAATAGCCCGCACGATTCTTCGAGACCTGGAAACCTTCTTAATCCAGGAACACACAAACCCCAGGCAAGCCGAACAAACCCTTCGCTCGATCTCCATGCATGGTTCAAATCAATCCCTGACCGCCATGCTCAGCCCCTACGGCCTAAAACCATCGGACATCCCCGGTGAAAAATTGAATTTACTCCGCAAGGAAATCGCCGGCATCTGGGCCGCCGTCATTAACTTTTACGCCGGGTACATTAATTACGCCGAACCGAAATTTCGGACGTTCGCCAACGCTGCCTCGTCAATTCCACAAACCATCCAGGTCGCTTTCCCCGCCTCCCGGCCTGATTTTCCTCATCCCATCAAAATCCTGGTTATCCTCGTCAAGGAAAATGATGCCTGGAAAATCAGATATTTGAGTCTACTGCCCGCCCAACCGGCCAAAAAATGAATCAGAATCGGCTTACCATCTTGCACAACTGCCCGCAGATGATCCCCAGGTACGTTCCGATGATGTTACCCAAAATCGCCAGCAGGAGTCCGACCGGCGCCAATGCCGGCTGATATGCCTCGGCCACCACCGGTGCCGAGGCCACTCCTCCGATATTGGCCTGACTGGAGGCCGCCGCCAGAAATAACGGCGCCCTCAGCACTCGGGCTGCTGCCAAAACAAACAATGCGTGAATCATCACCCACACGATACCCGCCGCGATTAAAATCGGTGTGGTTCGGATATCGGTCAGGCTGGCTCTCGCCCCGAACGACGCCAGAACAAAATACAACATCCCATATCCGATTTTGGAAGCCCCGAACGTTTCCAATTTCTTGGCCTTCGTAAACGACAGCAGTATCCCCACCGTGGTCGCGATGACAATCATCCAGGTATATGTGGCGATGGCATTTTTAACTTCGGGCAGCAGTTGGGCGATCTTGGTGGATAGATACGAACCGGCAAACGCCACGGCAAAAATCAAGGCTGTGAATTTCAAGGTCAGCGGTTCGGATTTTCTCTTTTCCACCCCGGCGATTTTTTTATTCAGATCGTGCATGACCGTAATGTTCGAGCGATTCCATTTATCAAAACCGGTCTGATACCCCGCCAACGCGATCAGTATCGCCATCCATATATACGGAACAATCGAATCCACCACGACCATGAGGGTATAAATTTCGTTGGGAGTGCCAAGCCCTTCCTTGACCCCCAGCATGTTGGCGCTGCCCCCGGTCCACGACGCCGAGAGTGCCCCAAACCCCGACCAAATTCCCACCGGCAACCATCGTTGGAACAGCAGCAGTACAATTGGTCCCCCCAGAACGATCCCCGCGCTGCCGGCGAACATCATCAGCAAAGCCGTTTTCCCCAGTTTCAGGATCGCCCGAACATCCACCGAGATCAGCAGCAAAATTAAACTCCCCGGCAGCAGATTTTTGGAAATGAAGGGATAAACCTCGCTCTCCTGCGGTATAAGGTGAACCGTCGTCGCCACCAGCGGTAAAAAATAAATCCAGAACATCGAAGGAATGACATCGAGAACTTTCCGGGTCGCCCGATGTTCCGCCAGGTAAAAAATAATCCCCTCGATACACAAAAGAACGGTAATGATTCCGAATGGATCGGTGATCAATGGATTAGCGATCATAAAATGTTACCTGACGGTTATCCTTCTTTAAGCCGGGATTTCCCGAATAACCCTGCCCGACTACACCGTCAGGCAGTATTTTAATCGTTATACAGCGTTTGCCCCCATTGCGCCTATCTGTTTTTGGCCTTGCCAGAATTTTTAATCACACCCCAACGCACGGGTGTGCCGATATCTTTAGGCGAGGTGAACTTCTACGAGCCGCGACCGTGAGGGAGCGGGTAAATTATTTTTGTCACCCGCTTCCTCACGGTCGCGGCTCGTATCATGCCCTAAAATCTTGACGCACCCCATGGGAAGAGAGACACAGCAAAGTTTGACTCATACACGAAAGACACTTATAATGCGGCTACTGGTCAGCCTATCAGTGTTGCTTGAAGCAAAACAGGGAGTTTACAAATGATGCAAAAAATATTGTTGCTTATACCCTTCATTATAATCGCTACGCTTCTATTGATTCCATTCTGGTGTATTGTTCTGTATAAGCGCAGAAAACTGCGTACATGTATCGTATTCAGTCATGTTTGGTGCATGATTGCGTTCTGTTTACTGGGAATGTTTATAGTACACACCGCTAGACGTCACCAAGAACGATTCCAATATGCAGAAAAAGCAAGGGTGCTATTAGAAATATCCAAAATGCTGCGGGAAGGTGATGCCCAAAAGAGTATCATGCATCTTGATGACTATTTAGCAGAAACTTTGTATCGAACGGCTTATGATATTTCCGACGATAAAATGGGGGAACAAGACCCGGGTATCCTGTGGCTGTGGCAGGAGGTTAAGGAGTATTACGTTACCTATCAGGTTAAGGAACCTTTCTTGGGCGGTATGATTCCCCATGTCCGCCGTAAACTGTCCCATGTGCCTTGGTCGAACATGCAGTTAGCGATAAAGAAATTTGAGCAAACCTATCAGGGCGGCAAACATGCCCTTGCGCCTGCAATCAACATGGAATCGTGGATTAGCCCGCCATTGACGAACAACGATCTCAAGAATAAGGTCATACTGTTAGATTTCTGGAATACTCACTGCCATCCCTGTATCAAATCGTTTCCCGAACTACAAAAAATCCATGACACCTATAAAGCCAGAGGATTAGTAGTGATTACTTGTGCGGGAGGAGATAAAAAAGAAACGAGCAAGTTTTTAAAGAAACATGAATACAGTTTTCCGGCAGGCATGGTGTCGAATCAAATGTGGCTTGATTATGCAATCAGAGGAAATCCGGCGTATTTTTTGATAGATCGAGGTGGCTATCTGGTATGGGGACCGGAATATCGTTTACCGACGGATGATGAGCTTATACATCAATTGGGTGTAGTTTTCATTTTACGTAGTCCTTATGCAGAATCTTTGAGGCAAAGGTAATGCGACCAAAAGTTTTCCCATCGACCGGATTTGACCGCCGTCCGCAAACGGAGGATGTGAT